>CAZZKJ010000095.1:0-1522 GCA_964654695.1 uncultured bacterium | reverse complement strand
TCTGGAATATATCCCCGTTATCGGGTCGTATTACCGTGATGACAGTTCTTGTGGGAACCGGAACCGAATCGTCTCCGAGTACCCTCATCAGAGAATCTGCGAAAGCGTCGGGAGTAACGATCCAGTACACGACAAAAACAAGAAATACGATTCCGAGGATCCCGCCTCCTATCGCCATTCCCTTCATCCTGACCGAAGAACCCGGGTTGATTGAGGAAATGTTTTTAACCGCACGATTACGGATTGCGTTCAGCGATTCGGGAGGTATTCGTTTGTCCTGCGAAAGCTCGACGGCGGCGGTAAGATCGTTCCTGAAATCCGGATTTGCTTTTTCGATCATCCTTGCGATATACAGATCGCTTATCCGTTTCAACAGCGGCAGCAGCAATAGCCAGATACCCAGCCCTCCCACGAGCCCATAAATACTCCATCGAAGCAGCATGCGGATAAGCGGGCTTAAGCCCCCGGAAATAATGTGATCGGCCGTGATGAAGCAAATAATCATGGCAACGCCGACGGAAATCGTCAGCATGCCCGCTGCGAAGAAATCCACAATCCGTATGCGGGATCGTGTCATCCGCAGCGTGTATTCAATAAATTGTGAGTTATTATCCGCTTCTGCCATAGTGCCGATCTCTTCTATTAGTAATTCTATGTTTTTAGACGCCTGAAAAGAACAAACATTAAGAAAAACCGGGGGCATGATGAGTTTTTCTTTATCAGCGCACAAAAAAGCTCCCGTCTGACGACGGGAGCTTTAATTACTGCTTGGGGTTACAAGACCTGTCAGACCATGTCTTTGAGCGTCTTGAGGGGGCGGACCTTGACTACATCGCGGGCAGCTTTTGCCTTGAATGTCGTAGGTTCGCCGGTAAAGGGATTTGTTCCCTGACGTTCGGGGACTGCAGGTTTGTGCTTCTTCTCGATCTTCATCAACCCATTGATATTGATAATACCGGGTTCTTTAAGGTTTGCCTTGACCAGATCGCACATTGCGTCCAGAACGCCGACCACTTCCTTTTTGGACAGCCCTGTTTTCTCAGCCAGAGCTGACTGGAACTGGCTCTTGGTTAACGGTTTGCCTGCCATAGTAGACTCCTTTCCGTGAATGTTAGTGATTCTCTGTCTTTTTGGTTACCAGAGGCAACAAGAGAATTATTGACACATAATGCTCCGGATGCAATGCAAAATATCCTATATTTGCAGGTTTTTTTTGCCTCGCCCGCCAGGCTCCACCAGTGGGGATTATTTTCATCTTAAACAAATCGGTTTTGTAATTTCGTTTTTTTACGTTATCCTAGTGTCTTCCCATAGTTCCGAAGATTTGAGAAACCTTGAAAACAGCAGTAAAAAAAGATCGACAGCTTGAAGGCAGGACTCTCTGGATTCCCCGAATGAGCTACAGCAGCGCCCGTTTTTTCGCTGCAGTGTTCCGTTCTGTGGGAATAGACTCCTCCGCCAACCCTGAATCCAATGAGCGAACACTGGAGCTTGGAGGGTTGTATACATCCGGAGAAGAGTG
>CAZZKJ010000094.1:0-1855 GCA_964654695.1 uncultured bacterium | reverse complement strand
AGCCCGAAGAGACTCTGGGGATGCAGGAATACCGCAGTAGTACTACTGCACTTACTTGTAAAAGAGTAACACTTAGTTACAATACTGCTTAGTTAAGGCTTGCAAAACGGCAGCAAATGGGATATCCTTTCTTAAATATGATAAGAAAGGAGACATGCAGATGGCACGAACAGTCGCAGCAATGCCGGTGGGAACAAGAATTACAGATCAAATCAGCCTTGGTGTAATTGGGAAGACCTTTCCGGTGGGAAAAGTAAAAAAGGTGTTGGAGGAAACAGGCAAAAGCAGCAAGAGGAACAGGGCATTGCCGGCCCATGTGGTTGTTTATTATACCATAGCAATGGCACTGTTCATGCAAGTGTCGTGCAGGGAAGTGTTAAGATGGTTGCTTGAGGGAATAAAATGGATAATAGGGCCAGAGGCGAAGATCAAAGTTGCAACCAGAGGAGGTATTGCACAGGCCAGAGAGAGACTTGGCAGTGAACCGGTCGAGAAACTGCATGACGAATTGGTGGCTCCCATTGCACTAAAGGGAAAGAAGCAGACGACAAAGGGCGCGTGGTATCGGGAATGGCTTAAGGTGTCGATAGACGGGAGCACGCTGGATGTGGCTGACACGAAAGCGAATGAGGAAGCCTTCGCTCGCCCCGGGGCCGGACGCGGGCAGAGCGCTTTTCCTAAGATACGGTTTGTATCGCTGGTGGAAAACGGCACACACGTTTTATTCGGAACCCGGATGGGGAGCTACCATACGGGGGAAATAACATTGGCTAAGGAAGTGATCGGTTCACTTGAGAAGGGGATGTTATGCCTGGCGGACCGCAATTTCTTCGGCTATAAGCTGTGGAAAAATGCGGCGGAGACTGAGGCGGAGCTTGTGTGGCGCGTGAAAAAGAATCTGAAACTACCATGCCTGAAACGTTTCCGCGACGGTTCGTATCTGAGCAGAATTTATGCTTCGGACAAAGACCGGCGCCATGATAAAAACGGGATCGATGTGCGCGTCATTGAATATACCCTTGAAGGAGCGCCCGACGCCGAGCCGCTTTACCGGCTGATCACGACCATACTGAATCCCAAGGAAGCGCCGGCCAAGGAACTGGCCGCGCTTTATCATGATCGGTGGGAGATCGAGAATGCGTTTGACGAATTCAAAACGCACCTTCGCGGTGCGAACATTGTCTTGCGCAGCAAACGCCCGGACCTGGTCCGACAGGAATTCTATGGATTCCTGATGGCGCACTTTGCGGTGCGTGGCATCATGCACGAGGCGGCTCTGAAAACCGATGAAGACCCGGACCGATTATCTTTCTCGCATGCCGTCCGCGTGATTCGGCGGAAACTGGCGGCCTTCGCCGCCATTTCCCCCTCGGCGCAGGAAAGCCTTTCATGAAGCTGTTCTCGAAGAGATACTTGAAGAAAGAGTCGTTTCGAGCCGTGGCCGTCGAAATCCGAGAGGGGTTAAGCGCAAGATGAGCAACTGGCCGATTCGCTCCAAGTCTTCAATGCCAACATCGAAAATGGAGTGCAAATGCAGGATATTGATCCTTAACTAAGCAGTATTGGGTTTAGGGTTTAGGGTGAATAGACAAGGATTCAAGGGATCAGGGGAGCAGCGGGCCAGGAGAACGAATTTCAGTGTAATTTTCGACAAAAGTTTATAGCTTTTGCTGAATCCTGAATCCTGTAGTCTGAAGCCTGTTTTTAAATCTTTTGCCATAGCCCATAGCCTGAAGCCTGTTTTTAAATCTTTTGCCATAGCCCATAGCCCTGAGCCCGTAGCCTTTAACAGCGTACAGGGGACAGCGTACAGAAAAAATCTGTCAGGTGTTATTTCATTTGCGGAAGCCTGTAG
>CAZZKJ010000093.1:0-1875 GCA_964654695.1 uncultured bacterium | reverse complement strand
TTGCTGGCGCGCGAGGACTGTTTGAGCGGGAGCGCCCCCGTGCCGTCGCCCGGCCGTGCCTCGTTGTGCCGCGCGGGTCCTGTCATCGATAGTACATTAGAATACGATTATCTCCCTGGAAGCAAGCGATTTCCATATTCTATTCGACACAAAAAGGTGAAAATATCTTCCATATCCTATTGCAAATTTCCTGGCGCGGTAGCCGTCGATTTCCGGCCTCCATGCCGCCACTGCTATTTTCTTGTAGTTTTCCCTGAAGAAGCGGCTTGCCGCGATCTTCTCGTTGATGGAAAAAACGGGAGAGGCCCTGCCGTCTTTTCTGTAATTCACGAGAATTATGAAATCCATTTCATGTTTAAAAATATAATTCAAATCATCGAGATGCCGTCTTCTCCAGCGATTGCATATCGGGGCGTCGTTGGAGTCTATCGCGGGAATATTGGCGTAATAGGGCACGACACCCATATCGCATGTGAGCAGATAGGAATCCGGCAGCTTGTGTGCTGCGATGAATGAGCCCATTTTTTGAGCCGGCGAGTTGGGGACGTTATAGTTATATCCTAGGTAGTATTTCCATGAGCCGTATCCCATTGGCAGGAGGACCGCCATTACTGCTACAGGAATAAGGCCTCTTTTTTTTTGCTGAAAAAGCGAAAAGAAAACGAAAAGCATTGCGATTACAGCAACGACTATTGAAGGAAAATAGAGCCTGTGAATGCCCATCCAATCTCTTGCCAATATGAAAATGATCAGATGTATGAATGAAAAAGCGGTAAATATCAATTTGACGATCAGCCGTCTGCACAGAAGGCAAAAAGGAATCAACGATAGATAAATCAAAAAGAGAACGGAGTCCCTGGAGAAATCCACCGCGAATATATAAAGAGCGCGTTTATATGTCGACAAAGATAAAAACTCCGAGGAGCCTGGAATTTTTGCGGCGGCGCTGTTGGGAAGAGGCGCCCTGAATGCCAATGCCGTCAATATAAAGAGAATGATTCCCGGAGACAGTCCAAGGATGAGTTTCCCCATAGATGCCCAGGGCCGGTCGTGTTTCCTGATAATGAGGGCGGCCGTGACCGCCGTCAGCGCTCCTGCCTCCAGGAACGTATCCGGGCGGGATACGAGTAAAAGACCGAAGGCCAGGCCGGCGGCTGTATAGCTGCGGTTTTCATCCATGCAGCGAATGAACATGTAAAGGACGAGAACAATGGCAAATGCGGCAAGCATTGTATCCAGAACATTCACCGCACAGGCGACTGCAAAAGGATAACAGAGCAGGCTGAATGAGGCGGCATACGCTGTTGGATGATCCAAATCTTTATCAAGCCGCAGGAGGACTTTTCCGCTGATTGCGGCCGTTGCTAAAAGAAGAATCAATCCCATTACTTTGGCCCAAACCAGAGGCGGGAGGTTCAATAGATATGAGGGCGCAAGCAGAAGCAGCCACAGCATACTGCCGAAAGCATTTGTTGGAATTTCGCCGGGTGTATAATTTGGTATTGATCCGTTTGCCAGCTGCCTTGCTCCGTATAGATAGATAAATCCATCGTCGGGAGTGAACGGATAGAAAGTGAAGGTCAGAACGGAAAAAATTACGAGTTCGACTGCGAGCAGCAGATATATGTTTCTGTTTTTTTTGAAAATTTCCATTACGCAACCAGGTTCTCGGTATTCTAATGTGTTCATTCCGTTTCCAGAATGCGCCGCGGGGCCCCATCAGCGCCACCCGCGCTTATCCGGGCAGAGTGCCGCGCGGGTCCTGTCGCTGATCACCCCTCGTGCTCGTGAAAAACTGCGCGCGAGGGGGCCCCATCAGCGCCACCCGCGCTTATCCGGGCTTAGTGCCGCGCGGGTCCTGTCGCTGATCACCCC
>CAZZKJ010000092.1:0-1933 GCA_964654695.1 uncultured bacterium | reverse complement strand
ATCTGATTCTAAAACGTCTTTAAGTTTTTCTTTTCTTACTTCGTTAATAATGAAAAGGTCCAGTAAATATCCAGGAGTCATATTATCCTCGCTTTGTGCAACGTAGAAACATCATTTCATCTTCTTCATCTGTGCGATAATCTTCATAATCAATACCGACCATATCAGCCACCTTTGCAAAACTTTCTCTATCATACAGAGTGATATTCTCTCCGACGCCGACACCATCCCAGCGATGAAGCTCTTCCTGTGCCTTTGTGCAACCAAAATTAACAATATTAATATAGATAATCCCATCATCTTTAGCTGCTTTTACAGCGTTTCTTAAAAGCGCCAGTGGATTACCAACATGACTTAAAATGTCACTCAAGACAACTGCATCATAAACGCCTTCTTCGTCTTGGGGACTACCAGATAGACGCGAGTAGTCCATTGTAGCTGCATAGTAAGAGCGTGTTTCAAAAGTTCGTTAATCGCGCGTGAGGCGCCTGCTCATCAAGTTTATCATAGCAATGTGGATCATCGCCTCGCTGTTTTCGGTTAGCTCTTCGTAGTCCTTGGAGAGCCTTCGGTATCTTCCGAGCCATCCAAATGTACGTTCCACCACCCATCTTCTTGGCAAGACAGTAAACCCTTTGACGTCATCGCTGCGTTTGACGATCTCCAGGGTTCTCCTGATTTCCCTTCTCGTCCAGTCGATGAGTTTTCCCGCATAGCCGCCGTCAGCCCATATGAGTTTCAGCCGCGTGAACCCTTTTCGGAATTGCTCCAATACCAGTTTCGCGCCATCGCGGTCCTGAATGGATGCTTCGTGAACAACGACGGTGAGAATCAAGCCCATCGTATCCACGATAATGTGACGCTTCCTGCCGTTGATTTTCTTGCCCGCATCATATCCGCGAGGCCCCCTTTTTCTGTCGTTTTCACGGACTGGCTGTCGATAACGGCGGCACTGGGCGTTGGTTTCCTCCCGGCCTCCTTGCGCACCTTTTCGCGCAGCCGGTCGTTGATGGTTTTCCAAATGCCCGCTTTACTGAACCGGCGAAAGTATCCATACACGGTGTTCCAGTTGGGGAGGTCATGGGGCATCAGCCGCCATGCGCATCCCGAGCGCACGACATACAAGATACCGTTGAGGATTTCGCGCATATCGACTTCCCGCGGCCGTCCGCCGGGCTTGGGTTGTGGAACTAGCGGAGCAATGCGTTCGTATTGTTCTGCGGAGAGGTCGGAGGGATAGGCTTGCCGTTTCATTTCCGCGCTCCTTTCGATTCGATTTCAATGGATTCCTCCAGCACCCCTTCCCGCATGAGTTTCAGGTTGATGTCGGTGATTTGCCGCATCAGTTTCATGGCGCGTTCATGCTGTCGCAGTCCCTTGCGCACCAATTTCAATTCGTCCTTGGGCACATAGACTTGGCGCTGCTTTCCGTCTCGGTAGACGACGACATAAGCGCGCGGCCCGTGCTTCCGCCCCTGATGGCAGGCACAATTTTCGCGGGCGCAGGTGCTGAATCGTTCTACGTAAGAACCGTGGGTCAGCAGGGCGAGGGACGAGAGCTCCCGCAAAAATCTTTGACGTCTTTCAATCAGAATTCTGCTTTTCGCATTCATGATGGGTCTCCTTTCGGACGAGAGTATAGCATATATAACATGCGCTATACGCTATCGCGCAAAAAAAACCGGGCGAATTCATATTGTCAATTCCGCCCGGGATTCGGTCTATGCTACACTTTTAAAACACGCTCTTAGAGAAATGCTATTATCGCCAGGTGCCGCTCGATAGAAGGGATGTACTTGGCGATGAGGAGAACAAGGATCTGGAGGTATGGCCGATTTCTCGGCGCAGCCATCTTCGCATCCTTCGTTTCCATCTGATGCGCGTGTTGTCTCTGTCTCGCCGCCGACGGCCCCTCTTCTCCGGCGTCTCCCCA
>CAZZKJ010000091.1:0-2023 GCA_964654695.1 uncultured bacterium | reverse complement strand
GCGGGGAATGCACTTGAGAGTATCATTGAAAAGTCGAGAAGTGAAGCATGAGAGGTGTATTATGCTCACGGTTACCGTAGAACAAGACGGGGATTTCATTGGAGTGTGTAACAATTCGGGGGAGCAATTTCAAGCGGCTTTTTGATAAGACGGCGTGCCTCTGTCGTATACTATTGGATAGCGTCGCTCCCGTTCGGAGTCAATATAGTATGCGAAGAAGTCATTCCAGTCACCATTTTTGACAACCGCACGCTGAGCTAAGACGGCCTGCGCACCGTTGATGGACCAGCGCATGCCCGATTGCTCCATTCGATCTTTGACAAGTGAGCCACAGGTTCCTTCGACCACACCCGTAGCAATCGGATATCCTTTCTTGAGATAGACATCGTAGTGCATCATATGTCGGTGGTTATCGAAGTAGGTAATGGTTTTTTCCAGCGCCTTCTTTTGAGGCTGGGTGAGCCGGTCCTGGTTTTGGGTCAGTCTCTGCCGAAGCCCCCCGATGATATAGCCAACCTTTCCATCCAGGAGGGCGTAGAGTTTGGCTTCGATCCATCGGATTCGTGCAGCCCCTTTCTCGCCATAGAGCGCTGTGCCGACATCCCAGAGGTATTCACTGGCATGGATGACATCCAGGATCAGGACATCGAGTCGGTGCTCCAGGCCGTGGATTTTCAGGTCTTTGCGCAATCGGTCCTCCAGATAAGGATCCCCATCCAGCAAGGCGATCAACGGTTTTTGGCCTTCGGGGTCTCGTTTCCGGACCTGGGAAAGCAGATGAAAGAAGGCGGCTTTTTTGCCGTCGAGCGTGGCGAAAACGTGTTTATTGTGCGGCTCACGAGGCGCTCCGATACCTTCTTCGCGACGGCGTTGACGATCCTTTTGGGCTTCTTCTTTCTCTTTTTCTGTGAACTGGTTGAGTAAGCCTTTCACGATTTCTTCCCTGTCGCGCGCTTCCGGATTGAATGAAAAATCTGTGACGACCACGGCATCTTTTTTGATCCCGGGTTTTTCGCCTTTGCCGCGCCGGGGCCTGGCATCCTCGGGCGCCTTGCCATCGTCTCGCTCGCTTTTCAGGATGCGTACCCCCTTGCAGTCGGCACTGATCGCGATATGGCTGCCTTCGGTTTCAGCAGGGGGCGCTTCAACCTTTTCATAGAAGGACTCGACCTGCTCAGCAAGGGGCAGACCTTGACGCTGAGGCACTTCGGGAAAGAAGGAAAAATCGAATATCTCGTTGAACCGATCCACCGCACTGCGAAAGTCCTGGTCCGCGCTTGAAGCTTGCAGCCACTTCAACAGCAAGTAGGAATATTTATGCGCGGGCAGATTCAGTTGCGCATCGATAGGATACACTCGGCCCCCATCGGGATGGACATAGGAGGCACGGTATATGCTGATTTCGCCAAAGATGGACATATAGGGCGAAGCCTCCGGCTTTATTCCCTTATATTCCATGGGCCGTCCGTCTTCCGAAAGAAGGGGAGAACCGGCTTCATAGCCCGTACCCGACAAAGCAACAAAGGCCTTCACAAGACCCAGACCCATACGTTGCAACCGACGAAACACATGCTCTTCGACTTCGTGGAGTTCTTCTCGGCCTATAGCGCCCGTAATATACGTCTTGATTTCGGAAAACATCTCATCCACGCTTTCAAACGAGGTCTCTTTTTCGTAGAGGGTCATCACGGTAGGACTCCTTTTTGGGGATAAACATGAGATTGTTGTCTGGATGTTTGCCAATATACAGAAGTCCTATCGCTCAGGCAAATCATATATCCAATGATTTTACAACTAGTTGGTACGCCCCCAATTTCTTACACACTCAAATCAATTCACCGTGATCGGATAGCGCTTCATTCATATCCTCAAGGAAGTTATCCGGCGTATCAAGATGCTCGAATAACGCCTTGGCAAATATGACATCGTAAACATCCTCAGGTATGGTTCCGACCGACACGCGATCGGCATAATGCGGATAGGTGTATTGAAATCGCTGTACCCCTGCTTCTGAAAGATCGAT
>CAZZKJ010000090.1:0-2229 GCA_964654695.1 uncultured bacterium | reverse complement strand
ATTTATCGATCATTAACTGCCGACTCTCGCTTCTCCGCAGCGCTTCATCCACCGATTCCAGAAGTTCTCTTTCATCGAAGACCAAAGACATGGACATTCCTCCAAGAACATAAGGAGGCCGCAGGAGAACGGGATAGCCGATCTGGCGCGCTTTCGAAGCAGCTTCACTTTTCGTAGAAGCGAATGCGCACTCGGGATGCATGATGCCAAGGCTTTTCAAAAGCTCACTGCAGCGGAGACGGTCTTCAGCCCGGTCCACCGCCTCCAACCTGGTTCCGAGTATCTTTATACCCGCTTCTGAAAGCCTGCGCAGAAGTTTCAACGGCGTTTGTCCCCCGAACTGAACGATAACTCCATCTGGATTTTCTTTTGCGGCGACCGCCATTACGTGTTCGAAATTAACCGGCTCGAAATAAAGACGATCGGAAACATCAAAGTCGGTACTAACGGTTTCAGGATTACAGTTTATCATTATAGTTTCAATTCCGGCGCTCCTGAGAGCCTGGGCAGCATGCACGCAGCAGTAATCGAATTCTATGCCTTGGCCCACCCGATTGGGACCGCTGCCGAGAATGATTACCTTCCTTTTCGACGATACCGCCGCTTCACATTCTTTTTCGTATGACAAGTAGTAATAAGGCGTGGCTGCTTCGAATTCACCGGCGCACGTATCAACCGTTTTCACGGCCGCTTCAAGGTTCAATTCCTTTCTCAAAGCTTCGACTTGCTCCTCGCTCACTTTCCATATCCCAGCCAGTTGAGCGTCGCTGAAGCCCAGTTCCTTGGCTTCTCGCAGGATCTCGCCCCCGCGTGGAAAACCCGCAGCCGCAAGTTCTTTTTCCACGCTCACCAATTTGCGAATGTTCTCCAGGAACCATTCATCTATCATGGTGAGTCCGTGGATTGCCCGGGTGTCGTATCCCCTGCGCATTGCCTCTTTGACGGCAAAAAGGCGGCCGGGATTGGGAATCGACAACAAAGCTTCCAGGGGGGCACCGCTGCCGGCACTTCCCTGCTCCCGGGACAATATTTTGTCGGAAAACAGCGATTCCCTCTGGGGAATCATTCTATCGCTGAAATGACTGTCGACAAGACCCTCCCATCCCGATTCCACAGATCGAAAAGCCTTTTGCAGGGCCTCGTTGAATGTTCTCCCCAACGCCATTACCTCGCCGATTGATTTCATTTGGGACGACAGCTCGGTTCCAGCTTCTTTGAACTTATCAAAATTCCAGCGCGGGAGTTTTACGACACAGTAGTCCAAAGCAGGTTCGAAAGATGCGGGAATGGATCCGACGATATCGTTCGGAAGCTCATGCAGCTTATACCCCAATGCGAGTTTTGCAGCAATCTTAGCAATGGGATACCCCGTGGCTTTGCTTGCAAGGGCGCTCGATCGGGAGACCCTCGGGTTCATTTCTATGATGACCATGCGGTCTTGGTCCGGCTGCAGCGCGAATTGAACATTTGCTCCTCCGCAAACGGAGACATGGTCGATTATGCTAAAAGCTGCATCACGCATCTTTTGGAACTGTTTGTCGTTCAAAGTCTGAACCGGGGCGACGGTAATGCTGTCTCCCGTGTGAGTTCCCATTGGATCGATATTCTCGATCGAACAAACGACCACGTGATTGTTTCCGCGGTCGCGCATGACTTCCAGTTCGAATTCTTTCCATCCCCCGACGGATTCTTCAACGAGCACCTCCCGGGACGGCGATTTCAACAAACCGTTTCTTACTTGGCTCTTGAACTGGTCGACATTCCTGGCCATACCGCTCCCACTGCCTCCAAGAGTGAAAGACGGGCGAACGATAACAGGAAGACTCAGTTTCTCCAGGGCCTCGAGCGCTTCTTTCATGTTTGTAATTATTCTGCTCCTGGGGGTTTCATAACCGGCCTCGCGCACGAGAGCTTTGAATTGTCTTCTGTCCTCAGCTTTTTCGATTGCTTCCAGGGTTACTCCAATAAGACGGGTCTTATTTCTGCCGAGTTCCCCCCTGGACGCGAGCTCGCATGCAACGTTTAACGCCGTCTGCCCTCCAAGCGTTGGAAGAACCGCATCGCACTTTTCCCTTTGGAGGATTGCCGAACAGGTATCAAACGTTATAGGTTCTATGTAGGTCGCATCAGCCATATCAGGATCAGTCATTATGGTCGCCGGGTTGCTGGTCAATAATACCACCCTCACACCTTCCTCCTTCAGAGACCGGGCCGCCTGAGTGCCCGAAT
>CAZZKJ010000089.1:0-2523 GCA_964654695.1 uncultured bacterium | reverse complement strand
CATATGATTAGAAACAAACCATCTTTCTCTGTTGAATATGTGACTTGATAAGTATCAATATCAGCCCTTGAAACAATAGAGAAACCCAAAAATAGTGTTAGTAGCGCGATGTTCTTCATGATTCCCTTCGCATAACATAATTTTGGACGGCTGTTAGCCTTGGCAACTATCTTTAGAGAAGACCTCAGGAAGAAGATCCCACATTTGTGCCGCTTGAACTGTGGCTAGGCTGTGCACTTTGCATGCGTGCGACATCAGGCGGCAAACCGTGCCCGTATGAACGAGAAAGAAATGCTTCTCACCGGACATAGTGATAACTGCAACCTCTCCTTCCCAAGGCCATGATGCCGAGATTGGATAACGCCAATCATCCGATAGGCCGTCTAGAAATGCCAAGATTTCCTTAATGCGCGCCTGATCCTGAACCCCGGCGGAGCATCTGACCACGGGCGTCTCTGCGCTGTTGTCAAACACCGACATCTCGAGACTCTTGACTTCCGTATCGAGAGGCAACGGAGGAATTATTTTGCTTCCGCATGAGATACAAAGAACTGCAAAGAGAAGAATGATGTTTGTGCTGCCACACCTCATATGCACCTCATGCCGCATAACACCAAACTCAGCGGCGCGGCTTGTCCGCGTCCGCTGGAGTGCCTGGTTCGGCGCGCCTTCGATAGAAACCGACAAAGAATGCCTTTCCCTTCTTGAGGGGTATCGAATCCGTCTTGATCTTTTGAAGTCCGAGGCTATTGCACATGTGAGAGAACTCAGAAGGTATTACCAGATTCATGATCGGCGCAAGGAGTTCGAGGCTTTTGTAACGCGTGGCCGTCACGGGCGCGGATTCGGGACTCGGCAACTGGAGAACCGCCACGAGAATCGCGCCGGGAGATAGACATCGAGCGATGCTGCGTAGCGCACGCGCCACATCCACGTACTCGAACACCAGCGCGGCGAACACCATCGCAACTGGGTCGAATCCGAAGTCTGGGGCAGTGATATCGGCCTCGATCAACTCCAGGCGGGGAATCTTGCAGGCAAACCGAGTCTTAAGGACCGCCAGGTAGGCAGCATTGATATCGACGCCCACGACCCTGTGCGTGTGGTCTACGTGCTCGAAGCCGTTGCCCGTGGTGCACCCGATCACCGCCAGGGATGCCGGGGTGTATTCTTTCAGCGCCGACGCCATCAGCTTGCTGAGCGCTTGAGCCTGAGCGACCTCGGGCAGCGCCATGTGGGCTTCGTAATCGGTCGCCGGTATTCGTAACCATGGATTCTTCATGTTATTGCGCCGAACGGTAAAGCTCACCGGCCCGGACCCGCGCCAGACCTGAATTCGAGAATACTACCACATTTGCGATGCTAAATTTAGCCTGGCGTGTTCCCGGGTCCAGTGCAGCGAATTGTCATGCGGCACCTTGCTAAAATGTCATATGTGACATACTCTACCCGAGATGAGCAGCCCAAGCAAACCTCTCGCATGGCTCGCGGGAGAGATTAAGACCCCACCCTTCTCGACGGAGGCACGGGTTGAGACAGGCGTTCTGCTAAGGAGGCTGCAGCGAGGCGATACGTTTGGGATGCCCCACGCGAGGCCCATGCCAAGCATCGGACCGAGGTGCCTTGAGCTGAGGGTGCGCGACGGGAGTGCGAACTGGCGAATTATGGTAAGGGTGGATGAGGACGCCGTCGTAATTCTTGAGGTGTTCTCAAAGAAGAGCCAGGCCACCCCGAAGAAGGTCATTGAAACCTGCCGGAAGCGCCTAAGAGAGTACGACCAAGCCACCCGAACTGCACGGAGGCCGAAATGAAAAAGAGTAAAAAGGAAAAGCTTGAAGCAGCAGGATGGACGGTAGGTTCCGCGGAGGAATTCCTGGACCTGACCAAGGAAGAAGCGGCCTTTATTGATATGAAGATGGCTCTCTCGGACAGCGTACGAGAGAAGCGCCGAGCAAAGCACCTTACCCAGACCCAGGTCGCGAAGAAGATTGGGTCAAGCCAGTCTCGAGTGGCAAAGATGGAGGCCGGCGATCCGACTGTTTCTGTGGACTTGATGATGAAAACGCTGCTGACTCTTGGGACTACCCGCTCCGAATTGGCCAGGATAATTTCGAAGCGCCGACCACGGCGTGCCGCATAACGTTCAGTTTCAGCTGTGGGCGCGACGCTTGCGGCAGCAAGCGGCGTGACCGTCAGCTGCAAACAATTGTTAGGCGGCCGCCCAATAGTCGAGTTCGCGAACAACATATTCCGCAACCGCTTTCTGGATTGATCCGAATCGTTCAACACTGTCGGAATCATCGATCCGGCCAACCTCACCCGTCTCTGTCACATACCAACCGCCGGTCGTGCGCTTGTCCTCCGAGTACATCAGCCACTGCCGAGCGAGTTCCCCGTGTGCTTGGATCACCGGGACGAGGTCTTGGGCACCGAAGTGCATTCGGGCGCTCACGTAGCCGGTGCGGGATAGCGCAGCCCGCAGAGACATGCCCTCGCCCCTTATCGAAGCGTCATGCCCGATAC
>CAZZKJ010000088.1:0-2720 GCA_964654695.1 uncultured bacterium | reverse complement strand
TTGACTTTTTGGGTTTATATATTATATGTATATATACATATAATATTAGGGAGGCCCAAATGGGTCGCTTCGAAACATACCGGGCCGCCAAGCTCAGGCAGCTCGCAAAGGTGGGTCCGTTTCTGATGGCCTCTCTTTCCGAGGTCAACCGGAGGTGCGGCAACCCAAACTGCAAGTGCGCCAAGGGCAAACCGCACAAGGCGCACGTCCTGACCTACAAGGTCAAGGGACGGAGTAAAGCCGTGCACGTGCCCAAGGACATGGTCAAGGAGGTCAAGGAATGGGTGAGAGAACACAAGCGCCTGAAGGCGCTCATGAAGGACATCTCGAGGCACAGCCTGACGATCGTGCATCAACACGTGCAGAAAAACCGGGCCGCAAGAAGGGGAAAAGCGAAAATCTGAACCTGGGCGAAATTCTCTCCAAGACCCTGCGGCACTTCCTGCCGGATTTCCCCCCCTCGCCTTGAGGGGTTACCCGATCCGCGTGATCCCGACCAGATCGTATATCCCAAAGAAACCCTGATCTGGTCAGCCATCCTGATCATGCTGCTTGGCCTGCGCTCGAGGCGGCAGTTCCGTTTCGAATCCGACACCCCCGCATTCGTCAAAAATCTCAACACTCTGGCCGGGAGCGACGTCGAAACCGCCCCGCACGACGACACCATCGTCTATTACCTCGAACGGGTCCAGGCTGGCCATTTCGAGAGGCTCCCGGCCGAAATCGTCCGACGCCTCATACGCATGAAGGCCCTGGACCACGGCCGATTGCACGGTCACTTCCTGATCGCGATAGACGGTACCGGGCAACTCTTTTTCCGGAAGCGCCACTGTCCCCATTGCCTGACCCGGGAACGGGCAGACGGCACCGTCCTCTACTTCCATCATGTCCTGGAAGCTAAGCTCGTCACGGAAAGCGGCCTGGCACTCTCCATCGCCACCGAATTCATCGAGAATACCAACCCCGACGCGTCCAAGCAGGACTGCGAAATCAGGGCCTTCTACCGCTTGGCGGAAAAACTGAAGAAAAACTTCCCCCAGCTCCGCATGTGCCTGCTGGGCGATGCCATCTACGACAAGGCGCCCGTCTTCGAAGTCTGCAGAAAGAACGGCTGGAAATTCATCTTCACCTTCAAGAAAGGGGCCATGCCCGCACTGTTCGAGGAGTATCGGACCCTCCGGGGCCTGGAAACCCAAAACCGGACGGAACGGGCCGAAAACGATAAAAAACAACGCTTCGCCTGGGTCAATGACCTGGACCACGAGGGCCATCGACTCGCGGCCTTCGAGTGCCGGGAAACGACCCCGAGCGAAGAACGCTATTTCGCCTGGATCACCAACTTCACCGTCGGTTGCCGCTCGGTGATCTCACTGGCCAACCAGGGAGGACGTTGCCGATGGAAAATTGAAAACGAGGGATTCAAAACCCAGAAAAGACATGGCTATGAATTGGAGCACGCCTACAGCCAGAACGAGAACGTATCGAAGATCTTCTACTTCCTCTTGCAGATCGCACACGCGATCAATCAGTTGATTCAAAAGGGCAGCCTGATCAAAAGCTTCCGGCATGCCCTGGGGTCCATTCGCAATTACCTCAGAAGACTTGCCGAGGCCTTCAGGAATACCGTCATCAACGGACCGGTCTGGGATGCCGAATCCAAACCGTCCCAGATCCGCCTGGGCCTGCCCCCGTAATCAAAACCGGCTGTCCGACGTGCTCCTGTACCCGAAATCTATCCCATCTCCCCAGCCATGTCATCCACGAAAATCACGCCCCCGTGATGACCGCATCCCTACGCCCAGAAAACTACCGGCTCTGAGCCGAGCCGGTCGGCCGGCTCGCAGATCAAACGGCTTCCATTTGATTCCGCAGCACTGTCCCCGGTACGAAACCGGGTTTAATCCGTATTTCTCACCCGCCGTCTGCTGAAACAGCGAATATGCCAGGATCTACGGCGTTTGTTCACCCGGTTCCTCAGCGGACCGCGAGGTATACCCTCGCGTATCATGCATCTGCTGACATCTTTGTTGTTTAGCAACGAGATCCTGTGAGAAATGCGGATGAATGAGAGAAAAATTTGTCATTGAACTTATCACTTCAAAAACGTTTGGCGAAAAGTTTGACACGGTCAAAAAAAAATTGCTGAAAGGCGCATTATTACTTGACATCAGAGGAGTGGGATGGTATAAGTCGCCACAGTAAACAGTTTCTGGCAAGTATTACAAAATAAGGAGGTGAGCACATGAATAAAAGCGATTTGATTGATAAAATAGCGAAAAATGCGGAGATTTCGAAAGTAGCTGCGAACAAAGCTATCGATACCTTAACAACGACCATTACGAAATCTTTGAAAAAAGGAAAGAAAACCACGCTCGTCGGATTCGGAACTTTCTCGGTGGCAAAGCGAAAAGCTCGCACCGGAAGAAATCCCAGAACAGGTGCGGAGATCAAAATCAAAGCCCGCAAAGTCCCGAAATTCTCGGCCGGCAAGGCTTTGAAAGACGCGGTAAAATAAATTCCAGATGAACAGGGCAGCCGCTTTAGGGTGAATGCTGCCCTTTTTATTTTTCATCCTCCATCGTCGATCGGGTTTTCGCGTTTAGAATTTTTTCCTTAAAGAGCCTGATCTCTTCCAGGATATCCTCTTCCTTGATCACGCCCTTCTTAATGAGCAGCGAAATCAAAGCCGACATGGAGATCGCGTTGGTGATGGCGAATTT
>CAZZKJ010000087.1:0-2751 GCA_964654695.1 uncultured bacterium | reverse complement strand
AGTTGCTTAGCGCACACGTTTGTGCTCGTTATTCTGTATTCTGTCGCACCCCTTTTTTTTCACGCTGTCGTTTTGGCCCGGGGATCCGATGGCGGTCATGATGTCGTGCCGCGGCAGCGTCACGATCATCAAGCACGGAGGCGCCGAGGTTAAGGGCGCCTTCGGATCGGCGCTGGAAGCCGGAGACGTTATAAAAACCGGCGATGACGCCCAGGCCGAGATACTTTTCGAAGACGGCAAGTGGATAGAGATCGGCTCGAAAAGCAGCATGAAAATGAAAGGCGTTAAGACGTCCACCCCATCCGTTGAATCGAAAGAAAAAAGTTTCCAAGTAGTTCAAAATTTTTTAAAACTCAAAGACTCCTCCGGTACCAGTTCGATGGTGGCGCTTCGCTCGGGCGGGAAACCGGATGAAATCAAGGCGCTGTCCCCGTGCCAGACACGGATCCGCGGGGGAAAGCCGCAGTTCAAATGGCGCGCACCCGATACCGGCCTTCGCCTGACAATCTATGATGAAAACGGCGTTTTTTGGAAGCAAGATATTAGAGGCAGCGCAGGAGCGGCGTCCTATCCTCAGGACTCCCGAAAGCTCAGCCCGGGCGTATCGTATTCATGGACTCTGGAAACAACGGACCCGCTGCAAATACCGCCGCTCCGCAGCAAAGCGGTATTTTTCGAGATTATTTCCCCCGAAGAAGAGAAAGCCCTGGATGCCGCTCTCAAAAAAATATCACGGAATAAAACAGCCGGCGAAACGGGTTATCATCTGATGCGTGCGAGCGTGTTTTACAATCTTCATCTTCTTGACGATTCGATTGAAGAAACGAGAAACGCCCTTGCCGTTAATTCCAATAACCCGGTCCTTCGCTCCATTCTTGCCCGTTTATATACGGAGACCGGAAGAACGGACGAAGCCCTGGATGAATTCAACCGGCTTCTGGACAAACAGTAGGTTGCTGTACCATCCGGGATCAAACGGGTAAGCAATGGATCTTGATTCAATCGCAGGCTATAAGATCGAAGGCATCCTCGGCGAAGGCGGTATGGGCACCGTTTACCGCGCCCGCGACAACACGCTCGAACGCACTCTCGCCCTAAAAGTAATCAAAAGCGGAGGCCTTGGCCCCGACGGCTACGAGCGTTTTCTTCGCGAAGCCCGGGCCTGTTCGCGCATAAACCATCCCAACATAGTCACCGTGTACTCCGCCGGAGAAGAAAACGGCCGCCCCTACCTGGCGATGGAACTGCTCCAGGGCAAAACCCTCGCGCAGGTCCTGGATGAAGGACCCATTCCATGGGAAAAAGCGCTTTTCTGGGTTTACAGTATTCTCGATGCCATCGATGAACTGCACAAGGAAGGCATTATCCACCGGGATCTCAAACCGGATAACATGATGATCACGCGTAACGGTAACGTAAAACTGATGGACTTCGGCATAGCCCGTTTGGCAGAGAGCGCGACCCTCACGCAGGAAGGGGCGGTAATGGGGACGGCGTTCTATATGTCGCCGGAGCAGGTTCGAGGCGAAAAAGTCGATCTTCGGAGCGACATCTTTGCGATGGGCTGTGTTTTGTACCAGCTGCTCACCGGCGAAGTTCCCTTTCCCGGCGAACAGCCGCTTGCAGTTATGTACCGCATACAAAACGAATCTCCCAAACCTCTGTCGGATTTTCCACGGAAATTCCCCGAGCAATTGCAAAACACGGTGATGCAGGCGCTCGATAAAGACGCCGGAAGACGTTTTAAGGATGCCGCATCTTTCCAAAGCGCACTGGCCGGCATCATGAAAGAAGAGGGAATACCGTTTGCGCAATCCGCCGCTCCCGGGCAGAGAAGCGTACTGTCATTGAAATTGATAATACCGGTCGCGGTCTCAATCGTCGTATTCGCCGTATTCTTCTCCGGCGTTCTGCGCCGTGAAACCCATGGAAACGATCCCGAGAAAGCCATCCAGTACAACGAATTAGGACAAAAGATGCAGTCGAACGGGGACCGAAGCGGCGCGGAAGATTACTACCGCAAGGCCATTATTGCCGACGGGAATTACGCTCTTCCGTGGAATAACCTGGGAATATTGGCTTATGCAAGGGGCGATTTAGCTGAAGCGGATTCCTGCTATCTTAAGGCGATTTCCATCGATTCGACATATACCGTGGCCATGCTCAACCTGGCTACGCTGCGGTGGGACAAGAACGACTTCGCCGTTGCGGAGGATTTTTTCAAAGACGCCATACGAACCGACCCTTCTTTCGTAAATGCGTATAATAACTATGGAGCATTCCTTCTGCAGATGAACCGGGCTAAAGAAGCACTCGAGATTATCGATAGCGGATTGGCGGCGGAACCGGACAATGCACTTCTTCAAAAGAAAAGAAGCAAGGCCTTGTCGCTTTTGGACGGCGAGAACGCGCGCGGCCGACGCCAGTAGAATGAGTATTCGCTACGCGGGGGGATAACGCAACATTCGTGAGCAGCACTGCCTGTGGTTTCTTCGGAAGTGACGCTGCCAAAGCTTCACTGTCTAATTCCGTTCCTCCTCGAGGAGTGTCTTGGCGGTCCAGGGATTAATGGAGTGGCGCTTCGGGTCCGTCACGGCGAACACGATCTCGTTCCCATCTGGATCAGCGACAATGAACATATCCATCCAGGCTGTTTCCTTGACTACTCCTGGTTCTATCCCCCAAGCACGCACCCGGGAACGGTGACCACCCAGATCGCGGACTCTGATGTACAGACGCGTCTGTCCGATC
>CAZZKJ010000086.1:0-2973 GCA_964654695.1 uncultured bacterium | reverse complement strand
GTCGAGCCTCTCACACACACCCGTACACGCGCGGCGATGTCACCGAATAGCGGGTAGAACTTCGTAACGACGAGCAGGGTCAAGAGCGTGGACGAGAACAGGCCCGCCGCGGTCGCCACCCCCATCGGCGCGCGGGTCTCGGAACCGGGGCCGATGCCGAGCGCTGCGGGCAGCACTCCGAAAATCATGCTCACCGCGGTCATCAGCACGGGACGCATGCGGATCGGAGCCGCCGTCTCCATCGCCTTGCGCTTCTCCATCCCCTGTTCTCGCAGCTTGATCGCGTAGTCGACGAGCAGGATCGAGTTCTTCGTCACGAGACCGAGCAACAGAATGATTCCGATCATGCTGAAGAGATTCAGCGTCATGTCTGCCGCCCAGAGACCACCGAGCGCCCCGAGCATGGCCAGCGGCAGCGCCAGCATGACCGTCAGCGGGTGCACGAAGCTCTCGAATTGCGCGGCCAACACCATGTAGATGATCACGATCGAGAGAAGGAGCATCAGGCCGAACTGGCCCACGCTCTCCTGCATCGATTCCGCCTCGCCGGCCATTTCGAGGGTCGCCCCCTCCGGCAGAATGCGGGCGGCGATTTCGTTGGCCGCCGCGATCGCTTCGCCGAGGCGGCGGCCGTCGAGATTGCCCCGGATGCTGACATTTCTCTGGCGGTTGGTGCGGGAGATCACGGAGGGCGCCGCGCCGGCCTCGACGGAAGCGATGTTCTTCAATTCCACGAGCTCTCCGCTGCCCGTGCGCGCGTAGAGGCTGAGGATCGATTCGGGGGAATCCCGTTCGTCGGCCTCGAGCCGGACGCGGATGTCGATGCCCTGCCCCCCCTCCTTGAACGTGCCGACGTCCAATCCTCCGATCAGTGAGCGCACCGTCGTCGCGAGTGTGAGGGCGTCGATCCCCAGCTCCGAGGCCTTGTCCCGATCCGGCACGACGCGGATCTCGGGCAGACCCAGCTTCAGGCTCTTGTGGAGGTCGGTGTAGCCTCCGCGACCCTCCAGTTCTCTCATGAACGTATCGGCGAGCCCGTCCAACTCCACCAGGTCGAGGTTGCCGCGCAGGTTGAATTCGAAATCCGAGCTGCCGCCGCCGGGCGTGACCGAGAGATCGAAGACCCGCGCGTAGCGGCCGGGCATCGTCTCGAGGAATTCGCGCGTGTCGTGCATCAGCTCGTGCGCGCCGCGTTCGCGTTCTGCCCGAGGAGCGAGAATGGCGAACATGATGCCCTGGTTCGGCGTTCCCGGTCCGTCGGGGGCGGCGGCGGCGGTGCCCGAGAACAAGTCGACCACTTCGTGCTGATGCAGCATGAAAGAAAATCGGGATATAATATTTCTCGAGATATCGCTGCATATTTGGTGAGTAAGCTTGATGTTTGAGTTACCCATGGTTGAATTTGGTAGAATTGCGGCATGAAAAAGATAGCTTTAGGTATGAGTGGGGGCTCTTCTTTGCTAAAGCTACGGAAGGGTAAAAGTGGATGTGGTGTAGCGGTGGGACTTTCGGGTGGAGTTGATTCGGCAGTATCTGCGGCAATGCTAGTGGATCAGGGATTTGATGTGACGGGGTTTTAAAGGTGGTGCTGGTATGTTGGCAAATGCGTTATTTGGTAGCGTATAACAACAGTGTGTAAGCAGTAATTAAAAACGGGTGCTAAAAACGGCTAGGATAGATACATACCAATTGTTTGTAAAGGAAGTATCTATGCCTAACCGCAGATTTAATTCTAACCTAGTCTCATTCAAAACGGACCGGGAGTTGATGAAATATATGGAGAGTAATTTAACCCAGAGTATAAAGCAACTCATCCGAGTCAGCATTACTACTCTCATTAAGGAAGAAATGAAAACATACAAGAAAGAGATAAACGACTTGGTTGGGTCACTCAGCTTCAATGGTTACTATGATCGCCATCTCCAATCCACCTTCGGTGAGGTTCGAGACATTCCCGTCCCCAGATTCCGTAATCAACCTGAGGGTTTTGCACCTCAAACCCTGGGAATCTTTGCAGGTAAAAAGCAAGAACTGGAAAGACTGATTGGACAGATGCATCTACAGGGTATTTCCCAACGAAAAGTTGAAAAGCTGGTCAAAGAGGTTTATGGAGTCAAGCTATCCAAAAACAGAGTAGGCACTATTCATCGTAAATTAGCCGAATCTGAGGAAACTCAAATCAACAGCCAGCCAATCACCGATGAGTATGAGTACATAATGCTGGATGGTATCTGGGGTAAAGCCAAAGGATACGGATGGGATTCCAACAAAGCTGTCATCCTTTGTGCGCTGGCAATCAAGGCTGATGGAGCCAGAAAGATCTTAGGATTCCAGGTGGCTAGAAGCGAAGGTTATGAAGAGTGGTATCAACTCATTCTCAACCTGAAGGAGAGAGGCCTGAAAACAAGATCACTCAAGCTAGCCATCACTGACGATACTGATGGATTAACCAGCGCCTTGGAACACCTACTTCCCAAAGTCCCCATCCAACATTGCATGGTGCATAAGATGAGAAATGTCATCGCCAAAACTAAACACAAGCATAAGGCTCAAATGGGAGAGGACCTAAAGACTATCTACGGGGAGAAAGATAAAAAGGCAGCCACTATCAAAGCCAAGGAGGTCATCAAGAAATGGTATCTCAAAGAACCCAAGGCCACCGATTCACTCAAATACCATTTCTCCTACACCCTCACCTATATGGACTTTCCCCCAGAAATCCACAAAAAGATTAGAACCACCAACATCTTAGAAAGAGAATTTCGAGAAGTGAGAAGACGGATTAAAGTCTTTGACTCCAGCTTCAACGACACCAACTCAATGCACCGTTATGCAAACAACATTATCAATTATCTAAACCAAAACTATCCAGCCGTACAAAACCCGAATTTACACACTAATGGTTGACACTACCATCATTTATCATAGAGGAGGCGAAATTTGGGTGAAAGAAAAAGTGCAACCGCTGAAAAT
>CAZZKJ010000085.1:0-3309 GCA_964654695.1 uncultured bacterium | reverse complement strand
TATTCAAGTGCTTTTATAATGCCACGCTGGGCAAGAATAGCACCATAGTTATTGAGATATGCCGGGTTATCAGGAGACAGAAAAACAGCTTTTTCCATATATGCCTGGGCACGGGGGAGATCGCCCAGTTCTTTGCTGCTTAGAGAAAGGATTTCATATCCCTGATCCAAAGTTGGGGTTTCCCCGAAACTTCCTCTGTTCACGGCCGTCCCCTCATTTTCCCATTTTTCCGCCTCAGCTTCCAGCGTCTCTACGGCTTCGCCGAACCTCCCCAGTCTGAAAAGGGCGCTAGCCAGGTATATCTTATATGATTTTTTGGCCGGTTGTTTCTTGACAAGCGTTTTCCAGATGGGAACCGCCTTCTTGTAGCTGCCGCTTTTCATAAATAGCGATCCAATATTGAACATATATTTTATGTTGTTCGGATCCTTTTTCAGGGCCGTTTCGAGATGTTCTGCGGCCCGATCAAAAAGCTTCAGCCTTGTCAGAAGCAGGCCAAAATTTTCGTAAAAAGAAGCGCTGTTCTCTCCCAGCAACCGGGCTTTTTCGAAATATTTCAGAGCGAGATCATTATCTCTTCCGTTGTAGGCCATACCGAGGGCGGCAGCATACGCCGAGTTGTTATCTTCGAGCCTGCAAGCATCCTGGAACTGCTTCAGGGCATCATCGATTTTATTGAGTTTATACAGAGCCAGCCCGTAGTTATAATGCGGCAGTCCTTCATTTGCGCCGTATTCAGCGGCCAGCTTGAATTCTGTAACAGCCCGGCCGCTTTTGCCGTGTTCCATAAGCATAAGGGCAAGAAGCATGTGCGTGCGATAAGATGAATAATCAAGCCGCAGAGAGGATTCAAAATTTTGAAGGGCCAAGACAAACTCTCCGGATTTCCACAGGGCCTCGGCCCGAAGCGAGAGGGCTTCGGCATCCAATGGATCTGCGCTGATGACATGGTCGAGCAGATCGAGCGCGCCGTTAAAATCGCCCGCAGCAAGCAGCTCGGTCGCCTCGGTTTTCTTTTTAGAGTTGAGGGCCGAGCGATCGATCTGGATTGCGGCACAAGCACCCAGGAGAATTATAAAAATACCATTTATCAATATTATTCTTTTCATGCTGTTTGCAGTCATGAGGCATGATCCTGATCATCGGAGACTTTTTCTTCTGGGAATATGGAACTGACAGCAAATATAGCGCAGAGAGATCAGAATGTTTAGTTAATTCCGCGGGGCGGCCGAAGTCTATGCATGGGACAGGCGCTTCAACAAGCGTTCACATCCCGCCCGCATAATACCCAGATGCCTGTTGAGCCAGTGTGAACGGTCGATGGATCGAATTACTGGAGGGCGGCGGATGCCCATTCTGGACAACTCCGTTGCCGGTGCGGGGTGCGACTTGTTCCTTCTCCAGGCGTCCAGGAAAATACTGTAGGCATTCGATGAGTCTCCCGCCAGCTTGTATACTCTTCCAAGGTTTACCCGAATCATGGTATCGCCCGGCATGAATATCAGCGCTTTCTTGCACAGCGCAATGGACAATTCAAAATCCATTCCTTCATGACCCATACTCAATCCCAGATAGGACATGTAGAAAGGATTATCAGGAGCAATATGCAGGGCTTCCCTCAAAAGGGGCACGGCTTTATCGAACCGGTTTCTTTTGATATGCTCTAGAGCCTGATTATGAAGCGATTGCGATTCAAGAGTTTCATGCGGAGATTTCACAGGCGCCATCGATCTCTCCTTGTTATATTATTCCAGCAATGCAGAAGGGCGCAACCGCCGTGCATTTTGCCATCACCGGCAGGGACAAACCGATACGATGGGCAATAGAAAATAATCCTCGCGAATTATTCGGAATATTATGAGAATACACGGCAAGATACGTACCATAAGCGGATGGCTGCCGGGCGCAGTGCTTTGCATATTGATCTATTTCATTCCTGTAGCTGAATGCTTTTCGAAACCAATCCGGTCTTTTTTACCCGGAGATTTTCGAGCGGACTCACAGCGTATCCTTGATACAATAATTAAACTGCAGAATTTCGGCACCAGGTTCGCAGGGACCGCAGGGAGCGACTCGGCTGCATTTTACTTGAAAAGCCGAATGGAGGACTTGGGCGTTCCCACAAGTCTTGATACGGTCGTGTACTTGAGCGGATCGTGGAAACGAACATTCAATGTTAAAGGGACGCTCAGCGGCTCGGGAGCAACCGCTGAAAAAATCATCCTGGGCGCTCATTTCGATTCTATATCCAGATCGTCCTACGTCGATTCGCTGAGCCCCGCCCCCGGCGCGGACGACAATGCCAGCGGGTGCGCGGCCGTTCTGGAAATAGCATCAAATCTGAGGGGCCGTTCCTTTAAAAAAAGTATCGAGTTTGTTTTTTTCGGCGGGGAAGAGATTGGCCGGCGGGGCAGCATTCAATTCGCGTCGAGCGCGCGGAGCCGAGGGGATAGAATCAGCGCCATGCTGTCTTTGGACGCGGTTGGATATGAAGCCGGCCCGGTTTGGGATATCGACATAATATACAATGCCCAATCGAACAGCCTGGCCCGCGCGTGCATTGATGCTTTTATCGGAACCGGGCAGCGCATAGTTCCGATTTCGTGCCCCAATCCTTTTTGGATGCAAAGCGATCAGTTTTCTTTTTGGGAGGAAGGCTATCCAGCGGTACACTTATACGAAGGACAAAGAGACGCCAATCCATACTTTCACACCGCCGGCGACAGCGCTGGCGGTATAAACCTGGATTACCTCGGAGCAGTTGTGGATGCAGTGTCCTCGCTGGCGGCAGACATGGCCGTCATGAGCACGGCTCCGACGGCGGTGACTTTGAAAAAATCCTTTCCTAATCCTTTTTTCGAAACAGTTGCGCTGTCTTTATTCATCCATTTTCCCACGAAAATCACCGCTGATGTTTACGATGTCTCCGGCAGGCTGGTTAAAACCATCTACACCGGAAGACTGCCGCCGGGCGAAAACAAATTGTATTGGGACGGAAGAACACAATCGGGGCATCAAGCATCGGCAGGGGTTTATTTCATCAGGCTTTCAACGCCATTCAATGCCGCCGGAGCTAAAGTCACTTTGGTGCGATAACGCAACCAGCAGCTACGCGGCCGAAGCTGTTTTTGCAAAATCTGACAAGAAAACCAGGCCCTTGAATAAACCGCCGTCCATTACTCCGGCGAAAGCCGCCCTTTGGGATTTCAAATAGAAGTACGCCTGCGCAGCGGGTGCGGCGCTTTCCAGTAGAAGAAAATCAGTTTTAGCCAGATCTTTCAGCTTGAGAAGCTTATCCCCCGCGGCGGG
>CAZZKJ010000084.1:0-3541 GCA_964654695.1 uncultured bacterium | reverse complement strand
TTTCAATTTTCTGCAGATGAGAAGAAAATCGCTATTGCTGCAAACGACTTATTGATAATAATATAACTCAGGTGCCGGAGTGGCGGAACTGGTAGACGCAGCGGACTTAAAATCCGCTGGAGTTATGCGCTCCGTGCCGGTTCGAGTCCGGCCTCCGGCACCATCTTTTTTCCGTCGTCGAAGGGTATTCACGCCCGGGCGGGGGTGTCATCGGACGATT
The DNA here is from genome assembly GCA_964654695.1 of uncultured bacterium. Taxonomy (GTDB): domain Bacteria; phylum Krumholzibacteriota; class Krumholzibacteriia; order WVZY01; family WVZY01; genus CAZZKJ01. Next base: position 3,321 of record CAZZKJ010000084.1, on the reverse strand, counting down.
TAAAACCGTCCGGTGAGAGCCGGTTTTATCTGCCCGCGGACAATAGGGATTATATCTCGAAGCCTATCAGCCGCTTCATCGCCAGCGCCCCAAGAAGCGAATATATCACGAATATCACTATCCAGTGAAAATGCCAGTAGAGGAAAGCGTACGAAGTGCCGGGATACTCGATCCTCACGGCTTCGATGGCGCTCCCTTGGGGAATGGGGGGGAGGCCGGGGTGAAGCAGAGGCTCTATTACAGACGAAGCCTGACGGTGGGCCCCGACGAACCGGTGGGACTTTTCGGCTATAACTGGAATCCGGTAGGTTTCGCCGCCAGCGGACAGGGTCAGGGTATGTGTGCCGGGAGAATCGATGCGGAGGCGCCAGTCGATCTCCCCGAGCTTGGGTATCCTGACGGGGCCGGCCGCGACGGAGACACCTTCGCCGCACTCGAACGTAACGGCATCGCTCATGGGATCGCTCCCGCCGGCTAAGCGGACGCTGAGAATGGTTTCATCGCCGGGACTGAAATTAACCCTGGCGTATCTCTCGTCCATCTGCATAAAGATGATTATCACGGGAACGATCATTATAAACAGGGGCTTGAGCGTCAATGACAGGTACCACAGGTTGGCCCTCAGGGACCCGAAGAACGCCGCGAGTATAGAGAAAAGATCATCCTGGTATATGCGCATCTCTAGTATGCGCGCCTTGAACCTGTTCTTGGCCGCTTTTATCTTCTGCTGGCTGGATGTGGCCTTGAACACGTAGGCCATGCCGATACCTGTTAGTACCGACAGCCACGCGAGGCCGAATGCATGGTGGGTTTTGCCCGCGGGCACAAGCACTATATCCATAATCAGGTTTATTATTTTGGCGATATATTCCATATTAATCTTAAAAACCCCGGCGCCCTCAAATGCGGTCCGGCAGCAACCGCCGCGGGCTTTCATACGCTTGCCGGCGGCCCTCGAACCTACGAGATATACCCCAGCCCTTCGAGTTTCTTTTTTATCTCCTCGTCGCTTGCGGAATCTCCACCCATCTTGGCTATTTCCTGCTCGATTATATGCACGACGAATTCATCGACGGACGAATAGCCGGACATCTCGGAGAGTTTTTTTAGCTTCTCATAGAGTTCCTTGTCGAGCTTGATCTTGGGTCCGAACATGATTCTCCTTTCCTGTTAACCTAGTGTGCGAAAAGCGCCCTTCCGACCATGCCCCGGGTCTTGGGGATTCCATAATAATCGAGAATGGTGGCGGCGAGATCGGTCAGATTGGGATCCTCGACGGCGATCTTCCGGTTGGACAGAAACACGCCGGGCACTTCGGCGGCGGCCATGCAGTGATCGCCGCTCCACTTGCTTGTATTGAGTGTAATTATATCCTTGGTGAAATTGCCGAGGGCGGACTGGTCGCTGGAACGATACCCGCGGTGATAGCCGACTATTAGATCGGGAGCGTTGGCCTGCTCGTTGCCGTGATAAATCCGGCTGGTCCTGTAGACACGGCCTATAACGGGCTCGCCGCTCTCGGGATCGCGTACGGCGATGAGTCTTGCGGTCAGCTCGTGTATGAGCGCTTCGTAATCGCGCCCGGGACGCACGGAGCCGTGTCTCTCGCGCCCGCGCAGATTAATGTAGAGCCCGTTTATACCGAGCGCGTATGCGCGGGTCCTGGACCAGCGCACATCGCCGAGGAGGTGGTGCTCTTCGAGTTCGTCCGGATTGTTGAGCCGCAAAAACCCGTTTTTGTAGAGCCATGTATTGAGATTGAATTTCTTATAAAACGGCGCGAAACCGTGGTCCGACATCACTATGAGCGCCGTCTCGGGCGGCAGGCGCTTTTGTACGACGGCGAGCACGCTGTCCATACGCGCGTAGAGGTTTCGGAGCGCGAGCTGGTGGCGCGCGGCATCCGCGGTGTGGGCGGGATGATCGGGGTCCATGTTTCGCCACAGCATGTGTGTCGACTGGTCGAGGGTCGAAAAATAAAAGAAGTTGAAACCGCTCTCGTATTCATCGAGCGCCGCATCCAGCATTTTCAAACGTTCTTTGAAAACGATATCGGCCTGGTGAATGAATTCGTTGTCATCGAGAACGCCCCATTCCAGTGCCTTGGTATCCTCGGGCATCCCCTGGGTGTAGTAGAGACCGATCTTCTTACAGAGTTCGGACGCGTATCCGCCGGGGATGGAAATGGGAAGCGCCGGGTGCGCGGGGTCGATATTGACGGGCGACATGTACAATCTGAAAAAAGGCTCCAAAGATTTGAGATAAAAGCGCACGATGCCGCGAACGGTATGGAGCGGACCTATAATATGGAAGGAAACTTCGACCCACGGGCTCCATTCGCCGGTCTCAAGAATAATCTCCTCTCCGCCGATATCGATCTTTGCGGCCCGGTTTTGACGGTCGATGTATACCGAAAGGGGGGCGGTAAGATCGGGCTTGCCTTCCTTCATGGTGTTTTCGGGTCCGGTGATGGTAGTCTCGATGGCGCCGTTATCGACTTGCACCGGATATATCCTGCCGCCGGAAACGTTGAGGGACGCAAACGCGGGATCGTCGGTATAATACGAAAAAGTTCCGTACGTTCCGAGGAGATCGGGCGTGCCCATGCCGGACATGGAACGCGCATCAGACTCCACGGGAGGAAAATTCGACGGCACCCTGAAAATGGTACACGGTATATTGTGTTCGTCGAGTATCTGCCAGAAAGCCCTGCCCTTTCTAAGAAGCAGCACCTTTCCGGACGACAACGGGATGCGCCAGCTTCCCAGTTTGATTATATTCCTGGGATCCCTGACGAGAGCGGCCGAAAAAGTGGGCAGATAGGTGGTGGAATCACGGTGAATGAAATCGAATATGCCGTGGCCGCCGGGGTCCATGCCGGTTATGAAATTTGACCAGGCGACTGGGCTCTGAGGCGGAACGCTTGAGCCCAGAGGGGAATAGGAGCCTTGGTTCATGAGTTTTGTGAAGTTGGGCATAATCCCCTCGCCTGCGAATTTCTCGAGCAGTCTCGGGTCCATGCCGTCTATCCCGAGGACGAACATATTTTTTGCCTCAATGTCAGGGCCGCCGGAAGCGCCGGGGGGGAAGATGCAAAGCACGCCGGTCAAAAGCAGAAATGTTATCTTGATTTTCATATGGCTTCCTCGAAACTAGAACAGGTTCTTCCCGGTCATATGCGCCGGCGGCTTGACTCCGAAGAGCGAGAGTACCGTGGGCGCAATATCGACTATGGCGGGGTTGTTGATCTTCGTCCTTATATTATAAAAAAAGATTACGGGAACGAGCACGGGGTCGACAGAGTAAGTGCTCGTGCACGCC
>CAZZKJ010000083.1:0-3747 GCA_964654695.1 uncultured bacterium | reverse complement strand
CAATGCTTTTCGTGATGGTCATATCGCAACTACCGGCACAGCGATTACCAAGGTTTTACCGCCTGTATCCAGGTTTAGTAAAACGGGTGAACGAACCCAAAAACGAGAGAGCGTTCTAACCAGGCTTACTCGATTCTTCGAGCGATATTTTAATATCTCCAATGGGGCGTTATAGTGAATACAGATAACAAGACGCTGCACCGGACGGCGATTCAGCTGCCGCCCTACCTCATTGTTGCGGCTTCGATGCAGGGTGTCGCAAACGGCTGCTGCGTTGATGGATACGAGCATAACACGATCAAGTATTCTTTTGGAAGAAGTCGTTAGTTGTTATTAACAAAGGAGGAAAAATGAATCGCTTGGGCTTTCTGGGGTTTCTCGGGTTCCTTGGATGCCTCGGCTTCCTGCCGGGCTTGGAAAAGTTATATGTGCTGTTTGTGTTGTGCATTCTTTTTGTTTTGTTTCTGGTTCCGCAGCGCCGGGATTAAGATTTGGAATAGAGAAAAGCGGCGGACAATTCTATTTACATAAAGGAGCTAAAATCGTGAGAGCGCTGAGTGTATCGGTATTCGTATTCCTATTATCGTTGTTGACCGCGGGCGGGCATCCCAAGGAAACATCGAGTCTATATTTCAATCAGGCTTCCCCGGGAGACACTGCCGTCGTATTTGCCAAAGGAGTTATTTCGAAGAAGGACCGGTTCGAGCAGTTTCTTCAGTTTTCGCCGGACGGAAAGGGTCTTGTATTCGGGGTCACCGATGGGGGTTGGAGCAAATTCTCCCTCCATTATATGAATATGGAAAATGGACACTGGACGGAGCCGATAGCGGCGCCGTTTTTGGGAAGCGATACGAGCGGCCTTACTTCTTGCCTATCATTCGATATGCGCACGGCGTTCTTCACTGCGGCGCGTCCCAGCTATCCTCCGTGCGATATATGGATGAGCAAACGAGGCGGCACCGGATGGTCGAAACCTGAAAAGGTGGGCCCTCCGGTCAGTTCAAAAGCCGACGAGTTCGAGGTGGCAATCTCGCGCAATGGAACGCTCTATTTTTCCTCCAAGCGGGGAGGCGGAGAGGGGGACATGGATATTTATCGCGCCCGGCTCGTTGATGGCGCTTACCCGGAGGTCGAGAATCTTGGCCCGGCAATCAACGCAAAGTCGGGGGACGATCTCCCGTACATAGCCCCGGATGAGAGCTATCTCATATTTGCCTCGAACAGGCCCGGGGGATTCGGTTCAAGGGATCTCTACATCAGCTTTCAGATCGACGGCGCATGGACGGAACCCAAAAACCTGGGATCCTCAATCAACTCTGAATACTGGGATATATATCCATCGGTATCGCCGGATGGAAAATATTTATTCTTTGCGAGGAGAAAGGCTTACTTTAGCGCCGAGGATTCGGATATCTACTGGGTCAGCGCGGGATTCATCGACCGCATGAAGAAGACTGTTGCCCGGTGATATTCAAAACGGCGGTAACAACAGGAGTTGTGTATTTTGTCAATCGGCATCGCGATTGAATGAAGAGGGATTTCGGACGGATGATATACTTATCTGCCGTATGATAAACTAGCTGACAGACAGGAGGTCAAAATGAAAACAGTACGAAGCCTGATAGTAATTATTGCCGTTGTGTCAATCTCGATGTTGTTTATGGGCCAGAGTTCAAAAGTATCTCAGTTCGATAATTTGAAAAAGCCGCGAATAGCAAACAAGAAGAACCAGAATATGCTGGTTGTCGAAGCCAAGGGTGATCCGAATATTGTAGGCCGGAAAGCTTTTGGATTGCTGTTTCAGCTTTATTACAGCATGAAAGATACGCCAAAAGGACCGACGCAAGTCCTGCCGCGCGCACGCTGGCCCATATCTTTGAGTGATCCGAAATCCACATGGACGGGGCTGTATGCCCTGCCCGTTCCTGAAAGTATAGTTGAACTTCCAAAATACGAAGAGCAAAAAGGCCTTAAGGCTTCATTGGTAATGTGGGAATATGGAGAAGTGGCGGAGATCCTGCATATCGGACCATATGACAAAGAAGAGCCGACTATAATGCGGTTGAAGAATTTCATAAAGGCAGAGGGATATGTGATCATCGGAGGCCATGAAGAAGAATACATAAAGGGGCCCACTATGTACGGCAAGGGCGACCCGGAAAAGTATGAAACGATAATTCGCTACCGCGTGAAAAAAGATGATAAAACCAAGTAGCTAAATATGAAGATTGTCGAGAAGCGCGGAAAACTCGAAAATATGATAAATCGAATAGGAAACCGCCGGGCTGTAAAACCCTAAATCCCAGGAGATAGTATATAAGCGCAAATAAGCCTTTGCCGGAAAAGCTTATCTTGACGCCTTCGACAGCCGCCTTTACTATTATTCCAGCCGAGGCGTCTCCCTATTTCAGCATCCGTTCCCGCGTCCCATTGAAGAGCAGTTGTATTCCCATAGTCTTAAAGGTTTGTTTCACAATCATCATTTATCCGTGAAAGGAGGGGATATGAAAATACCCGCGATATTTCTTCTGTTTCCGGTCCTTTTTATTGCCGGGCCGGTGTTTGCCCAGAACGCGATACCGCATGATGTGGCCGCCGGTGGCGGGGGCGAATCCAACGATGGAAGTTATTATCTTCACGACACCATCGCCCAGACCGTCCAGGGAATCACGAGCAGCGCTTCGAACATCGAGAAAATAGGATACTGGTATTCGGTTGATAATATGCATATCGGACCCACTTCCGAAGTGCTTATTACTGTTTTCGAGGCCGAGCTTACCGACGAGGGCGTGATGCTTGGTTGGGAACTCGGGAGATGGGAGGAGCTTAAGGGGTTCAACGTCTACCGCGCTTCGGGCGAACAAGCCGTTTTCGAAAAACTGAACGATGAGATTATCCCCGCCGGTGAAGCAAGGAACTTTACCGACAACGGCATTCTCCCGGACCATACTTACTATTATAAAATGAGCGCAGTGGATAAGGACGGGGAGTTTTTCTCGCCGACCCGGAAGCTATACGTTCCCCCGGGAGAAACGGAGCTTTATCAGAACTACCCGAATCCATTCAATCCCAGAACCATCGTTTCTTTCTTCGTGCCTTCGCTGCAGCAGGTGCAAATCGTCATATTCGATATCCAGGGAAGGCGCGTTCGATCACTGGCCAATGATGTTTACGCATACGGCAAGCACAAACTCGAGTGGAACGGCAAAAACGACCGGGGCGAACAGGTTGGCAGCGGCGTTTACTTCTACCGGATGAAAGCCGGAAAAAGAATTTTTACAAAAAAACTCACGCTACTCAAGTAGAATCATTGGAACGAAATGGCAATCAAACGAAAGAGGATCGAAATGAAAAGAACATTAACAGGCTTCGCGCTCATCGCGCTTCTTTTCGTGAGCGCACTCCCGGCGGCCGTGCCTCAAGAGATGAGTTATCAAGGCGTATTGACCGACGGGGCCGGGGCCGCGGTGCCGGATGGAAACTACAGCATGGTTTTCAGAATCTATGATGTTGCTTCCGGGGGGAGCGCTCTTTGGTCAGAGTCCCAATCGATCGCGGTGAGCGGTGGTATTTTCAATGCTGTGTTGGGGTCGCTCGTGCCCTTGAACCTGTCTTTTGACGTGCCCTACTACCTTGGGATTACGGTTGCGGCGGGGGCCGCGATGAATCCCCGCCCGCCCCCCCCCGCCTCTTCGTACAACCCGGACTCCCCCGCGGGCGCGGGGGGGGGGGGCGAGGTCGACGCGT
>CAZZKJ010000082.1:0-3777 GCA_964654695.1 uncultured bacterium | reverse complement strand
TAGCTCAGTCGGTAGAGCAACGGACTGAAAATCCGTGTGTCGGCGGTTCGATTCCGCCCCTTCGCACCATTTTCTCGTGAATTCACGGAAAAAAACAGTGGACCCGCACCTACATGAAGACGTTCGTCGGCGGATACGTATGGCTCAGCGGATCCGGTCCGTGGGCGAACGGCGATCCCGAGTATCCGGGCGTAATCGATAATTACGTCGAATTCGAAACCATCCAGTACAGCAACTGGCAGCGCGTAGCGGCCGTGACCAATGTTCAGGCCACTGCGCATTTCGATAACTATCCCAACACCTGCATGGTGTTTTCCGTGGCCAACGGTTCCGAGGTCGGCAGCACGGACTTCGGCATGACCAAGCCGGGAGATTATCCCGATCTGCTGCAGGAACTCACCTGCAGCCCCACTATGACTCTAGGCGGATGGTGGAATCTTATGACCATGACGCTGTCGATATCGGGATGCACGGTCGAAAATGAGAACGCGACCTGGGGAGAAGTCAAAGCGCTTTATAAAGATTAAGATCAGCGCAAAACGCTGAGACTACATAAAAATCTTCCCTATCAAGAAGATTATTATCGTTACAAGTGCGGTCGCGGGTATGGTAACGAACCATGATAGGAAAATGTTTCTTATTACCCGGAAATCGAGAGTTGCTATTCCCCTGGCCATACCGACGCCAATGACCGCGCCGACCAGTGTATGCGTGGTGGATATGGGAAGACCCATCTTGGAACAGACGAGGACGGTGGTTGCAGCGCCGAATTCCGCCGAGAATCCCCTGGAAGGAGTCATTTCGGTTAGCTTCCTGCCGATGGTTTCTATTACATTCTTTCCGAACATGGCCAGCCCCAGCACAATCCCTCCTCCGCCTATCAGCAGCACCCAAATCGGCACCGCCACGTTCGGGCTTATTTTGCCGCCGCGAAAAACCGACGTGACCGCGGCCAGGGGGCCAACTGCATTGGCGACATCATTGGCTCCGTGCGCGAAAGCCACGTAACAAGCCGTTATAACCTGCAGGTTCCTGAATATCTTCTCGGTCCTTTTCATCTGGTCGGCCCTGTCCGAGTTCATAGCATTTCGGCCGAGCATAAGATACATGATAGTTCCGCTGCCCAGACCGATGGCTCCCGCAATTATCAAGGCGGTTTGCATGGGGAGATCCATGTGAAGGTTCTTGAGTCCTTTGAAAAGGAAAGACAGCGCCAGCGTAAAGAACACCATGAATACCAAAATGGGGGCCAATTTCTTCGTTTGGGCGAGGGGCCGATTGCTCATGAAAATCATCTTTCGAATCACTGTGAATATGAGAAGTGATATCACCGCGCCGGCGATGGGAGATATGAACCAGCTCGCTACTATAGTGATTATTTTGTTCCATGCAATCGCCTGGGTTCCACCGAAGATTAATCCGAATCCGAAGATAGATCCCACGATTGAATGGGTAGTGGATACCGGCATTCCGAAGAAAGAAGCCAAATGAAGCCAAAGGGCGGCTGCCAAAAGCGCGGAAAACATACCCAATGCGAAAATCTCAATTCTGCCTGCGAAGATATCCGGATATACAATTCCACTTCGGACCGTGCCGGTGACATGCGATCCCACCAGGACGGCGCCCAGGAATTCGAATACCGCCGCAGCCACGACCGCGCGTTTGAAGGTAAGGGCTCCGGATCCCACCGACGTGCCCATGGCATTGGCCACATCATTAGCGCCGACGTTCCAGGCTGCGTATGCGCCGGTAATCAAGGTGAGAATGAAGATTATCAGCAAAGTGTCAGCTTTCCGGTGGATTATTTTCTAAGAATCATCAATGCCAGGTTTTCGCCGGTGTTTTCCGCATGATTGGCAAGCATGCCGATTTCATTAAAGATCTTCATGCAGAAGATTATGTCCACTGGATCCATTTCCTTTTCCAGCGTAAACATTTTTTGCAGTAGATGCCTTGCTGCTTTATCGACTTCCCATTCCTTCTTATTCAAGGCCTCGATCTCGGTCAGCACCTTGTCGGCCTCGGGCCCTCCGAAAGCGCTCTGAACCAGAGTATTCATGGATTCGGCGGCGTTCAAGAGCTCCTGGCTGGTTTCTATCGCCAGTTTGACATAGAGCAGGAAATCCTCACACAGGGCTGAAGGGATCTTTGTGTCACGCAATGCGCATAGAACCGCGATATCTTCAGCAGTATCCGCAATGGCGTCCTGGGTGTGAAGAAATTGAAGAAGATCCGTACGTTCCACGGCGAGAAAATAAGATTTGCCGAGGCCTTTTCTAATCCGGGTTTTTATCGTGTCGGCTTCGTGTTCGAGTTTGGATATTTCGTTGTGGATATCGTCGATTTTATCGTACTCACCGTTGAGAATTGATTCAGCCAGCGGCTGCACAAGCTTGACGCATTCATGCACCTTCTTGGTGTGTTCGAGAAGCGCGCCGAACGGGGATTTTCCGAATATATTTGATATTATACCCATGATTAAATCACCAACTCCGGGTTTGAATAACGGTTTCGTTACGAGGGAGAATTGCTTGGTTAAACAGCATATTAAAAGGAATGAAATTATCAGTCAAACTATATTGAGTGTTAATTATCTTGAGTTCCTGAAATCGTGCTCAGAGGAATTCAATCAAGAATTTAGAAAGAATAAGCTATATAAAAACCTCTATGCTCTCTTGTAAGGATGGCTCCTAAAAGACCGCGCCCCCGGATTGTAAGCCTGTTCTTATGCTTTTCGGTCCAATGGGCTGCAAGAATACCGATAACGGCTCCAGCGATGACGTCCGATCCGTAGTGCCGCCGCAGGTAAAGGCGCGAATAGGCTACTCCGCCTGCGAGAACGTAAGCGGGTACTGCCAGGCGCGGATAGCTTCGGGCCAAAACCGAAGCGCCTGCGAAGGCGGCCGTTGCGTGTCCAGATGGAAAAGACGAATTCTTGCGGATGGTCGGTGGAGTGGGTCGGCTCCTATTGAAGGCGTATTTCAAAGCAGCGGTGATGGTGGAAGATCCGGCCAAAGCCAGGACAAGCATCTGCCCGGTTTCGAATTCCTTTTCCCTTCCAAGAACCAGCAGGGAAGCGGCGGCCCCGGCGGCGGTATTTTTGTTGGTATGCTCACTCAGCTGCCTCATGAGTTTTTGAAGATTCCGATGGTGATCGCGGTTCGAATCAGCAGTGGCTGCGCCGGCCACAATAATCGATATCAATAACAAAGCGCAAGCTGTCTGAATGGACCGCGGAATTTCAGATCTTATTTCTGTTTTAGGGGCAAATTGCATTAAGCATTCACCGGCGCGGTTTTTTTATTCAACTGCGGAACAGCTATTTAGCAGTGTGTTTTTTTTAATAACAATTTAAATGAAGAATACAGGTTGTTTTCGCGATGAGGCAATTCATATTTTCTTTCGGTTGACTAAGGCGTTGATCTTTTGTATGCTACATTGGTATGGGCTGTGACGAACGATTGAGGTGATTTCCCCGAATTACCAGCTGCGGATCTATTGCGAGTTGCTAAGAAAAATATCAGCCATCTTGGAGAGGCCGTCAATTGATCGAGATAAGGATTCATGGCAGAGGCGGGCAGGGAGCCGTAATAGCTTCAAAGGTTCTTGCTGGGGCGTTTTTTCTGGAAGACAAATTTGTGCAGGCGTTTCCTGCATTCGGTGTAGAGCGGCGGGGGGCTCCTGTAGTGGGTTTCGCGCGTGGTGATTTATCCCCCACACCTCTTCGGTGCGGGATCTATAATTACGCACCTCTTATCATCGCGCACATCAAGATAT
>CAZZKJ010000081.1:0-4002 GCA_964654695.1 uncultured bacterium | reverse complement strand
TTGGTAAAGGGCAGCGGGAACTAGTAATTGGAAACCGCAACACTGGCAAGACTTCTATCGTGATCGATACTATTTTGCATCAAAAAGATAAGAATGTGCTTTGTATTTATGTAGCGATTGGTCAGCGGCAGGCAAGTCTTGCGCGGATTATGCGCTTGCTGGAAGAAAACGGAGCATTGGAATACACGGTTATCATCAGTGCTGAAGCGGGTGAGGCGGTTCTTAATCAATATTTAGCGCCGTATGTTGGATGTACAATGGGTGAATATTTCCGTGATCAAGGTAAGGATGTGCTCATTATTTATGATGATTTGAGTAACCATGCGGTAGCGTTTCGTGAAATGTCTTTACTGTTACGTCGTGCCCCTGGGCGTGAGGCGTATCCTGGTGATGTTTTTTATCTTCATTCTCGCTTACTAGAACGTGCAGGAAAACTAGCGAAAGGTGGTTCACTGACCGCGCTGCCGATTGTTCAGATTCAAAGTGATGATATCACGGCGTATATTCCAACCAATTTGATTTCTATAACCGATGGGCAGATTTTTTTAGATACCAAGCTCTTCAATCAGGGTATTCAACCGGCAGTTAATCCTGAGCTTTCCGTTTCCCGGGTAGGGGGTGCTGCGCAAACAAAGGCGGTTAAAAAGATGACCAAAGCGTTGCGGCTTGAGCTTGCGCAGTATCATGAGTTGCTCGATTTTGCTCAATTTGGTACCGAACTTGATGAAGTATCTAAAAAGCGTCTTGAGCGTGGAGCCTTGGCTGTTGAATTACTCAAACAACCGCAGTATGTTACCTATTCATTCGTGGATCAAGCACTTATGCTCATGCTACTCAAAGAGGATTTTTTAGATCCAATCGGGATAAGGAACGTGAGTACATTTGTTGTCCAGTTTGTTAGTTACGTCAAATCGGTCTATAAAGATCTTTATCAGGAAATCTATGAAAGTCAGGATATTTCAGATGAGGTCTGGGAGAAATTGGTACTCATGGCCAAGGAATTTAGTAAATTATTCGTTCCCCCAGATAAAACTGCTATCAAGTGAACAAAAGAGGCATAATAATTGCGGTTTTTCATTCTTTGATTATACTACTATAAATCTTATCATGTAATGGTATATACATTATAGAGAGCTTTAAGTGCCCGTAGCTCAGTTGGATAGAGCGACGGACTTCTAATCCGTAGGTCGCAGGTTCGAATCCTGCCAGGCGCACCAGGCTTTTTTCAGTGCAGATTTATCTCTAAACCTGCCCTGCCCGCTGCTGGTGCTACACCCCTTTCGATTTTCAAAAAGAGTCTGGCCGCAAGGCTGTGATGCAGCGTCATTAAACACCTTGGACAATTTAAGGTTCGGGACTGTAAAAAGGCTAAGATCACTCCTATTTCTTCCGTTATCATTAAACGTCTTGAATAAAAAAAGGATAATAAGGTATAACAATGCCCAAATAAAGTCCATCTCTTATAATATCCTACCTTTGGGGAGGTATCAAATGAAGTCCGCCGCATTGTTTCTGGCAGCGGTAATGTCCCTGCGCGGAAGGATGAATACTTCGATCTTATTCCCGGCCATACCTACCATATGGGGATGCAGTTCGAGATCGAAGTGAGGTGGTCTGGATTGTCTAGACAGAAAACGACCTTCTTTAAGGTGGACCACCAGCTCTTCCCGGAGGCTGCAACTGCGCTTCGGGCTACGCCCTCCGCTCCGTTGCAGCCTCGTCGTGACATCTAAAGATTAAGAATGAAATTAATGCAGGTCATGTATCAGCCATGCTTCTTTATGATTTCGTCAATTCACGCGCGTCTCTGGAAAAAGACGCTATCGAAATGATCGAAACACATTTGGGAAAATGTGATGAGTGTGCACAGGATATTGATAGAATAAGACAACTGATTTCCACCCCTATGCCGGAGGATATTTCTGCTGGCGAAGCGCTGCCAAGAACAAAATTTTGGAAAAGTATTTTACGCCGCCCGCACGTGCCCGTATATTCCGCAATTCTCTTTCTTATTGTCATGACATCAGCCATTTTTTTCCTTGAAAGGAATCCATCAACTTCGTTCATTGCGCTAATTACGGCGGAAGAATCGGCAAGAAAGACGGGATACCTGACGTACTCCTTATCCCCTTCACAGATAACAAGGGGGGGCGCAAAAGATGCTAGCGAAGAAGTTCCAGAAATATCAAAGAACGGGGCAGACTATGTGATTCTCAATATGAACGTCCTGACTTTCGAGGATGAGGACGTGTCTTATGAAGCTGTCATTCGCCCAGAGAGCGGTGCTCCGGCCTGGGAAAGTGCGGTGGAGAAGATTTACCTGGAAACCGGGACACTTTGGCTTGTTCTCGATACCAGGACATTACCACCCGGAAACTACGAAGCTGTGTTGGAGGAGCACACGTCTGATGGATATCGCTCAACGATTATGAGATCGGCTTTTCGTATTATAGAGTAACTCGGATTCTCCCCTCAGTTGTGACTATCCTATCGGTTGCTCGAAGGTCAAAATAGTAGTAGACTCATGTAATGACAGCGTCTGCGAGTTTATAATAGCGGGGAATTATTAAATGGCATTCAGATTCTGGCGAAGAATGAAAATCGCGCCCGGGATTACGCTCAACATGAGCAAGACCGGCCCGTCTGTATCTTTCGGCCCAAGGGGGGCAAAACTCACGGTAACCCGAAAAGGCGGCAGGGCTACGGGCGGGATTCCCGGCACCGGGCTTTTTTATTCGAAGAAGCTAAAGCCCCCTTCGCGCAGTGCTTCCCGGCCGCAGGGCACCTCCAAAAGAAGCGGGCACACCGCCCCTCGCGAGGCGGGGCCGGCGCCTTCTGAGCGGCGGCTCACACTCTCGTTTTTTCAGAAGCTTCTCATGCCCAAAGAGGAAGAGAACTTTGTATATGGGTGCCGCGAATATGTTCTTGGGAACAAAGACAGAGCTCTAGAATTTCTCTCGCAGTCCGAAGAGATAGCCGATGCTGCATATCTTGCCGGCCTGCTGGCGCTCAAGAAAAACAAAGTTGAAACCGCCTTGGAGCATTTTTCAAAAGCTGAAAAAAACTCCGAATCTCTGGGCCGGTACTTCGACAAATACGGCATCACTCCCGAGGTTTACATGCACGTCACCGGCGAGATGGGAACTTATCTCGGAGCCGACGAGAGGGGCCTGCTTCTATTGCTGGTCGAACTATATCAGGAAATGGGAAAGCTCGATGAAGCGAGGAAACGTATCCAACTCCTGCTCGAGATTGCTCCCGAAGATGATGCGGTGAAGCTCTCGTTTGCAGAGATTCTATTTGCACTCGGCAGCAAGAGTGCAAAAAATTGCAAGGAGATCATCGAGCTTACCAAAAACGTAAAAAATGATTCCCCCATCCACACTGCACTTCTCTTTTACAAAGCGAAGGCCCTGCATGAGCTGAGGCTCTTTAGCGTATCCAAGGATGTACTCACCTCGCTCGTGCGGCGCAAAAAAGACCGTCCCAAAGAACTCCTCTGCGCCCTTTATTATGAGAGAGCGCTGGTCTACGAAGAACTCGGGTGGAAGAAAAGGGCCCGCACCGACATGGAGGGTGTCTTCGCGATGGATCCCGGGTATGAGGATGTGGGGAAGAGGTTGGGCGTGGAGTAGGTGTGAAAAAAATTCGTAGGGGCGGAGGAGCTCTTGGGGGAGATAAAAGCAAGGCAAATGAAAACGTTCAAGGTGCAGAAGCAAAATGGAAAAAATGGATAGGAACGCCCCCTGCCCATGCGGCAGCGGCAAGAAATACAAGAAATGCTGCCTCCTTAAGTCCTTCTCCGCTCACGGAAAAGAGGATTCCATAAGGCAGAGGCGGGTATGTTAAAAATTACGGGACTCCGTTCTAAGCCTCTACGAAGTTCAGGAGGTGTTTCCCGAGGAAGGCATGCTTCTCAAGGATTTGCTTCTGGGAGGAGATTACAGTGTAAGGGAAAAGCTGGCAACAAGGGCCTTGAGAAAGTGGGATATCCTTGCCGCG
>CAZZKJ010000080.1:0-4028 GCA_964654695.1 uncultured bacterium | reverse complement strand
TTCAAGCGTCATTTCCTGCGGCGGCGTGAGCTGGATGGCGTCATCCGATCCGGCCGCGCGTACATTAGTCTGCTTTTTCTCGCGAACGGCGTTGACGACGATATCGCGTCCCTTGCTGTGTTCGCCCACTATCATTCCCTCATAGAGGGCATCTCCCGGATGGACGAAAATTCGGCCGCGTTCCTGGAGACCCCACAATGCATAGGCCACGGCGGCGCCGTCGTTCATCGATACCTGCACGCCGGTTTTCCTGCCGGGCATCTCACCCTTAAACTTCTGATACTGATAGAAATTCTGGTACATGATGCCGTTTCCGCGCGTCATCATCAGAAACTCGCCGCGAAATCCGATGAGAGCGCGTGTGGCTATATAAGATTCGATCCGCACGGTGCCGACCGCGCTCATGGTGATATGCGCGATTTCTCCTTTTCTCTCGCCGATGGCCTGCATCACCGGTCCTTGAAACTCGGGCTCCACCTCGATTACCACCTCTTCTATCGGTTCCAGGGCGCCGTCATCGACTTTCTTCAGAATCACCTGGGGTCTCGACACTTCTATCTCGTATCCTTCCCTGCGCATCGTCTCTATCAATATTGACAGGTGGAGCTCGCCCCGGCCCGAAACCTTGAAGCTGTCGCCCCCCTGAGTCTCCTCGACACGCACACCGACATTGACTACGGCCTCATGTTCGAGCCGTTCCCGGAGATGGCGCGATGTGAGAAACCGCCCGCCGTCTTTGCCCGCCAGGGGGCCGGTGTTGTGGGAGAAATTCATCGAAATTGTAGGTTCATCTATTTTTACCATGGGCAGAAGCTCGGGATTCTCAGGAGCTGCGAGAGTCGATCCGACCTTGACGTTTTCCATTCCCGCGAGCATAACGATGTCGCCCGCCATCGCTCTTTCCGTCTCGGTTCGAACCAGCCCCCGGTAAGCCAGAATCTTGGTTACGCGGCCACGCTCGTGCTTGCCGTCGCGTCTGACGAGAACTATAGGTTCACCCGTGCTTATGGCGCCGTGAAAAATCCTGCCGACGGCTATGCGGCCTACATAATTATCGTAATCGAGCATCGTCACCAGCATCTGGAACGGCTTTTCGGTATCACCGACGGGCGGCAGCACGCGCCGCAGCATCGTATCGAGAAGCGGCGCCATGTCCGCGCCACTGTCCCCGGGTTCCAGACGGGCGTAGCCGTCTCTGGCTGAAGCATATACAATAGGGAAATCGAGCTGCTCATCGCCGGCATTGAGTTCGCAGAACAAGTCGAATACCAGATCGACGACCTCCGCGGGCCTTGCACTTGGACGGTCTATCTTGTTTATTACCACTATTGGCTTTAAGTGGAGTTCGAGCGATTTCTTAAGTACAAACTTTGTCTGCGGCATGGGGCCCTCGAATGCGTCGACGAGCAGGAGTACTCCGTCCACCATCTTGAGTATGCGCTCCACCTCGCTGCCGAAATCCGCGTGTCCGGGGGTGTCGACGATATTGAAATGGGTGTTCCGCCATTCGAAGGACGCGTTCTTTGAGAAAATAGTAATCCCCCTCTCGCGCTCGAGAGGATTGGAATCCATGATGGCGGTTTCCCCCATACGGAATTCATGCGCACCGGTCTGCTTCAAGAGCGCGTCTACGAGCGTGGTCTTGCCGTGATCGACATGGGCGATTATGGCCACGTTGCGTACATCTTTTCTTCGTTTCTGAAGGGGCATGCTTATCCTCGCACGTTTCGTTATTAGAATCCCTATTTCACAATGGAATGTAACGGACCGGTGCAGATAGTGCCTTCACTTTCCGCCTAATGAGGCCGGCGGCGTCCGCCCCGTCTCAGCATGCGCCTGGACGACCGGCGGCGTCCCGCGGCGGAATTGCCCGTACCGAGCATGCTTATCGACTCGGAGTGGTAAGGGTGATCGGTATCGGTTGTAAGCGGGTTCTTCGTCAATTTTTCGATCGACCGTAGAATCGCCACTTCGTTGAAATCACAAAATGACAACGCAACACCGTCGGTTCCCGCGCGGGCGGTTCGTCCGATTCGATGCACATAGGCGGTGGGATCGTTCGGCAGTTCGAAATTGACCACGTGCGATATGCCCTCGACATCGATCCCGCGGGAAACGATATCGGTCGCAACCAGGACTCTTACCTTTCCGCGGTCGAAAGCGGCCAGCGCGCGCTGCCGCGCATCCTGGCTCTTATTCGAATGAATCGATGAAGCCGCAATACCTTTGCTGGAGAGCTGGCGAACTATGCGTTCGGCGCGGTGTTTCGTACGTGTAAAAACCAGAGTCCTTGCCATACCGCTGTCTTTGAGAAAATCGGTCAAAAGGGCCAGCTTGTCTTCGCGTTCAACGAAAAAAACCTTCTGTGCAATCTTTCCGGATACCGATGCCGCGGGTGATACTTCGACGAAGACGGGATCTTTTAGCATGTCGGATGCCAGATTTGAAATCGCCGCAGGCAGCGTGGCCGAAAAGAACATCGTCTGCCGGATGCGCGGTGTGAGGGATACGATTTCGCGGACATCATGCACAAAACCCATGTCGAGCATCCGGTCCGCCTCATCCAGAACCAGCATCTCGACACGGTTCAAACGCACGTGCCTGCGCTCTTCGAGATCGAGCAGTCGTCCCGGAGTCGCTACGAGGATATCAGGTTTTCTGTGCAGAGACCGTATCTGCGAGCCTTCGCGTACTCCGCCGACCAGCACCGTCGTTCTTAGCGGCAGATGCCGTCCATAAGCGCGGAAGCTTTCATCTATCTGCAGAGCAAGCTCCCGGGTCGGGGCCAGGATGAGGACGCGGATACCCCGGTAGCTTCGCGGGCGGTTCTCATAGAGACGCTGGAGTATCGGCAGGGCGAACGCCGCCGTTTTGCCGGTACCGGTTTGAGCGGTCGCCAGCAGGTCCTTGCCCTCGAGTAAAAGCGGAATTGCCGCCTGCTGGACCTCGGTGGGTTGCTCATAGCCCTCTTCGGACAAGGCGCGGCATAGGGCCGGATTTAATGAAAGTTGTTTGAAATAATCAGTTTGCATACATTCCTGTCTTGACAAACCCGAGATAAACGGCGGCATGCTTTCGGTTGGGTGTTCAAAACAAGTCCGGATGCCGAGAAGTGACGCAGGAAATCATCGGTAGGTTTAATAATAGGGTTAATTCATTGCAGAGGAATATACATGAAAGTGATAACCAGCGCAATATTTATATTTGGAGCCCTCGCCCGGGATTTTACCCCCGCACGGTGATTGTTTTCCTCTAATTTTCAATTTGGAGACAGGTGAAAACGGTCCTCGAAAAATGAGTTTTAATAAAATGCGGCATTTTCTATAATGAAGACAAAGAAAGGGCCGGATTCTTGAGCCAGTTAAAGAGTTTAATTTGCAGCCTGTTCGCAGCCCGTTTCAGAAAATACGACAAGAACCGTTTCAACCGGGAATACTTTTCCAGCTATGAAAGCAGCCCGGACATCGGCCGGGCTCAATATTTCCGCGATTTCTTCAAACCGGACAACATGTTGGACGTCGGCTGCGGGACCGGCAATCTGGTTTGGGGGTTCGTCAAACTCGGCATCCCGGCTCAGGGTGTGGACGTAACGGGTATTCCCTTTCAAAACGCTTCCGAAGAGGTTCGTCCTTTTTTAAAAGTAGGAGACATACTGGATCTGGATTATTCCGACGATAAGTTCGATCTGGTGACATGCTGCGATGTTCTGGAGCATATTCCGTTTCCCGAATGCGATAAAGCGGTCGATGAACTCTATCGATTGACTGGGAAATGGCTCCTCTGCAATATTTGCCTGTGGACCGAGGCCAACGCAAGAAAAGATCCGACTCACATCAATCTGCATTCGCGAAGATGGTGGCGGCGGTATTTCGACAAAAAAGACTTCGAGCTGGCGAAGATTCCCGGGGATTATCCTTCGAGGAAAAATAGTTTCATCATCCGTAAAAAACCTGGAGGCGGCACCCGGATTCGAACCGGGGAATAACGGTTTTGCAGACCGTCGCCTTAGCCACTTGGCTATGCCGCCT
>CAZZKJ010000079.1:0-4087 GCA_964654695.1 uncultured bacterium | reverse complement strand
GCGTGCTCGTGAAAAACTGCGCCGCGGGGGCCCCATCGATGCCACCCGCGCTGGATCGCGTTTGTGGTCGCGCGAGGACTGTTTGAGCAGGAGCGCCCCCGTGCCGGCGCCCGGCCATACGCAGACAGAAAAAGAACCTCCTCCATGAAGGAAGAGGTTCTTTTTTTTAGTCCCCGGACAAAAACTTCTAATGTAAATCAGGCACGGACAGGGCCAACTGGGTAAGACTCTTTGATGGATGGCAGGGCTTGCATGAATAATTCAGAGTCAAATACCCGTTTGCATATTTTTGATCCGTTGTAAACATTTGGGCTGTCGTATCCGGATTTATCCGCCACTGATGAGAATGAATATCGCCGGTGAAAGTAGTCAGGTTGCCTATGGCGGACTTGGCTGCGTACGGCATGTGACAGCTTATGCATGTTATTGCCGGAGAGGCTCCTGCATGCTGAATCGTGGAATTAGCATAACCTTCGGCCTCTTTATAATGGCAGTTTTCGCATTGGATGCGGATTGCCGAAGCCCTTTCAGGATTCAAGGGATGAAGCCCGACATGGGGATCGTGACAGCTTACACACTGGAGTGCGCTGTGCTTGGTGGTAAACATTTCGTTCCACTGCTCGTGATGTTTAACGAAGCCGCTGCTCGCGGGAATCTTGTATACCGCGCCTCTCGAATGACATCTGCCGCAGGCCTCATTGGAACGGTCCACAGTCATGTTCACACCATATGGATTCTGCACATGTTCGCCGCCCGCTCCGTGGCATTCTTCGCATTGAACGCCCTTATACTCCCACGTCCCGATGAGACCGGGTTTGCCGTCCTGGTTTCCCAAGGCCTTGTACCCGGTTGTATGGCAGGTTCCGCACGTGTAATCTTTCAATCCCAGGGTGTCTGTTTCATATTTAACAAATCCGCCGGTCGCTATATTGTACTGGCGCTCGGGACCGGTATAAATACGCCCGTCGTTGTCTATGAATCGGGCTTTCCACCAAAAACCTCCTATGACCAGGCTGACATTCGACCATCCTCCCGGGATCGTGGGCGATACATCCACCGTTGAGAAAGGATAGTATCCTCCTGCTTCCACGGCCGCGGCGTCGTTCAGCTTGTAAGGATGTCCGGTTTTTACGAAGCTAGCGTATTCGGCGGAATGGCAGCTCTGGCAGGCGGCGCTGCCGGAGTAGAAAGATGTACCCGGAGAAACCAGCTGTGTAATCTCATTAGTGGTTTTTCTTTCGCATCCCCATACTATCAGCAGCACGACTGCAAATAGAATTGAATATTTAAAAACGGTTTTCATTAACTGTACCTCCCTTTTTGACAGCCCGGCCGCTGCTTCTGGCGAATTTTCGTTTTTCGTCAACGCGGCCTGATTTAAACTATTACAAAGATATTTTTTTTGCTAAACTCACCTCCACAATATTGCCGGTATAGAACTCCTCGGCTGCCAGGTAGTTGTCGTAATTGAATGCCGAGTATTTCGCCTCAATGAAGTAATCCCCGCCCATATCGTAAGCCGCGCCCAGATCAAGGCTGAACTTTTCCGTGTCGAGATCCCGGCGGCTGCGGTAATAAGTTCCGCCTGCGCTAACGCCCAGTTTTTTGTATTCCGGCGGAGCCAGCAGGACGGAAAAAACATGGTCCGAAAACTCGAACGAATCACTGCGGTTTGTGAATTCACCGTCATAAAAGCCGTACGACATTATGAGGTTTCCGTAACGATCCGCCTTCAAATCCAGCCTGGTGTTGAGAGATCTGTAATCGACATCGCTTGCTATATCGGGGTTTTCCTTTGAACGTCCCTGGTACTGCACGGTCAGGCCGCCCCAGGAATGATCCGAGTACGTTGCTGTGATACGGTAGCGGGTAAGATCCTCGTCTCCTAAAAGCGTCGAGCCGGTCGCGATGTCCTTGCTGCGGGTTGTAAGCAGCGCGCGCAGGAACAGCCGGTTTCTCACATTCAGCCACCCGTTCACGAGCACTCCGTTGGATTCGCTCCTGTCGGTAAGATCGTCTGATATGCGGTTTTCATAGGCCAGTCTCAACCCGCCGGATCGCCGCCATATTTTGCCTATGGATAAAGTGTTCACCGCATTATCGGTTTCAGTGTCGATCCCCTCATGAGTGGTACGAGCGAATACAAGCCGGTAATCGACACGTATTTGTTTTGGCAGGTGACTTCTTAACGCCCACCAGCCCTGGTTGGTTCTGAGCAGGGCCATCTGGTTATTCAGCTTGTCCTCGCGGCGAGTATATCCGCCGGATAGGATTATTCCCTCCAGCCGGGGAACGGCGGAAGCGGCGCTGATCGTAAAGTCGTTCGCTTTGCGACTGCCTGTTTCATCGGCTTCGTCGCTGAAATCAGATGTATGGTATTCTAGGCGGACATTGGTTTTATTATAGTAGCCTTGTCCGCCGACGTTGAAAGACTGGTGGGAATAATTGTTTATCAAAGTGATGGGATTGGCGGGATCCAGGAATTCGATGAAATCGCCGCCTTTTTTATCGACCCTGTTGAATCCTCCGAATATCCTTGCGTATTTGAAAGGCGAAAAGGATGCGCTGCCGCCGACGGTCTCTCTCTTGGTGGATTTTCCCGCGTCGCTCCGATATATTCGCCGGTACTTGTTATCATGAAAAGACAATGCAAACAGACGCGCTTTGTTCGATGAAAAAGCAAGATTGCGGTTCTCCAGGGTTATATTGCGAAGGTCGGCGTTAAAGCTGATGCCGTTATCCATAATATAATTGAGATCTTCTATAGAAAGATTAAAGCCTTCATAAAGGTTGAATGATTCCTGGTTGACCGCCAGATTGCCTTCCTCATCCAAAAAAACATATCCTGCTTTGAAAGAGACGTCCCCTTCGCCACATGAAACCTTTGGGGCGGAAGAGGTCAACAGCAGAATGCTCAAAAATGGAAGCGCAAATCTGTTGAATTCCATCACGGACCTTTCTATTTGACGAGGCTGTGGCAGCCAACGTTGTAGCAATCTCCGGAAAATTTTGAAGGCAGATTGGGATCGAGAAATAAATTGCTAACGAATGAGCCGTGCGTGTCCACGTGACACTGTTCGCATGCGTATCTTGCCCATATCCCTCCGTGGGCAACACTGTGGCCGGCCGGCATGTGGCACTGCCTGCAAAGCTGGTTTCCGGGTTGCCGCAATAGTCTGTTGTTCGAGCTGCCGTGGGGATCATGACATTCGACGCATCCGGATCCTTCTACGGAATACGAATTGACGGCTTCATGTTCGTATGGATAGGGCCCTCCTTCTCGGGGATGACATTTGCGGCAGGTTCCGGTTAGATCGTATGCGAGGTTATTATCCGCTTTGCTCGTGAACCGATGGCAGCTTAAACAGTTTACAACCCCCTGCAGAAGAGGATGATTGGAATTCCTTGTAAATCGCGTTTTCATCTCTTTGTGACAGCGAAGGCAAAACTTTGCCCGGTCGTCGAGGAGCAGCGAGGGGTCATAACCATGGACTTTGTGACAATCGGCGCAGCTGATTTGCTCGATAGAGTGGGAATCGAAACCATAGTCGTCCAATTGGTCGTGGGCTTTGTGGCACCTGGTGCATATTTTTATCACATCGGTCGAAACCATGCCGGAGGGCGTTTTGATATTTTCCGGTGAAGGATCTTCCACATGGCCGCCGGCCCCTTCATGGCAGCCGGCACACTTTATCTCGATGGCGGGATCGGAGAATGTCGAACTCAAACGATGCGGGGTTGCTGCCAGCGATTGATCCAGGCCGTCATGGCATGTCAGACAGGTTTCATCGTCGATATTATAGTCGGCATCATTAGAAAATGACTTTGCGGGTATGAAAAGAAATATAAAAAGGGAAAGAATTAAAAAGTTATGAACTGCATAACAAGAACAAATCCGTCTGCAAAGAAAAGAATGGAAATCCATCACCACGTCCGTCCTCTGAATCCCGTTATTCTCGTTTTAGACATTGAACAATTAAATGTCAAGAGTAATTCCAAGGTTTTATTAGAAATTTTTAAAACGTTAAAACCGGAGTAAAAATACCAGCTCTTTTTTTCATTTATAAAAATTTGCCGCGAAAGCGAG
>CAZZKJ010000078.1:0-4767 GCA_964654695.1 uncultured bacterium | reverse complement strand
TTAGACCTTGTGTTAGACAATAAAGATGAGATCAATACTGGTGGTATTGATTTTGATGGATCTTATTTTGAAATTTATGAATCTGTATCTGGTGAGATAGAAGGATTTGAAATCACACTTGAGCAGTCGATTGCCCAAGGGATTAGGAGGATAGTGGCCTTGAGTGGAAATGCATTGATAGAGAATTTAAAAAAACTCAACGATCAATGCGGACACTCGGTCGGAGACCACCTTCTCCAGATGCTCGCATCCAGGATCAAGGGAACTGTCAGAGAAACGGATATCGCCGCCCGATACGGGGGGGAAGAGTTCGCCATACTGCTTCCCGATACGAACATTGAAGGAGTGAGGAAAGCCGCAGAAAAACTCAGAGGAGCCGCTGAGTCAATGGTGTTCAAAGTGCCCGAGACCGACATAACGACAGGCGTAACCGTCAGCATTGGAATTTCTGTTTTCAAGGGCAATAGAAGGGATTTCTTCAATTCCGCCGACAGGGCGTTATATATTTCGAAAAGTAAAGGAAAAAACCAGGTAAGCATGTCGGGGGTTTGAATTCAAGATGAATCGCAAAGGCGTGATTATTTCAACAAACTCGCGTGAATCCAGCCCTCTCTTCCCGTTTTTGTTTTAATTTTTTTCCACTTGCCGCTCTCAACGAGTTCCCTGACTATCGTTCCGAATATGAGCTTATCTACTACTTCAAAAGTCGATCCCGGCCCGCTTCTGACATTTGCAGCCGATGAAGCTACTACCAGGGTATTGCCTCTCAGTTCTTCGAGGGAATGCTTTTTGGCTGCAACGGTTATCAATCTCTGCGCTCGCTTTGCATAATACACTGCGGCGGCATACTGGTTGTTTTTCAAGGATTCATCGCTTGCGGAGAGCTTGCTTTTAATAATGGACACCGTTATCGAATCCAGGCTGGATGGATTCTGGCGAATGGTTTTATCCAGTAGTATTATTGCTTCGGCTTGAGCTGCAACTCCTGAAGCCTTCGTGTCTGCACTTTGAATCCTGTTTTCGAATGAAATAAACTGCCGTTCGACGAAATCCAGATCGCTTTTGACGTTCTTGATATCTTCTTCCAGGTAAGCTTTGGTTTTTCCTAAATTGTCGATTTCGGAATGAAGCTTGACTATATCAAGACTGTTGGAGCGCAGTTTCTTTTCATATAACGAATTCTTATTTCGGAGGCGGTTGAATTCCTCTATGAAAGCGCTCAATGTGTCTTTTTGAGAACGAGTAAGATTCCAATCTGAGAATTCGGGCGGGGATTCGAAATTGGACGGTTTCATCCATCCGCACGAAGATAATGTGATAAGGAAGCAAAGAGCGGAAGTATATTTAATGCTTCGAGTTATGTGATGTTTTTTGATATTCATGCCACGCTCTATACAGGCAAAATATATGCCATGATAGCATATGATTGATGGGTATCTTCTGACTGGGTTCTTTGGGAAAGCAACGAATAATTATGTGGAGGAAAAATGCCGGCGTCGGTCGCTGCGCAGAGCAGCGTAGGAACTGTATATAGATGCGGCGGCCGCAATCTTGAACAGGTCTCCGGGTATGAAGGGCAAAAAGCCGGCATAGAATGCAGCCCTAAGATTATGAATATAAAAAATATATAAATAAGAAGAGCCGATCAACAGTATTGTGAATGCACCCAGGGAGAAGACCAGAAAATTCCACTTCAAGCCAGTTTTGCGTTTGATCAAATACCCCACAACCAGCGGCGCCGCCAAAAATCCGATCAAGTATCCTCCAGTAGGGCCATAAAGGGCCGCGAGACCGAAAGTTCCGCCTGCAAAGACAGGCAGACCGATTATACCGGCGGTTAGATATAAAAGCTGGCTTGCGGCTCCGGTTCCGCCGCCGAGGACGGCTCCGGCCAAAAGTACGAAAAGGGTCTGCATCGTGATAGGAACGGGTTGGAGAGGAATTCGCATGCCGGAACCGACGTAGTCAAGTCCTGCAAAAAGGCAAATGCATAGGATTCTTGCAAGAATACCGCCGCCGGTCCATGCAGAAGCAGCAGAAGACGGTTTGCCGGCCAGAGCGGTGTGTCCGTTCGATTTTAAATTCATACCCAAAATCCTTTTGAAGTCCCGGTGCAGCGCTCAATTTGCTGCATAACTTCGCCGATGTCAAGAGGAAAGATACCCAAGCGCTGCAAGGATATTCAAATTATTCGAAGATGCTTTTCAGCGAATCCGCTGCTGCCTCCAGGGCCGTGTCTATGAGGGCGCGGTCGTGCGACAGAGAAAGGAAACAGGCTTCGAACTGGGACGGAGCCAAATAAATATGACGTGACAGCATCTCGTTGAAAAAACGGGAATGCAGGGCAACGTTGGATGTCCTCGC
Source organism: uncultured bacterium (assembly GCA_964654695.1). Lineage (GTDB taxonomy): Bacteria > Krumholzibacteriota > Krumholzibacteriia > WVZY01 > WVZY01 > CAZZKJ01. Next base: position 2,403 of record CAZZKJ010000078.1, on the reverse strand, counting down.
GCTTGAAAAATCCCGCACTTTTTGGCCGGTAAAAAACAAGGTCATTAGTGATCCGACGCGGTTAATAGTAAAACGTTTGGGCAGGGAGTCGACTATGCGGCAAAGACCTTGTTCCATGTACTCCGATAATTGTTCCAATTTTTCATAATTCGATGCATCGGAAAGAAAAGACAGTGTTACATAGCCGGCCGTCATGGCAAGCGGGTTGCCGGATAAAGTCCCGGCCTGGTAGACCGGGCCGATAGGGGCCACCTGCTGCATCACTTCCTTTCTCCCGCCGTAAGCGCCTACCGGGAAGCCGCCGCCGATGATCTTGCCGTAGACCGTAAGATCGGACGAAACACCAAAATATTCCTGGGCTCCGCCCATGGAGAGCCTGAAGCCGGTAATAACCTCATCAAAAATGAGCAGTGCCCCGATATCATCTGCTATGCGTCTGAGTCCCTGAAGAAAGCCGTCCTCAGGAGGAACCACTCCCATGTTGGCCGCCACAGGCTCGACTATGATACAGGCCAATTCATCAGCGTATTTCTTGCATGTTCGCTCAACCGCATCAAGATCGTTGTAGGGACAAATGAGGGTGTCGGCGGTAACGCCCGGTGTGACCCCCGGGCTGGATGGAATTCCCAGGGTCGCCAACCCGCTCCCGGCATCTACCAGGAAGCTGTCCGAGTGGCCGTGGTAGCAGCCGCTGAATTTCAATATTCTGTTTCTTTTGGTATACCCGCGCGCCAGTCTTACTGCGCTCATTGCGGCTTCGGTACCGGAATTGACCATACGAATCATGTCAATCGACGGCACCGAACTGCAGATCAGTTCAGCCAGGCGAACTTCTATTTCCGTGTTTGCGCCAAAACTCCATCCGGATTCCATGGCTTCTCCCAACGCCTGCATTGTTTCTTCATGCGCATGGCCAAGTATCAGAGGTCCCCAGGATGAGACGAAATCGATATAATCATTGCCGTCGACATCCCACAGCCTGGCGCCCTTGGCTCTGGCGATGAAACGAGGCGTGTCGCCTACGCTGTTGAATGCCCGTACCGGACTGTTTACGCCGCCGGGAATGAATTTTTTTGCTTCCTTAAAAAGATTTTCGCTTTTCAAATCAAACCTCCATGCAGAATCATTATTTAAGCTCTGTTCAATTCTTCAGCGACTTCGGGCGCGAAGTAGGTGAGAACCATATCGGCACCGGCCCTGAAAATGCACGTAAGCATCTCCATTCGCGCGGATTTCTCATCCAGCCATCCATTTTCGGCGGCGGCCTTGAGCATTGAGTATTCACCACTGACATTATAAGCGGCGACGGGAATTGAAAACTCCGTCTTTACCATTGAAACGATATCGAGATAAGGAAGCGCGGGTTTCACCATCACGATATCAGCCCCTTCCTCAATATCCAATGCCACTTCTTTTAGCGCTTCAAGCGCATTGGGGGGATCCATTTGATAGCTCTTTCGATTGCCTTGCTTGGGAGCTGATTCGGCCGCTTCGCGAAACGGACCATAAAAAGAAGAAGAATATTTGGCGGAATATGACATTATGGGTTTATCTGCGAATCCGCTGTTATCCAGCGCCGTTCTTATCGCCTGGACCCTTCCGTCCATCATATCGGACGGAGCGATCATATCCGATCCTGCTTCTGCCTGGGCCAGAGCTGAATTTGCAAGAAGCTCCAAGGTTGCATCATTGTCCACATCGCCGTCTTTAAGAATTCCGCAGTGACCATGGTCCGTATACTCGCATAAACACAGATCCGTTATTACCAGGAGTTCGGGAAAACGTTTCTTTATCTCACGCACGGCTTTTTGCACAATACCGTTTTCATCCTGTGCGTCTGAGCCGATCGCATCTTTGGCCTCGGGAATGCCGAAAAGAATAATACCTCCAAGCCCCATCGACAGGGATTTATCGCATTTTTCCAGGAGCTTGTTGATCGATAGCTGGAACTGCCCGGGCATCGAAGGGATGGGGAATTCGTCTTTTTCCCCGGGCCTTACGAACAGGGGATAAATCAGCTGCGATGGTGTGAATCGTGTTTCTCTAACGAGATTTCTGATGGTGCGTGTCTTTCTCAATCTTCTTCCTCTGTGAACGGGAAAAGCCATTTCCGCCTCCTCGCATGCCGGTCAGGAATCTTAGAATGGGGTATTCAACGATCCGCAAATCGGGACGCCTGATTTGCCGGCGGCCCGTTCCCTATAGATTCCGCGCGGTATTGTCAAAAAACTGTCTAATTGCATCTACAAGACCGGGGATTGAATGATCCTCCGGTAGTATTCCTACATCGAAACCGCAGGCGCGGGCGGCTTCGGCGGTAACCGGTCCAATGCAGGCCGCAGGGCCCGATGCGGCCATCCCCGAGAACACTCTCTGAGTCATTCCGAGTTTTATATTTTTAAC
>CAZZKJ010000077.1:0-4867 GCA_964654695.1 uncultured bacterium | reverse complement strand
TAAGGCACTGAAAACTCAATTGCCGTCATCCAAATGTTCAATCCCGAAGTGGCGAAATACAACGTAAAATAATAATCCGGTCCGGGGTGATAGGGATCCGGCCACACGTATGCGTGCTTCTGGGTAAGAGCCTGGTCGAAATATACTTCCAAACGAGGAGCCTGCGCCCAGGTGTTCGTTGAGGTCCCTGTGACAAATAATGAAAAAAACCCGATTGCCAAGCAAAGGCAAATGAACATGCGCGAATGATTATTCATTCTTGCCTCTCTATCGTAACAAGCGCTGCAATTATTGTGAAAGTATATCATATAAAACGCTTATAGTAAATTAAAATTAGCACAGGTTGCCGGCAGTTAACAGATCTTTAGTTTTGATTCAGAATCATTCGGGAATGGAAATCCGGCTGGTCTAGAAGGGGTCGAAATGTCTATCCGTAAACAGTGGCTCGTATTTTTTTAACTGCGAACCTCACCGCTTTATTGGGATTGCTTATAGCGGATGCTAATAGTTTTATATTGGATTTCTTTTCTTTCTGTATTTTTCTTCCTTCGAGAAACAACCCGCGCACTTCTTCGGCGGTAAACTCGGGGGTATCGATATAGAGTCCATTATTGTATAATAAATTCTCATCGTCCAGGTTTCTCAAATAGTTTTTCTGCCTGGCCAAATCATACATGCGAGTGCCGTATAATGGAGTGGCTATGTTTATATAACAGCCAGCTCCCATTTCCTTAAGCTTTTGCATAAATATCAGAGTCTCTCCAATCTCTGTCTTGTTCTCGCCCGGCAGGCCGATAACAAAGAAACAGTTGGGCTTGATTCGGGCTTTTATGCATTCTTTAACGGCAGATATCACTTTTTTGAGCGACAAATGTTTGCCTATGACTTCATCGATCACCCTCTGCGATCCCGATTCCGGTGCAAACCAAAGTTCGTAGCATCCGCTTTGTTTGAATTTTTTTATTAGCTCAGCATCCAATATGTCGGCTCTAATACCATTTGGAGTTCTCCAATTGAACTTCAATTTTCTTCTTATAATTTCGTCGCATATGGCGTGAGCTCTTTGCTTATCAAATGTCAGATTGTCATCTTCAAACTCAATATCCTCTACAGCATAATCGTTTATCAGATGCTCTATCTCGTCCACCACATTTTTCTCCGACCTGCCTCGAAATTTCTTTCCCATGCTCAGATCAATCGAACAGAATATACATCCAAAAGGACATCCCCGGCTGGTGATAACAGCAGCTGTTCTTTTTGTCACTCCTCTGCTATATCTTGATTTCTTTTGCGCATCAAAATATTTCTCCATAGGCAGCAGATGTCTCGCCGGGAATGGCAGCACATCCAGATTCTTAATCATCGGTCGGGGGAATGTTTTGACGGCCTTTCCATCCAAAAGGAAGGCTATTCCTTTTATTTCCTTGAATTGCTCTTTATGTTTTTCTTTCTCAATAAAGCTTATTAACTCCGGGAAAGTCTCTTCGCCTTCTCCTACAACCACGTAATCAACATAAGAATTCAGACATTTTTCCGGCACAACGCTGACATGCGGTCCTCCCATAACAACTACTATATCTTTGCTAATGGCTTTGATCGCTTTTGCTGTTTCCAACGAACTTGGATAATGCGCCGTAAAAGGCGCCGTTATGCCGACGACATCCGGCATATTTTCTTCAATAAGCCTGCCGATTGCTTTATAGTCTAATCCGAAAAGATGCCTTCCATCACATGTTTGCTTCGAAAGATTCTCAGCGATGGCATCGATGATCTCAACTTCATGGTTCTTACTCTCCAACACCGCCGCTATATACGCCAGCCCCAAAGGCTGATAGATCTCACCATAGTAATCCGCTCCGAGCGATTCGTCCGGACATAAAAAGGGCGGGTTAATAAGAGTTATCTTCATCGTGGACTCCTTGAAAACCAGGATCTCGCCAGCCTATGCGCTTATGCCGATTCTTTTAATGCAAGGCATAATAGAGTAATTGGAGTATTAAGAGTTTTTTAGGTAACAATATTATCGACTCAGGCGGTTAATTCTTGACCTGAATTATGCGCAGTGGTAACCTCTTGCGTATTAATATGATATGATTTATAAGACTCTTAAACTTGAAATAAGGAGATGTGAACATGATTATACCTCAGTGGATTCTAGACCTGTTTCAGGCAATCGACCGGCGCAATTCCGATAAGTTCGCCGGCTTTTTGACCGATAACGCTACGTTCAAATTCGGCAACGCCGAAGCGGTCGAAGGTAAAGTCGCCGTAAAAGAAGCGGTGGAAGCATTTTTTAATAGTATCAAAGCTCTCGATCACAAACTCATCGAAGCTTGGGAATTTGATGATACCGTCATATGCCGCGGAGAGGCGACTTATACCCGCCATGACGGCAGCAAACTGACCGTACCTTTCGCAAATATTTTCAAGATGAAATCGAAACTGGTAGATCAGTATCTGATCTACGTGGATGTGTCGATGCTTTATCAGACCGCCCAATAGCCCTCACCCGGCCGATAGATCAAAGAAGGCCCGCGATTTCCTTTTCCAAGCGCTTCTCATCTCCCTTGGAGAAACCAAGGTGCGAATAGATTATCCTGCCGTTCTTATCGATAACGAAACTCGTTGGAAACGCGTGTACTTTATAAACCTTCCGCACTACGGCGTCCTCGCCTTCATTATCCTGAACGAAATTATAAGTAAGTTCGTTTTCATATATAAATTTTTTCGCGCGCTTTTCCATTCTGGTAGCTTCAACCGCGATAATCTCCAGGTCGCGGTCTTTATATTTTTTATAAATGGGCTCAAGGCGTGGCAACTCCACGCGGCAGCCGCCTCAGGTGGGAAACCAGAACGAAAGTAGCACTACTTTGCCTTTAAAAGATGACAGAGAGAGTTTTTGGCCGTTATACCGGGCAAGCGAAAAATCGTCTATAGTTTTGGCTAGTTCCGCGCGCCGTTTCGATAAGTATTCATCGTAACCGCCGTTGCTTCCTTTCATCTTCACGTAGGCTTCACGCATCGCCTTCCCAGAGGCTTCATCTTCACCGAAGAGGGTCTTACGCGCCAGGCGGTCGAGCGCTTTTTCTGAATCTCCTGACCCTGCGAGTGTGCGCCCCCAGAAATAATCCAGTTCCCCGTCAGAATATTCCAGGTACGTCCGCTCCATCAAACCGTCTGCTTTATTGAAATCAGCAAGGGCCTCTTTTGCATTTCCGGAATTAGCTTTTGCCCATCCCGCGTACGTAAGTATAAGTCCGCGCCGATTACTTCCGTGTTCTTCGATCTGCTTATCGGTCATTTCCCTATCGGGGTAGTCCTTCTTATAAGATTCAGCAGTCGCAAAAAATCGGGCGTTCTCGGACAATTCCAGCACTTTTTGCCATTTCTCAACGGCAGTATAAGCCTTAATAAGATCATAAAATAGCATGAAATTTTTCTGTTCCGCGGCCTCAAGTTTAGCCGCCACCGCGTCCAGCTTGCCTGCGTCCTTGAGTTCGCCGTACAAACCGGCCAAAAAACGTCCGACCAACACCTGAATCCCGGGACTGATGATACGCGTGCTCAGCCTTTCCGCGAATGGGATGAAGTCATCCAGGCGGTTCAATTCTTCGCTGTACGATTTGACTGTAGAAAGAAGTGACACGGTGTAATCCGACTCGGGATATTTTTCAAGAACGTCGAGGCACACGGCTAGGCGGGCGGTATCGTTCTTCGCTTTGTCATAATCGAGCATCAGGGAATCTATCCTCTGCTCGACGGTTATTTTTGCTTTCGAATTGCTCTTCTCCCCGGCAAGCACGCAAGGGAAAACAGCAGCTATCATTAAACCAATTGCTAATATCTTTTTCATGATGCCCTCTTTTCTTTGCAGCGCCCGCGCCCGATATCATGAGGCAGCGGAATACTTCAAATGATTCCTCCGAGCAACCCTATCAAACAAAATGCGTTCTGGCAATCTCAATCCTGACAGCGCGCTTTCTCCCCCTGATGCCGGCCGATTGGGTCATTACTGTTTCTCGCGGCCTTCGGATTGCTGGAGAAGCGCGAATGCATGGCATATTTGATGCACGATCTTCTTGATACTCGATAATATCCCATAATACCTTAAACCTCCAACTGCAGCTCCGGATGCGGTCCAGACAGCAAATGAAGGAGAACATCGTGGTCAAGAAATCCATTTTTTATATAATCACCGGCATGTTAGCGATCTTTTTTTCTGCAGGATGCGGCGGCAGCAGCGCCGCTGATGTCGCGGAGCGATTTTGGAAGGCTATCAGCAAAGGGGATATCGAAAAAGCAAAATCCTGCGCCACAAAGGATACGGCGGCTTCGCTTACCATAAATAACAACGGGCAGTATTCCAACGTAAATTACGAACTTGGTTCTTCCACTGTCGAAAATGGCCGCACTATAATCGCGACCCATATAGTGAATGATGCGAACGGATCCAAGCAAACAATAGATATGAAGACCATCCTGGTTCAAGAGAATGGCGAGTGGAAAGTAGACATAATGAATACAATGATGTCGATGTTCGGGGACGCAGTCCAGGAAATGATGAATGGTTTAACCGAAACAATGGGAAAAGCGATGGAAAATATCGGCAGCGCCGTTATGGAAGGGATGCAAAAAGGCTTCGAGCAGTTCAGTGTAAGCAGCAGCGATCAGCCTTACCCCACGCGGGAGCCCGAAATGCTTTCAAAAGAGCGCAATTACCGAATCAAGTTCGGATATATGAAAAAGGACATGGACGGGACTGTTTACGTTTGCAAAGAGACAAAAAGGATTCCGCTGCGATCTGGAGATTTAAGATGGGGTTAGACAATAGAAGCGGAGAGCAGTGCTTTTCACACATGTTTATTCG
>CAZZKJ010000076.1:0-5986 GCA_964654695.1 uncultured bacterium | reverse complement strand
TTTCCCAGAACGGCGGGGAAAGGCGAAACATGACCCATGGAAACACCCGTAAAGCCTGATGTTTCGATTTTGAATTCCCCGGCGGTTGCGCCCTGGGACCCGCCGTGAACAACATAATAAGTGACCGTGCCGGTACCGCTGTCCTGCAGACCGCAATCAGTTCCGTTTTGATCGGCGAAAACACCGATCCAGCCGGCAGCGTCATCCCATGTTTGCTGATTGTTATTGCCTGTGCTCGTGGGGCTGTCGCTTCCGCATCCGGCCAGAAGGGCCGCTGCGAAAATCATACATACAGGGACGATCAGATGGAGCTTTCGAAAGAATTTCGGGCTGTTCATCTTGATGCTAACCTCCTCCTGGGAAAAAACCAATGAAGCTGGATTAATAAAAAAAACGCATACTCTGCAATAGGTGATATAGCTTTAGATGCGATGCGACTGTGGTTCGCAAAAAGTGTACCATCGGCGGCCGGGCTTAATTAGGGATTGCGAAAAAAGGGCGGGAAAATTATTCCGGTTCTCAAGAAATCGTCAGACCTGAAACCAGGAGCATGCGCAGGGTTAATTGGCGGCCTCAAGGCATTATGGGATATTTTTTAGATCCGTTTTTTAAGGAGACGCCGTGCTTGCGATTGGCGATTCGAAGTCTGCTTCTTTTCCATGCATCCATAACTATCGACGTACCGGTTAAAAGTCCGGGAAGCCAAGGGTCAGGGATGATGGAGTATTGTTTCTCATGATTACTTGCGCTAAGTTATCATTTTTGCAACACAAGGCAAAAAGCAACACCAAAGCACTTTTACCAATTTTGAGTTGTTTTATTCGGCGGCAGGTAATAGAATAGCATGGTTCCGCGGTGAGCCTTCGGGAGGTATCCGAAGATAATCGGCGACGCCAAACCGCCGCGGCAGGAGAAAATGAAAAGCAGAATCGGAGCTGGTGTAGCTCAGCTGGTAGAGCAACGCACTCGTAATGCGTAGGTCAACGGTTCGATTCCGTTCACCAGCTCCATTGTTTATCTTTTATCTGTTTTGCATTTAAAGCTTTCCTTAACCGGAATGCCTCTTTTCTTCAGAGCATCGATAAATGAAGTCGAAGGAACCGCTTGTTCAACCGCCAGGACCCCGCGCTTCTTGATCTCATCTCTTATAATCATTCCGGCAATAACAGCCGCGGAAAACCCGGTGCAGCGCATCATGGCCGACAAACCGGTTTCGGAATCGGCATGATCGATGAATTCGATCGTGCATGATGCGGGGGAGTCGCCGGCCAGGCCTTCGGCGGTTACACGGGTGACGACTATATCGGGAGCGCCGCCTGGAAGCATCCTGGCAAGTATGGCCTCGAAAAAATTCCGGGGAGAAACCTTCACGGCATCTCTGTCCTGGTGGATACCCGGAAGTTCCACAGGCGTTTCAGACGCAAAACCCAAATCCAGCATAGCTTTCATCATGTCCCTGTGTCCCGGGTAACGCAGTGTTTTATACGACAGACTGCGAACCGAGCCCTTCAGTGTTCGTACCAGCGTTCCCGCTCCTCCCGATGTCATAAAGGCCTCCAGCTTGCCGACGGCCGGATCGAATTTCAAAATTTCCAAACCGTTTAGCGCCGGCATGGACTTGATTTTATAATTCTCGATCACGTCTGCGGGTTCGATGTACTCGTTAATCAGCCCGTGGGGGGAAAAAACGATTTGGTATTTCAGAGGTTCCTTTGGCCGTGCGGGAAGTCCGCCGCAGTACATGCGGATATTGTCCACAGCGGTAAGCCGGTTCATAGCCTCGGCGGCCATAATACTCACTGCGCCGGGAGCGAGACCGCACGCGGGAAGGGCGGTTGTGCCGGCCTGAGCGGCTTTTTCCCCGAGCAAGAACTGTTTATCCACGATATCGTTGTTTCCTCCCAGGTCAATAAAATGCAAATGATGAGTGATCGCTGTTTCGAGAAGGCCGATGTTGAATTGATATGGAACGCAGCTCAACATGATCGATGCCCCGCCAACCGATTCATGCAGCGCCGTGTTGTTTCGGGCATCGGCATGCACGAGACGAAGGTTCACGCTGTCATTATACAGAGCTTCAAACAGTTTGAGATTGGTCTCATTATTGTCTATGATGACTAAGTCTTTTGCGTCCTGAAAGTTGATAAGATCATGTGTAATGGCCCGGCTCATCATGCCCCCGCCGATAATTACGATTTTCATTCCGTTTCCTTTGTTCGGTACTCCCTTATACCGGTCAGCAAGCCGGGTTTCAGCACCGCGGATCGAAAAACGCTAAAACACAAAGACTTTAATCTTAACTGCTTCAGCTTGCACTCGCATTCCTCAATCCCTATATTAGCACAGTGAATTCGATTGCTGCCAGAAACAAGAAATTAAATCGTGATCTAGCAGAGCTTCTTCACCGATTAAACATAAGGGCTAATGATGAAGTTGCATATTCAGTCCCGCTTCAGGATTATCGCCCTTATTGCCGCTCTTGCAATCATCTATTATGCGGCGGCCAGGCTCGGACAGCTGGTTGCCATTCCTCCCGGCAATGTGACCGCAGTATGGTTTCCTTCGGGCATCGCCCTCGCATTTCTCGTAATATTCGGGTACAGACTTTGGCCTGGTATCTGGTTCGGGGCTTTCACGGCCAATACCTGGGCGTTTTTTGACGCTTCCGGGTTGAGTTCTCTTATGAAGTCGCTGTTAATCGGGGCAAGCATCGCCACCGGGGCTTCGCTGGGAGCCTTATTGGGGGCATATCTTCTCAAACGCTGTATCAAGTCAAGCGATCCCTGCGCCAGAGGAGTCAGCGTATTCAGGTTCGCTTTTCTCTGCGGTGCCGCGAGCTCGGCGGTCAGTGCCACGGTTGGAGCGTGCAGCCTTGGTTTGGGAGGCATGCTTGATGCCGGTTCATATTGGCTGACATACATAACGTGGTGGTTGGGGGACACCACAGGCATTATGGTCATGACGCCGGTGATTTTATGCTGGTGGAGGATTCCTTCCTTTAGGTGGAAAAGAGGCAAAATGATCGAAATCGGGATCATGATGCTTCTATTGGCTCTGTCGGGATGGTTTGTTTTCGGAGGCAGGCTTCAGGGAGTGTCCGCAACCTTGATGCTCGCATACGGGGCATTATCTGTCCTGACATGGTCGGCTGTTCGTTTTACCCCCAGAGAAACCGCCACCGCCGCTTTCATCCTGTCGGTTATCGCGCTTTTGGGATACTCCAGGAATTCGGGAATATTCGCTTTGCATCTTGGTTTGGAGAATATCCTTATGTTCCAGGGCCTGATCGGCCTGGTAAGCATTACCTCACTCGGACTGGCCGGAGAATTCTCTTTTCGCAGGAACATTAGTAAAGCTCTGGTAAACTACCGGGCCGCATCGCTGCAGACGGCGGATCACTGGATGATAACCGACTGCAAAGGCAGGATAATCGAAGTCAATCCCAGTTTCGAAAAAATTTCGGGTTATTCCGCGAGGGAACTAATAGGAAAAAATCCAAGCATTCTCAAATCCGGCCGCCATGACAAGAGCTACTATGGTGAAATGTGGAAAACACTGACATCCGGGCAAACATACAAGGGATTGACGATAAACAAAAAGAAAAGCGGCGAGATGTTTTACGAAATAAAAACCATTTCCCCCATAAAAAACGAGCACGGCAAAATAACACGGTATCTTTCCATAGCCAAGGATATTACAGATTTGAAGCATAGCGAGGAACAGCTGGAAATCACGAAAAAAGAATTCGAATCCGCTAAAAAAATACAACAAAGGTTGTTTCCGATGTCAACGCCGAAACCACCGGGGATCGAAATCGCAGGTGCGTCAAAACCCGCCGTAGCTACCGGCGGGGATTATTTCGATTACTTTGCCCTGGATTCGGGCGATATAATACTGGTTATTGGAGACGTAACCGGACATGGCTTCGGTCCGGCCCTGCTCATGGCTTCGGTCCGGGCTTATTTAAGGGCTCTTGCGTTTAAAGAGCCGAACATATTAAAAGTAATTACAAGCCTGAACGAGCTGATAACAAGCGATACCGATGAGGAAACTTTTGTGACATTGATGCTCGCCAGGCTTGATCCGGAAATGCGAACGATTGAATACTTAAGCGCCGGTCATGTTACATGCTACGTACTCGACAACGATCACCGCGTAAAAACGGCCATGGAGAGCAGCGGTCTGCCTCTGGGCGTGTACAGTGGAAGCAGTTTCGGGCCGAGCCGCCGGGCGGATCTTGAGAACGGCGACATGGTACTTCTGATTACAGATGGAATGCTGGAAGCAGAAAACTCGGACGGCTCTCCGTTCGAACTCGAACGGGTGTTTGAAAGTGTTCGTGCGAGCAGAGGTTTCACGGCCTTGAATATCATAGAACGGCTTCACAAAGATGTGCTGGATTACTGCAGCGGTGAATGCGCGGATGATATTACTTCCATCGCCGTAAAAATCGGCCCTGAACCCAGAGGCGCCTGATGGAACCCTGCGGTCCTCATCCCCCGGCTTTTTCCTTTAATCCTTTTTGCACCCATTTACCCGCCAGCAAAAGTCCTATAGGGCTTAACATGGCTATTACGCCATATATGAGCCACATGGTTTCGGTTTGAATGGCGCCCTCCGCCGGGCAGTAACGTTCCATCACCGGGCCTGTGTACCACCCTGCCATGAATTTTATCATGAACCAAGGAATATTGGCGTAGGCGATATATGCTCCGGTCCTGCCTTCAGGCGCCAATTCGGCGGCGAACTGCAAAAAACGCGGCTGCCAAAGTGCTTCGCCGATTGAAAAGAAAATAATATAAGCCATCAATAAGGAGAAGTGAGGGCCGAGAACGAAGAGAAATGTCGGAACGGCCGATACCAGAGAACCAATAATCATCATTTTATAGACATGAACGTTTCTGGTAAGGGCGGTTATAATGGGAACCCCAAGTACTATAATCAACGGATTGGCAACATTTACGATACTTTCCATGTTGTTTGCTACCAGATCGGAATAACTGCGGGTTACATATTCGGGCAGAACCAGCCACTGATAGGCAAAAAGAGTCTGCACCGGCAGCAGGATGAAAATAAAAAAAGCAAAGCGCGAATTCGACAGCGGGTTTTCCCGAAATAGTCTTTTTAGATTCTCAACGGGACTGTCCAGGAATTTGACGCCGGAATTATCGGAGATTTCATCCTTGCCGCCGCCGTCTTGGTCAGGGTTCGGCGCTTCGGAGCCGCCGTCTTCCGATGCTATCTCGCCGGCTTTTTCCACTTTTTGCGTAAACAGGATTATTACGCCCAACAACATCAAAAGGTTTACAAGGATGCAGAACCAGAAAACGCCGCTTATACCTAATCCGTCGAAATCTATTAGGCCTTTTATGTGCAAGCCCGTTCTGATGCGCGGTGAAACCAGGCCGATAAAAACAATTCCAAGGTTCATACCGGCGTAGAGCAGGCCGTAGCCCATGGCCGATGTTTTTTCATCAGTGAATTTGCGAACACCTGCATAAACCGAAGGCTGCATGAATCCATTTCCTGCTCCCGCGATGACAAGGGCTATGATGGCGACAACAATCAGAGGAATGGATCCCGGAACGAATAAATGGGGAAGCAGCGGCAGGGCGGTACGGCCGAAGAGGTACAGTACCAGAGATATGATTAAAGATCTGCGAACCCCCAGCCGGTCGGAAACAGGGCCAAAGACCAGCATCGAACCTGTAATTATACCTGTATAAATCGATACCAGCTTATGGCCGGTTGTGTCGCTGAGCCCGGCGACATCATGAAAAAACATTGCCAGCAGCGTTAGCATCCCAAAGTATGAAATTCCGTCGAGCCAATAAGCGAAGTTTGCGAACCAGAACCCCCTGGACGCCCCGCGCAGGGCTCTGAAGGATTCGGCCAGTTCGGCTATGGGATTGGGAATGTTTTTTCGGGGAGGGTCATTTGCTTTATTCGATGATTCGTTTTTCGGCATATATGCTCCTCCAACAAG
>CAZZKJ010000075.1:0-6764 GCA_964654695.1 uncultured bacterium | reverse complement strand
GAGGGATTCGAACCCTCGGAACGCTTGCGCGCTCACACGATTTCCAGTCGTGCCGATTAAGCCAGCTCTCGCATCTCTCCGCCCGACCGCATGGTTGTTACAACAATAATTCTCCGGAATCAAGTTCTTTTTCTTTTATCTTCAAAGAACCGCTGCATTATCCGCCCGCATTTCGATTCTTCTACTCCGCCGATAACGGCGATTCTATGTTCTAAACCTGGTTCGGCCGGCAGCGACAGAACGCTCCCGCATACACCCGTTCTCGGTTCTCTGGCTCCGAATACCAGCTTCGGAATTCGGGCGAGCATCATCGCGCCGAAACACATGGCGCAGGGTTCTATGGTAACATAAAGCACGCATTCCTCGAGAACGTGCCTTCCGGAGGAGACCGACAATTCGCTCATGGCGAGGATCTCGGCGTGCGCAAAAAGACTGCCCGATGCCTGGGTGCGGTTCCCCGCGCGGACCACCGGTTCGCTGCCGCGCACCATAATGCACCCGACGGGAACTTCTCCTTTCCCGTAGGCCTCTTCGGCTTCTTCAAGAGCCAACCGCATCCAATAATTATCGCCGCGCATTGGAAAAATCAGTTGTGGGGAAAACTTTCAGCGAGAGCCTTCGCAACCTTCAACGCAACATCCTCGAAAGGCGGAGCCTTGTACATTCTCTCGCCCATATCTTTGTAAATGTTGCCCGAACTTCCAACAACCAACTGCCTGTCGTTGGTTTCCGTCCGCAGGCCTTCCAGGTAGTCCTCGTCGGAGGCCTGGAAAAGCACCTCGCCTGAAGCGGCATCTATAAGGGTTATGGTGGCACCGACATACGTAGCCGATGATGCGTTTTCCTGGAAGTCCGCTTCGTCTTTTTGCCACAGGTCGGCGGTGCCCAGGAGAAAGGCTTCGCACTTTAGCACTTCGGCCAGAGATTTGAAGAATTCCATATCGAATTCCTGTCTCACCGCCCACTGCCGCAGAAATTCATCCATCCGCTCATTGAGCCCCTTACGGTCGGCCGCTAAGGATACCGTGCTGGGTGTCAGGAATTTCAAGTCCTTGCGCAATGATAAATTTTCAAAAAAATATTTCTCCAGAATCCTCGGGGCCTTTCCATCCGGGTCTTCCGTTTGATTGACCGCGCTTGTAAACGGAAAAACTGCGATGTTCGATATAACTCTGCCCTTCATGTCGGGCGATATGTGCACTTTAACCGGGTGCTGTTTCTTGCATCCCCCGAGCGGGGCAAGCATCGCTATGATAAATATGAACACTGCTGCCTTCTTCACTTCAACCCTCCTTTTTTAGCACTTTCCAGGGTAATCGCATATGGCGCATGTGTCAACCTGAGGTTTCACGTCTCAAACCGAGCTTTCTTTTGACACCACCGGGGACTGCAATTACACTTTCCGGATTATGAAAGGACTGAGCGCATCGTCGGCCGCTCCTGTAAAACTGCTCCTGATGGGGGACGCCCGGCAGGTCCATTTGCGGAAATGGGCCTCCTATTTCCTGGAAATCGGCGCCAGGGTGCTTACACTGAGCCTTGAGGGTTCATCCGGCTTTCCCGGAGAATTCAAAAAAATCGATGCGCCGTCCGTTATCCCCGGCTTCGCCAGGTACCCGCTTGCCGTGTCGAGTGCGCGAAAAGCGGCCGCCCGGTTCGAGCCCGATATAATCAATGCCCATTTCCTGCCCAATTATGGATTCATGGCGGCGCTGATGGATAAAAAACCATGGGTATTGAGCACATGGGGAAGCGATATAATGCTCCTGCCTCAAAAAAGCCCTTTTCACAGATGGCGCACAAAGTTTGTCCTCGAGCGGACGACTTTTGTGACATCCGACGCAAAAGTGATGAGCAACAGGCTAATCGACCTGGGCTGCGATCCGGGATCGATCCTGACCGTTCCATACGGAGTTGATATATTGACCTTTCACCCTAATGACGGCGCTACCACAGACGGAGGTCCTTCGGTAATAAGCAACAGGAAGCTCGAAAAAATCTATAACATTGAGACCGTCATCGAGTCTTTCGCTCTGGCATCAACCGATATGCCTCTGTCCCGCCTGACCATAGCGGGAAACGGATCCCTGAAAAAAAATCTAAGAAAAGCAGCAGCAAAAAGCGGCGCCCATGATCAAATCTTATTCATACCCGGCACCGATCACGCCGATATGCCGGATCTTCTACGCAGCCATGACATTTTCATTTCCTTGGCATGGTCGGATACGACTTCTGTATCCCTTCTCGAAGCCATGGCCTGCGGCCTGTTTCCAATTGTCGGAGATATCCCGGCCAACCGCGAATGGATAACAAACGGCGAAAACGGTTTTCTTGTCGACCCATCGGATCCGGCGGCCGCTTCGGACGCATTGAAGAAAGCGTGGAAGGACAGGGATTTGGCCGCAGCCGCGGCGAAGGCCAATCTTCAAATAATAAAAGAAAGAGCGCTGTGGCGCTCGAACATGACGAAGGTGTCGGATCTTTTCATGAAAATCATTGACGCGGATACAAAAACGAAATAAAGAAGCCTTAGGAGGTGACGCCGGGCAGAATCTCGCCGCCGCTTTCTTTTTCGATTAGATTGTTCCAAAACTCATCCGTCGCCGCCTGGATTTTTGCTATATCTTCTTCCTTCAAATTGGCGAATCTCCCCTGGAGAGCCAGGTATTCCTTCACGGGCCTGGCCGAGAAATCCTTCTTCACTTCGTACCGGGTTCCGCCGGTAATTTCGAGCAGGGGAAATATCCGCGTCTCCACCGCCAGACGCGCGAGTTTTACTGACAATTCAGGAGCGCTCTTCCAACCGGTCGGGCAGGGCGCGAAAATATGTATGAATTTGGTTCCGCGGATCGATTTTGCCTTTTTGAATTTGCGGGCGACATCATCGGGATATGCGACCGATGTGGTGGCCACATACGGTATCCCGTGGGCGGCAATGATGGCCAGTAAGTTTTTTTTTGGACGCTCCTTGAGATGTGGATAGGGGGTAGTAGTCGTCCATGCTCCTATAGGGGTTGCGCTGGATCTCTGGATTCCCGTATTCATGTAGGCTTCGTTATCATAGCAGGCATATATTATATCCTCGTTGCGTTCGGCGGCTCCACTCAACGCCTGGAGCCCGATATCAAAAGTGCCGCCGTCACCAGCCCAGGCCAGAACGGTCGTTTCCGTGTCGCCTCTCATTTCCAACCCGGCCTTGACTCCGCTTGCGGTGCTTCCCGCAGTTTCGAACGCCGTATGAAAAATCGGAACCTCCAGCGAAGAATGTGGAAAGGGGCCGTCTATAACCGACCAGCAGCAAGCCGGCATGACCACGACCGTCTTAGGACCCAGGGCTTTTAAAGCAAATCTCATCGCCTGCGTGGCGCCGCAGCCCTGGCAGGCGAGATGCCCCGATGTCATCATTTCATGTTCTGGTATGATGAAGCTGTTCATCTTTTACCCCAATCCAGTAAACATCCTCTTCGGGTTCGGCCAGGATTTCAGCTCGATCGACTATTTCTTTTATGGTATCGGGTGTAACATCCCTGCCTCCGATGCCTGCTATAAAACTAAATATGGGAATAGCGCCGCCGCTGTTGTACATCGCCGCCTTAACTTCTTGCGCGAAAATACCGCCTATGCTGAAACCTATATTCCTGTCAATTACAACCGCTTTTTTAGTGCCGGCAAGCGCAGCTCTGACCATGGTGGTTGGAAACGGCCTGAAAAGTCTCATCTTGAGCAGGCCTATGCTTTTGCCCTCTGCCCTTAGAGCATCGACTACATATCTCGCGGTGCTGGTTATGGTCCCCGACGTCACCAGCATGAGATCGGCGTCCTCGTCCGGATATCTTTCCACCAATCCATAGGATCTCCCGAACATGCGGCCGAATTCCTCATCGGCTCTCCGGGCAGCATCAAGAGCTTTAATTGTGTCCCGGTAAATTTTGTACCTGAGCTCGTAGTAATTATCCGGTCCGGTGAGGTTGCCGAATGCATGCGGATCTTCCGGGTTCAAACACTTCCGGGGCTCGAAAGCGGGCAGGTAACGGGATCCTTCTTCGCCGTCGAATATTTCCACGATTTCGGATGTGTGGGATAAAAAGAAAGCATCCAGAACCAGCATAGTCGGCAGCATGACTTCCTCGCTTATCTTGAAAGCCTGCAGAGTCGTATCGAAAACCTCCTGGTTGCTCTCGCAGTAGATCTGCAGCAGTCCCGTATCGCGCTGAGAAAGGGAGTCGTTTTGATCCGTCCATATATTCCACGGAGGCCCGACCGCTCTGTTCACGTTGGCCAGTACGATCGGAAGCCTGGCGCCTGCCGCCCAGTGGAGCATTTCGTGCATCAGAAGGAGCCCCTGTGAAGAGGTTGCCGTGAAGGCCCTGGAGCCCGCCGCGCTGGCTCCGATCACGGCGGCCATGGCGGAATGCTCCGACTCGACTTTTATGAATCTGGCATCGAGTCCGCCGTCCGCGCACATTTCTGAAAGCTCTTCGACTATCTGGGTCTGCGGCGTTATGGGATAGGCTGCGATCACCTGTACATTGCTGGCCTTCACTCCGTAGGAAATGGCGTGGTTTCCCATCAATACTTTTTTCATTGCCCTTCCTCTTCAGAAGATAAAGATGCACGCGGACACTCCTGCACGCAAATCAGGCACCCCTTGCAGTAATCGTAGTTTACCGTATACACGCCGTCTTCGCGGCTGATAGCGACATCGGGACAGAATATCCAGCAGTTATCGCACCCGTTGCAGACACCGCAGCTAAAACAGCGTTCGAGTTCCTTGTCAAGTTCTTCGGACGACCATCCCTTGTTGACTTCATCGAAGGAACCTGCAATTTTTTCTTCAGAGGTTTTACGCATACCGGTTCTTCTATTATGATAGAAATATGCGGTATTCAGATCGGCGAGGGCGATCACTTTCTTATGTGTTCTCGGGTTGAACATTCCTCCGGACAGCTCGGCGTCGATGAGTTCGGCCGCGCTTCTGCCCCTCGCGACAGCGTCTACTACGGTGGCGGCGCCCGTAACGATATCCCCTCCCGCGAATACTTTTCTGTTCGAAGTTTTTCCAAACTCATCGGCAATAACCAGCCCGTTATCGATATCAATCATTGCAGAGAAAGGCTCGGCGTCGGGAAGTTCTCCGACGGCAACAAGCATGTTATCCGCTTCGACCGAGAATACAGCTCCGTCCTTTGGGACCGGGCGCCGGCGGCCGCTGTCGTCGGGAGCTCCCAGTTCCATTTCCTGGCATTCAATTGTTTTCAAACGTCCCTTCTCGGCAGTTATCCTAATGGGCGACGACAGGAATTTGAATTTGACTCCTTCCTCACGGGCTTCGCGCACTTCATCCACTATTGCCGGCATTTCGGCTTCGGTGCGCCGGTAGAGAACCGTAACATCCGAACCCAATCTGAGAGCGCTCCTGGCTACATCCATGGCGGTATTGCCCCCCCCAACGACAAAAATCTTCCTCCCCAGTTCGACCTTCCTGCCCTCATTTATATCCGAGAGAAACTCAAGACCCGGTATGACGCCTGCCGAATCTTCCCCGTCGATGGATAATCGCCTGCTCTTCTGCAGCCCCACGCCGAGAAAGTATGCGGAATACCCGTCCAGCCCGCCGGATTTATCCTTGCCCGCAGTGGTACCGGTCCTTACCTCTACCCCCATGGCGGTAAGCCGGTCGATCTCGGCATAGAGAACATTTTTCGGAAGGCGGTATTCGGGTATGCCGTAGCGGAGCACACCGCCCAGGGCATTTCTTTTCTCAAAAATTACCACCGAATAACCCTTCTTTGCCAGGTAGTAGGAGCATGTCAGCCCGCTGGGCCCTCCCCCTATCACGGCGATTTTATGGTTTTGTTTTTTACGAGCGGTTTTTTCGCGGAGCTTTTTCTCAATTGCGTAATCACCGAGGAAACGTTCGATCGCCGGTATGAAAAGAGCCTCGTCGTATTCTTTTCTGGCGCATTTTTCCATACAGGGATGGTAGCAAACGCGTCCGCAGATCGCCGGAAATGGATTGCTTTCCCAAATAAGCCTTACAGCTTCTTCGTATTTTCCTTTTAGGGCGAGCGCAATATATCCCTGGATATCTTCACCCGCTGTACACCCGGTAATGCAGGGAGAAGTATTATTGTCATAGAAGGGCCGTACATTACGCCAGCTACCGGTTTTGTTCCAGCGCATATCCCCTTCGGAAATTGCCGCAAGTGGCATTTTGGACTGGTCTTCAAAGACTTTTTTCTTATCACTCATGATCGATCCTCTGCTGCGGCCGGCAAGGAAGCGACGTCATCTCAAAACGGCATCGCTCAATGCTGTTAAATTATACGCCTCCATCGCCGCGTTTTTGTTACCTTCCGCATTAACAGGCACTGCATCCAGGACCGCCTGGACAACCTGATCCAACCCGACAAGAGCTGTACTCCTGGCGAACGCTCCCAGGATGGCGGTGTTGACGATGGGGGCGGCACGGCTGCCCAGCTTGTGTTTCCACGCTATCGAATTGGCATCAACCGTTGCAACTCGATAATCTTTCGCATATAAGAAATCCTCCGGCTTCTTGTGCGAATTGATTATAATCCAGCCGCCCTTTTTCAAACCTGAAGATATGTCTATCGTTTCCGTGAGGGCGTGGTCGAGCACGATCAGATGGTCGGGATTATAGATTTCGCACCGAAGAAGTATGGGGGATGAATCAACACGCGCGAAAGCCACTACAGGAGCCCCCCGCCGCTCTACACCGAATGCAGGAAACGCCTGCACAA
>CAZZKJ010000074.1:0-6930 GCA_964654695.1 uncultured bacterium | reverse complement strand
GTCCCGAGGCATATAATAGATAAAATATATAATATTTATAATAAAGATAAATACTATTAATATAAAACATTTTTGCAGGAGGCCGGGGAAGGTGCAATGGAAATAAGACAGATTGAGTTCTTTCTGTCCGCCGCCAGGTTGGGCGGTATTCAGGCGGCGGCCAAGGAGCATTTCGTAACTCAGCCGGCGGTAAGCATTCAAATAAGGAAGCTCGAAGAGGAAATCGGCGAGAGGCTTCTTTTTAGGCGCGGCCGCAAAATAACTTTAACTCCGGCCGGCTGTCTGTTTGCAGAACAGGCGGAAGAGATTATAGCCCGGTTATCCAGACTTGAAAACTCGATTAAAGAACTGCGCGGCTGCAGGACCGGAATACTGCGAATAGGAGCGATTGACGCCGCAGGTGTTTACGTGCTTCCGGATGTATTGACCGGGTTCAAAAAGAAATTTCCCGGCATCGATATAACGATTTCCGTTTCGGATTCATTTCATCTGATTGACGAGCTGGTTAAAGATGCGGTCGAAATGGCCATAGTCACACTGCCGGTCGAGAGAAGTGATCTGGAGTGTTTTCCTGTGTACAGGGATAAAATGATATTGGTCTGCAGCCCCGAGCATGAATTGTCAGGGGTTCGCCGCGGAGCATTGAAAGCAGTTGCAAAAACAGGGCTCATTACGTATCCTGCCAGTTCAACAACTCGAAAATTAATTGAAGGAGTTTTCGCCTCCGCCGGCCTCTCTCTTAGGACCGTCATGGAGGTGTCCAGTCCGGAAGCTATAAAGCGTCTTACCGAAACCGGTCTGGGTGCGAGCGTTTTACCGCTCCCAGTGGTTGCCGATGAATTAAAAAAAGGCGCCTTGAAACGAATTTCCACCGGCAAGGTGAAATTTCACCGGGATTTAGGCGTTGCCCTGAAAAAACCTGAATTCCTGTCTCCAGCAGCCCGGGAATTCTTGAAATTCCTCCGAAAGCGCCGCGGACCGTGGAATAAATTCAGCGGTATCATATAACAGCTTCAGTCTGTTTCAAACCATAGAAGGTCGGTATTATGAATATATACGGGATAGAGCTCCAAACCGCAAAAGCGGCCGCCCTGGAAGCGGGAAAGATCATAAGGGAATCCTTTTCCTCTCTGCAAGAAGGCGACGTGCGCGAGAAAAATGTAAATGACCTGGTAACGACTGTGGATCTTCGAGCGCAGGAGTTGATTATTTCGAAAATTAGAAGTGTTTTTCCAAATGATTTTATAGTCGCCGAGGAGAATACGGACTCCGAACTCAATAAAGGCGCCGGCATCGATTCCGCCAGGTGCTGGTTCATCGATCCGCTCGACGGCACCACCAATTACATTCATTCTTTTCCGATGTTTGCGGTCAGCATGGCTCTCGAGGTAGGAGGGAGTCTTGTTCTTGGCGTTACTTATGATCCTATAAAAGAAGAACTCTTTCACGGGGTAAGAGGCTGCGGGGCGTTTCTCAACGGCAGCAGAATATCGGTCAGCAGCACATTCGACAAGAGCAGGACTCTTCTGGGTACCGGATTCCCTTTTCGCGCAAGAGTATTTTTGAACGATTATCTCAAAACATTTCACACATTCTTCAACAATTCCCGGGGGATAAGACGGGCGGGTTCGGCAACGCTGGATATAGCTTATGTAGCGGCCGGCCGTCTGGATGCATTCTGGGAACTGACATTGAGCCCATGGGATATGGCGGCGGGTGTGGTGCTGGTGGAAGAAGCGGGCGGAATCGTGACGGATTTTTTTGACAAAAGAAGTTTTCTGGAATCCGGTCATATCGTTGCGAGCAATGGATGTTTTCACGGCTGGATGCTGGAGGAAATCCAGAAAGTATTTCCTGAAGGAGGGAATTATATGTTGAAAGAATAAAAAAAGCCCCCGCAGCGCTGGGGCCGCGGGAGCTTTTGTGATGATTAATCAGCGGCAGTGTTTTTTCCACATGCCCCGGAAGAATCCGCCGCCGTCTATCTTGTTGCTGGTTTTCCAGATACCCATTATACCGCCGCAGATTCTCAGGTTGCTGTCCATCCAAATTCCGGAGAAAACCCCGGGGCCATCGGCGTTTAATCTGCCGTAATGTCCGCGGAGAATACCTCTGAACCTTCCGCTGAGATCGATGTATTTTCCAAAAAATACATTTTCCCCATTCTTATTGACTCCATAGAATCCCTTCATGTGTCCAAGGAGCGCTCCATTATGCGAGATCCATTTGCCTCTGAAAAATCCTCCGGCCGTATCCGGATTATTTTTCCAGATCCCGCCCAGGAAACCGTGAGGGCAGGCGTGGGGCATAATGTAAACAGCATCAAAGGAAACCGCATTGCCGGCATCATCCACAGGGAAAACTTTATGGATGTCTTTTAATTCTTCCAATGTGAAGGATTCGGTCAACGGACCGGTGGAGAATGTTACTATTCTCATAGTATCATTCGCCGCATGCATTGCGCTCGTCGAGGGCATAGGAAACACCCGCACGAGAATGCCATCGAATGCCGGTCCTGTATGAGAAATCCATTCCAGGATGTTGGGACGGGTGCGCGGAATGATTCTGTCTCCCTTATCGAATCTGATGAGCCTCTTTAGCAGCACCGCCCCCCGGTCGACCATCAAAGATCCGCTGAAGTCGGTGGCAAAGTCGATCGTCGAATCCCTTTCGAGATTCCCCCATGTTATTCTCAGGAATAACCGGCCCCGGTCGGGAGATTCCATGTTGACGACGGAATCGTTTGTGGTCATGGGGTCGTCATAAGAAGTTTCTTCCGCGCCCGAAAACTCCTTGGCGATCAAAGGATCATCGAAAGCCGGTGCTTCGTCTGCGAGATTGAATCCTCCATAAGGATCGTTCAAATCGGGCGATTCATCGCGTGTGTAATAAGCCGCATCCACCTGGTCCGAATTTTCAGGACTTTGACACGCCGGCAGGCAGGCAAGCACAGCGATTACAGGCAGGATTACCAGGAACAAAGCTGCTTTTTTCATGTCGGCTCCTTTCTGATTGGTTCTTGACTTTCACGATTCTCACTTTTCGTTCCGATCCCGGCTGCGGGTTTAAGCCGTGGCCTCGGCTGCAGATATGAAAAGCAACTGAAGTGCCGCAGGGACGCGCTCTTGTTAATTAATGTGTAATGATAACTAATTAAATAAATTACATTGATAGCCACACGGCCTCCGTGGTATAAATAGATTTCGAGGGTGTACCTCTTGGTTCAAATAAGGTCCGGGTCTTGACCGGGATGGGACACTCTTAGTGCAATACTTTTGAAATCATGAATCCCACATCATTCAGCAGCAGCTATAAGCAGAACCCGCTGGATTATATTTTATTTTGCGTGGTATTGACTGCTATTGCGGCGCTATCTTTATTCCAGATTCGAAACAATGACATATGGTGGCATATGGCGGTAGGGCGGGAAATCGTCAGTTCCCGTCATTTTTTCTCTGTTGATTCATTCTCCTTTACAACCCTTGGACACTCTTGGACTCCTCAGTCTTACCTTGCGGGCGTAATCTTTTATCTGATTCACATGGCAGGCTCTACATACGGACTCATAGCGTTGAGAACCGCCCTGGTAGTGACGACGTTCGCGTTTATGATGAAAATGCTGGGGGGGAAGGGGATTTCTTTCGCCTTTGCATCCCCGTTCGTACTTGTGGCCGCACTCAACATGCATTCACGATTCATTATCAGGCCTCATCTTTTTGAATACTTATTTCTTGCCGTGTTGATTTGGATTCTTCTGTCCGAAAAAAGGGCATTCCTGTTCTACGCTGTTCCCGCCATCATGCAAATATTGTGGGTCAATATGCATCCCAGTTTTTATTTAGGCCCAATAGTCGTGCTCATATTCCTGGCCGGCGAAGCGGCCCGGCGTTTTAGCCGAGGCAAGGTGCGGTTTTTCCGAAGTGTAATGAAACCCGGCGCTGCGCTGAAACCGCTCCTGATATTGCTGCTCCTTCTGATCGGCGTTTCGCTAATAAATCCCAGTCCCCTTCATTTCTTTACTCAACCCCTTGGAGGATATCAACGGGAATTAATATCCAAATACACTCTCGAATGGCGTTCCCCTTTCGACCCGGCTCTTAAAAGTGCAGCCTTTCATCCGTATTACGAAATTATGCTTTTTGTCGTTTTTGTGTGTTTTGCTTTATCTATAAACCGGATGCAGCCGGCTTCGTTTCTGCTTGCACTGTTTTTTGCTCTATTATCCATAAAAGCGCATCGTTTCAGGGTGGAATTTGCATTGACGGCCCTGCCCCTGGCCCTCTTGCAGCTGCAGGGTTCTTTCTTGACTTGCAAGCTCGAATCCGTTCTCAACAAGAAAAGAGGCCGATTGATTCTGGCAAGGTCGTTTTTTGCGGTAGCAGCGGTTGCGATTCTTGTTTTCACGGCGCGGGATAGAATTGCAGTAGGAGGATCGCTGGAGGATAAGTATCCCAGCAAAGCTCTGAATTTTGCCATGGAGCAGGGGATTGGAACCCGATCGTTTCACCCTATAAGGTTCGGTTCGTATCTTCTATGGGATAAATACCCCGATATGCGGAGTTTCATAGACGGAAGGAATGTCGCGCCCGAGGTCTACCAGGATTTTATAGACTGCCAAAAGGGCACAAAAGAATTCAGCCGCATAGTGAACAAGTATAACCTTGATTCCTTCATAATACCTTTGCCGGAAAAATGCGATAAAGGCATGTTGAATATTCACGGCATGCTTATAAAATCAGCCGCCTGGCCGCTTGTATACATGGATCATATAGCCTTTATTTACATAAGACGAAGCGGAGTTTCAAGAAAATGGCTGGAGAGCAAGGAATACAAATACTACAACACGATGACTTTTTCAAATTCCTATTTCGATTCTCTTCAGGTGGACACGCTAATATCAGAGATAAAGCGCTCTGTACAGGACGACCCGGCTTTTCTCAATCCCTGGGTGGATTTAGGATCCGTTTATTTACGCAAGAATCAGCCGCAGAAAGCCGCCGAGGCTTTCAAGAGGGCCATCGATCTGGCACCCGAAAGGCCTATTTTATGGTACAACGCGGGAATGGCCTGCATGAGAATGGGAGCTTATGAAAACGCCGTCAAATACTTCACTAAATTGGTTGAGCTGTCTCCGGAAGAAGCGCTGTCGCATTTTTCTTTAGCCAGCGCCTATGAACAACAGGGCGATCTGGAAGATGCCGCGGCAGCATTTGAAAGAGCTGTATCAAAAGATGTTAATTTTTCTCCCGCGTACGCGAGGCTTTTTGACATTTATGCGGGGCAGCGCGATTGGAAATCAGCGCTTGATGTTTCAAAACGGTTTTACAAAACTCATCCTTATGATTACAGAAGCAGTTTTCAGTTGGCTTCGGTATATTTCCAGATGAAGGAGCAGGATCGTGCTCTGGATAAAGCGGAAGAGTCCGTGCGATTGGAAGAAGACAACGCATCTATTCATGTACTTTTGGCCAGAATTCTGGCCGCTGCCGGGGAATATACACGGGCGACTGCAGAAGTAAAAAAAGCATTGTTACTGGATTCAAATAATCTCGAAGCCCATGAGATGCTGAAGAACCTGGAGGCCGTCGAGCGGAGCCCTGACCGGCCGGAGTGATGCAAGCACGATGCGGGCGTAAAGAGCATCGTCAGATGAAGTACTGAATTAAGGTGCTTCGCTTTTCGCGTCGGAAGCACATCTGAATCCTATGTTTCTCCATTTTTTCGAGGATTTGGTTTTTTCTCTGTTGGCGCATCTTAGAAACTTTCCGTAGCTGTTCCACGATCCGCCTCTATACACGCGGTACTTTTGGTTTCCATAATTTGGTTTGTATTCAGCCGTATCGCGATCGAAGTTGTCGCCGTCTTTTCTTGGATAAGGAGAGTACCATGCATCAACCCATTCGGCGGCATTGCCCGCCATGTCGAAAACACCATAAGGACTTTTGCCTTCCGGATAACCGCCTACGGGCGCAAGGCCGGAGGAGCCGTTGTTGCATTTCTTATTATCAAAAGAGTTTCCCCATGGGTATTTTCTGCCGTCCGTTCCTCTTGCAGCTTTTTCCCATTCCTCCTCCGTAGGCAGGCGCTTGTGAACGAAAGCAGCATAGTGTCTTGCCTCATCCCAGCTTATTCCGACGACCGGATATCCGTCCCAACCGATAGGGTAATTGCCATCGATCCAGTATGAGGGAGGTTTAATATGCAGGGAATCGACGAAGAGTTTATACTGCACGTTTGTGACTTCGAACTTGTCTATGTAATATGCATCGACATATACCTGCCTCTGGGGAAACTCATCAAAGTCCGCGGATTCCTTAATTTCTTCCTCGGAACTCCCCATAATGAATTCTCCGGCTTCGATAAAGACCATACCGTTATAATTCGTGCCGCTCCCCCTTTGAATCGTGGCTGACTGCTGGGATGAATCAGCGGCGGTTGCCCCACAGCAGGCATTATTCTCGGGTGCCAATAAAAAGCAGGCCATGGACAGACACAGAAGGATTGCAGGTTTAATATTCATGGGAACTTATCAATACTGCTTGTGAGGTAAGAAATACAAGATCACAAAGAATATATAATCCTTATTGGCTGAAAATGAAAGAAAAAAAGCAGCATGACATTAGTCATGCTGCTTTCACCGGTGGGGCCCAGTAGCCTGGTTTTCGCGCTTCCTCTTCCTGGCTTTATGTGTTGCACCCCGGAGCTTGCTTTATATTGAAGCCGAAGTCATATCCCCCCCTGGGGCCAAAGACCCGTAATCTTTCTCGCCCTCCAGCGTCCTTCTTCGCGGTCCCCGGCTTCAAAGACAATATAGAGGAAGATGAGTTATTTGATCCCGAGTAGGTCTACAGAAAATGAGCGAAAAAAAAATACTGAAATTAGGGATACCTGCCGGTAGTCTTCAGGAGGCGACAGGAGAATTGTTCCGGA
>CAZZKJ010000073.1:0-7294 GCA_964654695.1 uncultured bacterium | reverse complement strand
GCGACAGGACCCGCGCGGCACTTTAGCAGCATAAATAATGTTAGTAATTGAAACGAGGTTATCGTAATGCCCATGTATGAATACAAGTGCAAGCAATGCGCCCGGATCGTAAGCGAATTGAGAAAAATCTCGGAGCGTGAAAAACCGCTGAAATGCCCCCGCTGCGGCGGCGAGGCGGATGTCGTAATGAGTTCTTTTTCGAGCTTCAATACTTCTTCGCCTGAATGTCCGGCAGCGCCGGGCGGAAAATGCGATACCGGTTTTAGCTGAGGCGTATGACATAACGGCGGCGTGACCGCTAAAAATGTGTTGAATGAAATAATGAAATGAAAAGCCCGAACGCTTGGAAGCGAACGGGCTTTTCGTTTGTATCATAAGAAGGCGGTATAAAAAACCGTTTCGCGCGTTTAGAGGAATGGCTGCTCCATCCCTCGCCGCACGTCAACTATTTTTAATCGCCCCCGATGGACATCCATCTATCGCTTCCTGGATATCCTCGGCCGAGGCTCCGGCGGGATTCTGAACCTCGGAGAGACCTTCTTCATTGATTTTGAATACTCCCGGACAAGTTTCAACACAAGTTTCGCAGCCGGTACAAAGATCCTGATCCACATACAACGTAGTTGTTGCCATGTTGACCGCCTTTTGTATGAGGTCGCGGCGGGGCACGCTAAAAGCATCGTGTCTTGCCGCCGGTAACAGAGTCCGCAGGCGCCGCATTTTATAACGGAGCCGGTACGATTTAGGCTGCCGGGCGATGGTGGAGAAGCCGCTCAGGCAGGCCTCTCCGGTAAAAAGGCCGGGTAGTTAGGGGTGCGGCTTCCAACCCATCACGGAACGGAAATCAACCCCGATGGATCCTCTCTCTTCGTTCGAGACGGGCCGGAGCTTGTTCAAAGATTAGGGGCTGGGCCGCTGCCTGTCAAATCAAAAACCTAAACAGGAGCCTTTTTTGTTTGATAAATTTCGAAGCAAATTATGGGCCACCCTGCCACAGCATAACACTATATATTAATGGCGGTTATCTAAATCCCCGAGAAACCTTTTATTGAATATATGCGGGTTTTATCGCAAACTGCAACCTGGTCTTCAGGCCGATCCATCGTCAGGAGGATTTTATGTAATGGGCAAAATATTTTCGAATTCAGCTTATTCGCGCGCGCATATCCGGAGAGGCGGCATTTGCGCGGTATTGCCTGCTTTTTTTATGGTTGCCTTTTCGGCTGTTTCCCCGGCGGCGGTTCTTAATACTTCCTCGGCTATGGTCGCAAGCGCTGATTCCATTGCGAGCGCGGTGGGCGCCGATGTTATGCAAAAGGGAGGAAACGCAGTCGACGCATCGGTGGCGGTTGCATTCGCGCTGGCGGTAACATATCCGCAGGCGGGGAACATAGGCGGCGGCGGATTTATGTTGATAAGAACCGCATCGGGGGAGGAAAAGTTCATCGATTACCGGGAAAAAGCTCCGTTGTTGGCGGCGCGCGATATGTATCTCGATAAAGAAGGTAGTGTTATAGAGGGAATGAGCACGCGCGGCTATCTCGCGTCCGGCGTGCCCGGAACCGTTGCGGGTATGGCCATGGCGCACCGGCTATATGGATCGATGAGGTGGGAGGATCTGGTAAGGCCCGCGTATATTTTGGCGAGGGACGGTTTCCCGATCGGCCGCCGGCTGGCGGCGAAGATCCGCTCGAAAAGAGAGCTGTTCGAACTTTTCTCCGGGGAGGATTCGGTTTTCTTGAACGCAGACTTGAAACCCGGAGATCTTTTTATTCAAAAGGATCTGGCCGCGACGCTTAAAAGAATTATGACCGAAGGCGAGAAAGATTTTTACCGCGGAGAAACCGCCGAACTGCTGATTAAAACTATGTCGGAAAACGGGGGACTGATCGGCAGGAAAGATCTCGAAAGCTACCGCGCGGTATTGAGAGAACCTGTCCGCGTGAACTACAGGGGGCACACGATTGTCAGCGCGCCCCCGCCGTCGTCGGGCGGCATTATATTGTCGCTCATTCTGCAGATTCTGGAGGCCTGGGACATGCGGACTTTAGGCATGCATTCCGCGGGAGCGGTTCATCTCGCAAGCGAAGCCGAAAAAATTGCCTACAGGGTAAGGGCGCTTTTTATGGGTGATGATGACTATTATGCCTTCCCATGGAGGGCCCTAACCATGCCGGCTTATGCGGAGCGGCTTCGAGGTCTTATTAATCTTGATAAGACCCTGCCCCTGCGAAAACTGCGCGGGACCGACCTGCTCCCGGCCGGAGCCGGCAATAAAGGTCCGGCCAGCGCAGCGCATGGAAAGCGCCCGCTTCTAAAGGAATCCGAAGAAACCACCCATTTCTCGATTGTAGATAAGCATGGAAATGCGGTGTCCAATACTTACACGCTGAACTCAGCTTTCGGGTCCGGGGTTACGGTTAAGGACGCAGGTTTTCTGCTCAACAACGAAATGGATGATTTCAGCATCAAGCCGGGGTTCCCCAATATTTACGGCCTGGTGGGGGCCGAGGCCAACGCCATCAAGCCGGGCAAAAGAATGCTGAGCTCTATGTCACCGACCATCGTACTCAAAGACGGGCGGCTGTTCATGGTCCTGGGAACTCCCGGCGGTTCGACCATACCCACCAGCGTGCTCCAGGTATTGATGAACGTCATCGACTTCGATATGACACTGGAAGATGCGGTAAGCGAACCGAGGCTCCACGAACAGTACCTGCCCGACCGGATTTTTATCGAAGAAGGGGCGCTCGATGCAGCGGAGATAGAAGCCCTGGAGCGCATAGGTCATGATGTGGTTACCCGGGAACCCATAGGCGATGTGCAGGCGATACAAGTCCGCGCAGGCGTTGTGACGGGAGTGTCTGATCCCAGGCGTTCCGGACGTCCGGCCGGATACTAGAAAGGCTATTTCCTGCGGTGAAGCCTGCCGAGAAGATTCTCGACCCTGTTTAGTACGTTCGGCGGCGGACCGAGATCCCTGCACTTCAGAAGCGCCCGCACTCCGTTCTTTGTATCTCCCGTGTACAGGTAGCTCTTCCCGAGGAAATAATAATACTGGGATTCATCGGGTTCCGCGTCTATGCCTGCCCTGCATACGCCGATCAGTTCGTCAAACCGCGAGGATGCGTCGAGAAGGGTCACGAGATCGTGGCGTCCATCGCTGTAATCCGGATATTTATCCAAGCCTCTTTTCAGCCAGCCGATGGCGCTCAAGGAATCGCCCGTAGATATTTGCAGATAAGCCATGTTTGTGTAATAGAAAGGCTTCGGGTCTATATGAATGGATTTTTCATTCGCTTCGATCGCTTTTATCATTCTGTTTTCGCCGGCGTAGAAGAATGCCAGCCTTTGGAATCCTTCGGCCGCCGTGGCTTTTTCGAATGCGAGAATATTTTCAAATCGTGAAAGGCTTTTATCATGAATAATATTTATGCCGAGCCACGAAGCGGACATGACGATGCTGATTACGAGTGCGGGCGATACGAATGAGGCAAATTCGCTGGCCCGCGGCGGCGAAGACACGTTCAACAGCAGGACGAATCTTTTTAAACCCGTAATCATGAGCGGGTAAACCGCGAGCGCGGCGAGCGCGAACAAATCCCAATTCCTGGCCACGGAAAAGTGCGGTTTGAAAAGCAGTAGAAAGAGCAGCCACGGAACGAACAACAGCAGTGCAAAATCGCGCTCCACCGCCAGAGCGGCTTCTTTTTTTGCCGGCCCTCTTTTTATGGAACCGGATTCATTTCCTCTCTCGGGTTCGCCGGCGGCTATGCCGGTGTTCGTTTCGATGCTGCCTTCGAATCCGCTCGTGCCGCTGAGCCCGGAGGCCATCCGCCTGTTCAATAGCGGTATCGAAAGAAGGAGCGGCAGGGCCGGAAGAATCAGAAACAACATGTTTATGATATCGATCATATGCCCTCCGCTGATAATGCCGACGGCGCTATCGGTGCCGGTAAGGGGCATGTAATGATCCTTGAGTTTTTCAACGGCGGGTCCGGCGGCGGCCGCAGCGATTGTAACGATCACGAGTGCAGGCGTGATAAACCTGAATTTTCCTCCGAAATTCTTTTCACCGAATTGGCGCAGGAGAAGGAAAAAAAATGACGGCAGCAGCAGCACCCCGAATGAATGAAAAAGCAGGGATAAGGCCGCAAAGATTGACGGTCCGACGATCGTGCCTTTTCTGCGGATAAGCCGGTAGGAACTCAAGGCGTACAAAGTTCCCGCGATTAAAAACGGCGTGTACTTGGAAAGGTATCCCGCGAACAACACGAGAAGACCGGAGAAAACCGGCAGGATCAAGAACAGAAGCAAAAGCGGGGCTTTAAAAGAGAAGACCCGCGCGAAGTGAACCAGTATTAAGATCAGTGCGCCCAATAAAAGCACGCTCAGAAGAATTGCTCCTCCGGCAAGCCCGGATCCCTTTGCGGCGTGGGCCGCACTCGAAAACATATAATAGAGGAGCAGGGTCCCCGGAGCTTTGTGTTCAGAGGCCAGCACCTGCCCGGCCGGGGCCAGGCCCGGTATCGGGACGTGGGACGCAGTATCCGCGAGCGCGTTCAGGAATTCGCCTTCGCTCAAGACGGGCTCCTTGATGCGGACGGTGCCCATGAAGGCGGCCGCCGCCGCGGATAAAAGAAGCGTGAAAAGAAACGCCTTTCTGCCGTTTTTCATAAAGGGGCCGGTGATCTTGAGTGCGTACTCGTAAATGAATCTTGCGATGGGAGGGGCGAATGACAGCAGCATGACGGCGAGGGCGATGAGTCTGGCTTTCATCGAGTAATAAGCCATGTGGTTCAAGCCCCAGAGCCTGGCCGCCGGCAGAAATGACGCCGCCGTGATCAGCGCCGCCAAAAGCAGAAGGGTCAGCCGCAGCGCGGCACAGGCGTTTTTCGCGGATATATCCACACCTTCATGTGCGGAGCGTTTTGAATTGTCATCCGTCATAAGCCGTCCTCGGCTCCCTTTTATCTGTCCGCCGGGTAGACAGGTTCTATGTCGATCGGTATCTTGTCGAGCTTCGCCATCAGCCCTTCCATCTGCGACGGCATTTCTGCGTAATAGTCGATGAATTTCTTGGCCGCCTCATAATCGCCCGTCGCCTCTATCATGAGAAGCGCGTTCGTCATCACCTCCACCGCTTCCGGCATCTTATCCAGCTTCACGTGATACTTTTCGGTCGTGTGATCGAAGTTGAGGGCGTCATGCTCTCTCAAGAAATTGAACTCCATCATGTTCGCTTTCCCGTGCGCTTCGTGCACGCCGAAACGGATGGCGCGGAAGAATCCCGGCAGAAACGTCACATAGGCCTTCTCGCTGCTTCCCGCGGGGAAGTACCCCGCCTTTTCCAGGTATGCCGTGTTGTAGAGCCCGGCGATGTCCGCCTTTGCTTCCTCGATGGCGGAGTAGAGATCCTGGAGTTCGCGGCTTACCGTTGTCTTCTTGCCGCCTGCAAGAGTGATGTTCCCGGGACCCAATCCGTGCGCAAATTCGTGCATCAGCGTCGAGTTGAAATATGTTTTGAAATCGACATACTTCATTTGCTCTGTGTCCAGGAGCATTTCGGCTATGGGAATAAGGATTTTATCGAACTTCGCCCGGCTTATATTCTTCAGCATCACCTTTTTGCTGCCCTTCGCCTCGCGCACGCGTTCGTCGTTCGGCAGATTGAAAGCGATCGTTTGCACGCCCGCCTTCGTGTCGCCGGCCGCGAATACCACATCGACAACGCTGATGGGGGATTCCCCGCCGCGGTTCGGGTTCTTGTGCTTGCTCGGAATCGGCAGGTTATTTTCAAGTTTTTGAAGGTAGCCCTTTAGTCCTTCAAGGTTCTTTGAATCTTCCGGGTTTCGTATCGCTATGAAGGCTTCGAAGGAAGCCTTGTAGCCGAAGAGCGCGTCTTCGTATACTTCATACGGGCCGATCGTCACGTCTATTATATTGTTCTTTACATCCATCCAGTCCATATCACTTTGATAATAGTCGTTCGAAGCATAGGCCGCGGCGCGGCTTCTTAAGAATGACGCCAGAGTTTTATAGTCGATTCCGTCCGTCAGAAGCGCTGCATTGGCCGGGATGGTCAGAATATCAGCCGCTTCGTTTTGCAGGGCCGCGGCTTTGGCAAGGAGTGATTTGTATTCCTCGCTGTAGGGGACGGCTTTCAGTCCCGCCGCGTCCCTTCTTATAGTGGTGAAAAAACCGCGCATGATTTCCGCGTCCGCCGGATGGGCTTTTGTGTAATTATCGAATTCTTCTTTCGTAATGTCTTCAGGGTAGAAATTGGCGCCCTTCGGTTTTGCCGCCGTGCCGATGAAAGGGGCGTCCTCGGCGATGCGGTCCCAGGGACCAAAGTTGATATGGTAGAAATGCGACAGCGCTTCCGCTTCCTTGGCGCCTGCGTTCACCGCTCGTTCCAGCGCTGCGCGCATGTCCACGTTGCCCGACCAAACCTGGCGCAGGAATATTTCGTCCATTATACGGCCCGCTTCAATCAGTTTTGCCAGAGCTTCCTTCTCCGGCTTCGAGAGAACCGATTCATCGTATGAAACATTTACCTGGGCGTAGATTGCGATACGCTTTGCGAGCTCGGCGGCCGGCATATGCGGGGTTACAGGCTGCATCGCTATCGCTGCTTTCTTCGCCTTGTTCTCCTCCAGTTTCTTCGCGCAGCCCGTTATGAATAGCTGAGCGAAGAGGATTGATACGATTATGAACGCGGCTGCGGGAAAACGGAAGCGCCGGTTGACACTGACGCCCGAAGTTCCTCCTCCCGGCGACGGCCGGGAAACGCCGGGGATGCGCCTAAGATAATTCAATGATTTCGAATTTGTTTTCATCGTGACTCCTTTTGCCGCGGAAATGATTCAGGTGGAATAAAGGATTGCATATCTGGTGATTCGAGGATGGTTTAGGTTAATGGATACGGTTCATTATTGCCCAGAAAAGCGGAAAAGTAAAGGAGGGATTATTCGGGAGTTTTGAGGCTTGTTCAAAGTCTTGAAAACTCCAAAAGCTGGCGAGCGAATCCCGCGGGCTTCGTGTCAGGATCTTGACGCCGGGATTTGCCTGCACCGGTCATGCAGCGTAACGTTATTAAAATACAAGGAGTTTCCATGTTGACAAAATGAGGGGGAGGTTATAATATTCGACTTTGAGATACGCTTGATTCCGGCTCGCCCCCTTCCAATACAGATGCCGGGATCATCTGGAAACGTTTCAGGCTCCTCGGTAGCTCAATGGTAGAGCATGCGGCTGTTAACCGCAGGGTTGTAGGTTCGAGTCCTACCCGGGG
>CAZZKJ010000072.1:0-7605 GCA_964654695.1 uncultured bacterium | reverse complement strand
GTGCGGCTTCGTCCTTTCAAATTTCTTTTTCGCCATGCTCTTTGCCTCCCTTAATAAGTGGAGCCCACGATCGGATTTGAACCGATGACCTTTTGCTTACCATGCAAATGCTCTACCGACTGAGCTACGTGGGCACGCCGGTAAAACTGGAGCGGGAAACGGGATTCGAACCCGCGACCCTCAGCTTGGAAGGCTGACGCTCTAGCCACTGAGCTATTCCCGCTCCCCTGCGCCAGAAACACTGCGTGGTGGGGAGGGGAGGATTCGAACCTCCGAAGGCTTCGCCGACAGATTTACAGTCTGTTCCCTTTGACCGCTCGGGAACCTCCCCGCGCACTTTACAGCAAATAAAGGGATACAACTCCCCTTCGCTGAATAAATCGGGGAACCGTATCCAGAGATATTACATTTGATGCTGTTAAGCTATGAAGAGATGACTCAGATTAAGCCACAACACCAGCGGTACTTTCTGGAGCTGGCGAGAGGACTTGAACCCCCAACCACCTCATTACAAGTGAGATGCTCTACCGATTGAGCTACGCCAGCCCTAATCTGCAACCTCCCGGAAAACTCCAATACAGAATTGTTATCATATTGCCGGCCAGCGATATATGTCAAGATGAAAATAAACTAATTCAGGAAAAAGTCAACAGCGATTTCCCCGGCGGCGCCGTAAAGCCCGGCCAGGGAATTCGACCCTTAAACCGGATCCATATCGACGGCATTCATATCATTCCGGGAATGGCCGGCCTCAAAAAGACCGGAACAGGAGTTGGCGCTTAACTGCTTGTAATAATAGGTATTATATTTATTTTTTCTTGATCCGCATGCCTTCGGGGGTATCTTCGGCTACGTAACCTGCGGATTCGATCTTTTTCCTGAGGGCATCGGCCTTGTCGAAATCGCGCTCTTTCCGGGCATTTTCTCGTTCCCCGGCCATTTTGAGTATTTCAACCGGAATGGTCTCGACTGTGGGAAATCCCGCCGGAAATAGGCCGAGGATTTTATTGAATTCCATTATTGCGGCCTTGACTGCTTCATTGGCCTCTCTATCGTTTTTTACGAGCCCTGCTTCCTCATCTAAGATCTTATTATACGTTTTTACCAGGTCGAAAAGAATCCCGATAGCGCCGGCGCTGTTGAAGTCATCGTCCATGGCCCGGCATAATTCCTCCGCGGCTCTAGCGGATGCTTCTTTCAACCTGTCTCCCGAAGGGGTGGACAGGCCGGCGAGATCGCCGGTGCGTTCCAGATTCTCGCTGATCGACACACAGGCGTTTTTCAATCGCTCGTAGCCGCGCCTGGCTTCTTCAAGCCTCTCTCGTGAAAACTCGCTCTGCGACCGGAAATGGGTTGAAAGCAGGTAGAACCGGACGACCTCTCCGGTGTATTCCTTGAGAACGTCTTCCATAGCAAAAAAATGGCCGGTTGATTTGGACATCTTCTGCCCTCTGAGATTCAACAAACCGTTGTGCAGCCAAAACCTGACGAACTCGCTGCCGGTAGAGCCCTCGGATTGGGCCAGTTCGTTTTCATGATGTGGAAAAATAAGGTCTTCTCCTCCTCCGTGGAAATCGATAGTCTCGCCAAGATATTTCATGCTCATGGCCGAACATTCAATATGCCATCCGGGCCTTCCCCTGCCCCACGGGCTGTCCCATCCCGGCTCCGGCTTCGCTGAACCTTTCCATAGGGCGAAATCGAGAGGGTCTTCTTTTGCCTCGCCGACGGCGATCCTCGCACCGCTCATCAGATCGTCGGGCCTGCGCTTGGAAAGCTTTCCATAGTCCTCAAAAGTCCGCACCCGGAAATACACGTCCCCACCCGCAGCATAGGCATGGCCCTTGTCTTCGAGTTTTTTTATCAACTCTATGATCTCCCTTATATGCTCGGTAGCTCTAGGATAAAAGGTCGCTTTTTTTATATTCAGGGCTTCGGCAGCCTTAAAATAAGCTTCGATGTTGCGCTCGGAAATCCTGCTGTATTCGCAGTTCTCTTCGATGGATTTTTCAATGATCTTATCGTCTATATCCGTAAAATTCTGAACATACACGACTTCATAGCCTTTGAATTCCAGGTACCTCCGGATCATGTCTCCGGCGACGAAAGCAAGCATGTGCCCCATGTGTGGACGATCCTGAACGGTCATTCCGCAGAAATACATACCGATCTTGTTGCCCTGATGCGGAGAAAACTCTATTTTGTTTCCCCTCAGCGTATCATAAACTTTCAACGCCATCTCTGTTCCCCAAGTTTCATAACTGTCCGTTTCCAATCAATGGTTTTCTCTTTTTTCGCGCAAGGATAACGTCAGTATTCTGTCGATTAGATCTCTGAAATCCATACCGGCGGCGGAGGCGGACTTGGGCACGAGGCTGCTGGCGGTCATGCCCGGAAGGGTGTTTACTTCCAGGAAATAAGGCCTGCCGTCATCGGATAACCTGAAATCCACCCGCCCGTATACCGAACACCCCAGTAAATTGAAAGCTTCGAGCGCAAACCTCCCGAATTCTTTCGAGAGCTCCTCATCGAGCGGCGCCGGCACCAGGTATTCACTCGTGCCGGTTATATATTTGTGCTCATAATCATATAAACCCGATTTCGGTTTTATTTCTATTACCGGCAGGGCTGCGGATCCGAGAATGGTGACGGTGATCTCCGAGCCGGAAATATAGCGCTCGACTATAATCCCGGAACCGAACAAACCGGCGGTCTCGACGGCTTCGCGGAACTTTTCATCACCGCGCACGACAGACATTCCCACGCTCGAACCCTGACCGGCCGGTTTTATTACCAAGGGATAACCTGGTCCGTTCTCGATGCGCCGCCGCATGGATTCCATCGAAACTTCATCGTTCGAATCAATGACGAAACCTTCGGGCACCGGAATTCCAGCTGACTCCGCCATAGTGCGCGACAATCTCTTGTCCATAGCCAGCATCGATGCCGCAGAACCGCTGCCGGTAAAAGGCATTCCCATGAATTCGAACACCGATTGTATCGTACCGTCCTCTCCGTATCCTCCGTGGAGGGAGTTGAAGATGATATCGGCACCCATTTCTTTCCATTTTTGAATGAGGCCTATGAAAATTCCCCTGCCGGTTTTGGCGGCTGGGGGTGGAGGATCGACATTTATACCCGCATCAATAATTTGCTTGCGCACGGCGCCGGATTCTGCGGAAGGATTTGCAGGATCGGCAGCTATGACTTCGTGGCCGCATGCATCGATCGCTTCTATTATCGCCCTGGCGCTTGCAAACGATACATCTCTTTCGCATGAATCTCCACCGGCCAGCAGTACTATTTTATATTTCGCTTTCAATCCGCGTCCCCCTCGCCCCGCTGATGAATAAACTCGTTCAGGAGCGATAATACCCTGTTCCTGCCTTTTACGGCAATAATTCCGGCGAGATCGGGGCCGTGAACCTCTCCCGTCACAGCCGCCCTCAGCGGGAAATAGAGCTGCTTGCCCTTGAGGCCGCTTTCGCCGCCGGACTCCTTGATAGCTTTTTTTATGAGCTCGGCGGACCATGCTCCGGGAAGCGCCTCAAGTTTGCGCTTGAATATTTCCAGGATCTTTCTGGATTGCTTCTGCCGGAGCGTTTCGGCGGCCTCAACACCGGGAGCAACCTTATCCCCGAAAATCGGCGCGAAACTTTCTACGTCCGACAGCAACTCCATCTTTTTGCGCAGGAGTTCGATAATATTCAATCTGGCCTTCTTATCATATGCATCCTTCAAACCTGCGGGGAAAAAAGTTTCCGAGAGATCGAGCAGCCCCTCGACGGAAAGGGCGCGTATATGCATGCCGTTCATCCATCGCAGTTTTTTCTTATCGAATATGGCCGCGCTCTTATTGATGCGATCCAGGGAAAACTCCGAAACCAATTCCCCGGGCGAAAGAACCTCCCTGCCGGAAGGATGCGACCACCCCAGCAGGGCCAAATAATTAATCACCGCAGAGGCCAGGTATCCCCGCGCGCGCAGTTCGGCTATAGATCCCGCTCCATGTCTCTTGCTGAGCTTGGATCGATCATCGCCCAGTATAAGGGGCAGGTGGCCAAACACGGGGGGTTCCGCAGAAAAAACCCTGTAGAGAAATATCTGCCGGAGCGTGTTCGGCAGGTGTTCTTCGCCCCTCAATACATGTGTTACCCTCATGAGATTATCATCCACGACCGCGGCAAAATTGTAAGTCGGCAGACCGTTAGACCTCATTATCACAAAGTCCCCCACCATCGATGCCGGCATCTCTATGTTTCCGCGCACGCAGTCGGAGAAAAGAACATTTTCATCCGGTACGCGGAAGCGAACGACTTCCGCTGCGCCGGTTTTCCTTTTCTCCGCGATTTCAGATTGAGACAGTGAGCGGCAGGTCCCATCATAGTGAGGCGACCTGCCCTCCGTCAATGCGGCCCGCCTTTTATGGCCGAGGATATCATCGGTGCAAAAACATGGATATGCGTGCCCCATCTCCAACATCCCGTCCGCGCGATCCTTGTAAAGAGATGCCCGTTCCGACTGCCTGTAAGGCGCGAATTCGCCGCCCGCGCCGGGTCCTTCATCCCAATCCAGACCGAGCCACCGGAGATCTTCGAGAAGCGAATTCTCGCTGTTCCG
Source organism: uncultured bacterium (assembly GCA_964654695.1). Taxonomy (GTDB): domain Bacteria; phylum Krumholzibacteriota; class Krumholzibacteriia; order WVZY01; family WVZY01; genus CAZZKJ01. Next base: position 2,985 of record CAZZKJ010000072.1, on the reverse strand, counting down.
GGTGCTGCGTATCGCGTCGGTATCTTCGATTCTCAATATAAATGTCCCGCCCATGCGGCGGGCAAAGAGCCAATTAAATATCGCCGTCCGCGCCCCGCCGACGTGTAGATAGCCGGTCGGACTGGGAGCGAAGCGGACCCGCGCTGTCTGTTCCTTTGCATCCAAAAGAAACTCCTGGGTTTTCCAATCTCCGGTTTTGGATTCCGAGAAAGCCGCGCTTTTCGTTCCTGTCAACATTAATAACCGGAGGCTTGAGGGGCCGGCCGTCTCTACCGGCCTATTAGTGTAGCTACGGCCATGCAGACTATTACTTCGCCCCTCCCCACGGCCCCGCGACCTTCCCATGTTGTAGCTTTCACATTTACCTTGGAAGAATCAATGCCGATATGCTTTGACATGACCCTGGACATCTCCCTTTTTTTTACCCCAAGTCTCACCGCATCGCTCATTACCGTGCAGTCAATATTGGAAATCTCATATTTGCTTTTCTTTACCCATGCGCCGGTGATCTCCAGGAATCCTACGCTGGAATAATCCTTATACATGGGATCCGAGTCGGGAAATTTTTCCCCGATATCGCCCAGGCCCAAGGCCCCCAGCAAAGCATCGCACACCGCATGGCAAACAACGTCGGCATCCGAATGACCGTCGAGCCCTTTCTCAGCCCCGGCAAACACCACACCTCCAAGTACGAGGGGGCGTTTCTCCACCAGGGGATGAACGTCCCAGCCTATACCGGTTCTGACAGTCAAGACCGCTCCATAGGCTTCATACCGGCCAGCAGCATCTCCGCAACGGCCAGATCCGCTTTGAAAGTGACTTTAATATTTGCTTCTTCGCCTGGGATCGTTCGCACTTTGTATCCCATGTAATAAACCAGCGATCCGTCGTCACTGCACGCGTAGTTTCTGGTCCGAGCATATTTATGTGCTTCATATAGTACACCTGCGTGAAATCCCTGAGGCGTCTGCGCGTGTGCTATGTTTACCCTGTCCATAACCGCGTCGAGGACGGATTCTCGCTGGTGATAAAGCGTATCGACCGCAGGCACGGTTGGAACAACCGCTTCGCAGTGGATAAGAGTCTCCAGCACGCGGACCACCAGCGAAGGGGTAAAGCAGGGCCGTGCGGCGTCATGAACCAGGACTTTGCCCGTTCTGTCTTCCATGTATTCCAAGGCAGCCCGTACCGATTCCTGCCGGGTTTCTCCGCCTTCAATCACAGCTTTGAGTTTAGTACTCGCCGCTCTGTCCACTATCCTCCGGGCCCCGGCCAGGTCGTTGCAGGGAACAACCACAATTACTTCATCGACACCGGGGCATGTATCAAATCCGGCAATAGACCAATTTACCAGCGGTATTCCGTTTACCGGCTCGAACTGCTTGGAGACACCCGATCCGAATCTCTCGCCGGTTCCCGCTGCCATTATCAATGCGGTCGATTTCATCGAGGATTGTTCGCGATTAAAGGATCCGCCCGCTCCCGGGCAGCTGGGAAAAATGACCCCGGGTCGTACTAAAACAACCTTATACTTAAATATCTGCCCGGGTGTTTTTTTATATCTTCAACGAGCGCATCGAGATTATCGACGGTCCTGCTGAGCTTTTCAATCAAGTCATCTTCGCTTATCAATCGTCCTATCGTTCCTTCACCGGCATTTAATCTCGATATTATTTCCCGGAGGTCTTTCGAGACATCCGAGAGGTTATCGGCGGCACCTTCCATCTTTTTCCCGGCCCGTCCGAAAGACTGCAGGGATGAATCCAAATCGGAGTACCTGTTGGTAAGAAGACTGTCCAAAAGCATGCTGACCCGCTCAACCCGGCGGATGCTGTTCTTGAGAGGCGCCTCGTCCCCATCGCTCATATCCTTAAGGCTGCCGCTGAAGGATTGCAAATCGCTCAAACTCTGTTCGAGTTTTCCGCCGGCCGTTAATATTCGTATCACATCTTTCAAGTGCGCACTGGTTTCGACCAGCTCTCCGAGAACCCTCCCGGCCTCTCCCATGACTTCGCTCATCCCCGCTTCGAAATACCCCGGCAGGGTGTCTCCCGGTTCAACCATGCTGCCGGCTCTTCCACTTTTTATCGATACAAACCGTTCGCCCATAATACCTATGCTCCTAAGCGTTATTCTCGAATCGCACGGGAAGAGCACTCCATCGGAGACTCCCATCTCGACAAGCACTCCTTTTGGGTCGAGATGCACGCCGTCCACCCTGCCACGCTCCACCCCGTTTATCATTATGGGATCATCCTTGGTGAGGCCCCCGACTTCGGAAAACATCGTGAAAAAATGATACCTTTTCTCGATTAGCTTGAAGCGCTGCAGCCACATTACCCCAAGAAGAAGTATCAAGCTCGCCAACACAACCGAGATTCCTACTCTGATTTCGAGAGATCTACCCGTCAATTATTCATCCTTTCAATTTTTTCACAAAAGCTCTGGGATCGCCGCTTTTCACCGGAACGATCTCATTAAAGCCCGGGATCAACTCGAAGAAATCGGCCCTTCGGCGCTGCCTTCTATGAACTGCCTGACAATCCTGTTATCTGTGTTTTGCGCTTCATCGGGAGTTCCTTCAAATATTATTTTGCCGTTATGGAGCATCGCTATGATATCCCCGACCTTGTATGCGCTCTGAATATCATGTGTAACGACCACGCTTGTTATCTCCAAACCGTCCTTCAATTCTATTATGAGATTATTTATAATGTCGGCCATAATGGGATCGAGCCCGGTAGTTGGCTCATCGTAAAGAACACAGTCCGGATTCATGGTTATGGCGCGCGCTATGCCGACTCTTTTTTTCATACCTCCGCTGAGCTCCGCCGGTTTTTTATTAATCACATCTTTCAATCCCACCATCGCCAGTTTTTGCATGCCTATATCGCGTATTTCCTCATCGGCTTTATTGGTGTGTTCTTTCAACGCCAGGCACACATTTTCTCCCACGGTGAGCGAATCGAAAAGGGCAGCTCCTTG
>CAZZKJ010000071.1:0-7710 GCA_964654695.1 uncultured bacterium | reverse complement strand
TAAATCTATAATTATAATATATTTATTATTACGTGCCTGCACTTTATTACTGCAACCGATGTTCCGTATCGAGGATGATATGAAAATATCAATAGAGCGCCATAAGGCGAATTAAGAATTTATCAAAACGTTTATTTATTTTATTTATAATAACTAAGTTATGGCTTACACCTCAAGTCGCCGCTCTCATAATTTCTTTATGGTCCAGCTATGATTGACGTTATTTTGAACCCTGATAAAACGATCTTTTGGGTCAAATTTACTAATTGCAAGAGGTGGAATTGGGGAAATGACATAACCCGTTTCGCAGTCTCTATTTGGAAAAGCAGAATACTGCGTCTAATTTCTGCAGAGAAATACACAACCCGGAACGATTAGAATGCATGGGAAACATACAAAAGGAGGGAGCTTAAAATCTTATACCGGTTCTCATGTAGGGATAGATTCCTCCATGGCCGTTAAATCCCAGGTCAAATCTGACCACATCCTGGAACGGCGAATACAAACGCAGCCCGAATCCGCCTGCTCCATGAAAATGCCGGGCTGCAAAATTTCTTTCACCTGCCCAGGCGATACCGCTGTCGACGAATACAACCAGTGACAGGCTGATATCGACGAAGCCCGCAAAAGGCAATTTGAAGACCTTGGGGCTTAGCAGGTTATACCTTCCCTCCACCGTTTGATGCCAGACATGCTCGCCCGAAAATTCACCCGAGGGATATCCGCGCAGTGAGGAAGAGCCTCCCAAAGACATACGGGAGTATTCAGGGAAACTTCCGAACTGGTAATTGAGATTGGATTGAAGCGCAAATACCAAGCTGCCGTTAAGAGGATAGAAGAATCTAAGGTCATTCCAAAGCCTGTAGTAAGTCTGTTTTTTGCCGCCTACAGAAGACCAGGCCTGGACTGCTAGGTACAACCACCGGCCGCGCTTGGGCTTAAGCCCGCTGTCGCGGCTGTCCATCCTCAGACCCAGAAGAGTGCTCATAAATTCCTGCTTATTTATGGGAGAAAGTGTGCTGCCGGTGGTCCTGCTCTCGAAAGAAAACCGGCCGATTACCTGGGAAAAAGCGATTCTGCTCCTGGTAAGGGGCAGGGCCAGGAAAGCGCTCGTACCCAGCTGCTCCAGGACGGCCAAGGATTGCGGCGTTGTGCTGCGGTTATAAAACCACAGGTTTGAACCTGTTCCTATGTGCTTCATGCCGATCCACGGCACCGACCAGTTGAACGAAGCGTTGTCGTCGTTGTCGGCGTTTCTCAAGTAAGAAGCGGAAAGCGCTTCACGCCTGCCCCGGAAGTTACGGTTGTTCCATCTAAGTCCGTATGAAAAACCCTTATTAAAATCATAATTGACGACCGGAAGCAGGGTTTTAAGAAAAATCGAAGAACGTTCCTTAATAGCGATGCGAATCGCGCAAATGCCGGGTCCCAAAGAATCACCCTTAAGCGCTATCGCGGCGAAAAGCCCGAGACCTTCCAGGAAACGATGATCCCTGTCAATTGTAAGGCTGTCGAGAGGCGCGCCCGGCTGCGTTTCTAATTCCCTGAGTATTACAAAATCCCTGGTCTTGGCATTACCCGAGACGGTAATTGAATCGACCTTCCAGCCAAAAAATTTTGATAATGGAAGCTCTTGCTGTTTTGTAGCTGCTTGCGAAAGCGCGTACGTAAATAAGAGACAAGCCGCCGCCGCGGAGCAAGAGGGTTGCAGTCTGAAAAATTTCATGCAGACTACTGTAATGATTCGCCCATGCAATGAAAAGAGCAAAATGGGAAGAACGGTTCGATCTCGGACCAGGATTATCCGCTTGCTTCAACGCGGCATTACTCAGTGCCTTCAACCAAAGGCGGCGCCGGAGGAGCCTTGGGTACCGGAGACAGACATTCCCTGCCGCCCAGGCGGCTGGAGAACAGCGCCCCTATTCCGGTGGTAACTGCGAACAGGAAAACAATCTTGCCGAGTACACTTATCACAAATCCCAGCGGGCACATGAACGGGATCAGGCAAACCAGATTGCCTATCAGGAATGGAATTTGTAGTATTATTATACCCAGGATCAGGGAAGCGAACGGTCCCTGCTCGGTCATGTTTATTTTTTCCTTTACCCTTGTGCCGATTTCGTAGGCGAACACCGTCCAGGCTATGAAGCAAATCGCGACAATGCTAAAGCCCAACAGAATTACCAGGGGAATACCTATAATCGTTATCGCTAAAAGAATCATTGCCATCGGCACAACGAATACCGATGCAAAACACAGCAGCAGTCCCCACCCGAAGCTCTTGAAAAACTCCAGACGAAGATAGGTGCCGCTTTTTTGCACCCTGGTTTTGAGAAACAACAGAACCAGGCAGGACAGCAGCACGCATATAACGAGAGAAACGAAGAAACTTATAACATTTACAAAATGATGATGAATATTGAGCAGGCTTCCCCATCTCAACATTGGCAAAGGCGTGCGCATGACTACCTTTTCACCTTGAATACTCGCTTCCGGATCTTCTTCCAAACGGCCGCCGATTACCACCGCTTCGCCGTTTATTTCGGCTCCGGAATTAACGTAAAGATCACCCCCGATCACAGCGACATCACCCATTACCCGGCCGGCAATATTCACGGTGCCGCCGATAACCACCAGATCTCCCCTGACTATATCACTGCGGTCGACCGTGACATCCTCGCCGAATTTAAATATATCCGAAGATTCATCGGAAAAGGAGCTGTCTCCCGTATTCACGTGGATTACGGGAAATTTTTTGCTTCTGTGCCTCTTTTTGCCGTTTTTGGATTCGATGCTTATGCCGTCCGAGTTTATACGGATTCTGACGTTCTCGCCGCGGGTTTCTATGCGTCCATCGATGGAAATAGTATCTTCCTTTTCGGTGGCCGCAAACGCGGGGGGCGGGAGTGCGGTTGCAAATAACAGCAGCACACCGGTACTTAGCAATCCTTTAGACAATAAAGAGCGCATTGTGGGGTCTCCTTTTTTGCAGCTTCTTTGAATACTTGAGAAACAAGCCGAACAACAAGACCGCAATAATCAAAAGTCCGGCTCCAGGCAGGATGACATTCTCGCCCGTGGAAACAATCATAGGCGAAATGGTCTTCATAATGGTTCCAATAAAACGCATATCTCTCTTTATAACTTCGACCAGGCGGTATGCCGCCCGGAATTCATGCATGTAGCCGCTAATGTTCACCAGCAAATTTGAAAACCATATGACTATCCCTCCGGCCGTCTCGGAAGCGGTATTCCATATCCTGCCCGCCTGAGAATATACGATTGCCGCAGCGGCAAGAACCGGGAGGGAGAACCACATTTTCCTGGGAACCAGCGCCGCCGGCATTCTTGCCAAAACGCGCGGACGTCTGATCGCCGGAACCGCGGCCAATTTAGCCATTACGGCGTTTTCGAAACCGGCGGGGGCTTCTGCCGTCTCCATATCATCCAGCATCCCGAGTATGCGGCGGCGGTCTTCCGCTTCCCGGGCGCATTTGGTGCATGAATCCATGTGTTTTTCCAATTCCCGTTTTTCCCGCGGCAAAAGGGCGTCATCGAGGAAATCATCGAGCATTATCAGTATATTCCTGCAGTCCATTGACAATCCTTTCGGACGTTAATCATCAGGGCTCTTTGTAAATACTTATATCGCCGCTGGCGGTGGATATGACCAGGGACGCGTTCGCGCTTCCGACTTTGCCGCGGAGGTGCCGTCTCGCAATTTTTTCGATTTTTATGGTCATATTGCCGTTTATGGATCCGCTCACCGTGCTCGCATCGAGCAGAAAACCAAAACCCCGCGGCGTCATGTATCCTATCTCCACGTCGCCGCTGGCGGTAGAGAAATTGAACTTATTCGCATCCAGCGGCAGTATGGTACTCTCAATATCACCGCTTGATGAATTTGCGCCCACCCTGCCTTCGATATTACGCAGGATCATGTCCCCGCTGGAACTTCCTGCGCTGACGTTTCCTCCACATCCCTCCAGCTCCAAATCGCCGCTTACAATATTCAGCGCCGCGTTACCCTCAACGTTTCTAATCCGGATGTCTCCGCTCGTGGCGCTCACGCTCAAATCGCCGCCCACGTTTTCTACAATCGCATCGCCGCTGGATGTGCTGATATTGACATCGCCGTCGATTCTCTCTATAACAACGTCGCCGCTGGAGAGTCCGATCGAGACTTCTCCGCCGACAGTTTTCATTTCAACATCCCCGCTGGCGCTCCTGACCGCTGCATCACCCATTATATTCAAAACGGCAATATCCCCGCTGGCGCTTGAAACATCCGCATTCAAACCCATGGGCACCTCCAGGAAATAATTTATCCGCGCCCTACGTTTTATGTTCTTAAGGATGCTTAAAAAACCCCTATCCTTCCCTCTTTTTTTCGGATAATGCGTTACTATGGAAACTTTGTCTTTTGTTTTTTTCACTTCAAAATACAAGTTATCCAAAAGTTCCAGGGCCTCTTCCTCATCCGAGGCTTTCACTTTTTTTACAGCCGTAATTTTTATCACTCCCGCCTGCCCTTTTTTACCGAGAATCTTCGTATCGCCGTTGGCGTTATTTATATGTATGACGGTCTGTTTTTCTACAGGTATTTCTTTCTTTTGCTCCACGGTCTTTTTTACACCGGCTGCGGCACCGGGAACGGCTGCGATCTGTATAAGAGACGCCAGACAAACGCAGGCAAGTGAATTCCGTAAAAAGGATTTTGTGAGGCCTTTAATCATGTCGTGCTCCTCCATACTTGAGTGCAGGCTTCTTTGCCAATTAAGCCAACGTATCATCCTTCTTATAATTACGGAAAATCCAGCAAAAAGTTAGTATGTTTTTCAAAAACAATTGAATAAATTAATACATATTATATCTTAATATTTGCAATTTAATTAAAAAATACAAGATCCGGATACATCGGATTTGAAGAGGGCGGCTCAGCGCTCGAAGCCCATGTCCACGAGTATGCCTCTGAGCATTTCGCGTGCCCGGTGGATTCTCGCCTTTACCGTTCCCAGCGGCACATCCAGGGTCGCCGCAATTTCATCGTAGGAGAGGCCTTCCTGGTGGCGAAGCAGTATGATGATTTTATAGTGAGGGGGGAGCTTTTCTACCGCTTTGATTAGAAATCCGGCGCTCTCAGAGTGCATGCTGATCTTTTCGGGATTTTCCCCGGGTGATTGGAACTGCCGTGCAAACTCGCCGCTTTCGATCTTCACCGGCTCGTCTATGGATATGAGTTCCACTTTTCTTTTGCGGATAAAATCGATACAAAGATTGGAGGTGATCTTGAAAAGCCAGCTGGAAAAAGCGTACTTGGGATCATATCTTTCCAGCATGGAAAATACTTTTACGAAGACATCCTGCGCCAGATCCTCCGCATCCTCCTTTCTTCGCGCCATGCGCAGGCAGATGCTGAAAACCGAACGCTTGTATTTTCCAAGAAGCTCGCGGAATGCCTTTTCATCGCCCTTGCGGGCGCGGGCGACCAGGATCCTGTCCTCTTCCTTGTTCAAAGAGTTCTCCATTTTGTATGCGGAATTCTATCACAAGCTCATAATCCCGTGAAAGCTAAACCCTTAAATTACTTGACATAAAACCGCGGTATTTCTAGAGTTTGCCTGGGGGAGCGTCCCTTCCCGCGGCTTTTCGCAGCGGAGATTTTCGGAGAAATTCCGGGGGCCGGCTCTTTGAAATAGAAGCAATTGTCGGAGTTTCATTGGATACACATGAAACGGGGAATTCTTTAACTAATTTTTAGATCGTACCAGATGATTATCAAGCGGCAGGTGGAGACATGACGAGCATTGAACATATTCAAGCGCGGGAAATTCTGGATTCGAGAGGCAATCCCACGATCGAAGTCGACGTGGGCCTTGCATGCGGCGCTCTTGGCAGGGCTTCAGTTCCGTCCGGGGCTTCGACCGGTATTCATGAAGCCCTCGAACTTCGAGACAAGGATAAAAGCCGGTACCTGGGCAAAGGCGTCCTCAAGGCGGTCGATAATGTCAACGAAGTAATCGCTCCCAAGGTGCTGAATCTCGATGCACTCGACCAGGCTTATATAGACGGATTGCTGATAGAAATCGACAGTACTGCGAACAAATCCAGGCTGGGCGCGAATGCGATGCTGGGGGTGTCGCTTGCCGTCGCCAAAGCAGCGGCAGACGCGCTGGAACTGTCGTTTTACCAGCATATCGGCGGCGTGTTCGCGCGCACGCTTCCCGTGCCCATGATGAACGTGCTCAACGGCGGACTTCATGCCGATAATAATGTCGATCTTCAGGAGTTCATGATTATGCCTCTCGGAGCAGACTGTTTCAGTGAGTCCTTGCGCATGGGAGCCGAAACCTTTCACGCGATGAAAAAATATCTCAAGGAAAAAGGATACAGCACCGCCGTCGGAGACGAGGGCGGATTCGCGCCCGATTTAAAATCGAACGAAGAAGCCGTGGAAGTAATAATGGAGGGTATTACCAGGGCCGGGTTCAAACCCGGCGAGGATATCGCAATCGCCCTCGATCCGGCGGCCAGTTCGTTTTTTGAAGACGGCAAATATGTGCTGCGTTCCGAAGGGGAGAAATCGCTTTCGTCCGATCAGATGATAGAGTTCTACACGCGCTGGCTCGATCAATACCCCATCGTGTCCATAGAAGACGGCCTCGCCGAAGACGACTGGGAAGGCTGGTCCGCCATGACCGGGGCGCTCGGCTCCAGGGCACAGCTGGTCGGTGACGATATATTCGTCACCAACACCAACCGGCTTCTCAAAGGGATTAAAAACAAATCCGCCAACTCGATTCTTATAAAGTTGAACCAGATCGGAACGCTGACCGAAACCCTGGAAACCATCGAGACAGCCAAGCGCGCCGGATTCACATTCGTTATATCGCACCGGAGCGGAGAAACCGAGGACGCAACCATCTCGCATGTAGCCGTTGCGACCAATTCCGGCCAGATAAAAACCGGCAGCGCGTGCAGGAGCGAGCGCATCGCCAAGTATAACGAGCTTATCCGTATAGAAGAAGAACTCGGAAGCGCTGGTGTATTTCCCGGCACGGATTTATTTGCACGAACCGATTAAGCCGATAAATGAGATACTGGGAATCCAATAAAAACCCCCGCGCACGCGTGCGGAAAACACGCAAAACAACGGGGCATTCGATCGCCTCCGGCGGGAGCCTCAAAAACTCTCCGTTCTTGCGAGAGTTCTACCAGCATCAGGCCGAGATCAGCGGCGGCCTGCAAAAACTCTTCTTTTTTATTATTCTCGCCACTCTATTATATGTATTCGTACTCGGTAACGGTGGTGCCATACATATTTTGACTCTCAGGAGCAAAAAGGCCCATGTTGAGAATAACATCGCCGAGCTCAGCAAACGGTCTTCTCTGATTGCGCATGAAATCGACATGCTCAAAAGCGATCCCTTTTTTATGGAAAAGCTCGGCCGCGAGCGCTACGGGCTTATTCGTCCCGGGGATAAAGTCTACAAACTGGTTCCCGGGAACAACAAGAGCAGATCATTGGATAAATAGAGCTTCTTCTTGCAGGAGCCGATACCTTCCCCCGGATCGAAATCATTATTGCGCTTGACATTTGGTAGTCCGTGGTTAATATGGAGACAACAAGACATTGACGCGGGGTGGAGCAGTCTGGTAGCTCGTTGGGCTCATAACCCAAAGGTCGCAGGTTCAAATCCTGCCCCCGCT
>CAZZKJ010000070.1:0-8569 GCA_964654695.1 uncultured bacterium | reverse complement strand
GCGTTAGGTCAATAAAATATTGGAAGGTTACAGCACGAAGTCATTCTATCATTGAATTGAAACTATGAATCCCGACAGAAGAAAGGTGGTGTAGCTATGTCGGGCAAGAAAATCTCGCTTAGCCTAATGATAGGAGTAGCTCTAATACTTTGTAATGTTACAGGAAGCCAAGGAATAAAGGAACTCTATAAGGATCACATCATACTCAGAGACTACTATGATCTTTTTTACAGTGATTTGGTGATAAGAGGAGTGATAGAGCATTTTGTCACAAAGAGGGTTCCTTGGGAAGATGTGGATCCCACGCTCCCTGATCATTTAAAGGGCCTGAAGATACTTGAGGCATTCGCGACTATAAGGGTCATGGAGATCGTAAAAGGCAATTACAAAGATGATCAGATCACGATCCTCATACCGTGGTCTCATGCAGGGCAGAAGCGCAACTATTCTGTGGGCGATAGCATCATAATAAGCCTCGTTTATAAAAAGAAAGTTCTAAACGGCATCTATAGATTCTGGGGCGATGACGGCAGATTCATGTATCAAGACGGTAAGTGGGTAAACCAGAGTACCCTGCGATCATTCACACTAGAGAAGATCAAGTCCATGCTCGCTCCTACGAAGCTTGAGAACGTAATAAAGAGTGCCGACCTCATTGTCGTTGGGAAAATCACGGGGATCAAACACTCATTCTATATTGGCCCCGGCGGCAAAGACGTCCTCGCTTACATCACCATGAAAGTGGAGGAAGTAAAGAAGGGATCATTGGAAGGCACTCAGGTGCCGTTTCGAATGCTGGGTAATGGATCCAATTGGCCTGCCTGGAAGCAAAAGCCCCCAATCGTCAAGAAAGGGGAGAGATGGTATGTGTTTCTAAAAAAAGATGCCGACGGCTATTATCCGCATGCCGGGGTTAACGGTGCCTTCAAAATCGAGGGAGACAAGCTTATCTATGATGGCAGGACCGAGTACAAATTCAAGAAAAGCGAGATTGATAAGATAACTTCAGGGGAGGCAAATTACGAATTCCAAGAAGAATAGGTTGCTTCTTTTTTCACTTGTTTCTTTGCTAGTGGTTGCATGCTCAGCCTATGGACAAGATTGTCCTTTCAATTGGTCCAATCTGCTTATTCCTTGGTATAACTCCGAAGGGTACTTGAAATGGAGGAAATATAGCTGCATAGGATATTTGTTCAACAATAGCACTGCTGAGTTGCAAACTCCTTTTATAGACGCCATGAACCAATGGGATCGATTAAGTGATAGTTATTACCTTGGGAATAGCATCGGCACTACAAACTATATCACCATCCAATTCTTTTCTGATAGCCTTACGTGGCCTGAAACACCTAGCCTGCATTATTCATGATATCTGAGCGGCGGCGCTTTGGTAAAGAGATTAATGACTGATCAGGGGCGATGCGGGGTAAGACAACACCGATCAACGGAGAGGGAGAGATAATTTTGGAGTATGATGTCGGTTGGCAGCTTCGGAGTGTGCATCCATGGCAGATGGGGACGCAATTGTCCGGTGAGTCTGTGGTCAGACCCGATTCGGATGAGGCTGGGAAGAGGAGCGACTCGTTAGCCGGCCTTGGCGCCGAGAGAGAAGGCGATGCGTCGCCAGGTATCGATGTCGGGGAAGGAGGCGGGCAAGTGCAACACAATCCGGCGTACCAAGACCACGACGGTTGCACCGAGTTTGAGGAGATGATCTCGGAGCATCCAGACCTGAGCGCGGGCTCGAGAGGTTTTTCGGGCATGCAGCCGCAACTCCTGCATCAGGACATAGGCGGCCGCCATCAAGAGGACCCGGAACTGGTTCGCCCAGAAGCTCGGGCAACTGGTGCGATCGATGGAGAGTCCGAGGTGCAATTCCTTTCTTCTGTGAGGTAAAGGGGCCGCACGACTCGCTACGAAGTGCGCAGATCCAGAAGTTCGAAGCGCTTGTCAGGTGCTCGGGAAAGCCCGTATGGGTGCTATTTCTGCGGCGCGAGGACCTACTACACAGCGCATGACAAGCGCCTGGAGCTATCGGCCGAGGTGTCACGCCCTTGGGTGTGATAAGCTTCAAGGGTCACGTGAGCCTCGTTACCGCGCCAGGGTCGCGCCGGGCCAGCCCGCGGGTTACGCAGATCGTTATGTCATATTAATTAGTAGAGCGGAAACCTATCTGGCGTTTCTTTGGAGGATCTTTTGGAGCCATGATCTCACGAATCGCATCAAAAACAAGCTTGAATTGCTTGTCATATTTTCGCTCCAGCGACGCTAGCTTTCGCGCAAGCTCACTGTGTGTGGTCAAAATACGTCTGAGTTTTACAAAAGTACGCATGATTTCTATATTTACCAGCACGGCTCGTTTGCTCTTCAAGACACTGGAGAGCATAGCGACGCCCTGTTCCGTAAATGCATACGGAGGCGTCCTGCGCCCTCCCCAACTTGATGTCACAATTTGTGATCTCAAGTTAATGAATTCATCCTTGCTGAGTTGAAACATGAAATCTTTTGGGAATCTGTCAATATTTCGCTTCACTGCTTGGACCAGGGCCCGGGTTTCCACTCCATACATTGCCGCTAGATCCTGGTCCAAGATAACCTTTTCATCACGAATCATGAAAATCAAATTCTCGATCCGAGATACTGGGATAATACTTTTATTGCTTTTGCTCATAGTCTTATACATTGAAATATTTGTTTGCTTTTGTCAATATTGACATAACAAATGCATTCAGTCGGCGAACCAGCATGTCACACCGCTGGCGAAACAGGTTATAAAGAACAACCAAAGATAAGAAGTGGCCAGCGGCGCGCCAAGCCGCTCCGCGGCTGATGACCACGTTATAGCTACGAAAGAGAAGCGACAGGATTATGAAGTTCTGTGTTCTGGTGTTATGCATTTTCTCTACGGCTGCGGCCGGCGCAGATATCCCTGTCGTTCGGTGTCCAGCTGAGCCGCCTCAGGTGCACCGTCTTCAGCTTCAGGAGCAGTGGCGAATTGATGCTGAGGATCCTGATGTACCAACTGGTACTGGTAGAACATCCTCTTGAGATACGGAGATTGGAAACCTGCTCCTCGATTCCGGCCGCCGGGATGGATGTTTTCTTTGGCAAAATATTCTCGTTCGGCGTGGGTTTTGGCTATCATCTGGTCACGGATTTTGAAAAGCGCATCGGCACGGAAACAAATTACAGCACCCCTGAGTTTTCTCTCGCGTTTGGAATATCTTTTGGCGGATAAACGCTGATGATTCGAGAAGCAATCTCAAAAGACCAGCACGTGTTTATCTTCCTTGTCGTTGTAAGCCTGCTTATACGGATTCCGTTTTTAAAAGCGTTTGACCTCGTCGCATACGACGGCACCTATTACATCAACGAAGCGATCTCATTCATAAATCCCCATCATCCCTCCGGTGCGTTTCCCATTGGCTACCCCGCTTTTATAGCCGTTTTGCTCCCCATCGTGCGTGACGGGGTCCGGGCTGCCCAAGCGGTATCCTTACTGGCATCGTTGGGCACACTCATGATTTTCTATGTCATCGCCAGGCAACTGGTCAGAAAAGAGCTCGCGTGGAGCGCTGCGATTATCCTCGCCCTTACCCCGCTTTTTATCCGTCTCTCTTTAATGACCCTGTCTGAATCACTTTTCATTTTCTGGGTGCTTCTGGGTTTTCTTTTTTTTATAAAAAACAGGGGCGTGGGCATGAGGATCTCTATGGGATTCGCCACGATTACACGTCCAGAAGCGCTCGGTATATTTGCTGTGCTCGCGTTTTTAAAACGGAAACAAATAAATCGGTTTCCACTCATTCTCTTGAGCTTCTTCTTGATCTATTCGGTCAACGCGGTCGTTCTCTCGATCAAGCTCGACCGGATCGTGGTTCTGCCAAAATCAGGACTGCTGGGAACAAGCGCGGAAAACTGGAAACGCAGGGAAGCGTGGGTTGAGTTCACGGAAAAAGAAAAGATTGCCGAAGAGCTTCAACAAAATGGCGAAACGAGTACGACTAATAACTATATCTCGAGATTACCGGGGGAAATTATTCTCCTGGGCAGGCATGTCCCCTGGTTGTAATTTTGCTGGCGTTATATGGGATCTTCCTGAGGAGGACGTTTCTGCTTGCTGTGTTTGTTCCCTTTTTATTTTTTCCTCTCTTTACGCCGCGTAGCGAACCGCGATTCATTCTCCCCTATATTCCATTTCTCATACTCTATGGAATGATTGGGCTGGACTACATTCGCCAGAATTAGCTCCGCAAGATGATCTATGTATTTTTGCTCGCTTCGATAGCCGCGGCGTTTCAATTGAACAAAGATCAGCTCACAACAAATGTATCCGACGGCTACCAGTGGGCAAAGGACACCGGAACTTTATTTAAGAACCGGATCGGCCCCGGCGACATCGTCGCAGACCGGAAACCGTTCTTTGCTTTTTATGCGGGCGCCTACTATCTCGAGATCCCGATCGCGACCTACGAAGAGGTTATCGAGTATCTCACAGCGGAGAAGGCCGATTATCTGCTGCTCCATCGCGAAACGATTCGGTATCTTCGCCCCGCACTCAAGCCCCTCCTCTACGACCGCGCGTTTATCAACGGTGAGCTGCGCTACCGACAAGTGCCACTAGAGAGAGATGAGGCCGAACGATTCGCATCGAGCAACGTGCTGGTATATGAGAAAAGCGGGTACTCACGCCCTCTCGAGACACACCAGATAACACCGTCTGATGGCCGTAACCGTATCGCACCCGCCTGGTCGCCGAATGGAGCGATGATTGCCTTTCGAACCATTGGCGGCAAGGGAAACGATGGCATATTCATCATCTCACCCGAGGGCGGTCAACCGCAACAGATCGTCACGGAACCATCGGTGATGGATCCGATCACCTGGGCGCCGGATTCCAAGCGGATCGCGTTTGCCAATTCCAGTAGCGGAAACATGGATATCTATATTTACAATTTTGACGATAAAACAACGACGCCACTCACCATCCATTCCGGTGATGACCGGTCGCCTTCCTGGTCGAGGGATGGGATAGAGATCGTGTTTTCTTCGGGCCGGTCAGGGGATAACGACGTCTGGTCAAAAAATCTCGTGACCGGGGATCTGACAAAGTTGACGCGTGTGGAAGAGGTTCGTTTTCCAGCGCTATCTCCTGATGGGAAACAGCTGGCATGGATTCGCGGAAAAGAGGGGATTATCATCTACGATCGCGATACCCGGCAGATGATCCGGACGAGTGTCCCCCGTAACGTCTCCTTTGCCCCCGCATGGAGTCCCGACGGCAGATTTATCGCCGTCACCGGCGAAGGGTATGGTGGAGCGGATGTGTACCTGATGACGGTAGACGCCGCCGAAGTTCTGGTGCTGACGGACACGGACCAGGGTGATGGGATGCCCAGCTGGGGTCCGGAGGGGAACAGGCTTGCGATCATATCGCGTTGTGAGCGTAATTTTGGATTGTGGGTGGTATCTGATATCGAACCGTATAAAACCCGGCTCATGAAACCCGGCAACATCAGGACCGTTCAGCCATTGCCTTAGGATGAGGTCCTCCGGCGAATTTGCGACACTGTAATCCCGCTTTTTGCAAACGCCAGAAATCCCAAAATAAAGATAGGCACCAACAGCTTCGGGTGGAGAGATCACGAAATCGCATTGGCAAAGTCTCAAAACAGTTATTGCATCGCCGTGCTGGGAGACAGCTACGTCGAAGCTTTTCAAGTGGAAATCGATTCAACATTCTTGGCACTCACCGGACGCCGGCTGAGCCATCACACGGACATCGAAGTGGAATTGATGAACTTCGGCCGTATGGGCACGACTCAGACGGAACAGTATCTGGTTTTGCAGAATGACGCCATCCGGTTCTCTCCGGATATGGCCGTTTTGTTTTTTACGCCTGTGAATGACCTTGCCGACGTCGATAAAAATACGGCGGTCAACGACCTGAGCCCCTTCTATCGGGTCACCGAAGACGATGAACTGATACTCGACACCAGCTTCACACGGCGTCGTCAATACAAGCTCAAAACATATATAAATCCGATCAAGCAGCGATCCGCGTTTGTATCGCTCCTCATGGAGAGGTACAATCAGATCCGATGGTCACTTCGCGCATCCGGTGATCCGCTCGCGAGTCCGTCCGCCGCCGATCTGCAGCACCGTTAAGCGAAAAGCCGGATTCCTAGGTGAGTGGAAATGAATAATGCTTGCAAACATCATATCAAATGGGAGTAGCATGCCATTTCAATTCAAAATAATTGTTTTCATAGTTGCGTCTGTTGGAATTTTCTGGGTGTCGCGGCTCTCGTTGCATGATTTTCGCTCTCATGGCTTTTACCGTTTTTTCGCCTTTGAAGCAATTGTGGCCTTAATTCTGTTAAATGTAGATTATTGGTTTTACAAATCTTTTGCAGGTTTTTGTCTGGCTTTGATTACTTCTTTCTTTCTAATATTAACTGCCAAGATAGAAGAAGCTGAGAACTTACGTTTTTTTGGTGCTGCTTATCAAAGCTACATGAAACGGACCAAGATGTTTATCCCCTTCTCGTTCTAAGAAGGTTAATAGACCCTTTGCAATAACAGCGCCGTCCCTGGAAAGTACTAAGGAAGTAACGATATAATTTCTGTTTCGGCTTTTCGGCAAGTTATCGTCAACGTTAGGCTGAGCTGAGGAAGATAATGACACCTTTTCCATTTGTGTGGCCATATATGGTACTATTCTGGGGCGTGCACTGGTGGGCATTCTGGCCGGAGATCGGCATTATTCGGCGGGCGAAGAGCTCCGGGAACACGAAGGACGCGAAGTCCCTTCAGGTTATTGCGCTTGGAATGTGGATTGCCTTTTTGGGCGCCTATCCTCTGGCGTGGGTTTCGGCGCTGCAGTTTTCGGCACACAGGGTTGGCGTCTTTTTCGTGGGAGTCGCGGTCCTGGTTTCCGGGAGCCTCCTCCGGCGGCATTGCTGGCGGATGCTCGGTGCATCGTTCACCGGCGACGTGCGGGCGACCGCCGATCAAGTTGTAGTCACGCGCGGGGCATACGCAATCTTGCGGCATCCGTCTTACACCGCCGGCATTTTAATGAATGCGGGGATTGGCATCGCGCTGGGGAGTTGGGGATCCGCCGCGCTTCTGGTGCTCGTATCGTTTGCAGTATACGGCTACCGAATGGCAATCGAGGAACGGGCAATGCTGGCAACCATCGGTGAACCATACGAGCGCTTCATGCGCACGCGGAAGCGCTTGATACCGTTCGTGTACTAGCAGGGGAGAGGTGTCACAAGCAAACTCAGTTCGAGCAGGCGGCGCCTGACTCGCCGCTCCTGCGGACGAACCCCGATCCAAACTACCAACTGCGCGCGAGCCAGGGCTCCCGGCAGAGCGCCGGGGCATTAGGCCCGCATGAACTAAACTTGGAGTCGTTTGGATGAAAGGATTTATAAGAAGCTACGGGATTGCCCTTGAGGTTGTTTTCGCCGCGTGGGACTTTTGCCCCCGCGCCGAGCGGCAGGGCGTTATATCTCTCTGGAATCATCGGTGCCGTCATCGCGCGCTTCCAACCCCATGGAATGGCACGCGCTTTGTTCGCGACGGCGTTCGCTCAGGCTTTGGCCACCGTGATCGCGTTGATCGCCGGATTGGGCGCCGCGGGGCAGATCTGGCCACGGGATATATTGATGTTGAATGGGTTCTTCATCGCGCTGTTCGTCATATCGGCCTGGCTGTTTCGAAAGGCGGCATGTGGGGAACCCGAATGACGCGCGGTGTAAAAAGCTGCTACTGTCGGCGGAGCCGGCGGGTAGTAGTGAATTATAGTCTGGGAATCCGCAGCAGAGCGCAGAGGTTAGACGAACAAGGCAAGTAATCAGCATCGATAGTACAGCGATTGGCCACGAAAGGAAGGGTATGAATCCAAAAGAAGTTGATGGAACAATGGTTGAGGAAGCTCCTGAAGGGGCTATCCCAAAATGTCCCGCATGCGATAAACAACTCGATAAAGTTTGGATCAAAAAGAAGGGCATCGGCATTCTAGAGCAAAAACAAATTATCATGTGCCCGTATTGCAACGCATTGCTTGGGTATGGAGTATTTGGTGCACGTTGAATTTTGATGCCTGACAAGCGCATGTACCCCTAGGAGCTTCGCGCCCCAGGTGCTACCGGATTCGTTAGCTTCCATAAATGGGTTCGACAGAACTGCATCGACCCGAAGGAGGAACCCCTTGACACGATTAACTATTGGAGCGTTGGTGCTCTCGTCGCTGCTCCTCCTCATGGCAGCGTACGGCCAAGAGGATGATGATCCACGAAAGGCGCACGGGATCTTTACTGGAGAGATGAAGCCTGTACTGTACGTAAGTGATGTTGAGAAGAGTGCGCCGTTTTATCGCGATGTTCTCGGATTCGACTTTCAGGGATTCGCCGATTCAAATGGGGAGCCCTACTACGCAGAAATGCTCGCAGCGGGAGTAAAGTTCGGACTGCATGAAGCAATGTCCAAGCGACAGGAATCCAAGATCGGACAGACGCGTCTGTACATCAGAGTCCGCGATCTGGGTGGTCACCGTTCC
>CAZZKJ010000069.1:0-8734 GCA_964654695.1 uncultured bacterium | reverse complement strand
CGTGAAAAACTGCGCGCGAGGGGGCCCCATCAGCGCCACCCGCGCTTACCTGGGCTGAGTGTTGCCCGTGCTGCGGTTGGGGGATTATGCTCTTCTGCGTAGGATGGTATAAACGGACGATGCAACATAGTCCTTTATAAAAGGCACACGCACGAGAGCATTCGACAGAGTATAAAGAGGCGGATATTTTTTTAACTGCGGGTTAACAGTTATGAATTCCGGCCGCCACCCGGTTTCCTCCGCAAATCTCAAGAATTCGGAAAAACGCATCAGATTCAAGCCCCCCTTGAAATCCCTGAAACCGCCCGCGGGGTCGGTCGGCCTGAAACGTTCCTGCCTGAGGCGCATTATGGCTTTTTCGGAAAAGAGGAGTCCTCGCCACGGAAGCTGGCAGCGGAAAAAGCTTCGCATATGATCTCCGAAGGGCGAATGGAACAGAGGCCCGAAAGCCAATACCGCGGATCCTGCCGGCTCGACAAAACGTGCAATACGGGCGAGGAACGGGCGCGGGTTTTCGATATGTTCCAGGGCTTCGTGAGATATGACAACCTGGTAAGGATGAGGCGGTTCCCATGAATTTATATCGGCGCATACAAACTCGGTCACTTTTTTAACACCCGCCTTTTTTGCAAAAAGCCGCGCGGCCTCGATATTTCGTGGGATTATGTCGATTCCGGCGACTTTCTTGGCTCCATGGATGGCGAGCGCAATGGGTATATCGCCGACTCCGCAGCCGATATCCAAGTAGCTGGATTCAGCGTTTACGCGAAATGTTCCTTCGAAGCGGTTGATGAGTTTTTCAAGACGCAGCCCGGCGCTTTCGGCATCAAAAAAAACGTCTGCCCGCGCGTGGCTGTCGAGCTGTTCTTCAGTGGCAATGTTCCGGCTGTGGGTCAGGGGGCGCAGGAGATAATAGTCAATTATTGATCCGAACATACCCGGAAGGATAAATGAATCATTTCATCAGAACCAGTTTTTTCGAAGCATTGAAGCCCTTGGCTGTAAGCCTGCAAAAATACACCCCGCTCGACACTGGTTCTCCGCTGTCATTATGGCCGCGCCACACGATTCTTTTATTTTCACCGGCATCACGAACGCCGTCCACCAGGGTTTTTACGAGACGCCCGGATGCATCGTATATCTTTAGGCTTACGTGCGAGCGTTCTTTCAGTGAATAAATGATTGTTGTCACCGGATTGAACGGATTGGGATAGTTCTGTTCGAGTTTATTCGCAGGGGCGGAAGCGATTTGATTGCCGGTTGCCGGAGTCGTAACCTCGAACCAGTTCAAAATGTGTTTTAGATGCTCAAACCTGTCTGCGGGAGCGTTCGGCCTGTCATCCCTTATATAATGATAGCTGAATCCTTCGAGTATTACCCTGGCGGTTTTCGTCTGGGAGTTGACGGTTTGTTGGCTGATTACTGCGCCGTGAGCAGGATTGTCCGCATAGGCCATCTCGAGCTGTGCGGGTCCCGCCGGCTCTATGACATCGAATGCTTTGATTCCGCCCGGGCATCCGCCGTAGGATATAAGAGTGTCAGGCGTGTACGGCGAATAATTGCAAAAAAGGGAAATCCCTGTGGCCGTGACCAGGGGGGAGACAGGTTCGCCCATAGAGACGTGATCATTACTTGTCAGGTTATAATCGATAAAACCGAAAAGATCCAGGTACGGAGCCGAACTTGCATTTTTTAATTCAGAAGCGATATTATCGCCGGTTATATAAAGACCGGGATTCCATATACTGCTCATATCAAGAAAATATGAAAGAAGCTGCGCGTCCGGCGATTTTTCATGTTCTCCCGATCCATCCCCGATAGTTCCGTATCCGAGATTACCCGAATTCCATATTATCACTTTGTAAACATCCGTAACCTGATTCGGTGCCGCGCGGGCCCCCGGACCGTTTGCAACCATTGATGATGGAGAACGCACGTCGTATCGGTCCGGAAGTATTCCAAGGAATTCAAAGGCCGTATCGAAATAGGGTTGCGCCCCCCATTGATCGTAATCATCAACGTATAAGATATCCGCAGTGCCGGTCGGCAGGCACTGTGCTTCCATCGGCTGCGTCTGCACTTTGGCTTCGGAGCCGGTCGTTTTTATAAATTCGCTCCAGTAAGTAGTGTTGGCCGCTGCATCGGATGCCGAGAAATAAAAATCTACACGGTCCGGGGGGGAGAAAAGATTGTCGTTCAGATCGAAACAGAATTCGTTTTGGATAGGATTCGTCATGCCCGCATCGGTGTACGAAGTGTCCATCCTGAACTTGTAGAACCCGGCGGCGTCGGGACCCGATACCAACGGGTATCTCGATTGATCGTCTGTCATCACGGCCCCGGCTTCGCCGCCGCTGGAGCGTACGTACGCGTAAACTGCGGCTCCCCCGTAGGTTGGATCCGTGCCCATTCCGGAATTGGGCGAGGCCACGGAGACCACGATTGAATCCCCGGGATAAATAACGGAAGAATAGAGTCCGGCCCTGTCCTGGGCCATGTCCATGCGGACCGTACCCGTGGTGCTCCCGCCGGAAGGAAAGTTGTCCTGGAAAAGATGCCGGGCTCCCACGTTCCAGACCGGACCGTTTGTATTTATGCGGTAAAGCTTTACGTTATCGAAGAGCGGGGAATGTGTTCGGCACAGCACGCCGCCGTAAATCCCGCACCAATACCCGCACAAATCCCAGCATCCAAGGGCAATCTGGACGTGCGTCGCCCCGGGGTCTATAAAGTCGCCCACCGGCTCCTGTTGGTTGAACCAATCCGGAGCCCCGCCGTATCCGACACCATAATATATGCTACTGTTGTATCTCCACGGTCCGGGACATCCGCCGGCTCCCGTTTTTGAGCGTATGCGCGATACGTAAAAGACCAGGTTATCCAACGGCAGATCCCTGTAAACCCAATAATCAAGCACGGCTCCCGAAGCCGCCGCGGGCACGGTACCGCCCGGATTCCATTCGATCCACGGTGACCAGACCTCGTTTTTTATGTATTGGGTTAGATAATGTTCCGGAAAGTATTTCTTGCGCGGAACTACGGGCTGCTCGGGATGCAGAGGTGGACCGCAATAAATATAGTACTCCGTGGAACCTTTGAAGAATCCCCAGAGAAAAGACATGTCCTTTGTGCATTCATCATCCTGCGCCGTGGACATTCCTGAAAAAAGCGAAGAAAAATCGCCGAATGCCGGCAAAGTTGCGGCGGTCCACGTGCCGTCCAGGGTTCGGGTTGCTCCGACCGCTTCTCCTTCGAAATCCTGGAAGTTCAGTAATCCCGTAGTATCGCTCACGGAAATGTTGTCGAGTATGATCGCTCCATCCGAATTCCAAAGACCGTCTTCATCGGAATAAACTCCGTCGGACTCAAATTTGAAACGGAGCTGCAGATGCCCGCCTGTCTTGCCCGAGCTTATAACGTAGGTCTCCGATGCGTTTCCCCGGCCGTCATAAAACCCGATTCCTCTAACGTTCACAGCCGTCCAGGTGCCGCTGGTATCCTTGAAAAGGACAGTGGAATAATCATAGGACTGCTCGCTGTCCCAGCTTACCTCGTATGATAATGTCGCATCTCCCTCAACCGGAAAGTCAACGGATTCGAAAAACTGGCTCCATTGATTACCGTAACCGGGGAGCGTAGCGTAAGAGCAGTAAGGTTCATTTGCCGAAGCCGGAGCCCCGCACCACAGGGAATTCTGTCCGGAAATCGGTGCCAGTTGTCCATAGAGGCCGCCTCCCATACCGGCGAAATCGTCGACGTGGAAGAAAGTATCGATCTGTGCCGTTAGATCCACGCCGATCCATCCCTCCATGTCAGGCTGGCCGCCGGAATCAAAATCATACTCTGCAAGGAAATATGTATCCACCTGGGCTTCGGCAAAAAGACCGCGGGGTGAGTCCAGGGGTCTGTCGGTGAGATTGTTGGATATTTTGATTCCGAGTCTGCTGGGCCGCCGCCCCTCGGGCAGCGATTTGCTGTTGGAAAGCGCCGGCGATATGATCAGCGAGGAAAATATGAACACCAGGATCAAACGAAGGGGTTTCATGGCTTGCTCTCGCCCCTTTTTTGCAAGGAAAGATTGAATAAGGCGCATTTCGAAACAATTATATCACTATTAGTGATAAATGTCAACCTCGGCCTTGGGGCCTTTTTGGGCTGCTCTCAAACAACATCACAAGTTTCTATTTGCAAGTTCCTTCACGGCTTTCTCGTAATCTTCGTCTGTGTCTATATCGAAGAGCACCCAGGAATTATCTGTATCGACGTAAACGATTTTTTCTTCATGAGCTCTTATTACCCCGTGTGCCGGCTCGTCATCGCCGAGCGCGAGAAATTCTTTTTTATAGGCGATATCGAAAATAACCGGGTGTCCTCTTTTTTTATTGAACGAAGGAACGACGATCATGTCTTCGCGCGCTTGGAAAGTCCCGCGCATTTTTTTGCATTCATCAATAGTAACAAGCGGCATATCCACCGGAAAGATCATGAAACCGCCAATGTTGTTTGGCAGAGATTCGAGGCCGCATTTGATCGAGCTCGTTTGTCCGCGCTCGTAGTTTTTGTTGATTACGTAACGGGCGCTATCGCCAACGGCGGGTTCTCCGCCGGCGATTTTTTCGTGCCCGGCGCCGATCACGATTATAGCTTCATCAAAACCCGCGCGGGCGCACTTGCCTATGACGTGCTCGAGCAGCGTCGCGTTTCCGAATGGAAGGAGGGCTTTGGGCCGGCCGATTCTTTTGCCCCCGCCGGCGGCTAGTATTATGGGAGTGATGAAGGGCATTTGTTTATTAATTATCTATATGCCCGTATCCTAAGCGCATCGATATATAACCCCATTGAAAATATAAAAAGGGCGTGTTAATGGCGGTATTGTACCAAATTTGAAGGCATAAATCTATATTTTACTGCGTATTGAAAACTGCGGGCAGACGTGCGGGGATGGCCGTCGGTTTCAGCTTCCGGATAACTTAAGCGAATCGTCCCCTCACTCTTGAACTGCGCTTGGCATATTATCTGCTGAGTTCTATAATTGAAAGCGATCCGGCAGAATTCTTACCAGGAGGAATACCGATGAAATTCAAATCCGTTAAAAGCACCATTATATTGGTACTAAGTTTAATTGTATTGATATCCTTACAGTCGTGTGGCGGAAACGATAATCCCACCGGTACAGAGCAGTCCGCAGCCCCGGCTCTTCCAGACATGTCGACGGTGGAAATGGATTTGTCCTTTTTCGGTCTTTCGCCGGTCGCTAAAAACGGTCTGGACAAGAATCCAATCAAACCGGAAATGGAGGCCGCAGGCACAGGAAAGGATAATTGGATAAACGCCGCTGTCCGCGTGTTTTTCGTTCAGCTTTCGTTTTATGCAGCATTTGAAGCGCCTGTCTCGGCGTTCGCCGTTGCCATCAATTCCGTCCCGCAGAAGCAGCCCGATGGTTCGTGGCTTTGGACATATATATATGTCGATGACGGAATGGATTACGGCATTTTTCTTTATGGAACGCCAATGACCGATCGCGTCGCATGGAGAATGGAAGTGTCAACGAATGACCCGGCCATGCAGTTCGATCATTTTATCTGGTTCTCCGGCGAAGCGATGAACGACGACAGTTCGGGGTTCTGGCAGTTTTATGCCCCTGTAGATACACTTACGCAGGGAGTACCGTCCGTTCGCATCGATTGGTTGAACACGGCTAATAATGAACATCAGCTTAGCGTGCTCGTGAATGAAGCTGGCAGCGCTTCGGAAGGGGACAACCTAGTATTCTACGTTTCTCCGAATGAGAACTTTCTCACGTTCACGGATGTTTCGGTACCCGAAGTTCATACTATCATGTGGTACCCGGACGGATCCGGAAGCATCGAAGTGCCTGATTATAACGGCGGTGTGATCGCGTGCTGGGATACGCTGCAAAAAGACATGGTTTGTCCCTAGTGCCGTCACCCGGCTTCTTGGATCAAATAAGCTGTATTAGCGCGGACAGCACCGCGGCAAGGCCAGCGCGGGCGCGGTTGATCGGCGAAAAGCCCGCGCGCTTTTTGCAAAGTGGGGTTATGCAATGCATTTCCTTGCCCTCCTCGAAAGACCCCGTGATTCCATCCCTTACAGGGAACCTCCGAACAACATTCCCCGCTTCGAGATAATCTGGGCAGCCTAAAGGGATTGGCGCATGTGTTAGGCACAGGACGTGCGGCCAAGAGCGCCGACCCCATAAATCGGCATCTTCGAGCCTCTCCAAAGGAGGTCTGCTATGTCCTACGGAACTCAAAGTTTGATTTGGATCGGGACATCGATTCTCTTTTTTCCCACATTATTTCAAAAAGCATTTTTGGGATTCGTGTGGGGTGATGGAAACGACGTTCTGTTGATGATGGCAAAAAGACTGTTCCTGCTCCTGCCCGCGCTCGCAATCATATTGAGTTGCTGGGTGACCATAGGAAGCCTGCTGACGGTGCCTGTACGGCAGAAGCGGCGTGAATTCGTAACGGCGATATTCATGACGTGGTGGGATATGGGCAAATCCATCCTTCTTTTCTGGGGCGGGATAATGAAGCTGGGCCTTCGCGTTCTTGCGGCGGTTCTCGGTGCAGCGCGTTTCAGCGTCTTTGCTGTGTGGGCGATTGTCCAGGATATCCTGTTGATTCCCTTTGGTTTTCTGCGCGACGGCGCCCGTGTGGTGATGAGTTCGCCGGTGCCGTGGCTGGCGGTCACGCTCACTCTCTCATGGTGCGTGATCGAGACCACGATATTTACGTACGTTACATCGCCTCTCGTTATAGATACTTTTTCGAACATAACGGGAGAGCAGCTCTCCGCAAATTCCATAAGAATCCCGCTGGCGCTTTTCCTTTTTTGCGTTGTACTTGGAAGCTACGCGGTGCTGTCCACGTTCGTGGACTCGATGAAAAAGAAGAAAATTTCGTCGATAATCGGCATCGGCGTTATAGAAATGGTAGTATTGCTCGTTGAAGTCGTCTTCTTGTACAGGGAGTTTGTGGATTCTCTGGTTCCCTGGTTTGCTCAGTATTCGGATTCGTTCGATCTCGGCGTGTTCCAGACGCTTGCCATTTCATGCTTCGTCTGGTTCGGTGTCAGAAGCCTGTCGTGGTTTCTGTTCGCTTCCCACGGAACGCCTACGGTAATGGCCGTTATTCAAGGGAAGAATCTGAAAATGTCGTCCCGTTCTTCCGCAGCGCCCGGGCATTTCTTTTCATTGTCCACGGGATTCATGGCGCGGATAAAAAGCGAGACGGAATGGGCGAAAACAACCGGGTCCGAACTCGTTGATGCCTTGATGCTGCCTCCGCTGCAGGTTTTGGCGGCATGCATCAATTTTTGCACACTGCTGCTTCTGAGCGACCATCTCTTCGCCCTTCCCTTCGAAGATATGAAGGAAGTGAAGTATACGGATAAACTTCAAGGCACTATTTCGCGTTTGGACGGCAGAAAACAAAACAAGAATAAAAACGCAGCTCCAGCCGAGCCGCGCGAGCAGTCCCCTCGGCCTGCAGCGGACGCTCCGGCGGATTTCTGTATGAAAAGCGCGCCCGCGTCGTCATGTGAACCCTTGTCCCGCCCTGCAAATGCTTCAAATGATGAGGGACACTCAAGCGATACCCGTCAGACCGTTCCCGTGTCCGGCGAGCAAGACGAATTGTAACTGAACAGCAGGAGAGTGATCATGAAAAAAATGAAATACGCAGCGGCGCCGCTGGTTATGATCGTTCTTATTCTCGGCGGCTGCTCGTTTTTCAAAAACGGCGATCCCAAGCCACGACTTTCGATGTTTATAGGAGTCGACATAAGCGGTTCGTTTATGAACAGTCCTTATTATGACGATTCCATCGGCTTCCTCGCGAAGTATATCTATTCGCATATGCACGGCCTCGGCGGGATGGAGGTCCCCAATGCGCTGTTCTTGAGTTCGATTGGAGGCGCAAGGGCCAATGAACCGAAAACGTTTTTTCCGAAACAGACTTTTGAGAACAAGTCTGTCAAAGAAATCGAAGCAAAACTCAGCAAAATTTTCCCCAGGGAAAAATCCAATCCGTTCACCGATTACAATGCGTTTTTCGAACAGATCGCGCTGACGGTGAAGAACAAGAATCTCGTTCTCCGGCCGATAACGGTTGTGATGGTAAGCGACGGTATTCCCGACCTGTCATCTCCAGGGGGGAACGATTACAAGAGTATCGTCGTAAATCCGCTGGAGCGTCTTGCCCGCAGCGTCACCGTGAGGCTTCTTTATACAAGCCCGACGGTCGGCAGGAATTGGCAGACGAAGGTAAAGCGCAGGCGTGTCAAGGTATGGACCCAGGATGCCGAGGTGATGGTCTCCTGGAAGGATCCGCAGATCTATCTCCGCGGCCGGCCCCTGGAAAAGCAGGACCGTTATTTTGCGTGGATAAAAGATAACGTGGATTTCGGAGTGCGTGCCAGGCGCGTAGACTAGACGGTCTATAATACTTCACGCGGAGACCCGGGGAGGTTTTTCAGTCCGATCGGGTCTTCGCATTTTTTTGCAAAAACCTGTTAAGCGCGGGTGGTGTCGATGAGGTACCCCGCGGCGCAGTTTTTCACGAGCACAGGGGTAATCGATGACAGGACCCGCGCGGCCGAGAGCGTAAAGTGCGGCCGGAGTTATCAACTCGCTGTTCCAGCTCTCTGGAAAGCCTGGGGATGATGAAGTTATGCAAAGGAGGATCTCAAGTGGAATTCGAAAATATTA
>CAZZKJ010000068.1:0-8879 GCA_964654695.1 uncultured bacterium | reverse complement strand
TGCGGCGCAGCAGGAAATGACGCTTGAATTCGCGCTATCATTTATAGCCGATGATGAACTGGTAGAGATAACCCCCAAGCATATCCGCCTTCGCAAGCAGCATTTGAGCGAAAACGCCCGCAAACTGGCGGCCAAGCGGGCGTAGATTCGACCGGGAAGAACGTTTGCGAGAAGTCCTTCATCCACCCTTGTTCCGGTTGAATCTTTTCATTCTCTCTTTCTTTTTGATTTTTGCAAGCGCGCGTTTCGAAACGTAAAGATGGTAGTACCTGCCCTTGCCGAAACGGCTGTTCCGCTCCTTGTATCCCTGCCAGCGGGGAGAGCATTCGCCCGTCTGAAAATGAACGAAGTTCAGTTTAAAATAAGAAGTGCTCATAAATTTCTGGCAAAGCAGATGCAGCACCTCTTTCCCCGCTCGGGGTTTTCTTTTTTCGCGTGATACCAGCACTACGAAATCTATTTGATGGTCGGTAACGTATTCCATGTCCAAAAAGTGGGTCAACCTGTATTTGTTGCATATGGGTTCATCGCACGCATCGATCGTTGGCATATTCGCGTAATACACGGTCGCTCCCATATCAGGGGTTATGAGCCATGAATCGCGCATCTTGTGTTTCCTGATTATTTTCCCTATTTTTATCTCGTCCGAATCCGGAGTAATGTATACGTACGAGACGAATCTCAGCCATGAATGCTTGTTCATGGTGAACAGGGGAATCAGCAGGGCCAGCAATATAACCAGACGTCTCTTATCCTCGAAGAATCTTATCAAAACGAAGAAGAAACAAGCCATGACAATAAACAAAGAGGGCATCCAAATTCGGTGGGCCGACATCCAGTCACCGTGATACATATAGACGCCGAGATGCGTGAAGGCCAGGGCGGCGATCGACAGCGACGTAAAGCGGTTTTTAACCATGATGATAAACGGAATTATCGCAAGATATGCTACGAACAGGAAATTGTCTCTCGATAAGTCCTTGATTATCCGTCCGAGATAAAGACTGAAATACGAGGAGTGCTTTACGATTTTTGGTTGATTGGTGAGGCTGTAGCTGATTTTGGCTGCGGCGCTGTTGGGAAGGATTTCCTTGAATACGACGACCGTTCCAACGGCTATGATAATGCCCGGTAGAAGTCCGGCGAGGATCTTGAGCGCAGGTTTGGACTTTTCTTCCGATCGTGTATTCAAGAACCAGGCGATCATTATGAGCACGAAAAAAACGTCAACAAAAGTATGGGGCCGGGAAGTAAGAAGCAACGACAGGCTGAGACCCAGCTTGAAAAAGCATCCTCGCCCGTTAAAAAACTTAATAAGATAGAAAACGGTCAGGACCGCGCCCAAAACCGCCAACATGGTGTCAAGAAGGTTGACGGCCGCGATGACCGCGGGGGGGAAGCACACCAAAAGCATTGAAAAACTCAACGCGACAAAGCCGTTCCGCAGTTGGGCGAGCGCGTCGAGGATTCGCGAGAGGACGAACGTGGACATCAAGAGCAGGGCCAGGCCCAAGATCTTGCCGAAAATCAGCGGATCAAGGTGCAGCAAATATGGGACCGTCAGGATGAATGTCCACGGCATGCTGCCAAAAAAATTGGTCGGCGGTTCGCCGGGGCAGAAGTTGGGCAGAGTCCCTCCGGCTATCTGCCTTGCGCCCGACAGGTATATGTAGCCGTCATCCGGAGTGAACCAGAAGAATGCCCGGCACATGAAGAGAAAGATGATTAACTCTATGATGATAATCGAGAGAAACAGCGCCCTAGAGCTCTTCATATTGTAAACTCGCGTTTAAATCCAAAGCAAATAAATCATACCGCCGGGCCGGGGAACAGATTACTTTTCGGCAGGCAGTGAGCCTCAAACGAATCTGTGATGTCCGAACGATCAAAACGGATCGGGCACATCGAGCGACTGCTCGACAACGACATGCATAACTGCGCACGCCTTCCACTTGAATTCAATCGGGTCCTGGGCGCTGGGCCCGGGACTGACGGATCCGTTTTGTACCGTGAACACCAGCACCGGGTTTTGATTGTTCGTAAAATCATCCAGCGCGGTGTTCAACAGATCAACGCCGGCCGGTGTCAGGTCGGCCGTAATCATCGTATCGAGGGCGCCGGTTATCGATTGATTCGTATAAGTGAGTATGTTTACCGGGCCGCTCGAAATGTCCTGCCTCTCTATCGAAATCGCACCCGAAATCAACCAGTCATGATGGGGCAGCGCGAATTCAGTGACTCCGTATGAAACGCTGACCAGCTTGGCCAGTTTGATGTCGGAACGCGACACGCCGTTTTCCAAAAGGATGTCATCAACCGCCTGGCCGAGATCGACTATTGCGGGTGTCGAGAACGATGCGATCAAGTGCAGCTCTGTAAAATCCGCGCAGGTTTCCTCGGTCAGGACGATATCGAGGACTTTTTCCTCGAGCAGACATCCCGGCAGGCATATCAATGAAAACACCAGGAGAAACAGCATGTATGCAATAAATTTTTTCATGATATCCTCCATTAATTGCCGAACGCCAGACCGAAGGAAAAGCTCTGCTGGCTGGCGATATTGTACTCGGCGTGAATATCCGCTACCGCGAGATTTAGTGATAATCCGAATGTAAGATGCGCCGTGGTCGAAGGCTCGAAATCAAGATTGATATCGATAGGCGTCCCGGAAGTTTTGCTCTGGTACGAGGCGTCCATGGAAAATCTGTCGATCGAGAATCCCCCGTACGGTTCGATCGTTGTAAAACCTTTTTTGAATCTTTTTCCCGCCTGGACTCCGAAAGAGAATGCTTTTGAGTCGATAAGATCGCTTCCCAGTGAGAAGCTCTGCCAGAAGAATCCAGCGGCGACGTCAACCGGAAACTCTGGATCCAGGTACTGAGAAATGCTGTGCCGGATACCAAAACCGAACAGGCTTATATCGCCGATCTCGACATCGCCGGTGTTGACGGCGAAATAGCGGATAAGGGCCTCGGTACCGGAAAAAGAGCTAATTCTGAGCTGGGGCACTGCGAGCGCGAATGAATGCAAACTGAACCCCCCGGGAAAGGCAAAGCTGGTGCCGTTGCTTCCCAAAACGAGCGTTGCATCCCCGGGGCCGACGACGGTCGGAGCATTGACGGTTTGCTCAGGGGCAAAGCTGCCTTCGGTAAGGGCGCTGAAGGTTTTGTCATCATCGCCGAAAATGACGGACATGATGCGTAATTCCAGGTTGATGTGAAGCCCGGTGGGTGGTATGTACGCGGAATGAAACAGGCCGTCATTCAGATCGGCGCCGAAAGCGTCGGCGAGAGGCTGCAGGTAACCGGTGCCGTTTATACCGGTATACGCGGATATCTGATCCTCGATCTGGGCGAAAGAAACCGAAGCGGACGCGAGAATTAGAATTATTACCACCATTCCTCTCGCAAAACGCGATGGGACAGGCATGGATGCTCCTTCCATTAAAGTGGCGCAGGATAATTAATTATTTACTTTAACCGCAGGAATTCTATATGTAAAGTGGTAAAATGTGTTTGACCCTATACCGAAAGGAGAACAAATGCTGTCTTTTAGAACGGGAATTCTGCTTGCTTTCTCGGCCGCGGTATTGATACGGCCGGACAGCGCTTTTGGGGGCGGAGAAGAATTCGGAGACTACTTCGAAGACAGGACAATTCGTGTGGATTATTATCATACGGGGGATGCCATAAGCGAGCTGGTGACGCTGGATCATGTGTACCGCTACGGAACATGGGCGGGGAGCTTGAAAAACCTGGTGGATGATCGTGATTACGGAGCATATTATTATAAAATCTTCGATGACGCCACCGGCAAACTCGTTTTTTCGCGGGGTTTCGACAGCTATTTCAAGGAATACCAGACGAGCGATCCCGCCGGAGAAGGCATAAAGAAAACTTTCATGGAAACGGCCCTGATTCCCAGTCCCAAAAATAAGGTCATCTTTACGCTTGCCAGGAAGCAGAAAGAAGGAGACTTCAAAGAAGTATTCAGGTCCGTAATCGATCCCGGTGATGTGAACATTATAGACGGCGAGTTTGCCGACAAAACCGTCGAAGTAATCAAAATTCTCGATAACGGCAGTCCCCACGTCAAAATCGATATCGCGTTTATCGCCGAAGGCTACACCCGTGATGACCGCTCGAAATTCGAAGCGGATCTCGGACGTTTTACGGAAGTGTTTTTCAGATCGGAACCCTGCAGCTCATTCAAAGATCATTTCAACATTTACGGTGTATTCAAGCCCTCCGCAGAAAGCGGCGTGGATGAGCCGCGCCACGGTTCGTTCAAGCAAACCGCCCTTGGCGCCACGTTCAATTCGCTGGGATCGGAGAGGTACGTTTTGACCGAAGACAACAGGGCCCTTCGCGATATAGCGGCCCACGTTCCCTACGACGCTCTATATATAATGGTCAATCACAAACGCTACGGAGGCGGAGGCATATACAATTTTTACTGCACGTTTACCGCCGATAACCAATGGAGCGAATACCTGATGGTCCATGAATTCGGGCACTCGTTCTTCGGCCTGGCCGACGAGTATTATACTTCGTCGGTGGCATATGATGATTTCTACCCCAAGGGCTTCGAACCTTCAGAGCCAAATATAACCGCTCTTCTAGATCCCCGGCATGTCAAATGGGCGCATCTGATCGAGCCGGGAATCGACGTTCCTACTCCCTGGGAAAAGGCCGAATATGACAAAGCTGATATCGCCTGGCAGAAAACGAGGCAAGAGTTGAACGATCGGATTGCAAAACTCAGAAAAAACGGCGCGCCTGAAAAAGAAGTTCAGGAGGCAGAAGACAAATACAACCGGCTCGACCGCGTGCACTCGGACAAAATGCACGAGTTTCTCGGCAAAAGCAGGTTCGCGGGCAGGGTCGGAGTCTACGAAGGTGCCGGATATGCGTCAACGGGCCTGTACAGACCGATGATCGATTGCATAATGTTCTCGAAGGGAAGCGAAGGTTTTTGCGCGGTGTGCCGGGAAGCGATGATAAAAATGATAGAATGGTACTCCGAATAAAATTTACCGCGAAACGCCGATACCCCAGCGCTCGGCCACTTCCTTCGGAGGAACCACCCGATCGCTGGATACGAACATTTCGTACCAGATCTGAAAGCACATCAGGCCCCACAGCCCGTAGCTGTGATCGTATTTGCGGGCCTGGTGTTCTGATAACATGGTTTGAACCGTGTTCGTGTCGAAGAGTCCGCATGCGCCGATGCGGTCCGGGGACAAGATTTCTTCCGCAAGAGGTTTGAGTTCGTTTAGAAGCCATCTGTTGACAGGCACGTTGAACCCGGCCTTTTTGCGGTAGAGAATCTCGCCCGGAACGGTACCGCCGAGCGTTTTTTTCAGTATGTACTTTTTAATCCGATTCTTGAACTTTAGCGATGACGGAATGCGCGCCGCCATTTCGACCAGCTCGTGATCGAGAAAAGGCACCCGCGCCTCCAGGGCATTTGCCATTGTCATCCTGTCCACTTTTACCAGCATGTCGGCCGGCAGGTACAAACGCGTATCGACATAAAGCATCCGGCTTAAGGGATCATCGCTCCCGCACCGGCCAAAGTATTCTTTATACAGTCCGGGTGTGCTCGCATCTTTCAGACGATCTTTTGCGAAGGATGAATAGAGGGTGCCCTTGGCGGTTTCTGTGAAAATGGCGCGCCACCAGAAATGAGCTTCTTCGGCATCGAGCTCGGCGCCGCTTACGAAGCGCTTCGCTTTGAAATCAAAACTCACCTTGCTCATGGATACGGGAAGATTCTCAACCACCCTTTTTACGATGCGCGTTCTGAACCATGCGGGGAATTTTCTGTACAATCTGCGCGCGAAGTAGGCGTTGTACGTGTCGTAGCCCGCGAACACTTCGTCGCCCCCATCGCCGGTCAGAACCATTGTTACGCTTTTTCGCGCGAACTCGGAGAGAAGATAGACCGGTATCATCGATGAATCGGCCAGCGGATCATCCGCGTACCATATGAGAGGGCGCAGCAGCTTCACGGCGTCCGGCGCAGCTTCAATCTCATGATGATCGCATCCGAAATGCCGGGCGGCTTTACGAGCGAAACCGGCCTCGCTGTATGATTTTTCCTTGAACGCTATGGAAAAAGTCTCAACCGGGTTGTCGAGGATTTCCGCCATGTACGCGGTAACGGCGCTCGAGTCTATTCCTCCGCTCAAGAAGGATCCGAAGGGCACATCGCTTACCAGGTGCGACTCCACACAGCTTCTGAGTTTTTCATCGATTTTATCCTGCCATTCTTTTTCTCCCAGGGAGCCGTCGGGATCGAAGCGCAGATCCCAGTAAGCCTGTTTTTCGATTCCGTCGGCGGAACATGTAAGGAATTCGCCGGGAAGAAGCTGCCGTACACCTTCAACCAATGTGAAAGGAGCGGGAACATAGTTCAACGACAAATAGTGGTGCAGGGCTTCGACGGAAATATTCCGCGGCAGTTCGGGACGGCTGAGGACGGCCTTGGCTTCGCTGGCGAACAGAAGCGTGCCCCCTGTATCTGCGTAATAAAGCGGCTTTATGCCGATTCTGTCGCGGGCGATAAAAAATGTTCCGGCGTTCTTATCCCAAACTGCGAACGCGAACATTCCCTGGAGTTTTTCCAGGCAGCGCGTTCCCATTTCCTCGTAGAGATGCACGATCACTTCGCAGTCGCTTCTGGATTTAAAAATGTGCCCCCGGCCGATCAGGGATTCCCGAAGCGAGCGGAAATTGTAGATTTCGCCGTTGCAGACCGCCGTTACCGTGCCGTCTTCATTGTGAAAAGGCTGGTGTCCGGTTTCGGGATCGATGATGATGAGCCTGCGCATGGCAACGCCGGCGGAACCGTCGGTGTAGAGCCCGAAATCATCCGGCCCGCGGTGGGTGAGCAGGTTGTTCATTTCTTCGAGCGCATCTTCCTGGACCGGTTCGTTTCCTCGGTAATTATAGATGCCGCAAATACCGCACATGCGATGCTACTTTCTGTCGGTGTAACGGCGTTCGCGTCTCAGCGATGAGATCTGGTCGGCGAGAAGCCCGAAGAAAAAAACCATTACCGACGACACCAGGAGGAAGAGGGAGGCCATGGACAGGCCTTTGCCTGCGAGGAGATAGCGGAGACCCCATACGACGCCGAAAAGAAAGAGAAAAATACTCGTTGGTCCAAAAACTCGAAATGGATCCAAAAGCGTTGTAAGACGCAGGACCAGCAGGGCGGTGTCGATGCCGTCCCGGATGGGTTTTACGGTGCTCTTGCCTATGCGTTTTTTTACGGTGATGGGAACGAAAGCAACGTCATAACCTTCGTGCAGTATTATCAAGGTCGTGGTTGTGGATGCGCT
Organism: uncultured bacterium; assembly: GCA_964654695.1. GTDB lineage: Bacteria > Krumholzibacteriota > Krumholzibacteriia > WVZY01 > WVZY01 > CAZZKJ01. The sequence continues at coordinate 1,531 of CAZZKJ010000068.1, read as the reverse complement.
GAAACCGTTCGGGAGCAGGTGCAGGTATTCAAGGAGCACATCCCTCCTCAGGGCCCTCAAGCCGCAGTTCAAATCCGGGATCGTCGTCCTGGCCAGGTAGTTCGCCAGCAGGCCCAGAACCTTTTTGCCGCCCTTGCGCGAAAAAGGAGCATAGGATTTGCTCGTCCGGCAGCCGAAGGCAGCGTGGGTTTGCTCGGCCGCGTCCATTAGTTTTTCTATATCCACGGGATCGAACTGGTTGTCGGCGTCAAAGAACACCACAAACTCGGTCGTTGCGGCCAGGGTGCCGCTTTTCAACGCTGCGCCGTAGCCCTTGTTTCGCCGGTGGCGGATGAGGCGCGCTCCCGCTTTTTCGGCTTCGGCCCAGGTGAGATCGGTAGAACCGTCATCCACGACTATGATATCGTACTCCCTTTTGCTCTTTTGGATGACTTCTTTCAAGCCGATAATCGTTTCGGCTATTGCCTCCACTTCATTGTATGCCGGAATGATAATGGAAGCGGCCGCGGGGCCGCCCGTACGTTCCGGGTGACGGTTAAGCATTGGGGAACTCCTTCGTTTGCCTCAAAAACTTCTTATCTCGGCGGCAGTTCGATTCCTTGCCGGCATGCGGCCTTGTCGACGCGCAGTATGGTTATGCCGTCCAGCGAATACACCGTTTGGAAAAAGTCAGTGTAGCGGGCGAACTTTTTCATGCCCGCGGATTCCAGAATTCGTTCGCCGCCCGTTTTGTCCAGGATCTTCGACGCTTCGGCGTCCCTGGCTATTATATAGACGTCTTCGCTTATCGAACCCAGCGCTCCGATTGTAACAGTATCGAGCTGATCTTGCGAGAACAGGTTGTCCCTGACGTGCCTTCGTTTGCGCATTTCGTTCCTGTCGTAACCCCAGAGTCGCGAATACGGGTCCGTTCCCCAATAATACCGTCTGGGGCCGGTGACCAGCAAGAAAACACGATCCCCGCTGTCCAGAAACACGGCGTTGCGCGGAGTATTCTTGCCAACCCATTCTGACACCTTCATTTCAGCAGCGCTTACGAGTTTGAACGTGCGGGTTCCGGAGTAACCGATCATGGCGATCACATTCACCGGACCCAGGAGCAGGATAAAAAACAAAGCAACAGTGAAATTGCCGCCGTGCCTTCGCAGGCGCTCGGATATATGCGCAAGGGTCCATCCTCCTGCTACGGCCAATGGATAAAAAACGAAAAAAGGCATCTTATCGAAAGTGTTGGGTCCGGGAAGCACGAGGAACATGCAGAAAAGAGCGATGCTGGAAAAACAGCATATGAAAAACCGGTCCGCGCTTTTCGAGCTTCTTACCAGGCGCCTGATCGCAGGGAAGGCCAGAATTATGACAAGAAGACTGGAGACGATGATGCCGGCGGTTTTTTCAAAAGACAATCCAAAGGGGATGACATTGTCGGCCTCCTTGAGATGCATGATCGAGTACAGATATGGAATCATCAAAGCTGCGGCGGCGGATGGGGCGACGAGCAGCATGATCGCACTTCGGAGTGACTAATCGGCCA
>CAZZKJ010000067.1:0-8937 GCA_964654695.1 uncultured bacterium | reverse complement strand
AACCCCCAACCTTTTGGTCCGTAGCCAAACGCTCTATCCAATTGAGCTATGGGCGCGTATCAGAGTTTTTTAAACCGCTTCGTGATAACGGATGCCGGGCTTATTTCCAGGAGTGGAGCTGATGGATTCACTCCGGCCCATCCGCGTTTTGGGGCAATTCATACCCGGCAGGAAATGATCCGGGAACCGGGTTTTCTTTTGTTTGGACCCGCACACCGCCGGTGAAGCCCGCGACCAGATTATAAATCCATGCCCCTATCGTTATAAACACGGAACCAAAAATTCCATACAAAAAAGCCATGAAGGGAATGAAAAACAATCCGAGAACTCCTGTCAGCAAGCCGAACCTGGGAAATTCATCGGACAGAAGCGACGAATTGAGTCCACCAATAATGAACATGAAAAACCCGTAAAAAAGTCCGATCACCAGTCCGATGCTTGCGTAAATGAAGAAAGCGATCTTGAAAAGCGACCAGAGTTGAATCTTTTTTATCTCGAGTTCGATCGGAGACACCTCCTTAGGCCCGCTATTTCCCGGTCCGAATATTATGGCGGAGAGGGGGGGATTCGAACCCCCGGTGAAGTATTACCCCCACAACCGCTTAGCAGGCGGCTGCCTTAAGCCAGCTCGGCCACCTCTCCACCCAGGACTCTATCATAATTTTTGGCGGAGGGCGAGGGATTCGAACCCCCATGGGCGTTAACCCGGCGGTTTTCAAGACCGCTGCCTTACCAGTTAGGACTAGCCCTCCTGCCGATGCCGGTGATCGAATGATGATTTTAAAAGCCTGGCAACTTCATGTTTCATGTTTTAACCCGATCCGGAGCGCCGTTTTTGCGTCCGGGATTACAGCGGGGGTTATAATAACCTTTTTAAGGAAAGAGCGCAATAATATCCTGGCTGGACGGAAGATCAATCATAACCGCGTTCATGAGATTCCATCATCTTAAGTTTGCGCCTGTTTCGAAGCCGCACGGAGAGGAGAACGAACAGAAAGAGTACTGATATGATGGAAAAAAGAGGGCCCGTCTGGAAAATCAGCACATGCGACGTGTATTTTTTTTCCATCTCCTTCGCGAACCGGGCGGAAAACTGGAAGACGTCTTCCCCCGAATATTCCACGAGCGCCCGGTTGAAGTCGGAATTGCGAATCATCATGTCCATAAAAACCGGCAGATCATCGGACATTCTGTCTTCCTTGAAAATGGAGGTAAAAGCAGCGTACGACATCCTGTAGGCGGTTTTCACCCGGCCGCCGCCGGCAGGAAACGTGCTTTGAATATCAGAGAGACGCGGAAGATCGCCGCTCCATACCGAAAGCATCAGCCGCCAGCCGTCGGTAAGCGACCATTCGCGTGCCTGCCACAGCGCCAATCCCTCGATAAACCATAACGGCATGGGAACGGTTCCCGCTCTCTGGTACAAGAGCAGATGTGAAATTTCGTGTGGAATCGTTCGTTCGAGGGAATTCCAGGTGGACAATGCTTTTTCTACGTCCACAACCATCAATTGATCCTGCATAAAGGCAAAAGCGGCGCCCCAATCAGGCAGGTTGACGCTCCTTCGCTTTTCGAACGCTTCCTGGTCCGAAACGATCAGCACGGTCATGGTTCCTATACGATCCAAACCCAACTCTGCGCTCAACGACGGGATACACCATGAGCAGAGATCGGCTACCCTCCTGGCCACTTTTTCGTTCTTTTTCTCGAACCTTATGGTAACGGGGTAATCTTGCAGAGTAATTTGGTTCCGGCTTCCTTTCGGTTCAGGAGCCGCCCGGCAGTCGCTGGCCGCAATCGGGCACACGGCAATAACCGCGAGCATCTGGAGTATGAGCGCCGGCAATTTAATTCGCATTATCCGCTGATCCAAGTGTTTTTATTATTGTGCCGGAACCAACTACGGCAGCGCCCCGGTATAAGGCAACGGTCTGACCCGGACAGATTGCCCTTTGGGATTCCTCGAAAGTTATTTCGCATTTTGAACCCCACAGCGCAATACGCTCGACACCGCCGGCATGGTGGCGGGAACGAATCTGGGCGGTCACTTCCTCCGTCCTCTCCCACGCAGCGCATGTATCCGGGCCAATCAGCACCGTTTCTTTTTCCACATCGCCAAAGCCTCCGTCTATCCATACGAACTCGCATAAAAGACGCCGCCCGTATAGATGCTCACTGCCGCCTACGATCAGACGGTTTTTTTCGCCGTCTATGCGTATGACGTAGCTCGGTTCCGCGCCGTATACACCCAGGCCTTTTCTCTGGCCGATGGTATAGGCATGAAGCCCTTCGTGCCGCCCGATCACGCTGCCTTCCGTATCTACAATCGGCCCCGGATCAAAAACAATGTGCTCCGACAAAAAAGACTTAAGATCACCCTCCGGCATGAAGCAGACTTCCTGGCTTTCGGCTTTCTCCGCAACCGGGAGATGAGCATCTCCGGCGATCTTTCTCACTTCTTTTTTCGTGAAGCCTCCCAATGGAAAGATAATCCTGTCGAGCAGCGGCCCGTTCAATCCGGAAAGAAAGTATGACTGATCCTTGATCCTGTCGGTTCCCCTGGTAATCAAGGCCTTCCCCGGCCGGCGCCGCTGGATTCCGGCATAGTGCCCCGTGGCGATGAATTCCGCGCCGAGCTTCCCGGCCAGGGCCGAGAGTACGTGGAAACGAACTGCGATGTTGCATCTGACACACGGGTTCGGGGTTCTTGAGTGTGCGTATTCTTCAACAAAATTATCAATGACTTCACGCTTAAAAAGATCTTCAGCATCCAGGACCATGTGGTTTACATCGAGAGCGGAGCATATTCTTTTAGCATCCTCGATGGATTCGATCGAACAGCAGCTTCTAGCTGGTAGATCCACGTCCCCGAAGCAGAAATTCTTTGTCGTGACTCCTATCACGCGCATTCCCGCTTTTTGCAGCAGCCAGGCCGCAACCGCGCTGTCGACGCCCCCGCTGAGAGCTGCAATAACCGAAGTTCCAGGCCCGGCGATGGCATTCAATTGTCTCAATGCTTCTTCGACGTTCATTGTTTTCCCGGTTCTAAAGAAAGATAAAACCCACGGCGCTCTATTCGTTTACCGCCTGTAATAATAAAGAACCTTCCCCGGCTAATAAGGAGAAGGTTCTCTTCGTGACTATCAAGCCGGGATCATTCCATGGCTTTTTCTCTTATCTTTTGCTCTCTTACCTTGAGCTGTTTTTGTCGAATAATCTGTTTCTTGGCATACGAGCCCCACTGAGGATCACCTACTGCCTTCTGGAATTTTGCAATGGCTTCATCGAAACGTTTCAGCTTCTCCAGGGATTTACCCCATGAGCAATAAAGAGCGGCGTTTTTTTGCGAAAGACCGACGCCTTTTTTAGCCGATTCGATTGCCTTGCTGTACTGCTTGTTATCATTATAGAGATTCGCCAGATGCTGGTAGCCGATAGCGGCATCGGGCTTGATCTCAAGAGCTTTTTCAAGAGCGGCTATCGCCCTTTTGGTCTGCTTTATCTGCCCGAGAGAAATTCCCAGATTTATTTGATAAGTAGCGTTATCCGGACTGCTCTGAGAGAGCTCATCAAAAATATCGGCCGCTTTTTCAAATTTTTGCAGAGAAATATAGGCCGCCCCTAGGCGCATCTTTAAAATCTGGTTATCCGGAGCGGTAGCAACTGCTTTTTCATACATGGCCACCGCTTCATCCTTTTTTCCCAGATCGGTATAGAGCTTGGCGAGCGATCCCATGGTTTGAATATCGTCCTGCTTGCCGAGCAGGGCTTTTTCGTAGAAAGAGGCGGCATGAATTTTGTCGCCCATTTTTTGATTAATGAAAGCCAGGTGCACATTGGCATCATAGCTGAGCGAATCGAGTGAGAGCATACTCCGGTAAGTATCAACAGCTTCATCCAGCATATTTGCATTTACCTGTGCGTAACCCATACTAGATAGAATATATACATCGTCGGGCCGCTGATTATGGGCGTGGGCCAGCGCAATGGCTGCCTTATCATATTGTTTGATTTTATTAAATGAAGAGGCCATATCCTGCCATGCATCTATGCGGGTGGAATCGGCGGAGACTACCTTCTCTAATTCCAGCACCGCCTTATCATACAAACCGGCTGACATGTATTGTCTGGCCGTTTGATATATCAAGTCCACTTCAGTAAGATCCCGCTGGAAGCCTTTTTCATCAACCGTTGTTTTGAGAATTTTTTTGCCCTTGGAAGATTTATCGTTCTCTTGGGCGCCTAAAACTGGAAGACCGGCATCTACACCTAATACTAAAAGTGAAACAATGGTTCCATATACAATCGTTCTTTTCATATGCATAATCCTTTTTGGCGATTCAAATCCCAATCGAAGGCCGCATTAAATGTAGGAACCGGCTGGCAATGTGTCAAGGGCAACAAAATAGTCCGCCCAATAAACACTCAAGGAGTTTTAACGGTTAAATATTGTTTTATAAGTTTAACGTTCTCCAAAGCGGTTTGCCCTAATTCGCTGTTCGGTTTCAACCTCGCAACCGTTTCCCATTCCAGCTGAGCTTCTTTAAAAATATGCGCATCGGCAAATGCAAGTCCCATATAATAATGCGCCTGGGCGCTTTCAGGGTTCATTTTCAGCGCACTGCGAAAGTGATCCATTGCTTTTTCGTACTGCTGCCTGGAGTAATACAGATATCCGAGATGGCAGCGCGCGAGGACATCCTCAGGATTTGCCTTGAGGGCTGCTAAAAAGGAGACCTCAGCTTCCGGGAATTTCCCCTTGGTATCGTAAGCCAGCCCGAGATTCACCAGCGCTTTCGAAAAATCCGGATTGGCTTCAACTGACTTTTTGAATTGAGCTATAGCGCTGTCGACTTTACCCAAAGCATAAAACGCATTGCCCTTGTAAAAAGCCGTTTTGCCGTCGGCGTGCCCGCTTTTTTCGAGCTTTTCCAGATAATCGAGCTGTTCCTGAGGACTCATTTTCTTGATCCGGCTCGAAATATCTCCGCCGCCGGAAACCGCCTTTTGAGCGCTGCCATCTTCCGCGGACGCTGCCCGAGGACATGCGGCGGCTGGATTTGGAAGGAAACTTGAATCCGGTTGAAAACCCGCCCATGAGGCCAGAAAAACGGCACCTGCTTGTAACATCAATCGCTTTTTCATTTTATATAAAATAGTTTTCTAAAAATACCTCTACCTGTCGGCGCGATGTCTCTTCCATACCTCGCCGCCGGCAAGACTGAAATAGAACCTCAAGAATCTGTCCTCCAGACCGTTTCTTCCCAACGATCCGGTTCTTCCCGCCTGCAGGGCAATATCAATTTTACCCTTTCCGCCCCTTAAATGCAAGCTGGTACCGAGCGAAGCCGAAGATGTGTTTATCTTTTCTCCGGCGGGATACTCATAGGGTAAGGTCTCGAAAGCCGCCGAGAACCTCAGAGGCATATGTGTTCCCCGGTTGAATTCTACTCCAAGGGCATATCTCTCTTCGCGGCGCAGGCGTTCTGGAGGAAAATCCAATCCCTCGAAATCCTTGAAATCCCTCAAGGCAGCGCTTCCGAGAATCATCCAAGTTGAAGAGAGTCTCCATGTCACCGAAAAGCTTACCCTGTACGGAATCTTTACCCGGGAGGCATACGACGAATCCATTTTGGAGAGGCTGAAGAGCTCGAACACTTCCGTATCATAATCAATACCGCTTTCATAAACAGCCCCCACCATCACCGGCCCTTTGGGAAAAACGACAGCACCTCCTCCGTAACCGGAACCGCTGAATTCGGTCCTTCTCAAACCCAATCCGGGAACAAAACCGGGATCTTTGAATAAAATTGTCCATTTATCTTCGATGGAACCTCTTTCCAGCGAATAAAACATGCCGACCGACAAGTGCTCAGACAGCGACAGCGCCAAGGTAAACGGAATTGAATAGAGGCCGCCGCTTCTAGTGAAAAGATTCTTGTAAATATCCCCGCTGGGACCCATTTCTTCGATAGAGAAGGATGATCCCGGATCATATCTTCCAATGTAACCAATGCCGAAAGTGACCCTGTCATCCAATGGTACTGCGAGCTTGAAGGCGGGATACTTAACCGACACGGCCTGCTCGTTAAGCCCTTCTGACTTGGAACGATTGGATGAAACGAACTGCACAGCTCCAACCGTCACCCTGCGGATAAAAGTCATGGCGGCCGGATTCGCTTGCAGCACTGCCAGGGAATCGGGAATAAGCTGCAGATCGCTTCCCAGCGCAATGGAACGGACATCCCCCGCATCAAGCCTGTCACCGAGGAAATTAAGACCGAACTTGGAACCGGCCGACGGCGCCTCCGGTACGGAGGCAAAAGCAGTAAGAGCTATGATGATTACCGTTCTAATTTTCATAAACAGCCCGCCGGGTTAATCGCCAAAATGAGGTGGTGAAGAATACGTCAAACTTATACTCGGCCGCAGAGTACTATCCGACGCGCTGGAATAAAATTCCGCCTGTTTAATCTGCGATCCTTCCGAGTTATATTTTAAAACGAATCCATTATTCACTAGTACACCGTCTATAAACTGCAGCAGCACATTTCTCACTGAGAGCAAAATTGCGGCAGAACTGGTATCTATTGCGGATATGGTGACACCGGTGCCCGAGAGCACTGCGGGATCTCCAATAACACTCGAACCGGGAACGTAAATATTAATATCAAATTCATTGCCGAGCAAGCTTCCGGGGACTCTATGCAATATCAATTCGGCTTTATGAATAACCGCGTTTTCGGGAACGGCACCCAGGTCGACCGGCAAAAATATCCTCCGGGTGACCCCATCAGATATGATCAGGTTGGTGCTTTGGCTCTGAGATTCCACAAAAGTCGCATCACCGGAAACAGGAAAATTTGCGGATGTTCCATCATCAAAATCTACGCTTAGAAACGGTTTCAAGCCGGCATCGCCGTTTTCGCGCGAACCGAATGTTATCTGAGTAGATAAGGTGGTATCTGATGGTATAATGGCTATACCGTTGAGAATGGCGCTTCCATCTATCCATGCCTGCACCATAGCCTTGGGAAGAGAATAAGATCCCAGAAGATTTATTTCCCTGTCCACGTTTTGCAGTCCGCTGTCCGGAATAGGGTTTGGCTGCATGCTCAGCATTGTCAGAGTATCGGTTTCGTTGTACGGTTCCATCATTTCGAAAAACCTCGCACCCAAAACCTGAGTTGAAGTCTGGTCGGTGAAGCGCAGTTTTAAGAAAGCGGCACTCACGATTTTGTTGGAATAAAGACTCGTATCGGCAAAGTCAAGCTGCAGAATCACCGACGATTTGTAGCCGTTATTTATTCCCAGTGTGAGAAATGTGTTAGATGTCAAAGTTGATGAAACAACGAATGAAGTATCCTCAGTCGACAGTAAAATCGTATCTTCGAACAGTACTCCCGGCCGGCTGCCCAGCGTACTGTCGCTCAGGAACTCGGAGCCGATAGGCGTTTCTGTGTCCGAAGAACATCCGCCTGATACAATTATTACAGATGCCATCAGCGCTGCCGCGGCTTTTAGGACTCGATATAGCGGATTATCAAAGCCAAACATCGCTAACCTCTAACACAGGCATCACCATGCGTCAAGTATGGATAAAGCCGGAAACTCTAATCGAATTTAGTCGATACGATCATTTTTGTAATTCCCAGGCCCTTTACAATATCCATTACTTTTATCACCGCGCCATGTGATACATATGAATCAGCCTTGATAACGACGGAGCGCTCAGCGGAATTTTTAAGCTTCGAGCTCAACGCCTCGCGCAGTAAAGATATTTCCATGGGTTCGTCATTAAGAAAGAGTTTGCCGTACCTGTCGATATAAAGAACTATCGATTTCTGCCTTACTACATCGGAATGCTCCGCCTTCGGCAGTTCAAGCTTTATCGCCGGTTGGCTCAAAAATGTCGTAGATACAATGAAAAAAATCAACAGCAAGAAAAGCACGTCTATTAGAGATGTGACATTTAATATCAGAGATTTTTTCTTTTTCTTGCGAAATTCCATTATCATGCCTCACAGGAGCAATGATCACGATTTGTTCATGGCTGAAATGCGTTTCAGTAAATCGTGTGCATAACCGTCTATCTTGAGAACCAGAGCGTCCACTCTTGAGTCGAAAAAATTGTACGCAATCAGCGCGGGTATTCCGATCGAAAGTCCGAACGCTGTGGTAATCAGGGCCTCGGCAATTCCACCGGACAGAAGCCCCGCCTGGCCTACTCCTTCAATGCTTATCACCGAAAAAACCTTTATCATGCCAAGCACCGTACCCAACAGTCCGAGCAGCGGGCTGGCCGCCGCAACCGTTTCCAGAACCACCAGGTAGCGTTCGAGGCTTTTAACTTCGCGCCGGCCTGTATCTTCCATCAGCATGCGTATCTCCTCCACAGATCCGCCGTGGGCTTCCAGCCCGGCTCTTGCAACGGCGCCGAAAGGATTTGAATAACGCTCACAGAGTTTAATTGCCATAGGTATGTCAGCAGGTTCCCGGATCGATTCTATACAGTTGACTATCTCGCCCGGGATAACGTGCGAATATCGAAGTCTTAGACTTTTTTCTATCACCACCGCTACCCCCAGGATCGAGAGAATGCCTAGCGGAATCATTATCAATCCGCCTTTTATGAAAATGGCCCACATTCGTTCACTCCTTTTTGAAAAATTCTCTTTCGTCTCCAGGCAAAAGATAATAGAAGCCGAAAGTTATCTCCAGATAAGGTTCGGGAAAATCCGCCGGCAGGGAACGAAAAGGCGCTCCCCCGCGCACCGCACCTACGCTTGATCGGGCCAGGGATTCGTGGCCTCTTTCATCTACAACTTCCAGGCTCTCCAATTTTCCATCCGGCATTATCCTGAACCTGACCCATGTATAGCCGTGAATAGCTCCAAGGGCGGTAAAGGCAAGCGGAGGAATCCAGTGCTGCTTGAT
>CAZZKJ010000066.1:0-9648 GCA_964654695.1 uncultured bacterium | reverse complement strand
CGCGTACTGCATTCCGAGAGATATACGACCAAGAGATTCCTGGGACACGAGTTCCTTCATTCCGTTTTTATCATTGACTATAAAGTGACGGGCGGCGAAACCGAAGGCTTGAAGTACAAACTTTTTATAATCGAAACTGAAAATGAAAAAAATACGACCGGAATGCTGGATAATTATATTTCCTTCATTAAAAAAGAAAAGAAAAACGTTAAAATTTTGGACGGCACTTACCACATTGAAGATCCCGGTATCGCTCCCCAGTCCATCGCTCTGCAGATGAAAGGACAGTACATATGGGGTGCGATAGGACCGGAAAGCATGAACAAAACCCATTGCCTGCTGGACGTGGAAAAGCTGCTCCATGAAAAGGGACTTATAGAATAATCACGGAACATATCAATGGATTTTGCCGTACGTAATGATATCGAAAGGGAGGCAATCCGATGAAACAATTTTTCAGGATTTTTTTCGCATCGTTTCTGGCGATCGTGTTTCTGCTGGCGGCCGCAGGATTGGGCGTTAAAATGAAGCTCGGCAAGAAATCCAAGATCAAGGATCATTCGTACCTGGTTGTAGATATCTATGGAAATCTGCCGGAGTATGATCCTCCTGGAAGCGGCATATCGTCCATGCTGGGCGGTAAGCCTGAAACTTTGAATAGAATCCTCAATAACCTCATGAAGGCGCGCGTGGACAAGCGGATAGACGGCGTTATTCTCAAGGTGTCGATGAGCAATAACGGAGGCATGGCCGCATTCCAGGAAATCCGCGAGGCCGTTCGCAAAGTGAGGGCTGCCGGCAAACCTGTATATGCTTTCAGCGACGCCATGGACAGGAATGCTTTATTCCTGGCGTCATCATGCGATTCCATATACATGCCGAGCAATGGATATTTCTATTTTACGGGGTTGTCATTGACCTCAGAACACTTGAGCGGCTCCCTGGAAAAACTTGGAATCAAAGTCAATCTGCATAAAATAAAAGATTATAAAAGCGCTGCTGAAATGGTGACGCGCAGCGATTTATCTCCTGAATCCAGGGAGATGTACGGTTGGATACTGGAAGAAGTTTGGGACATGGGTATGCAGGCAATTTCACAAGGCAGAGGACTGTCCGAAGAAAAAATCGTCGATTGCATGCGGCACGCTCTTTTTAGTACTGAAGAAGCAAGAGATGCGGGATTGATAGACAGGGTCGCCTTTTTCCAGGATTTGGAGGATCAACTTAAACAGGATAAGGATGACAAGCCGCGTTTCGTGACGCAGTCTCGTTATGCAAAAGAAAAAGCGGAAGACCTGGGATTCAAGGGCAAGCAGAAGATTGCCGTCATTCATGCCCAGGGAATTATCGGCGGGCGGAAAAGCCAGGTCCATCCGCTCCTGGGGACGATGATGGGACATGAGACGGTAGTGGCTGACTTGAACAGGGCTCGGCTGGATAAAGATATAAAGGCGGTGGTTTTCAGAGTGGACAGCCGCGGAGGTGAGGGCCTGGCCAGCGGCCTTATAGCCCATGAAGTCGAGCGTCTATCGAAGATGAAACCTGTGGTTGTATCCATGGTCGATGTGGCGGCGTCGGGAGGATATGATATCGCTTATTGCGCGAATAAGCTCATGGCCGATCCGGCCACCATAACCGGTTCCATCGGTTCCATAGCGGCTAAATTCAACACCAGAGGTCTCAATGACAAACTGGGTATCACACATGACCACGTGACTAAAGGTCCTATGGCTCTTTTATACTCCTCGGACAGGGATTTCACCCGGGAAGAAAGAACGCGCTTCGAGCAGAACCATTGGGAAGTTTTCAATGTCTGGTTCGATGATATTTGCAAGCACCGCGGCATGACTCCGGAACAGCTCGACAAGCTCGCCCAGGGACGAATTTGGACGGGAAGACAGGCCAAAGAGAACGGATTGATCGATGAATTGGGCGGGCTGGAAGATGCGGTCGGACTGGCCAAAACCATGGCGGATATTCCCAAAGATGAAAGAGTAACCGTTTTGCACTATCCACAGACCAGGGGGATAATATCCGAACTGTTTGGCGGGAATGGATTAAGCTCTGCGTTTAGAGCTGTTGTTTACCGGCTTCTTCAGGATGAAATGCTAAGCATGAGCGCCTTGGCGCCCGGGGAAACGCGCTTGATGGATCCGCTCATTATCAGATAGATCGTACGGCTGATTTCAATCAATCTATGATCTTGGGGCAAAGATGCGCCGCAGGGCATCCATCGCAAAGAGGCTTTCTTGCCGAACACCAGCTTCTTCCGTGTTCCGCCAAAAGGTGCGAGAAATGTGTCCATTCCTGTTTGGGCACTATAGTCATTAAATCTTGTTCGACTTTCGCCGGCTTCGCGCTTTCACTGAGGCCCATGCGCTTCGAGAGCCTGAGTACATGGGTGTCCACTATTATTCCGGGTATTCCGTAAGCGTTTCCAAGCACGACGTTGGCGGTTTTTCTGCCCACTCCTCCTAAAGCCGTCAGTTCCTCCATGGTTCCCGGTACTACGCCGCCGTGCTTTTCCACCAGGGTGGCGCAGCATTTTTTTATACTTCTGGTCTTATTTCGAAAAAATCCCGTGCTTCTAATCTCTTGTTCTAAAGTCTTGTTCCGGGTTTTTATAAAATCTTCCGCAGAACGATATTTCTTGAAAAGCTCTAAAGTAACTTCGTTGACTTTTTTATCCGTGCACTGAGAAGCCAGAATAGTGGCGATGAGCAGTTCCAGCGGGTTGGAAAATCGAAGTGCGCATTTGGCATCGGGAAAAACCCCGGATAATATATCTATTAATCCCAGTACGCGTCTTTTTTCCCGGTTGCGGGATGTGTGGGATTTTTCGGAGGCGGGTATTTTGCGGTTGCTTTTCATTTGGCCCTCATGCTTTGGAGCAGTTCCGTGGCTTCCGCTCGTCCCAGTGTGTTAACGATATCGGTTTTTCGGCACCAGCCTTTTCGCGCCGCGCCTACTCCGTAGATATAATCGCCTATGCTTTCCGTATGATGGCTGTCCGGATTGAGGGCAACTTTAATGCCTTTCTCCAGGGCGGCACGTATGAGTCTCCAATCCAGATCAAGCCGGTGTGGGTTGGAATTGAGCTCAATAATTACGTTGTTTTTTGCAGCGGCATCTATAACGGCGCTCATGTCCACTTTATATCCTTCGCGGGCGAGGAGCAGTCGCCCGGTCGGATGTCCCAACATTGTTGTAAACGGGTTCTCGATGGCTTTTATTATTCGTTTGGTCATTTGCGTTTCCGATAACCCGAATCCGCTGTGGACCGACGCGATTACGAAGTCGAGTTTTGATAAAAATCCGGCAGAATAATCGAGTGATCCATCAGCAAGAATATCCGATTCGATACCATGAAATATTGTAAATTCCGCCAGCTCATTGTTCAGCTTTTTTATTTCATCGCTTTGATGCAAAAGGGCATCCGGCTGAAGGCCGCCGGCATAGGCGGCGCTCCGGCTGTGATCGGCGATTCCAATGTATTCGAGCCCGAGCTTGATCGCCGCTTCGGCCATCTCTTTTGCAGATGCTTTTCCATCGCTCCATGTCGTATGCACGTGAAAAACACCTTTTATGTCTTTTTCGCCCACGAGTTCCGGAAGATTATGGATCTCGGCGGCTTCGATCTCTCCCGCCCCTTCTCTCATCTCGGGGGGTATAAAATCAAGTCCGAGCGCGGCGAATAGCTCCTTTTCGCTGTTGCAGGATAAACGGTTGTCGCCCGAAAAGAGACCGTACTCGTTGATTTTCATACCCATCTTTTTAGCCCGCGATCGCAATTGTGTATTGTGCTCCTTGCTGCCGGTGAAATGGTGAACGGCGCAAGGAAATTCCTCGGCGCTGACGAAGCGAAGGTCGGCATTGATGCCCGAACCCAAAAGAACACTCGACTTGGTTTTACCTTTGGAGATTACTCTTTCGACATTTGGAAGAGATGTGAAAAATTCCATGACGGCAGCGCTTCCCGAGCCGGCGGCTACAAGATCTATGTCCTTTATGGTTTCCTTTTTCCGTCTCAAGCTGCCGGTTATTAGAAGATTCTTGATATCGCTTCTCTTTTTAAGGCGTTCGTAAATAAGCTCGGCCTCCCTCCGGGCGAAGCTGTAGAGGTGCATCTCGCTGTATTTCTTCAGATTATCGATGCCTTTGAGAATATTTTCCTGGCTTTTCCGGCCGAAACCGTCAAGCTCGACAAGACGGTTTTCGATACAGGCATATTCGAGTTCGCCAAGGGTGGCGATGCCCAGTTTTTCGTTAACCGCCCTGACTTTTCGCGGCCCCATTCCAGGAATACGCAGAAGATCCAGCAGGCCGGCCGGAAGACGCGAGCGAAGCTCGTCGTAATAAGGCATGAACCCGGTTTTTAAAAATGTCTCTATTTGTTCGAAAATGGTTTTTCCAATTCCCTTGACCTTCAAAAGCTCTCCGGAGGCGGAAAGCTCTTTCAGGTCCCCGGGGAGGGTTTCAATCGCCCGGGAAGCCGCCGCGTAGGCGCGAGACTTGAAGGGATTCTCTCCCAGGAGTTCCAGGAAAATACTGATCTCGGAGAGAAGAGCTGCGGCATCGGTCTTGGATATAGACGGTTTCTTGGCCATTCTCCTGAAAAGGCAGAATTATGTTTCAAGCTGTGCCATTTCCGTTTCCAGAATGGCTACATGCTCTTCTTCTTCGGCTGCCAGCTCGCGGCAGATTTCTTTTTCAAGCCCGTCCGGCAGAATCTCGGCTTTTTGCAGAAAGAATTTCCACGTCCTTTTCTCGAGCTCGATCGCTTTTTCGTATATTCCTTTCAGGCACGAGGCGCCGCTGTCGACGGATATTCCCTTGAAAATCTCATCGCCGATTAATTTTTCGATGTTCTCGGGAGCCTCCAGTTTGTCCAGATCCAGATGAACGTGGTACTTGTCGCTTATTTCCTGAATGTGATCCTGTTCTTTGAGCATCATTTCTTCCAGGATCTCCTGGCGGGCGATATTGGCGGCCCTTTCTTTGGCAATTTTATAAAACAGGTAGGCGTTGACCTCAAACTGCATGGCTTCTTCTACGACCTCAAGAGCTTTAGGATCATCTATATTGCGCGATTCTATAATTTTAAGATCGCCTCCGCAAAGAAAACACTTTCCGAAAGGCACAACGAACCCGGTGGTAAGCTTGCCGCATTTGCCGCATTTCCATACGTATTTCACTTCTGCGCAGCATACTCCGTCGTCGGCCAGAACTTCGCGGCACTTTGGACATGTTGATGCCATAACAAATCCTTTCTTCAAAAAAACTAAGCTTTATTTCTTGGAAGCCGCGCTTGCGGTTTCTTCGGTTGCCGGAATAAGCCCCATGTATTGAAGCATTCCACCGGCGGCTTTTCTGCCGGCACCCATGGCTTCAATAACAGTGGCCGCTCCCGTGACGATATCACCGCCGGCGAACACTCCCGGAACGCTCGTCATCGCCTTATCATCAACTTCGAGATAGCCCCATTTATTGGTGTTGAGTCCCGGGGTAGTCTGCGCGATTATGGGATTGGCGTTTGTGCCAAGAGCATAAACAACGGTATCAACATCTATTTTGAAATTCGTTCCTTCCTTGGGAACGGGTCTTCTTCTTCCGCTGTCGTCCGGCTCGCCCAGTTCCATCTCGATGCATTCCATCCCTCTGACCCATCCTTCTTTGCTGCCGAATATCTTAACCGGGTTTGTGAGCCATTTGAAGATCACTCCTTCTTCAATAGCGTGTTCGAGTTCTTCGGCCCTGGCAGGGGATTCCTGGCGGGAGCGGCGGTAGACGATGTACACGCTCTCGGCACCCATGCGAAGGGACACGCGGGCGGCATCCATCGCCGTGTTTCCCGCACCGATTACCGCTACCTTGCGTCCCATGCCGACGGGCGTATCGTAAAGCGGCTGGCGGAATCCCTGCATGAGGTTAACCCGTGTCAGGAATTCATTGGCGCTGAAAACGCCGTTGAGGGCTTCTCCGGGGATGCCCATGAACTTGGGCATGCCTGCGCCGGTACCTATGAAAGCCGCGTCATTGCGCATTTCACCGAGGAGCTGCGGAATGGTGTAGAGTTTGCCGATGACGGTATCGAGCTCGATTTTGACTCCCACCTTTCTTAGATTTTCGACTTCGATATCGATTATATCGTTAGGGAGTCTGAATTCCGGGATTCCGTATTTCAAGACGCCCCCGGCTACGTGAAGGGCTTCGTAAATCGTTACCTGGACTCCATGCTTGGCCAGGTCGCCGGCACACGCCAGTCCCGCAGGTCCGGAGCCGATGATGGCCGCTTTTTTATCCACGGGTTTTGGCAGATCGAGCTCTTCCCAACCGCGTCCGACGGCGAAATCAGCGACAAACCTCTCCAACCGGCCGATCGCCACCGGTTCGATCTTATTGCCCACGATACAAGTGGCTTCACATTGGGTTTCCTGCGGGCAAACACGCCCGCAAACGGCTGGAAGAGCGTTGGATTCCTTGAGAATAAGATAGGCCTGCTTCATATCCTTACGCGAAAGCGCTTCTATAAAGCCGGGGATGTTAATTGAAACCGGGCATCCCGGCATACATCTTGGTTTTTTGCACTGGATGCAGCGGCCGGATTCTATAAGCGCTGCATCCATCGCATAACCCAGGGCTACTTCCTCAAAATTTCTGCTGCGAACTTCCGGAAGTTGGTGAGGCATGGGCTGTTTCTCGGGCGGAAGGTTGCGGACCGATTTAACCGCTCTTTTTGCTCCGGGATCAGGTGGAGGTATGACTTCCGGCAGCGGCGCCAGCTCATCGGGGTGAATTCTAATGCGGGCTTCCGGCGCGGCCGGATCGGAACCTCCGGCCCCGGCGGCCGCAACGGCCTCGGTCTCTTTCGTAAATCTGGCCAGGGCTTCTTTTTCTTCGCGCTCGAACCGTTTCTGGCGGAGCATAAGTTCGTCGAAATTAACTTTGTGACCGTCAAAGTCCGGACCCTCTACACATGCAAACTTCATCTTGTCGTTCACGGTTACGCGGCAGCTGCCGCACATTCCGGTGCCGTCGACCATAATCGAATTGAGGCTGACAATTGTGGGAATACCGAACGGGCGGGTTACCTCCGAGCACGCGCGCATCATAACCAGCGGCCCGATGGCAATGGCCCTGTCGATGCCGCCGTCGTTCTCGCATACTGCCTTGAGCGGAACCGTAACCAGGCCTTTTATCCCGTAACTTCCGTCATCAGTTGCAACATAGAATTCATCGCTGTATTTTTTGAATTTATCTTCCCAGAACATGAGTTCTTTGGAACGGAATCCGATAATGGATATTGTATAAGCGCCTTGTTCCTTGTATTCGCGCAGTTGCGGAAAAACCGGCGCCACTCCCAGACCTCCGCCTATAACCACCACTTTATTGGTTTTTTCTATATGGCTCTCCAACCCAAGCGGGCCAATGAAATCCAGAACATAGTCACCTTCTTTAAGCTGCATCATCTGTTTTGTGGTTTTGCCGACTGTCTGAACAACCACCGTTACTGTGCCTTTTTTGCGGTCGAAATCGGCAACAGTCAAAGGAATCCTTTCGCCGCATTCCTCCAGCCTGACCATGATGAAATGTCCCGGCATGGCGGCCTTGGCTACGTCAGGCGCTTCGATTTCCTGAAGAAACGTTACGTCCGAGAACTTTTCAACTTTCACGATCTTGTACATTACCAATACCTTCCTTTAATCCCTTTTCCCGGATGCTTGAAAAATAAGGGAGAGTATATCACTTCGTTCGTTCGATTGGAACCTTGAAATATAGCTTTTGAGGATTGAAAGAGTGGGATATCATACACCAAAAGCCTGCGAAATCCCGCATTTATTGTTTAGAAAAATTATTATTGCGGAACCGTCATGAACCGCAGGATGCGTCTTGGATGCACATTAATGTGCTGC
The DNA here is from genome assembly GCA_964654695.1 of uncultured bacterium. GTDB lineage: Bacteria > Krumholzibacteriota > Krumholzibacteriia > WVZY01 > WVZY01 > CAZZKJ01. The sequence continues at coordinate 1,735 of CAZZKJ010000066.1, read as the reverse complement.
TGGAAATATCCGGTTTATAACATGCAGATTAACCGACCTTTTACCCGCCGTTCTGTACTCATCCTGGGAATATTGTGTTCCCTGGTTCTTATTCTTTTGCGTTTTGGGCATCTCGGCGCAGATCCTCCAGGCGATCTTACGCGTTCGGGGGTCTTTTATACAGATGAGGGCTGGTATTCGCGAAATGCCGTTTCGCATTATCTGGGCGGTCCGTGGATTGTTGAAGATGATTTCAACCCAATCGTGAATATGCCGGGGCTTCAATTCATTAATTATTTGAGCTTTCGATTTTTGGGGATGGGACTCGCATCCGCGAGATTTCCGGGCGCACTGGCTTTTGCGCTGATGTTGATGCTTCTCTTTATGGCTCTGAAGCCGGTGTTGAAAAACGTGGCTGCTGCAGCTGCGGTACTCATTTTGGCGGCCGACTATATGCTCTTTGTGTTCGCGCGCGTTGCGATCGCTGAAAATATCATGATGTTCTTTATAACCGCCTGCCTTCTGTTTTCTCTCCGATCGCCGTGCGTGCGGCCGGTATTTAATTCCGCTTCGGCCGGGCTCTGCCTGGGCCTGGCAGTCTTGACAAAACTCATTGCAGTATTTTTTCTTCCCGTTATGGTGTTTTTGTTATGGGGTGCGGCTTTTTCCGGGGGGATGCAATCCAGGGAGGATCCGGTAAAAAGGACAGGAACGGCATTGGGCGCGGCGCTGCTGGTTCTGGGATTGTATTTTGTGCTTATGGTTCGCCCGCACATGGAGGATTTCACTTATTTCAATACTCTTAACATTGCCGGGCGATTGAAAAATACGCACGGGGACGGCATTCTTAAGAAAGCTTTTTACGTGTTGAAGGGAAGCTCACTCAGGCAAAATCCGGCGGGTATGGCCTTTTATGTGGGCGGCATGATCGCACTATTATATTCCATGATGTTCCGAAGGTGCCGCCGCAATACCCTCATGGCGGCCATGGCTCTATGGACGGCGTGTTATTTGAGTATTACTGCAGTAAACGGCTATGCACCGCCCCGCTACTACATCCCCGTTATGATTCCGCTTGCCGTTGCTCTGATAAACGTTGTGTTCGTTATTCCTCGCTCGGCGCATTTTCGGAAGTATACGCTGATAGCGGCTGCGGCTTTCGCTGTTTTAATGGGATCGATATTTTCGTTGAACGTAAGGAGCATTATTCAATATATATCTTCTCCGGGATACACGTTTCGCGATATGTCGAAGAGCGTGGGCTCGATTATGCGCGCGGGGGAAGAAAATAACGGCCCCGTGCTCCTGGGGCATTTCGCTAATAGCATCGCTCTGGAAGCGGGTGTGAGGTCGATTAACGACACGTTCAAAACTGCCGATATCGGGCAAGTGCTCGATCGTTATCGCCCCCGCTACTATGTCTGTTATGGTCCTGTGGATCAAATGAACCGGCGAAATGAATCCCGCGGCAGCGCTTTTTACATAATGCATAGATACACGCTTCAGTTCTTGGCTTCTTACGATGTTCTGGATAATTATTACAAAGGGAAGCCGATATATTTGTACAGGCTGGATGAGCGATGATGGATCATGCTCTTTCGCTCGTTTGCCGCCCGGCACTGCCTCTTTGTGCCGCGCGGGTCCTGTCGCTGATCACCCCTCGTGCTCGTGAAAAACTGCGCGCGAGGGGGCCCCATCGATGCCACCCGCGCTTACCTGGGCAGAGTGCCGCGCGGGTCCTGTCATCGATCACCCC
>CAZZKJ010000065.1:0-9860 GCA_964654695.1 uncultured bacterium | reverse complement strand
GGCCAGGGTGTGGATACAGATCTGTGACGTAACGTGCACTGTGACATGTGCGGCACAAACACCGCGATCCATGACCATGCGAATGATCGCCGGAGGGGGCGGGGGAGGGCTGACGGTCGAAGAGCCGGAAAATAATATAGTCCGGGGCGCATATTACGCGCTTATTTCGGCTCTGAGCGGCACGCAGACCATGGCCCTTTGCTCTTACGACGAAGCCTATACTATTCCATCAAAAAAAGCGGCCAGGATATCGCTTCGCACCATGCAGATCCTGGCCGACGAAATGGGTCTTCGCGACACCGTCGATCCGATGGCGGGATCTTTTTATATCGAATGGCTTACACGCGAGATGGAAAAGAAGATAAAAGAGTGCATGAACGAAGTTGAAAAAATAGGCGGTATGATAAAGGCAGTGGAGGAAGGATATATTCAGCGCGAAGTTTCCCGGCAGGCGTTTCTCCAGGAGAAAAGAATCCAGTCCGGAGAAATACCGAAGATCGGAGTGAACAAATACGCTTCTGAAGACAAACCGCAGCCTGATATAGAATTTCATCCCTTTTCGCCGGATGTGGCAATATCGCAGGCCAGGCGTCTCAAGGAGGTTAAATCCAGGCGGGACGGCCGACGGGTGCAATCGGCCCTGAGGAGACTCGAGCAGGCCGCCGCAAATTCGGATAACCTTATGCCATATATTCTGGAAGCGGTGCGCGCGTATACTACAATCGGCGAGATAACCGGGGTTTTCAAGCATGTCTTCGGAGAATTCAGGGAACCTGTGAACATTTAAATGTAATTTAACGCGAAAAGCGTCTCCGCGGCGCGAATATTGTTTTCATATGACCTATAAAATCGGCATAGATGTCGGAGGAACTTTCACAGATTTTCTTTTGTCTTCCGATGACGGCAGTTCGGAAGTATACAAGGTTCTGTCTACGCCCGATGATCCTTCAATCGGTTTTATTGAAGGGCTGCAGGAGATGGCTGAAGCCCGAAGCATCTCCTTGGGCAATTTCATTAAAAAAGTATCCTTAATCGTTCACGGCACAACCGTTACAACCAATGCGGTTCTTACGCGCAAAGGCGCAAAAACCGGTCTTGTAACGACGAAAGGACTGCGCGATGCCGTAGAAATGAGAAGGGGTATCAGGGAGAAACAGTATGACAACCGCTTCGTCAATGTTGATCCCCTGGTGCCGAGATACCTTCGCATCCCGGTGGATGAGCGTTTGGATTATAAAGGCGAAGTCATAACTCCCATAAACGAGGAAGACGTTGTTGACGCTGCGAGGCTCTTCAAAAAAGAAAGGGTTGAAGCGGTGGCCGTGTGCTTCATGAACGCCTTTGCGAATCCAAGACATGAGGAAAGCGCGGCAAGGATCATAAGTAAACAATTTCCCGAAGCCTATCTTACCGTTTCATCATCTTTTCTTCCCAGCATAAGGTTTTATGACCGCACAAGTACGACGGTGCTGAATTCTTACGTGGGCCCCATATTAAAGAGCTACCTGGAAAAGCTGACATCCAAACTCAAAGAAACGGGGTTCGCGGGAGTTCTTCTTATAATGCAGTCGAGCGGAGGGGTAATATCCCCGCGGTTCGCCATGGATAATGCCGCGGTGACGTTGCTCTCCGGGCCTGCCGCGGGCCCGATCGCCGGAATCGAGTACACATCGGTTCAGGGATACGATGACTGTATCACTGTTGATATGGGTGGAACGAGCTTTGATGCGGCTCTGATAAAGAATAAAAACCCTCTTGTTACCAACGAAGGAGCTATTGACCGTCTGCGCATAGCGCTGCCGATGCTGGGCATTGTAACCATAGGCGCCGGAGGGGGCAGTATAGGATGGGTAGACGAGGGGGGGCTTCTGCGCATGGGCCCCGACAGCGCCGGATCCGACCCCGGGCCCGCATGCTACGGCCGCGGCGGCGGCGCGCCAACCTGCACGGACGCTGATCTTGTGCTGGGTTATCTAAACAAGGATTATTTTGCGGGAGGCAGAATACCTTTGGATTATGATAGAGCAGCGAGAGCAATAGAGGATCGAATTGCGAAAAAGTTATCGATAAGCATGGAGGAAGCCGCTGCGGGAATGTACCGGGTAATAAATGTGAACATGGCTTCGGGCGTCAGGGAAGTCAGCGTGAAACGCGGCGAGGATCCGAGGGAATTTCCTCTTGTTGTCGCCGGTGGAGCGGGACCGGTTCACGCGTGCATGATCGCGCATGAATTGGAAATACCCGTTATGATAGTCCCAAGGGAATCCTCGATTTTCTGCGCGGCGGGAATGCTTATGTCGGATCTCAAGCATGATTTCGTCAGAACGTATTCGGTCCTTCTCGGAGATCTCGATAATAAGAAGTTCAAGAAGCTTTTTGCCGAAATGGAAAATGAAGGCCGCGCACTGTTGCGGGAGGAAGGCATTAAGGACGGTTCCATAGAGTTCGTCTATTCGCTCGATATGCGCTACTTGAAGCAGTATCATGAGTTAAACGTGGTCATTTCACAGGCTGAAGTAAATGCCTGCAATACCGAGCGTATAGCCCGGAGGTTCCACCCCGAGCATAACCGCCTCTACGGCTATTCTCTCGAAGGAGAAGGCGTATCCGTAGAACTTATAAACATGAGACTCGTCGCCGTAGGGCGGACAATTAAGCCTGATTTTTTGCGTGCCGGGCGTGGTGGCGGAGATTCTTCGTCTGCGCATAAATCGGATCGAAGTGTCTGGCTTCCGTCTAAAAGCAGATTCGAGTCCGTGCCTGTTTTCGACGGCGCCCTTCTGGGCTGCGGAAGCAGGTTAAAAGGTCCGGCATTGATAGAACAGGTTAACACAACGGTTTTCATCATGCCTGAATTCGATATGGTCTGCGACGAATACGGCAGTTATAAGCTGCACGCAAAATCTCCGGGAAGGCGGGCATGAAAATCGATCCCATACTTGTTTCCGTGCTGCAGAGAAGATTCAAATCGATCACGGAAGAAATGAGCATCGCGCTTACACGAACGACTCGTTCTCCCATTCTCTGTGAAGCCAAGGATTATGTAACCGGTTTGTACGACGCCGGAGGCAAAATGCTGGAGCAGACGGAAAACCTGCCGATACTGTCCTTTTCGCTTGGGCCGGTTTGCGAATATATCGTGGATTATTTCGGGAGCGATATCCACGATGGCGATATCATCTTTCACAACGATGTATTCTCGATGGGCAATCAGAATAATGACGTCGCCGTGTACAAACCGATATTTTGGGCAGGCACGCTCGTTGCCTGGTCCGCCGCCAAAGGCCACCAGGCCGATATAGGTGGCGCGGTAGCCGGAGGCTACAATCCCCGGGCGACCGAAGTGTGGCAGGAGGCGTTGAGGATTCCACCGGTCAAGGTATACGACCGGGGTGAATTGAGAAAGGATGTATGGGAATTAATATTTGCCAACATAAGATTCGATATTGTCGAGGCCGATATGAAGGCGCAGATGGGTTCCTGTGTAGTAGGAGAACGAGGCGTACTGAAGTTGATAGAAAAATACGGGCTCGATGTTTTCGAAACCCACAAAGCTCATCTTTTCAACTCGACCGAGAAGATGATGGCAGCGGAAATAAAGGAAATACCCGACGGCCTCTACAAGGGAGAATCCACCGTTTATTATGACGGCATTACTCCGGAATCACGTTACCAAATAAGAGTGAAGATCACGGTTAAAGGCGGCAGAATCACATTCGACTATAGCGAAACCGATGCTCAGACGCCCGGTTTTGTAAACGGTACGTACACTTCGAGTGCCAGCGCGGCGCTGTTAACTTTTCTGCAGATGGTAAATCCGGATATACCGCATAACGACGGCATGATCCGTCCTATCAAGATTATTATTCCCGAGGGAACGATTCTAAACGCCAGGTATCCATCCGCTACTACTTTTGGCAATCATCTTTGTCCTCCAAATGCCGACGCCATCATAAAAGCCCTTGCCCGCGCCGTTCCCGACCGCATCACGGCCGGGTGGAACCAGCTTCTTTGCTGCTTGACTACGGGCCTGGATATCCGAAAGAACGATAATTACGTGGATATAGGTTTTCTGGGTTTGAAAGGAGGCTCGGGCGCAACCAGGGGAGTCGACGGATACGATCACATCGGAATGATCGATGCAAGCGGAGGCGTGCTGGACCAGGATTACGAGATGTTCGAACAGCAAACCCCCCATCTTTTGCTCCAGCATGAATACTGGATGGATTCGGCGGGTGCAGGCAGGTGGCGGGGCGGGCTCGGAGTGGAAACCAGTTTCAAAATAGGCGGAGCAAAAACCAAGCTGGTTACGTTCGGCGACGGCGATGTTGAACCCGCCTTCGGTCTTTTTGGAGGAGCGGACGCGTCTTTGAACAGGATTGAATTACGCTATGAAGATGGCAGTGTTTACAAAACGACAACAAAGGATCTCGTGGAGGACGTACCCGCCGGAACGATTCTGTACCAGCAGGCAGGTGGCGGAGGGGGGTACGGCTCTCCGTTAAAAAGAGATGCAAAGAAGGTTGCCGGGGAAGTCAAGAACGGCATTATAAGCCCGGAGAAAGCCCGCGAGGTGTACGGGGTCGTGGTGCGCCGTGATGATTTTACCATCGATAAAGAACAGACCGGGAAACTCAGGAAGGAATGAGGACGGCGGCGTGTCAGTTCCCCGGATAAAAAGCAGAAAGAAGTTATTTTATTGATTTAAGGAGCCTGATGATGAAGGTAAACAAAATCGATCATATAAGCATTGCCGTAAAGGACCTTAACGAAGCAAAAAAAATCTGGGAGCCGGTTCTGGGTAAAAAAAGCCCCGACGATGAATATGAAGACGAATCTGAAAGGATAAGGGTCGCGCGCTACTACCTGGGTGAAGTGGGTTTCGAGCTGATGGAATCCACTTCCGGGGGTGGTGACGTTGCGAAATTCATAGAGAAACATGGAGAAGGCGTGATGCTGGTTGCTTTGAATGTCAGTAGCACACGCGAAGCGATGGAAGAACTCAAGAGCAGGGGCTATCCTTTTATTGGAGGCGCGAGAAAATTTCGCAGCTGCGAATATGCCTTCGTCCATCCAAAAGCGCTGAACGGTGTTCTTCTTGAAGCAATAGACGACAAAACAGAGCCGCCTGAATAACGGAGGCGCCTCCGGAGAGATTAACCGGCGGTCTTCAGGCGATCCGGAAAGCACGGAGACAATAATGGCGAGATTCCTGGATGCAGTCGATGCTCCGGCGGGAAGCAGATTCATTTTGCAGGGTAATATCGCTTTCGCGCTCGGCGTGGTTCATGCCGGCTATCACGCGGCCGACGGTTATCCGGGCACACCCAGCACTGAGGTGATCGACAGGGGCCTGGCGCAAGCGCAGGACAGGATTCAGGCAGGGTGGTCGGTCAACGAAGCCGTTGCCGTAAACGTTGCAGTGGGCCGGGCGATTGCCGGGTTCGATACGGTGGTAACGATGAAGATTCCGGGGGTATTTCAGGCGGGGGACGCCATATCCACTTCAGCTTTTTTCCCCGGCAAAGCCGGCGCGCTGGTTATCTACGCTGCTACGGATTATGTTCCTTCCAGCACCCAGCATGTAATAGATGCCCGCTTCTTTTTTGCTTCCGCCCGCCTGCCTGTGCTCGAACCGCGTGACCACCAGGAAATGTACGAAATAGCCTGGACGGCTGCGGACATGAGCCGGGAATTCGATACGCCGGTAGTCGTGCTGGCATCAGGCATACTCGGGCACTCGGAGGGCCTGGTAACCACGCGCGAGCCCAGAAGAGTCACACCGCGTAAAATGCCCGCCGACCTTCACGATTGGATGCTCATGCCGTCTATCGCGAGAAATAACTACAACAAGGCTACGAGCGAACGCATACCGCGTATTCAAGCCTGGCTTGAGAATTCTAACCTGTTGTCAATGACACGCGGCTCGGATGAGTGGGGGATTATCACGAGCGGCGAGAGCGGCATAATAGTCAAGGAAGCTCTTCGCGCTCTCGGCGCCGCCCCGTCTCTGTTGACGCTTGCCGCGACGAACCCGCTGCCTGCCGGTGCAATAAGAGAATTTGCCCGCGGGGTCCGGGGCAGGCTCTTCGTCATAGAGGACGGAGACAGGTTTCTCGAAGAGCGCGTGCGGCTTCTGGGGATAGAAGCGGCCGGGAAGGAAGAGAACAGCGTGACGACCGACTGGTCGCCGGAAAAGGTTATAGGCTTTCTCGCGGAACATCTCGGTATCGAGCACGAGTTCAAAAAGAGCGGTGTAAACGTAGAACCCGTGCCCAGGGCTCCGTCTATTTGTCCCGGGTGTTCTTATAAGGCGATAGGTCTGGCGATAGCCAAGCTGAAGCGGCGCAAGAAACTCTATGCCGCGTTTGGTGATATTGGGTGTTCGACCCTGCTCCATTATATGAATGCTCTTGATACGGTATCGTGCATGGGAGCTTCGGACTCGATGAGACAGGGGCTCGTTATGTCCCGGCCGGAGATGGCTTCCCGTGTAGTAAGCATAATAGGCGATTCATGCGAATGCCACTGCGGGCTCGATTCTACGCGAAACGCGGTGTTCCGGAACGTTCCCGGCGTCAAGATTATCCTCGATAACCGTGTTACCGCAATGACCGGAGGTCAGCCGGCACCCAGCAGCGATCACAATCTTGCGAGCGAGTCCCACAAGTTTTCATTGAAAAAAGCGGTCGGGGCGGAAGTTGAAAGAACCAGGGTTGTGGATGCATTTAATGTCGAGCAGGTCGAACAGGAACTCGAAGAAGCGCTCGATCTGGCCGCCGATGGAATTTTCAGCGCGCTCATTCTGGAAGGTTCATGTATTCACGAGGTTTTATCGGAGCAGCGCGCGAGGGCCTGTACCATAGATTATGAAAAATGCAAAAGCTGCGGTCTATGCGATATATGCCCCGGTATCGAATTGGATGAGAACAAGACCCCCCGCTTCACCGGACTCTGCACCAACTGCGGCGGCGGCAGCCGGGTCTGCGTGCAGTACTGCCCGTTTGACGCCATAGTACCGGTGGATCATGCGGCCGGGAAGGCGCCGCGCGACCTCCCTCCGATCGAACATCCGAAAGAGACAGCGGTTTCGAAGGATAAACTTCCCGCTTCGCTTAGGATTGCAATAAGGGGAATAGGCGGCCAGGGGAACCTGTTTTTTGGAAATGTGCTCTCCGAAGTCGCCATGAGGACTCCCTATGCCCAAATGAATATCATAAAAGGAGACACGCACGGAATGGCCCAACTGGGAGGATCGGTGATATCGACCTTCGGATGCGGAGAAGTCGATTCTCCCATACCCGCGCCGGCAAGCGTCGACGTGCTGGTGGTAATGGAGGCGGGGGAGGCTCTAAGGCCGGGCTTTATAGGTTTACTAAAACCGGGCGGCGCAATAATACTGAATGAATTCACCGCTTTGCCGGCAAATGTGAAAAAAGATGATTACCCTGCTCCTGCAGCAATCGAAAGAGCCTTGAGGAATTGCGATGTAATAAAGATCAATGCGGAAGGAATCGCGCGGGGCCTGGGTGATAAAACCGGAAAAACGTCGAACGTCGCCGTCCTCGGTCTGCTTTCGACTATCCCGCCGCTCAACGAAATACCCCGGGATATTTGGTTGTCGGCCCTCATGGCGGTGAGCCCTACGGATAAAATCAAGTCGGCAAACCAGGCCGCCTTCAATGCCGGACGGAAACGCGGGTGTTAGTTTCCCGTCCCTCCTGAAAACTCCGTCAGCTGCGGCATGGATCGTAGGCGCATCCCCGGTACCGCTCACATTGACATACCACGTGCGTGCATGGGCTCGGGTTTGAACAACAACCATGAATGTCTGCATGATGACGCATATAACCAATAGCTTTTTCATTCCGCCGGCTCCTTTTTATTACTTGATCATTACAATCTTAACGGTCTTCACGAATCCTCCAGCCCTCATATGAACAAAATAAACTCCGTTTGCAACGGGACTGCTTTTCATATCTCTTCCATTATGGTGATAGGTGCTCCCCCGGACTATCTCGCTTTTTATATCCTCGCCATAAAGGGAGAGCATGATCTTGGTTGAATCAGGGTTCGAGAAGCACAGACATAACAGGAGGGGGTACGCCAAAAGCGCTATTATTTAGAGAGCTTGCGAGCGTATCTTCAGATCTGCCATTAGCCGAAAGGATAAAGGGCGGGGCAATACCACAAGCGAGCACAAAAAAAGAGCTTATCGGGAGACTTGGCGAGGCATGGTATCTCCCTGGTATGGTCATAACCGGCCTCTGGAGTCAATGACTTAGTTTACTACACCTATTAGTTATAGTCTATTAATTATTGCTCTATGGGAGATAAGAATTATTCGTAAGAAGCGAGATATTTAGAAGTGCTCAACCCAGGACATGACAGGGGAGGAGATCAATGTTTTCATTCTCCAAAGCTTCTCTACGAACCGTTTCTTTTCTTAGGGGAGGATAGCATCGAACACAACTCATCGGCGCCAGTCCCAACCTGCGAAGCGCCCCGGCGGCGCTACCCGGGCTAGCAGAAACGCGGAGATTATCTTTATTTACACGGCAAACCCGCGTCCCAGCCCTCAATCCAGCAGTTTTATGAGTTCTTCTATCCTCTCGGCGATAAGACGGATATCGGAGCGCAGATAGTATAACTGTCTTCTAAGCTTGTCGATATCCGACGGCTTCGTTCTTGTATCACCGGGAAAATATAACTGGTAGGGACGCTCGATGGTTTTTCGGGCAAATTTATTGATCGTGTTTTCATGGAAAAGAAGGAGCGATGCACCGAAATCAAGGGGCTTGAGCCCGCCTGTTTTTACGTTCTGTCTTATGGTCGATTCCGATATTCCCAAAGTTCTGGAGGCCTCTTTTAACGGGACTACACGCTTGATGCCGTCAGGAAGCCGGGAGCGGTTTACTACGACCCATCTCTTGTTGGGCAGCTGATAGGCGCCGGAAATCCGTCCCGTCCTCATGTTTTCACGCAGGTATTCGGCGGGAACGCCTTCTCCTGACAGAAGCCCTCCTTCAACCAGCCACGAGGAGGCTTCTATCACCGCCGCTCCATCGCGTTTTAAAGATGCGAGCTTTTTTTCCAGGTATGCGCTTATTTCTCTGGGTGAACTCATTATCGTTACTGCATAAGCCGTCGTCAGACGGCAAGGATGGAGCGAATGGACTAACTAGCATATTTATATCAGCTTGCCTGTTAGATATTGCTGAAATACTTATTAAAATTCAAGTTTTTTCTTTACAAAAGCCCAATCCATTTACTATACAGGAAATCAACTGCTCCGCTAATCCTATCGCTTCCCTAAATTCTTTTTGCACTTTATCTCTGAGAGGAAAGGGAATTATGAACAAGAAGGTTTGGTTGGGATTCATCGTTTCATTCATCGTTCTTGAGATCTTGAGTTTTATCGTAAATGGCGTCCTTTTGATGAAAGATTATGATGCTCTGAAGGATGTCTATCGTCCAGAAATGAAGCTTTACATAATCCATTTGTCCAACATTTTCTTCTCTTTCTTTTTTGCCTTTATTTTTTCGAAAGGCCACGAAGACAAAGGCCCGCTGGAAGGGCTGCGTTATGGATTGTATATAGGTTTGATGGTTTTCCTCCCTGCCGCTTATAATCAATATGCGGTTTTTCCGCTTCCATATGGGCTTACTGTCAAATGGTTCGGTTTAAGTTTAATAAGCTGCATGATTGCGGGCTTAGCGCTGGCACTGGTGTTCAAGGGGCATAAGGAGACCGCCCGGGGATAATAATAATCCCATCGATGCCACCCGCGCTTATTTGGATTGAGTGCCGCGCGGGTCCTGTCATCGATTACCCCGCGTGCTCGTGAAAAACTGCGCCG
>CAZZKJ010000064.1:0-11318 GCA_964654695.1 uncultured bacterium | reverse complement strand
TTTATTACCTGGAACCGCAAATGTTGGTATTGGAGAAACCGCACCAGGTCAAAGTCGTCCGCAGTCCGTGCCAGGGCGGCAATAACTGCTGGGAGATCGTCGGTCAGAACCGAGTGCTCTTCGAGCTCGACACCGATTCAGAGGAGGGACCCCGCACGCTCAGCACGACATGGGTCAAGGAAAGTGGCGTGCGGCTGGGATCTTCTCTCAGTGGACTGTCCGAAGCCGCCTGGGTGAGTCTGCCGGTGCCGCTGGAAAGCCATCACAGGATGCTCCGCAAGCCGATTCCGAAGGAGCCGAGGTATCCGCAGCGGAGAATAATGTTCAGACGGAAGTCGACGGCGATGCGGCATCAGAGCCGTCTAAAGAAGATTCCACCGGCGAATAATTCATTGGGATTTTCTGATCCCGTCATGGAAGGAAAAGAAAATTATGGTCGAGGTTAATAAAGCGACTATAAAATCGCTCATTGAATACATAGCTGTTTCGCTTGTCGAAGATGCGAAAAACGTAAAAGTCAATGAATCGCGAAAAGAGAATTATACGGTAATGGAGCTGACCGTCAGCTCTGCGGATCTGGGCAAAGTCATCGGCAAGAACGGCCAGACGGCGAGAGCCATCAGGACGCTCGTAAATGCGGCCGCCAGCAAGGCCGGGGAAAAAATCATATTCGAGATAAGAGAATAATGGCAGCTGAAGACACCGATATATTCCTGGGATTGATCGTCAAAGCCTTCGGCATTAGGGGCGAAGTGAAGCTTGTTCCATCTGAGGATTTCTGGGAAAATGTCCTGAATTCACATCGGTTGTTTCTTGTTACTGAAACAGCCGATCGGGCGGAATCCGGTCCGGTTGTTTTGAGCGGATCCCGTAAGCACGGCGAGATTTATCTGCTCAGTATCGAAGGTGTAAGAAACAGGAACGCTGCGGAAAATTTTGCAGGCGCCGAGCTCAGGATCCCTATAAACGATATTGACGTCGACATGCCCCAAAAAGCCCTTCCTTTTCAAATCAAAGGATGCAGGGTTATCACGGAAGATGGTTTTGAGCTGGGCGAGGTAACGGCACTTTTATATTCGCCCGCTCATTATATCTACGAAATAACAGGCGAAAGGGGAGTGAACCTCGTTCCCGCGGTGCCCGAATTCATCGCCCGGCAAGATATCGAAAACGGAATGATCGTGATTAAACCGATACCCGGACTTTTGAACGAATGCTAAATGCGCATCAACATTATAACCATATTTCCGAAAACAGTTGAATCGATACTGCAGATGGGCATATTCAACATCGCTCGGAAGAAGGGAAAAGCAGATTACCGGGTAGTCGACCTGCGTGATTTTTCTGATGACCTCCATCGTACTGTCGATGACGCTCCTTACGGCGGCGGACCGGGAATGATATTGATGGCGGAGCCTTTATACAATGCTGTTCGAAGCCTTAAAACTGCCGAGAAAAGCCCAGTCATTCTCATGAGCCCGGCGGGCAGGGTTTTCAACCAGCAAAAAGCTCTGAAGCTGGTATCTGAAAAAGAAATAACTTTTATTTGCGGCAGGTATAAAGGTGTGGACGAGAGGTTGAGCGATATCGCCGTTACCGAACAGATATCTTTGGGCGACTTCGTTCTCAGCGGGGGAGAATTGGCGGCCGCGGCTTGTATAGAAGCCGTCGTGCGTTTGCAGGAGAATGTTCTCGGCAACATGGAATCGGCTCAGACGGATTCCTTCGCCGCCGGCAGGGACAACCTTCTTGATTGCGCTTACTATACCCGGCCCGAAGAGTTCATGGGTCTGAGGGTTCCGGATGTTCTATTGTCCGGGCATCACGCCGAAATTGCTAAATGGAGGATGGAATCGTCTATTGAACGTACTAAGAAATTCAGACCGGATTTATTGGAAAGAGAAAAAGATTAGGATGGCCGTTTTATAGCCGTATGCTGGAATCGCCCCGGTTCCTGCGGACGCGAGATCGGGTGCGTCTCCGGCATACCGCAAAAAAGGAGAAAGATAAGAATGAACAAGCTTACCAAGATCGAGAAAAAGCTGCTCACCGACAAAGACATCAATATTGATATCGGAGATACCGTCAAAGTTATGGTAAGAGTAATCGAAGGCAACAAGGAGAGGGAGCAGGCTTTCCAGGGCCTGGTTATAAAACACCGCGGCAGCGGGGCGGGTGAAATGTTCACGGTTCGCAAAATCAGCTCCGGAATAGGAGTTGAAAGAATATTCCCAATTCATTCGCCCAATTTGAAATCCGTAAAAGTCCTGCGTAAAGGCAAGATCAGGAGAGCAAAGCTGTACTATCTAAGGGATCGTATTGGAAAAGCAGCCAGAATCACCGAGAGAAGAGAAGAGCCGAAGAAAAAATCTTAGCAGGCGGGCAAAGAAGCTGAACGGGTATTTGGCGCTGGAAGCTTTTGACCGTTTGTTTTACGGTCCCGGTATAAAGTACCTGGCCGGCGTGGATGAAGCCGGGCGCGGCGCGCTTGCCGGGCCTGTCGTTGCCGGCGCTGTTATTCTTCGCCCTTTTCCGGCATTGATCGGCGTTCGCGATTCAAAAAAATTGAGCGAGAAGATGCGCGAGGAGCTTTTTGATCAAATAATAGAAAAATCGCTGGCTGTCGGTATATCCATCAGAAGCCCCGAGGTCATAGATAAGCATAATATTCTCAAGGCCGCTCTGGCCGCCATGGCTGAAGCGGTCGGCAATCTGAGAATCAAGCCGGATGCTGTTATAGTTGACGGAAACCAGGTTATAAAGTGCGAAGGTCGGGTTTTAGCAATTCCGGGAGGAGATGATAAAAGCCTGGCAATTGGGGCGGCGTCCATCTTAGCAAAAGTCGCCCGGGACAGGGTCATGCGAAAGCTTCACCGGAAATATCCCGAGTATAACTTCATGCGGAATAAAGGATACGGAACCCGGGAGCATGTGGACGCCATATGCCGTTACGGCATTGGACAGCAGCACAGAAAGACCTTCAAGCTAAAAAGGATTGAAAAAAGTCCGGGGATGTCTTAATAATCTTTTAGGGAATGAGAGGGACGGGGTGAGGTGTGGATGTAAACAGGCGCTCTGTTGGAAGTTTGGGTGAGGATATTGCTTCGGCTTTTCTCAAGCTGAAGGGATTCAGTATAATCGCCCGTAATTATCAATATGCGCGGCGTGAAGTAGACCTGCTGGCGAAAAAGGATAACTGCCTGGCCGCGGTAGAGGTCAAGCTCCGACGCGGAAGACTATTCGGCACTGCGATAGAAGCAGTCGATAAAAGAAAGCTCGCGCGATTGCAGATAGCTTTGGAAGGATATGTTAAGACTTTGCCCCGCGGCATCAACCATAGAATTGATTTAGTGTTGATAGATATCGATTTGAATGGCACGGATATGCATGTCCGCCACCTGGAAAATGTTTACTAAAACTCTGGGAACCCCACATAGATTGATTCTGACAGGCTTTTCTCTCTTGTAAGGAGTGGTACAGGTGAAAAAGATTATAATACCGGTTTTGCTGCTGGCATTCGGGTGTTCCTCGGTTAAAAAAGTGATTGTTAAAGATATAGCTCTTGAGGATCAGAAGA
Organism: uncultured bacterium; assembly: GCA_964654695.1. Lineage (GTDB taxonomy): Bacteria > Krumholzibacteriota > Krumholzibacteriia > WVZY01 > WVZY01 > CAZZKJ01. Next base: position 7,741 of record CAZZKJ010000064.1, on the reverse strand, counting down.
TGCTCCTCGAAAAATACAAGGGAAGAACGGCCTGGACGAGGGCCGTTCTGGAAGATATCAAGCAACGCGGTGTTGTTCAGAGGGACTCGAAAGTAAAGATCATAGACCTTGATTTTCACTGGCGCGGCGCGGTTACGATTTTAACGTCAAAGCGAAAAAAAGTTGTTTTCGCCATGAATGTCGAACGGCCGCTGACGGTTGCTTCTTTGGAAGGGAAACTCGATGAACTGTTCTGGTTCAAGTCGCCCATGCTTCGCCATGTGGCTTATATAAGGCAGTGGGGTAAGAAAACCGCCAGAGCAATAAGAAACCATGAAGTTTTCATCGGAATGACCGGAGAAGCGGCCCTGGAGGCGTGGGGTATACCCACCAAGCTCAATGCTAATGAGATTGGAAACAAGAAAGAAGAGCAGTGGGTCTACAAAATCGGTAACCGCAATAAGTACATATACGTCATCGACAACAAAGTATCAAAATGGGAGAATTGACGGGTATTCCCTTAGCCTCAGCCGGTTCCTGCGATAGTTTACCTGATAAGAGGTATCACTCTTAAGATTTCATCGATAGTGGTTTTGCCGTCGACAAGATTGCGCACTGCTGTGTTTAAAAGCGGTTCGGTTCCGGCTTTACGAGCAGCCGCCGATATGGCTGACTCGTCTTCGTCGTCCCTTATAAGCGCGCGCAGATTTTCATCCACTTCCAGGATTTCGAACACTCCGATTCTTCCCTTGAATCCGGTATTGCGGCAGCGCTGGCATCCCCTGCCCTGCATCAGATTCCATGATGCCTCGCTGTTGCTTTTCATGCCCAGCAAATGCATTTGCTCGGGATTAATTGCCGCCGGTATTTGGCAGTGGCTGCATATTTTTCTTACCAGCCTCTGTGCTATCACTCCGATAAGAGTGGAGGCGATGAGAAAAGATTCTATTTCGAGGTCCCGCAGGCGGGTTATGGCTCCGGCGGCGTTATTGGTATGAAGGGTCGTAAGTACCAGGTGCCCGGTCAGGGCGGCCTGCACGGCATACTCTGCGGTTTCGTGGTCGCGGATCTCTCCGATCATTATTATGTCCGGGTCCTGCCGGAGCACGTGGCGCAGAGCGGTGGTGAAATTGAGATCAACCTGCGAATGTACCGCAATTTGATTGAAGGATTCATAAACCATCTCGATCGGATCTTCAATCGTTGTTATGTTCACTTCAGGACTCGCTAGAAATTTCAGAGCGGAGTAGAGGCACGTGGTCTTGCCGCTTCCTGTCGGCCCGGTCACCAGTATGATGCCGTAGGGCTTTTTCAGCATACGTTTGAACCGGTCAAGTTGGTGCTGCAGGAATCCCAAAGAGGAGACATCCTGGAGCAGTATATTCGGATCGAAAATTCTGATTACTATTTTTTCTCCGAATGCAACCGGCACGGTAGATATTCTCAGTTCTATTTCGATTCCGTTGTTCTTGGTTTTGATCCTGCCGTCCTGGGGTTTTCGTTTCTCGGCAATATCCAGGGCCGCCATGATTTTGATTCTGGAAGTGAACGATGGATAAACTTTTTTGGGTATACTGTGGGTCGTCTGCAAGCGCCCGTCGATACGCAGACGGACGACGGCTTTATCTCTTTTGGGCTCGATGTGTATATCGCTGGCCAATTGTTCGTATGCATATTGAAGCAGGAGATCCACAGCCTTGATTATATGATGATCCGAAGCATCAAGTTCGGTTTCCATCGATATATCGACGAGCTGCTCGAGATTTCCGAAATCCCTGTTTGCAAGTTTGGATTTTTCAGCTTTGATGAGACTGTGTTCGAATGCGAATATTTCATTTATTGTTTTGAGGATCTCATTGCGAAGTCCCAGCATCGGTTCTACTTTGTATCCGGTGACATCTTCCAGGCCCTGCACTACTTCCTTGTCGAAAGGGTTGACCATGGCAACTGTCAGCCTGTCGCCTTTTAGCTTGACAGGTACAAGCAGATTTTTTCTCGCGAAAGGCTTGGAGATGATATCGCAAACCGATTTGGCGTCGAGTTTGAGCGGGTCTATGCTGATGAATGGAATTCTTGCAGCGCTGGCATAATTCTGGAAAATTTCCTTTTCACATGCGTCTCCGCCTTCACGGCCGACTGGAATTCCCATGGATGCGATGATCTCGATTGGAGAGAAATATTGACTATCATAGTTCGTGGATCGGATCTGGTTTTTCAGTTTTTTTTCGGTTTCGCCGGCACCACGCAAAATGTTCTTTTCTGAGGCGGAATCGATAAAACCTTCTGTTTTAAGAAGTTCTACTACGCTTCGCAAAGAAAATGAATGATCGACAGCATTTTCGGTTGAATATTTCACCAAGCGGCACCACCCTCAAAAAGTAATTCTAACTTCTATCTGTGAAAAGACTTATCTGAATCGACCCGATCCGATGAGTGTCGGCCGTCATTGAACCGGCCGGCTGCTAAGACGCTTTGCAAAAATGCTTCCAATATGTTCCCCTTTTCGAAATAGCCATCCGCTGCAGGGCACGATAAGCAAGATCTTGTATCTATGGGGTCCGTTATGATATAATAATAAACATCGAGGAATGGCCGGCAACACTGGAAGAGCAACCAAGGAGAGTAAGGCCATGAAAAGGATTTTTCTTACCCTTTGCGTTTTATCCATTTTAAGCGTCGGTGCTTATGCCGCCGGGCCCGCGGACATCAGCAGGGAAAAGCAGTTTTTGCGCCCGGTGCTGGTAAAGAGGACAGTAAAAGTCAACGGCTATCCTGTACATGCGAGAGGCAAAAAGGGCCGGAAGTTCGTCAGACGCTTCGCCTTGAAGGATAACTTGAAGCGGGATAAGCTATTGGCCTATGAAGAGTATGGATTTACACCCCACAGGCTCCGTGTTCGTTCGTTTGGGGAGTCTACCGAGAGATGGCGCTATTATTCCCTGGGCCTGGAACTGGTTTTCGATGATGAGGGCAACCTCATTAAGAAAAGTAGATTTTCCCGCGAACCGGGGCATATCGATTGAATGCATCATCCGCGCCTTAAACCTTTTTTGAGGCAGCGGAATCTAAGTCTGAGGAATGGGAAGGGGACCCTGGTTAGGGTCCCTTTTCTCAAAATGCTTAGAAAATATGATCGATCCTTCTTTCCCGGTTTCGTACTGTATAATCGAAGCGGCTTGACATTGCGCGTGCCAATGCATAAGCTCAGCTTAAGGTGGAATGCCGGGGTTTAATCAATGAAAACGTTTACGCAGAGGGGCACAATTAAGGAGATTTCATGCGAGAAATTACAAAAGGCAGCGTATCAACAGAAATAACACCCAGCAGTGTACTTTCCACGATTGCCAAGCATATGCTGGTAGACGGCTTTCCTATCGTCGTGGATCTTGAAAAAAGCAGCGGTTGCCGGCTGGTCGATGCCGCAACCGGCAGGACATTCCTGGATCTTTTTACTTTCTTCGCATCCGCGCCTCTGGGGCTGAACCATCCTAAAATGATCAAGGCAGAAGTTCGCAGGAAATTGGAGTTGGCGGCTGTCAACAAGCCCTCCAATTCTGATTTTTACACGGTGTTCATGGCCGAATTTGTCGAAACGGCTGACAGATATGCTATCCCTAAGGAACTTCCCAACTTGTTTCTTATAAGCGGCGGAGCTCTCGCGGTCGAGAACGCTCTCAAAGCTGCCTTCGATTGGAAGGTAAGGAAGAATTATCAAAAAGGAGCTGCGAAGGAGACCGGAACAAAAGTGATTCATTTTAAGGAGGCGTTTCACGGGAGAACCGGTTACACGCTGTCGCTTACCAATACGGATCCGATAAAAACAGATTATTTCCCCAAGTTCGATTGGCCGCGCATCAGCAACCCCAAAGTGCGGTTTCCGCTTAATGCCCATCTGTCCGAAGTTCAAAAGATGGAGAATCAAGCTAAATCCGAAATCGAACAGGCCATCAGCGAGCACGGTGCTGATATTGCCGCATTGATCATTGAACCCATTCAGGGAGAGGGCGGCGATAATCATTTCCGGCCGGAGTTTCTGCAGTTTTTAAGAAAAATAACGGAAGAAAACGACATTATTTTTATTTGCGATGAAGTGCAAAGCGGCGTGGGAATGACCGGAAAATTCTGGGCTTATGAACATGCGGGTATAATTCCGGATATAATAGCTTTTGGAAAAAAGATGCAAATATGCGGAATCATGGCTTCGGATAAACTGAATGAAGTGGACGGCGTCTTCAAAGTGTCGAGTCGGATCAATTCTACATGGGGCGGCAACCTGGCGGATATGGTACGGGCCAAGCATTACCTCGAGATCATTCATGAAGATAATCTAATTGACAATGCTCGCGATGTCGGGCAGTTGATGCTCGATTCGCTGACCGGAATCAGCGAGATCTATCCGGAAGTCGTAACGAATGTCAGGGGTAAAGGTTTGATGATAGCTTTTGATCTGCCTGATGTAGAAACGCGCGGGAAATTCATTCAAAAGGCATTCGAGAAGCAAGTCATCGTTGCAGTCTGCGGAACCCGCAGCGTGCGCTTTCGGCCTGCACTGAGCCTGACTCGATCCGAAGCCGAAGAAGGTATGGGAATCATCGGTGAAGCTTTGAAAGAAGTGTTGGGTTGAGATAACGGAGAGTGCTGGTCAAAAGTCTTGGTAAGATGTTCGAACTATCCCACGGCCGAGGAACTGCTGCCGCCGGAGGAGGAGTCGGAAGATTTTTCGCCGTTCTTTTTTGCCGCCGATGAGTCTTTGTCGGCTCTTTCCTTTTTCTTGTAATCATCGCTGCGGTAATCGGTAACATAAAACCCCGTGCCTTTAAGTATCACGCCGCCTCCGCCGGAGATGACTCGGAAAACCTTGCCGCGGCATTTTGGGCATCTTTTGCGTGGCGAATCGGTGATTTTCTGTTCGATTTCGAAGCCCTTCTTGCATTTTGTGCATTCGTAAACATATGTCGGCATGATCGGTATTCCTTCCTCCGGCCGGAGATTGCAGCGGCCGCGAATCGCGGCTCCTCACCGTTTTATCAGGTCGGCACAGGTATTATTGTGATTTCGGCTTCCAGTTGATAGTAGAAGCCGCAAGAAGAATTATTCAGCTTTTCTATTACGTAAAATTAGTATTTATGTTAATTAATATCAAGATAATTTATTGTCCCCATAGCGAAGACTGCCTGTGAACTACTGAAGCCTAGAGTTCTTAAAATGAGCGATATCGTATTTGAAGACGTTTCAAAAACTTACGACGGGCATATTACGGCGGTACGGAATTTTTCCATATCCGTACCTTCTCCGACTTTTGCCGTGCTGGTTGGGCCGTCGGGCTGCGGTAAGACAACGGTTTTGAGGATGCTTGCCGGTCTGGAAAAGCCTACCAGCGGGAAAATATTCATGGGCGCGAGCCGCCTGGATCTATTAGAGCCCAGGGACAGAAACGTGGCGATGGTTTTCCAGGGATACGCACTCTACCCGCATATGACGGTCAGACAAAATCTCTCTTTCGGCCTGCAAATGCGCAAAACGCCAAAATCGGCAATAATCGATAAGGTCAACGACATAGCCGAAAGGCTTGCTATTGCTAATCTCCTGCAACGCAGACCCGCCGAGCTTTCCGGTGGAGAAAGGCAAAGAGTTGCCCTGGGAAGAGCCGTCATTCGATCTCCCAAGGCCTATTTATTCGATGAGCCGCTGTCCAGTCTTGACGCGAAACTGCGGGTTGAAATGAGGGGCATGATAAAGAAGCTTTTCAAGGACGTGAAAACGACATCGATATACGTGACGCACGACCAGGTCGAAGCGATGACGATCGGGGAAATGCTAATTATAATGTGCGAAGGAAGAATTCAACAGATTGGAACGCCGAAGGAGTGCTACAACCGTCCCCGCAATACGTTCGTCGCATCTTTCCTGGGAAGCCCCCCCATGAACCTGATCCATGCCGAATTCGATTCAACGCGTTTGTCCCTGTCTGTAAGCGGCTCCCTCATTGCTTCTCCGCCGCAGGAATTGATTGCGCGGCTGGCAAAAAAAAGAGAGTCAGCGTTGATTCTCGGAATTCGGCCGGAGGATTTAATGACCTGTGATGAGTGGGGCGGCGAAAATCTTCGGTTTAAGGGAAATGTGGCCCTGGTTGAAACACTGGGCCATGATAAACTCGTGCATGTCGATATCGGTGGTGAAGAATTGATAATAAGACAGAGTAGTTCATCCGAGGCGCATTATAATGGGCATGTCCGAATAAGTGCTGTTTCAGAGAAAGTTCTTTGTTTTTCTGCTGATAAAAAATTAAATTTTGAAGTGTACTGAATTTATAAACCTGTTGCGTGTTCTTCAATGATAATAGTCTCGCTAGTGCTTCTTTTTAACAAACTGCTGCGTCCGCCCAGGGTTGGTGGAAGGGAATCCGAAGAAGCTTATTCTATATGGGAAAACTGTCTGGGAAGGAAACTCGCGGTGTCTTATATGGAACCGGCGGGCGATATAAGGAGTAAAAGGATACTGGACATAGGGTGCGGACTGGGAGGTAAAACCATTGCCTATGGCCAAAGCGGCGCTTCGGAAGTAATAGGAGTGGATATTTCAGAGGCTAATGTTCTTTCCAGCTTCCGCTTCGCAGAGAAAGCGAAAAGGTCTTTCAAATGGGCTTTTTCTGTTGGAGATGCTTCCAGACTGCCGGTTGCAGACGGTGTAATAGATACGGCTGTAGCCAACGACGCCATGGAACATTTCCCCGATCCCAAGCGGTCGGTGGAAGAAATCGCGAGGGTTATTAAACAGGGCGGAGCGATATGGGTTTTTTTTACGCCCCATTTTTCTCCCCTGGGCTCTCATCTTTATGACTATATTTATCTGCCCTGGTGCCATCTCATTTTGCGGAGAAAGCATATCAAAGGAGCAATAAAGCGTATTCTTGAAAAACGCGCCGGGCCAGAAGACAGCATCGGTGTGGAAAAGCGGTTAAAGGAAATAATGAGATCCTATGACGAGGACTTGAACCATATGAGCATTAAAAAGTTTTTTAAGATACTTGATTATTTCCCCGGTCTGCAAGCTGCTTATGTGGAATTTCAGCCGCCCAAATTCCAGTTCCTGAAGTTCCTTGTCCGTATTCCCTTCGTAAGGGAATTATTTACCGGAACGGTAATCTGCAGGTTGGAAAAAACGGAATAGGTAACTAATGCACAACAGCGCGGTCGTACGCAGAGATAAAACGATGCTTATTGCTGTGCTGATATCAATTATTATTCATGCTCTTATGATGATGCCGTTCGTGCGCGACCTGCTTTTCAAAAGTTTTGAATTCAAGGATATTTCCGAGTCCAAGGTAATACCGATGGAATTTGAACTGGTTTCACCGCCGCAGAATCCCACGCCGTCGAAGAACTTGAGCAAGTATCTTTCTACCGTTTCTTCGCGGGCCTCGGATGAACTCGAAAGGGAACTCGATAATAATACGCCCCATGGAGAAGGTCCCATGCCTTTTGCCGATAATGTATCTAAAACCGAAGGTGCCGAAAGCGGCGGACAGAGTGAGCTGCCGCCGCTGCCTAAGGAAGAATCCGATCTTGGAGAAGCGCTGCGCAAATCAAAATTCCTGGACGAGAAAAGCCCCAGGAGGGAACTCAGCCTTCCTGAAAGGAATATCGATTTTAATAACCCGGGATCAACAAAAGCTTCGATTGACGGGATATCTTTAAATACAACAGCATGGGATTTTGCGCCTTATCTATTGAACTTGAAGCACAGAATCAAGCAGCACTGG
>CAZZKJ010000063.1:0-11583 GCA_964654695.1 uncultured bacterium | reverse complement strand
GTAGCTCGTTGGGCTCATAACCCAAAGGTCGCAGGTTCAAATCCTGCCCCCGCTATAAGCTCCAAAAGACGATTCCCGGTGCCTAATGATGACGGTACCGGGAATTTTCTTATGCGTACCCGCGCCCTTTTCTCTCTCGCATTCAACTCGATTTTTTCAATGAAAAGCCGAATGAATCCCTTCCTTTCCTCTAGCGAACAGTCTTTTTTCCCATCATTTATCCTTTCGCCGGGAAATTTCTTAAGAGGAATTTCATACGCATAATTGCTGGTTATAAGTCGCTTACATCATTTTAATTACTGATTAGATATCTGCTTTTTAAGCCTTTCCAAATTAATCCTAAATTTTTCGGCACCGATTTTTATCAATGGTGCTACTTGATCTACAGGAAGCAATGGATATGATCCATCCTCTCCCCTTTCTAAAGATAAGATTTTTGCCGCTGCTGAATTAGCAGCGGTAAGATATATTGGCTTATTCTTAGAATAAACTGCTAGATAATTCCCAATTCCATCTTATACGCAAGTCCAGCACAGATAAAAAAACGCATCAAACCCCACACCCGTTCCATAAGCGTTTTTTTTATATATTTCGCGCGCGGGTATGAAAACGAACACGGTATCGTATCGTCCAATTGAATAATGAAAAAACCAATAGAAAAGCGGCGGCGGATAGAGCGTTTATCGGATCTAAAAACGCTCCTTCTGCCACCGCTTTTTAAAACAAATTCAACCGCTCGGATAAAGCTGTGGAAAACTAAACCCGCCCAATTCTCAAAATACTCTCGCGTTTGCGCATCATCACCCATGTTGCCGTCAGAAGAAGCAGCGCAACCAAAACAATTAAACCCCATGTTGACAGGGTAGGTATCGTTGCCGGTTCGGGACCCGGTGCATGAACATAGCCAACGCTATATATTCCAATAGGTCCGGCAATAGGGAAATTTGTCTGGCTGATCGTCCATCCGCCGCTTGATTTGACATGCCACTCCTCGTCCAGTGGGGCATTGGGATGGTTGAACGCGAACGTAATAGTCGCTTGATCGGGTACCACGGCACTTCCAATCCATAAAATCCGCGCTGCAGACACATTATTAGCTAAAGGCATCACTACCTGATGTGGGGTTTTTACACCGCTGCTGTACAGCACATTATACGGTGGAGGAGGAGAATTGGGTATAATGGATGCGGCAAAACCCGCTGTCGGAATGAATGTGTAGTTGAGCGCGTTCGGATCCTCGGTTCCGATAATAAAATCAGTCAGTGTAACCGCAGCTCCGCTGATGTTTTTCAACGTATACTGATATTCGTATGTTCCACCGCCGGTCGAGCGCGTACCCTCGCATGAGATTTCGAATTCCATATCAGCCCATACTGGCTGACAGATGAACATCAACGACAACAGCGCACTTGTAATGCATAGAATTTTGCAGAACTTCATGATATGCGGCCCTCCTTTCCTCGGTTTGAATTCATTAAAGTCTTAAAATACCTTAAATGTATTATGTCCGTTAGACATCAGCGCGATATTTTAACATGGGCGGTGTTGTATCATAAATTGATTATAATATCAAGAATAATATCTTAACGTGATTGCTGGTTACCCAATAAAGGATGTATATGTAAGGTCTTTATTTCTCCATCTTCTGTCGAATTGCCCTCACTTCGGTCAGAATTTTATCCAAGGTTCCTCCCCCGGTGAATGCAGCATTATCATCTGTTTCCGCGGCAGTAGGAGACATTCCGCCCCTGAACTGCCGAAGCTTCCCCACCACGTGATCATAAACTTCGTGGACATCCGCCAGGCCTACGAGGCTTTCTTCGGCCCCGGTCGATCCGCTCATTCCCGCCGTCTGAATATTGAGAGTTCCGATATTGAACAGGTACCGGTCGAAGATTCCTCTTTTGATCTTGATGTTGGTAACCGTACGGTAAGGAACATGTTTTACGGATTTGGTAAGTATCCCGGCATGAACGATTACTTCATCATCCTGGATTTCATAATTCAAGCTTCTGTAATATGAACCTGCCAGCAACATCGCGGGCGCCCACCACAAAAAATCCGCCGCCAGAAAACAAATAAAAACGATCAATGATACCTCCGCCCCCTCATCAATACCTATAAGCAAACCGAAAAGCAGTCCAAAGATCGCCGCGAAAAAACCGGCAATCGTAAATATGAGCCGCAGCTTGCTGAGATATCTCGGATTCGGTGTGATTTTGAGCGCTTGCATGACAATCAGCTCCTTTCTGGGATATAAACAACCGACAAAGTAATACAAGATCAGCTGAAATATATTCAGGCTTCTAACCGGGAGAGGCTACTTGGATTTCTTAAGAAAAAGCTCTTGCCAGAGTAGATAAAGAGCCGTTCCTCCCAAGTAGAATACTGCGCCCAGGGCTTCGAATCCTTCCTCGAAAAAAGCGGAGACGGCGAACTTATCTAATAGCACGGCGGCGGCTTGAAAAAATGTTCCCAGAAAGAACATGGCAAATCCGGGTTTGAAAGAGAGGAAGTACCTTATATATCTGATCAGCACGGCGGCGGCGGCGATGCTGTAGAGCATCATGACAACATCGTCCCGCTGCTTGATGATGTTGTCACCCACAAATTCGTGTATGCCGAAGTATTCATCGAATGCGGCGAAGCAGAATCCCAAGGCCAGGAGGATCCATACGATTCCTGGAGAAGGATGTGAATCATCCTGCTCCAAATCTGCACTAAGGCGGTTAAAGAAATGGATCATATAACTCAGAATCGCGGCCATGCTCAGGAAAATGCACGTGAAGAAATCGGATGTCATCAGCGGGTTATCCTGTATCATCACTTCAAAGCCCAGCATCTTATACATGTACCGGTGACGCGCGATCTCGCCGATCAGCAGAAGATTCTCCCTGAAATACACGCTGAGCGAGTGAATAAACGCAACGAACATAGCCACTATTGCTATCTGGACTGTTATTTTCTGGATTTCCTTCAACCGGTTCCAACTGATATTAACGCGATTTGCCAGCGCAGAACCGAATATGAGAAGGAAAATACCGGATGCGCCGAGCGCAATCCTCAAAGCGAGAAGAACCGGCGAAAGGCGGTCGGGAAATGTTTCGGAGCGGAAAAACCAATCCCCCGCACGATCGACGTTCAAGATAACGGCGAGAATCATAACGCCCACGCCCAGGACCCTAAGCAGGACCGCCCATATCCTTACTGAATTGTTCAATGGATTTGCATTCATTGCTGAAGCCTTTAACAATGATCAAGCATATTCCAGGCCAGTTTTAAATAGCCTATGCAGTTGCCACCCACTTGATTACAGTTGTGATTGACTATACAATAAAAAAGGGGTTGTTGGATATTTCGTTTTTCGTTCATAATTATACTCATAATAAATAAATCTTCTAATAATCCTTTTATTGTTCATAGAGCCTGGACAAAACCGCTTATGGTACCAACGGATCTTTGCAAAGCCGGATTCAAGGCCGCGGCAGTTCTGTGGTTGCTGTCTATCCTTGCCTTTTTCTCCCCTTTTCATGATTCTATTGCTAAAGGTGCGGCCCTCGAAAACGCGCCTGATAAACCGGCATTTAGTGAAGAACAAGTCAACTTCACGGATGGACAAGTGATCCTTGAAGGTACTCTGTTTCGGCCGGCGACCGGAACCGATTATCCGGCCGTAGTAATTCTTGCAGGCAGCGATAGAAGCAAACGCGGGCCCTTAAGGATAAACTTAGCCAGGCAATTCGCCGCCCACAAGATAGCCGCGCTGGTATACGACAGCCCCGGAGCAGGTATTTCGATGGGCCGCGCTCTCATTCAGACACGCGAAGACAGGGTCAAAGAGGCAATATCCGCCGTCGATTATCTCAGAGAACTGCGGGGCATTCGTTCAACATCGGTCGGGCTTTTCGGGGGCAGCGAGGGGGCGGGTGTAGCACTCCTGGCATCTGCAAAAACCTCGCAGGTCGCATTTGTAATAGCCGTCTCCGGAGCGTTGGGTGTGTCGATACTCGACGTATTGAGATACAGCGCCGAAAAGAAAGGATACATGCTGGGACTCACATACGACGAGATCACAAAGGCGATAACCTTTAAAGAAATCTCTTTCGTATTTTTCAGCGGTGTAGAATTAGTGGAATGGCCTCTTATCGAAGCGCGAACATCCCAGTGGAATAATGACATGTGGACAACATTGATCGAATTGGCGAAAAGGAGAACAGATTATCTTCCCCGGGAGCAGAAGCACACGATGCTTGAATCCCTCAGACAAATAATAAATCGATTCAAGAGACAACGATGGTTCAACGTGGTCGATCCTGGGGGAACAATCCAGCATTTTATAAATCTGGATTCCGATCGATTCTTCAAGCTGCTGGAAGCGGGCCGCTACAGCCGGGATTGGGATAGAAACGTGTGCGATTTATCAACAATCCGGTGCCCGGTGCTGGCGATATGGGGAGAGGAGGATTCATTCCTGCCGCCCCAACAGAGCGCATTGAGATTGAGAAAAGCGCTCTCTGAATCTCATCATCCTGATTATGAGATAAAGATTTTTCCCGAAGCTACCCATTTTCTTACCAAACCGGGTTCGGCCGCCGGTTTCATACCGGGTTATATCGATACCATGACGGTCTGGCTCAACCGGCATATCGGCTCCGACAACAGTGCCGCGCCATACTAAAGGAATGTGGCCGCACCCTGCCGTCTTTATATGCGTTTTCATGAAAGGCCTCATTGAAGGATAAAAAACGAAAATCCGCGGGCCCGCGAAGGTTCGACTTTCGAGCGCTGCGGAACGATCCGCATGCGCAGACCGCGGCAGCAATCTTCCTGCTGGCGTTTGCCGTGCGGCTTCTTTACCTCTACCAGGCATCAAGAAACCCGGGCTTCATGATACCGCTCGTGGATTCGCAGGCCTACGACGCCGCCGCCAGGCAGCTGGCGGTGCACGGCACCATGAGCGTGCAGTTTTTCTGGCAGGCTTTTTTCTATCCGCTGTTCTTGGCGTGCGTTTACGCAGCGACCGGATGCTCCATTATAGCGGCAAAGCTGTTTCAAGCTGTCCTGGGAGCGGCGGTATGCGTACTCGTCTACCGTTTGGCTTTCTCAATCTTCGACCGCAGGACGGCCTTGCTGGCGGCGGCTGCGGCCGCGTTCAACGGGTCTCTCATTTTCTTTGGAGGAGAACTGCTCGCAACCACGTGGGCGGCCTTTTGGACGATGATTCTGATATTGCTGTTTATGAAGGCGCTCAAAAAGAACCGCCAATGGCTGTTCCTGAGCCTAGGCATTTGCGGAGGGCTGAGCGTGGTTACGCGCGCGACCTTCGTGCCATTTTTTGCGATGTCATGTATCTGGCTCGCGTTTTATATGCGGCGCCTATCGGCGGGGCGAAAACCTATTATTCTCGCCGGAACAAATATTCTCGCGGGGTTTATGCTGATCGTGGTTCCCGTTTCGATATTGAGCTACCGCGTAACCGATCGATTCAGTCCTTTCCCCGAATCGGGGCCTATCAATCTCTATATCGGCAACAATTACGAACACGCCGACATCATGGCGGCAAGGCCCGGAGGGGCGTGGGACGAGTTGACTCTGATGCCGGTACGATCCGGCTTCAGAACCAGGAATCAGGTGCAAAAATTCTTTTTGGGGCGGGTAGCAAGTTACGTAAAAGAACATCCCCTGAACTTCTTCAAAAGAACCGGCAGAAAAACCGTTCATTTTTTCACATCGAGAGAGATCCCCAATAACACGGATATATATGCCAACAGGCAATATTCCGCACTCTATTCGATCATGATGTGGAAGACGCATAATTTCGGTTTTCCGTTCGGTGTTCTTTTGCCGTTCTTTATCATCGGCATGGTTTCATATTGGCGAAGGATTCCGGCCGTTATAAGATTGTTTCTCATCCTATACCCGCTTTCCATCATCCTGGTTTTCGTTACATCCCGCTACCGCGCACCGATGATACCCGTGATGGCAATTATCGCCGCGGCTGGTTTTTGGAAGCTTATCGACACCGCGGCGGCAGGACGCTGGATGCGTTTATCGCTCCTGCTTGCAGCGATGATCTTTATAGGCGCGGCATCGAGCATCGCCGGACCCTTCGCCGCCGAACTCGTAAACTATGAAGCGGAAAAACATCATTACACGGCCATATATTATTTGGACCGCGGAAAAGCCGACCGTGCGATCAAGCACCTGCAAGAAGCAATAAAGCTGGATCCCGGCTACAGCGAAGCCTATCAATCTCTGGGTATGGCCCTTGTGCGCAAAAACAAGTTCGAGGAAGCATCACTTTATTTCGAAAAAGCCCTCAAACTAAATCCCGATTATTATTCAGCCCATAACAATCTGGGCGCGCTGTTGATCCGCGCCGGTAAATACAGCACCGCCCTGGTGCACCTTGAAAAAGCTCTGAAACTCAATCCTCATTCGGACTCGATACATGCTAATATCGGCATCGCGCTGATACAGATGGACAGACCCGAGGAAGCCGTACAATATTTGAATAAAGCTCTCTTCTATGCCGAAGCTTTCGGCAACCATTCCCTGGCCGCAAAAATCAAAAAAAACTTCGGCCCATATCTGCGCCCGGCGCATTAGAACAACCTACCGGCAGGCAGAAAAGCGGTGATTCCCGTGCCCCCAATTTTCCTTTTGACTTTGCATTCAATCAAACGTATACTTCAATCACTTGCTTGAAAGGTGGTTTAATGACAACAGATATCGATACCAAAAGCAGGATACTGGATGCGGCCGAGCAATTATTTGCTAATAAAGGTTTTACGTCCGTGTCCATACGCAGCATCGTGCGCGAGGCCAATGTAAATACAGCTGCCGTGCATTACCATTTCGGCTCCAAATACGCATTGATAGAAGCCGTGCTGGCAAGGCGGGCTGAACCGGTCAACAGAAAACGGCTCGAGCTGCTTGCAAAAATTGAAGACGCTTCTTCCCCGGACCGAATACCCATAGAAAGTATAATAGACGCCTTCATATCACCGGCAATCCAGACGCGCCGTGATTCGCCGGCGGGCTCCGGCATGCTGCCAAAGCTTATGGGACGAGCCCTCAATGAGACCGGCGACGCCATGCATGACATCGCGCGCAGGATATTTGGTGAAACATTCATGCGCTTCGCCGCGGTTTTCAAAAATTCTCTTCCTGACCTGCCCGAAGACGAACTGTTGATCCGGATTCACTTCATGATAGGAGTGATGGCTTTCGCAATGTTCGCCCCTACAGACAGGATTATAGAGAACATGAAGTTGAATGATCCCGGCCGCCCCGCGGGGTTCAGTGAGCCCAAACGTCTGACCGAGAGAATAATAAGATTTGTGGCAGGCGGTATGAAAGCACCGGCCGAGGGCACACCATAATGACGAGATTAAGGCGCAGCATATTATTCTGGCTGTTCCCGTTTGCTGCCGCCGTGATGGGGTGCGCTTCTCCTTCCAAAACCGTGCAGCCCGGACTGGACATGAATGTTCCCGCGAATTGGTCGGGCGCAAGCCCCGGCAGGGTGACGGACCCGGGCGGAGGCGATTGGTGGAGGAGTTTCGAAGATACAACATTGAACGGAATCATCGGTGAATCGCTAAAGAACAATTACGATATAAAGATGTCGGCGGCGCGCGTCGATGCGGCCGCCGCCGTCGCCCGCATCACCGGCGCGGATATGCTTCCCGCCCTTAACGCGAACTTCAATGTATCGAGAAGAAGACAGAACATAATAGGAATTCCCGTTCCTGGATTCGGATCAATAATCACATCGCGCACAAATTCATTCGGGGTTTCCCTCGATACGCGCTGGGAAATCGATCTCTGGGGCAAAATACGTTCGAGCAAATCGGCGGCGCTGGCAGATCTGGAAGCTTCTTGGGCGGATCTCGCTGCAACGCGGCTGTCGATCGTGGGGCAAACCGCAAAAGCCTATTTCGCATTGATGGAAGCGGAAATGCAAATGAACCTCGCCGCCGAAACGGTCGGGAACTACGAGCTTTCCGCAGGGCAGGTTAGAAAAAGATACAACAGCGGTCTCAGGAACGCCCTTGATCTCCACCTTGCCCTTGCCGGTCTCGCCGGGGCGAAATCCCTTCTTGAAGCCAGACGGACTCAGCTCGACCGGGCCCGGCGCCAATTGGAAATTCTTCTGGGAAGGTATCCGGCGGGAATCATATCCGCATCCGGCGGGCTCCCGTCTATAAACGGCGGGGTCCCCACCGCGCTCCCAAGCGAACTGCTTGTAAGGAGGCCCGATCTCCTTGCATCAGAACGCCGTTACGCGGCGGCATCGAAAAGGGTTTCTTCGGCTAAAAGAGCCTTCTTTCCCGTCATATCCCTCACCGCCGCCGGAGGCACACTCAGCGACCAATTATCGGACTTGCTAAAAGGCGACTTCAGCGTTTGGAGCATCGCGGCGGGAGTCACGCAGCCGCTTTTCCAGGGGGGGCGTTTGCGGGCCAACCTCTCTCAGACCGATGCGGTCAGGGACCAGGCACTTGCCGCATACGCCCTGGCGCTCCTCAGCGCTTTCGGAGAAGTCGAGTCAGCTCTTTTCGCCGAAAACGCGCTCGCAAAGCAGGAAGCCGCTGCTCGGGCTGCGGCCGAAGAATCGGAGGCCGCAAGAAAATTGGCGGAGAAACAATACCGCGAAGGTCTGATTGATTATATCACCGTGCTCGAATCGCAGCGGGGGGGCCTCAATTCCCGAAGCGAATGGATAGCGATCCGGCGCTCGCGCCTGGATGCCCGTGTAAATCTTCACCTCTCTCTGGGCGGAGGATTCGAACTGGGCAGGGAGTGGAGGAGCTTTTTGGCATCAATAACCAATTCCCGAACGGAGGACACCGTTGAGTGAGAAAAAACTTCGAATAGTGCTGCCGATAGCGATAATCGCTATCGGATTTATCATCACCATAATTCTGATAAAATCGCGCCCGCCGGTGCCGACGCGCACCAGACGCGAGTACGCTCCGGTCGTACGCGCGATAACCGTCAATAAAATCTTGCATACAATTTATATACCATCCCAGGGAACGGTGCGGCCCCGCACGGAGAGCAATCTGGTCGCAGAGGTTGCAGGAAAAGTGATCGAACTTTCCCCCGTGTTGGCTTCGGGAGGTTTTTTTGAAAGAGGCGACGTTCTCCTGACAATCGATCCGCGTGATTATGAGTCGGCCCTGACGATCGCCCGCGGGCAGTTTGCAAAAGTGAAACTGGCGTTTGAAACCGAAAAAGCCCAGGCGAAAATCGCAAGGGACGAATGGGCGGAAATGGGAAACGGCTCTCTCTCTCCCCTGGCGACAAGGGAACTCCAGGTCGAAGAAGCGAAATCCGCGCTGGCTTCGGCGAATGCCGCACTCGAACGGGCGAAACGCGACCTGGAAAGAACCAGAATTAGCGTTCCCTTTACGGGAAGAGTTAAGAGCAAGCTCGTGGACCTCGGCCAATATGTTGCGCCGGGAACGCCGGTGGCGGCCGTGTACGCGACCGACTATGCGGAGATTCGGCTGCCCGTTCCCGATTCCGATCTAGCCTACCTCGAGCTGCCGGGGGATATGAGCGGAGAGAACCGCGTTACAAACGAACCGGCGGTAACCCTCAGCGCCGATTTTGCGGGAAAGCGCCGTGAATGGAACGGCCGAATCGTCCGCGTCGAGGGAGAAATCGATCCCCTGACCCGTATGGTTTATGTGGTTGCTCAGGTTGATGAACCTTACGGAGACGGAGCTTCAGTGGACAGGATTCCGCTGGCTGCCGGATTGTTTGTCGAAGCGGAAATAAAAGGGATCACCATTGCAGACGCTGTAATAATCCCGAGGGCGGCACTCAGGCCGGATAGCACCGTGCTGGTGGTCGATAATGAAAATCATCTCCGCTTTCGTAAAATCGATATTTTCAGGATGGGACGCAGCGACGTGATTGTCATAGGGGGCCTCCAATCGGGAGAAAAAATCTGCATCTCCTCCCTGGATGCAGTCAGCGACGGCATGAAGGTAAGGATTTTCTCATCCGGCAGAGCCCATCCCGCCCAGACAGATTCATCGAACTCCGATGACCTCAAACCGGGAGCCGGCGAATGAATAAAGCTATCGCCTGGTTCGCATCCAATTCGGTAGTAGCCAACCTGCTGATGATTATCATTTTAGGCGGAGGACTCATTGTCGCTCCTTCCATAACCAAGGAGATCTTTCCAGAATTCGCCCTGGATATGGTGAGTATTTCGGTTAATTACCTGGGCGCAGCTCCCGAGGAAGTCGAGAACGGCGTGGTGATCAGGATCGAGGAAGCGATACAGGATCTTGACGGCATAAAAAAGATTGCATCGACTTCATCCGAGGGAACCGGAACGGTCACGGTTGAAATCGAAACCGGCGCCGACGCGCGCAAATTGATGGATGATATAAAAACCAGGATCGATGCCATAGATACCTTCCCGGAAGAAACCGAGAAACCGATAATAACCGAGCTTACGAACAGGCGGCAGGTGATTGACGTCGCCGTGTACGGCGACGTGGATGAAAAAACCCTGAAGGCCTTGGGCCAACGCGTACGCGACGATCTCACCGCCCTGCCGGGTATTACTCAGGCCCAATTGGTTTCGGCCAAAGCGTACGAAGTTTCCATCGAAGTGTCTGAAGAAGCCCTACGCAGATATGCCCTGACTTTTGACGAAGTGGCAAGCGCGGTGCGCCGCTCCTCGCTCGACCTCCCCGGCGGTTCGATCCGCACCCGCAGCGGCGAAATATTGCTTCGCACCAAGGGCCAGGCCTACCACGGAGAGGAATTCGAAAAGATAGTTATAAGAACCATGCCGGACGGAACCAGACTGTTGCTGGGGGATGTAGCCAGGGTTGTCGACGGCTTCGCAGAAACCGACCAGTCCGCCCGTTTCTCGGGAAAACCGTCGGTCGATGTCCGTGTATTCCGCGTTGGAGATCAGAACGCAATCGATATAGCAAAATTAGCGAAAGAATACACTGCCGAAGCTCAAAAGAGAATGCCGGCCGGTGTAACCATTGAAACATGGAATGATTTTTCCCGCATACTCAGGGGACGTCTGGAACTCATGATCCGAAACGGCCGAAACGGATTCATCCTGGTGTTCATCATCCTCGCCCTTTTCCTCCGTCTCCGCCTGGCTTTCTGGGTCAGCCTCGGTATCCCCATTTCATTTCTGGGCGCTTTGTGGCTGATGCCCGTGTTCGGCGTCTCCATAAATCTAATATCTCTTTTTGCTTTCATAGTCGTCCTCGGAATAGTCGTTGATGATGCCATCATAATAGGAGAAAATATTTTCAAATACCATGAGCGGGGACATGCCGGCCCGTTGGCATCGGCGGGCGGTGCCTCCCGTGTAGGCGTTCCCGTGAGCGTAGTAGCGAGCCAGGGCATCGAGCACCGCATGCGGTTTCTGTGTCGTAGCGGCGTTGTCGAGATAGACAAGCGGCTTGCCGTGAATCTCCTGGTCGAGAATCGGGAAGTCGTCGCGCACGTTGCGCGCCACACCGAAGCCGACACCCGCACCGAATTCACTACGCGCTAGCTGCTCTGCCCGCCGCGTTCTGCGGTGGC
>CAZZKJ010000062.1:0-11687 GCA_964654695.1 uncultured bacterium | reverse complement strand
ACCATCACCCGGCCTCTAAGAGAGAAGAAGATCTTCCCCTCCAGCGCGGGTGGCACTGATGGGGCCCCCTCGGCCTCAAGAAGCATGGCCGGCGAATAACGGGAACGTTCTGCGGTGAGAAACACCGCCGGCTGTTTTCCCATCGATCAATAGTTCTTGGGATTGTGTTTCTTGCCGTGACAGGTAAGATAGCATGAGCCTTTGAAGGTACCGGAGAGGTCGTCTATAAACTCCAGCCTGCCGCTGTCGGGATCGGGAGTCACGACCACCGAGTTGAAGTTTATGAGATGCACGTTGTTGGAGGAGTTGCCTGATGCCGAGTTCACTCCGTGCGGATCATGGCAGATATTGCACGAGGTCTTCTGTCCCTGAATATGCAGCTTGTGCTTTTTGAAACTGTTGTCGCCGAGAATGCTCGAACGGCTGTGGCACCGGTAACACAACGCATACGCTGAAGCGTTTTCATTCGTATTGTCGGATGTTTCGAACTGCCATCCCAAAAGAGACGGATATATGGAGCCGTGCGGGCCATCAGCCCCGG
Source organism: uncultured bacterium (assembly GCA_964654695.1). Classification (GTDB taxonomy): domain Bacteria; phylum Krumholzibacteriota; class Krumholzibacteriia; order WVZY01; family WVZY01; genus CAZZKJ01. The sequence continues at coordinate 11,146 of CAZZKJ010000062.1, read as the reverse complement.
CCCCTCCTGCCCGGGGACCGTCATTGCTGTTATGGCAGTCGGTGCAGTATATAATGCTCGATACAGTCCACGGAGATAAGAGACTGGGCACGTTGGGATTAACCCCTGCCGCTTCGACCGGATGGTACGAGGGATTTCCCGGGTCGAACTCCAGCCTCACGTTATCCTCCACTATAACGCGCGGCGATTTGGGGCCCGGCTTTCCGGGGCTGTCGGCGTGACACTTGTAGCAGACTTCATATTCATTGCTGACCGGATCGACTATGCCGGCATTAGTGTCTATGCCTTTTACACCCAGCAGGTGGCCGGAGGCAAGCGGCGGATTATATCCTCCGAGAGTCACGGCATGCGGATTATGGCAGTCGAAACATTCGACATGCCGGGTAGTAATCAGCGGATTCTCGGTAATATCATGCACGCCGGTCGTGACTGCAACCGGATGGACATACATTTTACCGAAATCACCGTCTATATCGGTGGCCGCGACATTGGTATTGTGACATACCAGGCAGTTGGTTTCTTCGCTTTGGTAATTGAGAAGCCTCTGAGTTCCTTCTGCGTTATGAGGATTATGGCAATTTTCGCATGCGTTCAACCGGACGCTGGTGTACTCGGTATGTGGCCAGGGATCGGGCGCCTGGCCGTTCCAGACTCCGGCGGACAGAGCATGAAAGGATGTCTGCCAATAATCCATATTATGACATTCCTGACAGAGCCCGGACATTACGTTATCCCGTACCAGGAATTTGCCGTAGGTATCATCATGCGCGTTATGGCATGAAGTGCACTGCACCTCGCCCCCGGCGTCGAGCTTGACATCACCGGTTAATACCGCGGGATCGTTCAGCTGACCGTCCGTAACCGCGAGGCCGGGTGTAAAAAGAAATGAGAACGGATGATCATCGGTCAGGATATCGCTGATGTTTGTGTTTCCGGGAGGCATGGTAGTTACACCTCCCGCCATAGGAATCGGAGTGGTTTCGCTCAAAACCTCTCCCAGGGCGATCGTGCCGTCATGACAGCTCAAGCACAACTTTGAGCCGCCGGTTGGCTGTCCGGGGGCGGCATTCATGCTGGTGGAAGTATACGGAGCGTACGTCGCGCCCGACGCGCTGCGGTTCCAAAGCTGTGCATCGGGGCTTGCATTGTGCGGCGTATGGCAAAAGATGCATATGCGGGTTTCGTTTTGCGCTTTGACGGAACCGGGGCCGCTGACCGACAGGTTGTGCAGTGTGCTGCTTATGTCGGAGGCGCCCGCGCTGACGAAGAATAATCCCATCAGTCCGGTGGTTATAATTAAAGAAAGCGCCTTTCTCTCGGGCAAGATCATTGACTATTCTCCCAAATATTGAAAAACCTGGATGCGGTTGTTGTACGAATCCGCCACATATATCCTGTCTCTTCCGTCTATATTAATACCGGTCGGAAGCCAGAATTTGCCTTCCGCCTGTCCCGGCGACCCAAAGGTCAGGAGCAGCCTGCCCTCACGGTCAAAAATCTGCACCGCGTCGAACAGCGCATCAACTACGTAGATATTCCCCGCGCTGTCGGCGGCAACTCCTTTCGGCCTGGAAAAATCGCCGGTACCGTCGCCGAGCTTGCCGAATTTGCCTTGAAAATTACCTTCGGAATCAAAAATTTGAATCCGGAAATTCATGGCATCGCTTACATACACAAGCCCTCCGCTGTCGATGAAAATATCGGCCGGATAATTGAATCGACCTTCTTCCGAGCCTCTCGACCCAAAACAACCTACAGCGGAGCCGTTGGGCTCGAAGATGAAAACTTTCTGCTGTGCGGTATCTACGACGTAAAGCCGCCGCGTTTTCTTATGGTAAGCAATGCCCGTCGGTCTTTTAAGATCGGCATTGAACCGGTATTTCAATCCTCCCTCTTCGTCATAACAAAAGACATCGCCCTCTTTGGAATCGGTAACGAATACCCGTCCCCCATTATCGACCGCCGCATCTATGGGCGAGGAAAGCCTTCCTTTGCGAGGAATCGTCATATACCCCTTTTTCTTTCCCTTGAAGCAGTGAACCAGTCCCGCACCTGGATCGCAAACGTACATCCATCCTTTGCCTGACACCTCCACGCCGTACGGCCGGCTGATTCTCGCTGTTTGGTCTCCGCCGGAAAAGACACGCACTATTTTTTTCCACCAGCTTCTCCGGGCGGCGAATTCGCGGCTGTCCGAAATGGTTTCGATATATTTTATTTTGGCTTTATTGGGCGCAGGAGGAAAAACCAGCGGCAAATCGGCGGCGGAAGCGGTTCGCGCGGAAAATACTTCAGCCGTTAGCGATAGAGCAAAAAACGCGGTGATGACAGCGAAAAAAGCTGAAGAAATTATAGTGCGGCGTTTTATATTCATTAACAATGCTCGCCTCGATCCAATAATGCCTTTTGACTCAAAAACTTCTTCTCAGCGATAAATAAAAATTTGCCCTTTCATCCTTCACCAGGTTGTCGTCGGCTTTTCTGTAGAAGCCTCCCATTACCAATTTTAAAGCCTTTAAGTCTTTTACGATTTTTACACGCAGGCCCGCAAAATCGGAGTCGAGAGTAGGATCTTCCCGGCGGCCGCGATCAAAACGAAGCCACCCCTCGCCTTCCAGGTTCATACCGCCCGGAATAACCGTGATTATTCTCGAGGTCAACATGTATACATTGAGCTCTCTTCCCGTATCAGCAAACCGCGTCAGGCTGTAGCTGATCCCCATATGCATCCTGGTTGAACGCGAGAACGCACCGTTGAAGTCCGCCCGCAGGCGGTTTGCGATGAAGCGATCGGCAATGTATTGATTGACCTCATACTCTTCACCTAAAGAAAATCCTCCGCTCGAATAATTAACACCCGCTATATGCCGCTTATGGTCTTCGAGGAAACCGTTGGGAATTCCGGATAAGAAATCTTCGTTGCTTCTGCTGTAGCGGTAGAATAAAGAAACATTCTTCACGCTGTCGAACCGGATGTTCGCGCTGGACCCCTTTATATCGAATTCCAGGTTCGGTGAAAACATGTAGGAATAATCGACGAGAATGATCCCGCCATTGGTTATGGCGCCGCCGGGAATCCTGAATAAGCGTGTAAAATTGCCAAATTGGATGATATTGTAATCTACGCCTTCGATATACACGGTAAAACCCGTATTGTCGGTTACAATTATTGAGGTCGAATCGACATTGCCGTGCTCTAGCTGCGGTTCGTTCCCGTCGACAAGAGTGTACTCTTCATTCAATACCTGCCTGGATCGTTCGATGGAACTCTGTTCCTCGTGCGCCAGGTCGTAACCGACCCCGGCAAACAGCCTCCCCCAAGCGGTTCTGCGTCTGTAATCGATATCGGCCCTCAGACCGCGGCGCTTGTCCTCGCCCGTTCGCAATCGGTCCGCGCCGGTGTCATTCAAGAATTCTTCATAGGAACCGTACACCTGAACGCCGGTTATCAGGCTGCCGTAGAGGGTGTGTTTGAATCCGAAGCTTCCACGGTGCGAACGGTTCAACTGCATTGGATCGGCGGAATTCTGCGAAGGCCGTACGCCCTGTTCGGTGAACTGGTAGTAAATGGAATTCTCGATATGTTTCGTAATATTATAATAGACGTTTTCGAAAACACTAAAATCGCGCCGGGTCAATGTTCCATACTGGTGAAAATATCTGGTCGACGACCTGAGATATCCCGGCGATCTCTTTTTGAAATGCAGCGTGCTGTTCAGGCCGGCATTTACGGTTTTATAGTCCTGGAATTGGATGTTCTTGGTATAGTCGGCAAAACGAAACGTAACATCATTGTTCAGGTTTTGCCCGCTGCAACGAAGGTTTGCGCTAACCTGATCTTGTTCTTCTATGCGGTCTTCACTGAAAAATTCTTCTTCTCTGCGCATATGATCAAATGCCACGCCGAATGGGAACGGAATTCTTCGAACGCGCAGTTCCGCCCCGAGAACATCTCCGAGCACGCGGTAGCTGGCCCGGAAGGGAGATTCTATCCATGCGTTGTTGCGTTTAGCAAACAATCTCAAGTTAGCGGGCCTTTCCCCAAAGAAAAGCATTGAAGCATTGTAATCGTTGAAAGACAGCTCATCGGAGCGCGAATCCCCTCCCCATGTCCGGCGCTGTTCGAAGCTCACAAGCGCATCTAGATCGAATGTCAGGAACTTTTCATGGTACATGGAACCCTGTGTTGAGAGCTGAAGCTTCGGCGAAAAAAGCGTTTCTTTTATCTTGAATTCATCCGCCCGCTCATTGCTGCCCCTGAACATAAATTCGGTCCAACCGCTGAAGCTTTTGAAGCTGATGATCCTTACATCATCTCTCTCGGTTTTTATGTACTCGGTGTCTCCCGCTGCGGCCGGGACCGCCGCCAGAAATGCCCCGGACAGGACAATTACCATCGTCAGCGAGTATCGGTTGATCTTGTTTATCACGACAATATTACCTTGTCATTTCAGCAAAAATTCGCCGCCGGCATGCGGATCATGGCATTCCGTACATGCTTCTCCTTCGAGATCCGCATGTGGCCCTGCCGCCAAAATGTCTTCAGGGTCATGGCACATAAAGCACAGTTTCTCGATTGGATCGCTCATGCGAAGGAGGTTTTTATAAACGCTCCTATGAGGATCATGGCATATGGTGCATTCCCCAGCCGCCGTCGGCCCGTGGATCAGTTCGGCGTTGGCTTCCAGCGACTCCTCGCTTTTGTCGTCGTGGCACTCGAAACAGATTTCCTCGACCGGCAAAATGAGTCTGCGTCCGAAACTCTTTTCGCCGCTGCTGACCGATCCTGCAGCCTGCGCGGCTTTTGTAAACGATTGGCTCGACCCCAGCGCGTGGCAAACGCCGCAGTCTCCTTCGGCGAAAGGCGGATGTTTGACGTATTTTGCTTTATCATAGATTCTTGGTGCGGCCGACGGATCCGTCCTTGGCGAAGCTTTAACCTCAGCCGGCGCTTCGGTTTTTTCAGGAGGTTCATCGAAAAAGAACCTGAGCATCTTATCCTTCCTCGAACCGCTGCAAGCTCCCATGGCGGCCGCGAACATGCACAGCGCCACCATACAAAAGGCAAGCATGTTTGATTTATTTTTCATTTCGTCCGAATCCATAGACATTGATTTTTCTTGGACCGTATTGGCTGGTTACGAGAATTATATATTCCAAATTGAAACCCTTGCCGGCAAACGCCTTGAAATATTTGACGTTATCATAATCAACCACAACCTGAGCGGGAAGATTCAAGCGGCCCGGCAGATTGCCGGCTTCGCCAAAATTTAACAGCAGTCTTCCCTGGGAATCGAAAATCTGCACGTTCTCGAATGCGGAATCCACTACATAGAGCCTGCCTTCCCTGTCGACCGCCAGGCCTTTGGGACGCGCAAACTCGCCGGGCATATCACCGAGACGCCCATAGGTCATGAGATGCTTGCCCTTGTCATCAAGTTTTTGTATGCGCCCGTTTATGGTATCGCTTACATAAACATTTCCGTCGGCATCCAGCGCTATGTTGGTTGGAAAAGCGAATTGCCCGGGTTCGATCCCCTTGGCACCGAATCCATCAAGAAGTTTATATGTTGCTCGGTTGAAGACGAGAATCCTGGAGGCTTTTGAATCGCATACGAAGATTTTGTCGCCATTGATAGCAACATCAACCGGCCTTTCCAGGCTGCCGCTTCCAAAAGTTCGAACGAAATTATCATGAGAATCGAAAACAACAATTTCTTTTCGACCGGCGTCGGCGATATACTTGTTTCCCCGCGTATCGATTGCAATATTTATAGGCTTTACCAGCTTGCCCCTGCCCTTGAAACCGAGAAATCCATAACGCTTGTTCGCGATATCGAATACGTTTATCATCGATCTCTTGGTATCGCACGCGTACAAGACTCCATTGTATAACGCCGCGCCGTACGGTTTGTTTATCTCTTCCTTGACTTTTGCCTGCCCGAAAACGAGCTGCGAAAAAGTTCCGCGCCGGGCAAGCACGTCCTCCGCGGCCGAAAAATGCGTCAGGTATTTAATCCTGGCCTTTTCGGGGGAGGAAGGATAATAAACCGCAGGGCCGCGCACGGCACCGCCGGAACACCCCGCGATCACCGACGCAAATATCAAGACCGCCGCCGCTGAAGAGGACAGGTTATTATAGATACTCAACACTAATTTTCTTCCATCGACCGCCATCGAATACTCCCTTGGCGCACAGGCGCCATCAACCTTTCATTAACAGCCGAAGGCCGGCGAACCACAGCATAATTTACTTGGCATGGCAGGTTAGGCAGAGCTGGCTCGCGGCGTTGCTGATTGTCAGTAAGTAGGCGTTGCCGTCAACGTCGTGAACATCATGGCAAGAAGAACATTGAACCTTGTTGTCTACCAGAAGATCCTCCGCGATAGTTCCGCCAAGAGATGTCAGCGCCGTCGAAGGATAAATCTCGTTATCCGAACCGGCAACCGGGTCATAGAGAAACGAAATCGGGTGATCGTTGTCCAAAGCCGACCCGAAATCCCTGGCCGCGCCGACGGAACTGCCGGGAGTGCCGTCGAAAACAACGTCATCGACATAAATATTGCCGGTCGTGGTTCCTCCGTAATTATCGACGGCGACGGAGCCGTCATGGCAGCTCAAGCAGAGCTTGGACGGGCCGTCGGGCTGGCCGGGGGTATGATCCAGAGTGCTGCTTGAGTACAGAGTATAGGGACCGGTCGTCGAGACTTCGTGATTCCACAGGGGAGCATAATCGAGGTTGTTTGCAACGGGATCCTTGGCATTATGGGGCGTATGGCATACAACGCAGATCTCGGTTATATTGAGTTCGGATTGAAAATCATGCACCGAACCCTCGATCCCGCCCAGAGCAAGAGTGGCCAGGCCCAAAACAACGCCCGCAAGGAAACCGATTCTTAATAGCCTTGCAATGCTTCTCATCAGAACCTCCTCGGTTTTCTGTGGGATGAATAAATTGTCTGTTTCCTTTTTTCTTTATACAGGCAGGAAATCAGCCTACAATCTTCCAATAATAATTGGAAGCACAAGTCATACCATTGTGAATATTATCACAATACAGGCTCCGGTTCCACCCGATTTCCACAGGCACAAAAAAATCCTTTGTTATGAAAAACTGATGCAGCTTGATTTCAAGTATTGATTTATAATAGATTATGTTCGGGCTCTGAACAAAAGGAGCATTCAGGATGCGAAAAGACTTGTTAAGAGCAGTGCCGGAATTCGATTTGATCACGGCCCCTGATCTGAAAGACAAAGCTCTTGCCGTCTGGGAAGATGCATTGAGCCTTGGCGGGTTCACACTCGAAGACATACGGCGGATACCTTTTACTCTGCTGGCGGATAACGTCAATGTGACTTTTCTCGAACACGTCCGCACGGTGTGCAGGATGTGCCGGGCTATGGGAAATGTCCTCATCGAAGCCTACGGCGGCCGCGCGAAAATCGATATGGATCATCTTACCGCCGGCGCGCTTCTGGCGGACATCGGCAAAATGATCGAATACGAGAAAAAACCCGATGGATCCATTAGCAAGGGGCGAAAGGGCGATCTTCTCCGGCATCCGTTCACCGGAGTTGGCCTGTGCTTCAAGGCCGGCATTCCCTACGAAGTCATGCATATCGTAGCTGTACATTCAAAAGAAGGCGATCATGTTAAACGAAGTCCGGAAGCAATAATCTTTCATCACGCTGACTTTACGGATTTCGAAATGGCAAAGTAACCCGCGGCGGCCCTCGGAAGATCTTTGCAAGCGAGCGCCGAAAAGAGGAATAATGGCTTCGACCCCGCAGACTTTTTCAGAAAAAATTCTTTCGGGAAAAGCCGGCAGGCGCGTCGAAACCGGCGAGATCGTCGAGGTCGAACCGGACTTCGCACTGTCTCACGACAACACCGCGGCCATATCGAAGATATTTGAAGAAATCGGCACAGCAAAAGTCCGTTTTCCCGAGCGGCATATAGTTATTCTCGATCACTGCACGCCGCCCGCGGATGAAAAATACGCCCTCAATCATAAAAACATTCGTGAGTTCACGTCCCTCCAGGGAATAAATAATTTTTTCGATATAAACCGCGGTATATGCCACCAGGTTATGTGCGAGGAAGGCTTCGCTCTTCCGGGCCTGCTCATAGTCGGGAGCGATTCGCACACCACGACCTACGGCGCATTCGGCGCTTTTTCCACAGGCATCGGCAGAAGCGAGATGGCCGCCATAATGGCCACGGGACGAATTTGGTTAAAGGTTCCGGAAACGATCAAGATAAATATCAGAGGCCGGCTTCCGCGGTTTGTCTGCGCCAAGGATATCATACTCAAAATCGCGGGAGATCTGGGCGCAGACGGCGCTCTTTACTCAACAATAGAATTTACGGGACAATCCGTATCGGACATGTCAATGGAAAGCAGAATGGTGCTCGCCAACATGGCGGTTGAAATCGGCGCGAAGAACGGATATATACCCGCCGATGAAAAAACCCTGGCATTCGTGAAAAAACAAGCGCGCGCGAAATATGAACCGGTTTTTTCCGACGAAGGCGCGGCTTATTCACAGGTGCTTGATTATGACATTTCAAATCTGGACCCACAGGTGGCAAGTCCCCATACCGTGGACAATGTCACCGCGGTCGGCGAAGTCGAGGGAACCAGGATTGATCAGGTTTTTCTCGGAACATGCGTAAATGGGAGACTTGAGGATCTAACCGGTGCGGCCGTAATAATGAAGGGAAAGAAAATTGCCGCCGGCGTGCGCATGCTTGTCATTCCGGCATCGATGCCCGTCTATCTGCAGGCCCTCGAGCAGGGTCTTTTAAAAATATTTATAGAGAGCGGGGCGGTCGTACTAAATCCCGGGTGCGGCCCATGCCTGGGGGCGCATGAAGGCGTGCTGGCGCCCGGCGAAGTGTGTTTGAGCAGTTCGAACCGCAACTTCAAAGGAAGAATGGGATGCAGCGAGGCTTCCGTGTATCTGGCAAGCCCTGCGGTTCTGGCGGCTTCGGCGTTGAAGGGACGAATAACTGATCCGAGGATGTCATGAACACGATCATAAAAGGAAAAGTCTGGAAATACGGAGACGACATCAATACCGATGTGATTTTTCCGGGGAAGTATACATACACGGTTACCGGGCCCGGCGAAATCGCTTCTCATGCCCTCGAAGATCTCGACCCCTCCTTCGCAAAATCAGTCCGGCCCGGTGACATAATAGTCGCCGGCAAAAACTTCGGATGCGGGAGTTCGAGGGAACAGGCCGCAACATGTCTCAAGCACGCCGGTGTGGGCGCCGTAATTGCCGGTACTTTTTCACGATTGTTTTTTCGCAATGCCATAAACTCGGGACTTCCCCTCGTGCAATCGCGGGAAGCCTCCAATCAGATACCAGCAAACGCAGATATCGAAATCGATTTGGCTCAGGGCAGAGTTAAATACGGCGGCAGAATATTTGAGTTTCCGGGGCTGCCGGAAGCCGTGCTGGGGATAGTGAGGGACGGCGGACTCATAGCACATATAAAGAAAACCCTGTGACCGGCGGAGGCCGGCGCTTCCCTGCCTCTAATTTCCAAAACGAAAGGAATTTTATGGTTTTCAAAATAGTAGTCGTCGCCTACCTGCTCGCGCTCATTATAGTAGCCCTAATAAAAAGCTTTCGCATAAAGAACCAGGATGATTTCATGGTGGCCGGCAGAAAAGTGCCTGTTTTTATGCTCGTAGGCACGCTCGTTTGTACATGGATAGGGTCGGGAAGCCTTTTCGGCGGGTCGGGAATGGCATTCCGCGTCGGATTTTCTGCGCTATGGCAGTCGGCGGGGGCATGGATCGGCATAGTGATAGTCTATTTTCTTGCCGGCCGGGTGCGGCGGATAGCACAGTATACCGTTCCCGATCTGCTGGAAAAAAGATACAACACCGCAGCACGCGCCTTTGGAACCATCCTTATAATAGTGGCGTATCTGACTATAGCCGGGTACCAGTTTCGCGGTGGAGGACGGCTGATATCAATAATATCCGATGGATCGATATCGCCGGAAATGGGAGCTGTCATCACCTGCCTTATTATCATTTCATTCACACTTCTTGCCGGCATGATGTCGATAGTGTCCATAGATGTTTTCAACGGATTGATCATGATTATAGGGGTTTCGATCGCCATTCCCCTCGCCCTCAAATCCGCGGGCGGCTGGAACCACGTAGCGGCGGCGCTTCCGGATTCGCATTTTACGGTGTTCGGGAAGAACAACCTGGCATGGGCGCTCGGGCTTTCATTTCCAACCTTGTTTCTTCTTCTGGGCGAGAGCAGCATGTACCAGAAATTCTTTTCCGCCCGCGATGAAAGCGCTGCGAGGCGGGCGGTAATCGGCATGGTTATCGGCGTTGTATTGATCGAATCTCTTCTCGTTTTCCTTTCCATAATAGGAAGCGGCATATATTGGAACGATCCATCCTTCCACGCCGCCGACGGCGCGCTCGCGAAACCCGTAACCGAGGAAATAATACTCAGGCTGGCGAGATTCGATATAGGCACGGTGGGCGGCAGCCTGTTGCTGGGAGCCGCCGTGGCCATAATCCTTTCAACAGGCAATACTTTTCTTATGATTCCATCTACCAATATCACGCAGGACATATACCGCCGGTTTATCCGTCCCCAGGCGAGCGACCGTGAGATAGTACTTTTTCAACGCATCTCGATCGTGTTTCTCGGACTGACGGCGCTTGCAGTATCTACGCGTTTTACTTATATCCTCTCCATGGCTTATTACGCATACGTTATGGTGGGGGCGGGGCTTACTCCGGCCATACTTGCCTGCTTCCTGTGGAAAAGGGTCACTCCCATGGGAGGCCTTTGCTCCATTATAGGGGGAATGGGCGCAACCATCGCATCGCAGTTTATTTTCGGTCTTGAAGTCGACCAGCTTATATTTCCCGCATTGGGAGTTTCGCTGCCCTGCCTGGTTATTGTGAGCCTGTTAACCAAACCCTCGCCGGAAGAGAAATGGAAGCCCTTTTATACTGCAGAGTAAGGAATCCCCGGCTGCGAATAGTCACGAGTACGCGGGGTAATCGATGACAGGACCCGCGCGGCACTCTGCCCAGGTAAGCGCGGGTGGCATCGATGGGGCCCCCGCGGCGCAGTTTTTCACGAGCACGCGGG
>CAZZKJ010000061.1:0-11697 GCA_964654695.1 uncultured bacterium | reverse complement strand
TGATCAGCGACAGGACCCGCGCGGCACTCAGCCCAGATAAGCGCGGGTGGCATCGATGGGGTACCCCTACAGCACACCCTGAACGAACCCGCCGTCCACCTGGAGCGTGGCCCCGGTGACATAACTCGATGCCTCGCTCGATAAAAACGCGATCACCTTCGCGAGTTCCTCAGGCCTGCCGAGCCTGCCCATCGGAATCCCCGCCTCCCATTCGGCAAACACATTCGCCTCCGTAACCTTTCTGCGCTCCGCAAGATCGCCGGCAAGCTCTGCGAGCCTCTCCGTTTTCGTATACCCCGGGGCAACATTATTAACCAAAATGCCATCCTTAGCCAGTTCGGTTGCAATCGATTTGGCAAATCCTACGATGCCGCTTCGCATCGTGTTCGACAACAGCAGGTTTATCTCCGGCTGCTTGACGGTGATGGATACTATATTCACGATCCGCCCCCACCGGTTTTTCTTCATCCACGGGACCGCGCATTTCATCATTGCCACTGCGCTTAAGAGCGTGAGTTCGAATCCCCGGCGCACCTTGTCGATATCAAGATCGGTGAAACATCCCGGAGGCGGCCCGCCCGCGTTCGTTACTAGAATGTCGAGACGACCGAATTTCCGGCCTACACTATCGACAAATTCTTCCGCTTGCTCCGCATCGGACACATCTATTACAAGCGGCAGCACTTCACCGCCGGTTGTCCTCATGATCTTTTCGGCCGCTTCCTCAACACGCTTCTTGTCGCGCGAGCATATGCCTACCTTTGTCCCTTCTCGTGCCAGTTCCAGGGCTGCGGCGAAACCTAATCCCCGGCTGGACGCAGCGACCGCGGCCGATTTGTTTTTCAATCCCAGGTCCATTCCATCTCCTTTAGAATTCTATTCCCTTCTGGGCAATAATTCCTTTGTTGAAAGGATGTTTTATCTCCTTCATCTCGGTAACCATGTCGGCTGCATCGATAATCTCCTCTTTGGCGTTTCGCCCGGTCAGTATTATGTGCATTTCTTTCGGCTTGTTCTTCAAGGCTTCCACGACATCGTTCACGTCGAGATAGCCGTAATCGATAGCATTATTGATTTCATCGAAAATGAGAATATCGTGCTCGTTCCTCCGAATCTTTTCCTTGCACAGGGCCCAGGCCTTCAAAGCCACTTCGGTGTCGCGTGTCTTGTTCCTGGTTTCCCATGTAAAGCCTTCTCCCATCTGCAAAATCTCCAAATTGGGGGATAGAAGCCCGGCCGAATGCAGCTCACCGTAATCCCATGAACCCTTTATGAACTGTATAATCAACACTTTATACCCTCCGCCGACCGCTCTCAGCGCCGTTCCCAAAGCGGCGGTGGTTTTGCCTTTGCCGTTTCCGGTGTTTACCATGATGAGGCCCATCCGATTCGGGGTTTTTGCCATTGGATCTCCTTTTATAACCTCTGATAATTCATACAATTAGCCCGTTTTTGGAAGAATAAGCCAAGTTGGGCGGCCGTGCAAAAGTTTTTTTTAATTTTTCAGCCCCATGCCTTGACAAATCTTTCAAGTGCATGTAAAATAGAACCGATAATTGACGTATACGTTAACTAGAAGAAATCAGAATGGGAAAAGCCATGCAGGAACAACCGAGAGAAAACACAAATGAGGCGCCCGGTTCCCGTTACCGTATCGGAGAACTGGCCAGGTTAAGCGGGCTAACGACGCGAACACTCAGATACTATGAAGAACTGAAACTCATCTGCTCTGAGCGCAGCTCGGGCGGCCAGCGTCTTTTTGATGAACGTTCTCTAGGCCGGCTCCATATTATAGAGAGTCTAAAGATCGCCGGTTTCAGCCTGCAGGAAATCCGGCATATCCTGCGGGATTGGCGGGACGGCGCATCCGGCCGTGAGGCCGCAGCCGGGTTGTTGGAAATACTTCAATCGAAACATGCCGATGTCACAAAAACATTGAACTCCCTTGGCTCGCTCAAAAAACAGATCGAGAAATCTATCAATCTGTTGGATAACTGTGTTGTTTGTTCTCAAAAGCCCGAACCGGATCTTTGCGGCAACTGCGAGGCTTCCCAGGATGAAGGCCGCAAAAGCCCCCTCATCGACGAGATATTGAACAACTGAGAGGCCGTCGATCATAGAAGCGGCGCGCCGTGTGTTCGGCAAAAAGAAACGGTAATTCAGGAGGATCATATGTGGGATTATAGCGACAAGGTAATGGATCATTTTCTCCACCCCCGCAACATTGGCGAGATCGAGAATCCAGACGGGGCCGGAGAGGTCGGATCTATAGCTTGCGGCGACGCGCTTAAGCTCACGTTCAAGCTCGACGCTCACCAAAGAATAACCGATGCGAAGTTCAAAACATTCGGCTGCGGCAGTGCGATCGCGTCGTCATCGATTCTTACCGAAATGATAAAAGGCCTGACGCTCGAGGAAGCATCCATGGTCACCAACCAGCAGATAGCCGAAGCCCTGGGCGGCCTTCCGCAGGAGAAGATGCACTGCTCGGTGATGGGAAGGGAAGCCCTCGAGGCCGCTATCGCCAACTACCGCGGCATAACCCCATCGCAAAAAGAGGAGATGGAGGGACGTCTGGTGTGCAACTGCTTTGGCGTGCATGAAAACCTCATCCGCAAGGTAGTCAGCGAGAACGGTCTGTCTACGGTTGAACAAGTAACCAATTACTGCAAAGCCGGGGGGGGATGCACGTCGTGCCATCCGGCCATAGAAGACATAATAAATGAAGAAACGAAGACCCGGGCCGCGCGGTCGGCGCCCAGACCGAGCAAAATCGACAGGAACAAACCGCTGACAAACATACAGAAAATAAACATGATCCAGGAGATATTGGAAAAAGAGATCAAGCCGCCGCTTCATAATGACGGTGGAGATATCGAACTCATCGACGTAATAGGCAACAGGGTCCTGGTAAAGCTGAAAGGCTCGTGCGCGGGATGCGTCGCGTCAAACCTGACCATCAAGTCCCTCGTCGAAGACAAGCTAAAGGAATTCGTCAGCGACTCCTTAACGGTGGAGGAGGCAAACGAATGGGCGTAATATATCTCGATAACAACGCCACGACCAAACTGGCGCCGGAAGTCCTGGAAGAAATGCTCCCGTATTTAACCGATTATTACGGCAATCCGTCCAGCATGCACAAGTTCGGCGCGGTGTCCGGCGCCGCCGTGAAAACGGCCAGAGAAAGATTGAGCGCGTTCTTCAACTGCAGGGAATCCGAAGTTATTTTTACCAGCTGCGGAACGGAGAGCGACAACTACGCCATTCGCGGTATACTGGAAGCGTCGCCGGAAAAGCGTCATATTATTTCCACGCGCGTCGAACACCCCGCAGTGCTGAACGTTCTCGGGCGCATGGGAAAATTCGGCTACCAGGTTACATTATTGAATGTGAACAAGGAAGGCTGCCTGGATCTTGCGGAGCTGGAGGGCGCGCTGACGGACGAAACCGCCCTTGTGTCTGTAATGTTTGCCAATAATGAAACCGGCGTGATCTTCCCGATTGAAAAAATCGCAGAGATAGTAAAATCGCGCGGCGCTATTTTGCATGTTGACGCCGTTCAGGCAGCGGGAAAGATCCCGCTCGATATGTCGAAAATCCCGGTAGATCTTCTATCCATATCGGGACACAAGATCCATGCTCCAAAAGGCGTCGGCGCCCTTTTTATCAGAAGAGGCACGCGCATACAGCCGTTCATGATCGGAGGGCATCAGGAACGTGGCCGCAGGGGCGGAACCGAAAATGTCCCTTCGATAGCCGCGTTGGGAAAAGCCTGCGAGCTCGCCGGCACAAACATGGATGAAGAAAATAAAAAAGTACAAGAACTAAGAGATACACTGGAGCAGGGAATACTATCTTCCATTTCAGGTTCGCTTCTGAACGGCCATAAGGATTATCGGCTTCCAAACACGTCGAACGTCAGCTTTGAATACGTGGAAGGCGAAGCCATTCTTTTATTGATGGATGAATTCGGCGTTTGCGCTTCGAGCGGTTCGGCATGCACTTCGGGATCGCTGGAACCCTCTCACGTCCTGAGGGCGATGGGCGTTCCATTTACCTCATCGCACGGATCCGTGCGGTTCTCGTTGAGCCGATACACAACCAAAAAGGAAATCGATGTGGTTTTAAAAGAACTTCCTCCCATAATTGAGCGGCTCAGGGAGATTTCACCGTACTGGCACGACCAGGCGGTAGAGACCAAAAAAAGCGCTGGGTAGCTTGGCACATAGAACTGCAGGGGAACAAAGTCGCCCGGCGGCGGTATAAGTAAACGCGAAACAGGCTGTTGAACGGGGGAAGCCGACGGAGTTACGGCACCTTGGGGGAGGGATCGAGCTCTTGAAATGATATTATTTCACAGGCTTTCCCCGTTCTTATTTAGCCAGGAACCTTTTTTCACCCAGAGCGTAAAAGAAGTATAAAGCTTTCCAATAGCAGCTACGCCGGCTCCGGAAATGAACTGACTTCCAGTCTCCCCCACCTTATCTTTCACTTTCGGAGCCGGCAATTTTTGAGACAGGCCGAAGAAACGACGCGGAAGGGATCACAACCGCAGCTCGTCCAAAGCCATGGCGGCATTGACGAGCTTTTTTATCGCATCTTCCATGGGACCATCGAGATTCGCACCCGAAGCCATTCGGTGACCGCCGCCGCCGAATTTTCGCGCCAGATTATATGCGTTAATCCGGCCGTTGGAACGCAATGATACCTTGATCCCGCCGTCGTCGGTTTCCTTTAAGAAAAAGCAGAGCTCCACCCCTTTTATGGCGCGCACGAGATCGAGCAGCCCATCGCTGTCCTGGTAATCCGCTTCGGCGCTGCGGCGCATGTCACCGGTCATGTGTATCCAGGCAATTTTCCCGGCCGCGGCCGATTCCAGCGTGTTGAGGACCGGACTTATGAGGCGGGCCGCTCCCCAGCTCCTGTTCGCAAACACGCGCTGGTAGACGGCAAAAGGATCCGTTCCCAGGGCTTGAAGCTCGGCTGCAATCTTGAAGGCCCTTGCATCGGTGTTGGTGAAACGGAAATTGCCGGTGTCGGTTATAATCGATGCGTACACGGCCTCGGCGATCGGGTGGGTGATATCGCCCCCCATGAATTTTATTAGCTCATAAACCAACACTCCGGCAGATGCGGCTTTTGTATCCGTCAGATAGAAATCCACGAATCCATTCTCCGATCCTTCATGGTGGTCGATGCAGATTGCAGGCTTGCCGCATTTCTTGATTACTTCGGCAAAACCTCCGAGATGAATCCAGCCGTTTACATCCAGGATGATCAAACCGTCAATCTGATCCATCAACCCTGGATCATATCCACCGGGGTATACCCTGATCTCGCCGTGCGGATCCATGAATTCGCAGTTCTGCGGCGTAGGGCTGGAATTCACGATAACCGCTTTTTTGCCTGAATTCTGCAGGTATTCCTTGAGTGCAGCCTCGGACCCTATCGCGTCGCCCTCGGGATGAATATGAGTAGTAAGGAGAAAAGTATTGTGCTTTTTTATGAAGTTCGCCGTTTTTTCCCACATAACCGTAAACGCCTTTCTTTAGTTTTGCAGCTTGTTTTCTATTAGCGACATCGCCGCGTCCAACGGCGTTATTCCTTGCGCCTGCGCCGTCTCCAACAGCGCCAGAGTCTTGGTATAAAGAGACGCCGTTTCGTTCTTACTGTCGCACTTGCCCGTGAGGTATTTCTTTGTACCGACAATTGCTCCGCCGGAATTGGAGAGAAAGTCGGGCACGTAAACAATATCGCGCGCCAGAAGCATATCGGCGGCACGTTTTTCCGTAAGAACATTATTAGCCGAACCGACGACCATGCGGCATTTGAGCCGTTTTACCGAACGGGGCGAAAGCACTCCTCCCAGGGCGCACGGACAGAACAGATCGCACGGCTCGGAAATGATATCTTCGGGAGCGATGATATCTATGCCCAGAGTCTCGGCACGGTCCGCGGCGCGCGCATCGATGTCGCTTCCGACAATCTCGGCCCCGACGTTCAATAGGCTTCGCGCTATTTCGAATCCAACACCACCGAGTCCCTGCACAGCCGCCCTGAGCCCTTTAATGGGCATGCCTACAAAATTGCAAGCTGCGCGAATCGAATAAAATAGACCTGCGGCCGTTGCGGGAACGAGATTTTCCAAAGAAACGTATTTTGTCCGCGACGCGACTATTTTCAAGTCCTCCATGGTGGTTCCCGAATCCGGTCCGGTGAAAAAATCCCCGCCGATGGCATCCACCCTGCTTCCCAGCTCCAGAAGAACCGCGCGCCGGTTTTTTATCTCGCCGCGCATAAGGACCGCCTTACCGCCGCCGCCGGGTATATCATTTATAGCGCACTTATAGGTCATTGCCTCGGACAGATTGAGGGCATCCCGCAGGCATTCGTCTACGGATCGATAGGGAACTATACGGATGCCTCCAAAGGCCGGCCCGCGTTTGAGAGTATGAATAGCTATATATCCTTTTAAACCGATACCGGATTCATTGAGAGCGATAACTTTTTCATGCACCGGTCTCACCCCCTCCGGATAGAGACTCATTGCAGTTAAAACCCCTCGCCCCCTCCGGGTCTCCGAAAACCCCGCTGCGGAGCATTTTACGAAAGTATAACCATATGGTATAATTTCTGTCGATGAAAGACATTAATAAAAAATGTTCAACCTTGAGAACCGCCGCCGCGCGGGCTTCGCTGCGCGTATCGCCAGAAACGATCGCCCGCATAAAATCCGGCGACCTGCCCAAGTCCGATCCATTGATCGTGGCCCGCGTCGCTGCTGTACAGGCGGCAAAATCATCGAGCGCCATTATACCCTACTGCCATCCCGTGCCGGTGGATCATGTAGGAATCGATTTCGTATTGGATTCCTCCGAAATCAAAATAACCGCCACCGCTAAAGCCGTGGCAAAAACCGGAGTAGAGATGGAAGCCCTCACCGGAGCCGCCGTCGCCGCTTTGACCCTTTATGACATGCTAAAATCAATAGACAAATCCATGGAGATTCTCGGCATAAAACTCGAGAAAAAAACAGGAGGCAAATCCGACTTTGGAACGGACGCGCCATTTCGCGGAACCGCCGGAATTTTGGTTATATCCGACCGTGCTTCCCTGGGCAAACGCAAAGACCTCACAGGACCGCTTATAAAAGAAAAACTCGAGGCGGAGGGGTTTTCGGTTGCAGATATCTCGATAATCCCCGACGAAACAGAAACGATCAAGGATGCACTCGGCAAATATATTAACGATCTCCGGCTCGACCTGGTGATCACGACCGGCGGAACCGGAATGGGACGGCGGGACCGGACGCCCGAAGCCGTATCCGCGTTTATCGACCAGCCCCTTCCCGGCATCGCTGAGGCGCTGCGCCGGTACGGGCAGGACAGGACTCCTTACGCCATGCTCTCGCGCGCCCTGGCCGGCATGGCCGGTGATACCGTAATAATCGTCCTTCCAGGATCGACGGGGGCGGTCGAAGATGCCATGAATGTTCTCTTTCCCGCGCTGGTGCATGGAATGAACACCATGCGCGGACACGACCACTAAAAGACCGACAGACCGGCTGTTTTGAATCGAGATTTCATGTATCCACATAGCAATTCTATATAACTGATGATAAGCGTAAAACAAGCATGGGAAAAAATCGAAGATTCCCTGCCGCGGATGCCGGCCGTACCTGCGTCCCTGCAGGAGTCTCTTGGAGCGGCGGCCGCAGAAAATATAAGAGCGCCCATGGATCTTCCGCCTTTTCCATCTTCCGCGATGGATGGCTTTGCCGTCAGAAGTATTGATACCCGCGGCGCTTCTTCATCTCATCCTGTAAAGCTTTTTGTCGGCAAAGTAATTCCCGCTGGCACAGCCCCGGCAAAGCCTTTGGCCGGTGGACAGGCCGCCAGAATCTTCACGGGCGCAGTTCTCCCGCCGGGCGCCGATTCCGTAATCATTCAGGAACACACTAAAACCGCCGGCGGGCATGTTCTTTTAAAAGCATCCGCGGTGAAAGGCGCAAACATCAGGAAAAAAGGAAAAGAAATAAAAAAGGGAACCCTCGCGGTGGCATCCGGAACTATTATTACGCCTCCTGTTATGGGACTGCTGGCTTCTTTGGGTTTCAAGAGTATCCGTGTTGTAAAAAAACCATCTGTGTCCTTTTTTACCACCGGCAGTGAACTGGCAAGCCGCGGAAAAAAGCTGCGTCCGGGAACCATATGGGATTCCCATACCCTGTTCATGCCCGCTGCGCTCCGGGATACCGCAGGTGAAATATCCTGCCTGCCTCCCTGTCCGGATGAATTGAACCTGCTCATGTTGCGTGTTAAAGAAGGCCTCTCCGCGTCCGATGTCCTCATCGCAACGGGCGGCATGTCGGTAGGAGATTATGATTTAGTAAGAACTGCTTTCGAACGCAGCCGCGTGCGGCAGGTATTCTGGCGTGTGGCGATGAAACCCGGGAAACCGATCTTTTTCGGCACCAGGGGCAAAAAGATAGTGTTCGGACTGCCGGGCAATCCCGCCGCGGCCCTCGTCGCGGCGATCATGTTCGTCGGACCCGCACTCAAACGAATGGCGGGAATCGCAAAAGATCCCGATGAACCGCGAACGGCAGGACTTGCATCGGATTATACTAATAAAAGCGGTAGAACGGAGTTTCTCAGGGGGCGAACCGTCAGACGGAGAGGCGGGCGCGTTCAGGTTAGAATCCTGAAAGGCCAGGGGTCGCATATGCTTAAATCCTTTGCGGAAGCGGACTGCCTGATAACAATCCCCGGCATAAAAAAATCTTTTTGTAAAGGCGATGTGGTCCGCATCCGACCGCTGCCCTGGGTGCCGCGGTGATCGTATTAATGGCAGCGGCTCCGGAACTTTTGAAGATATGAAGGTGCAGCATACCAAACCCTCCCATCCGCGGTATATAAGCGGAATACGAGAAAACCTGTTCGCTTCACGCTTTGGCCTGAGCGAGATTTCAGGTTCGCTGGGAGACATGGGAACATTCATCCCCCTTACCGCCGCTCTTATCGCCGTAAACGGGTTGGGCGCCGGTTCCGTTTTGTTCTTCGCCGGGCTTTTCAACATTACAACCGGTTTGCTGTTCGGCATTCCCATGTGCGTTCAACCGATGAAAGCCATCGCCGCCGTTGCTATTACCGAAAAACTTACACCTGCAGAAATCCACGGAGCCGGCATCTTCGTGGGGGGTTTTTTTCTCCTTATAAGCCTTCCCGGCTTTTTAAGAATTATTCGAAAAGTGATGCCTTTATGCGTTGTGCGCGGTCTTCAATTGGGAATTGGCTTGAGCCTCATGATCAAGGGATTTTCATACATTGCGGAAACGGGCGCTTTTTTGGGGGCCGACAGTATTTTGACAGGCATTGCAGGAGCTGTTATCGTCTTCCTGTTCTTTTTCAGCAAAAGATTTCCTTCAGCGCTCGTGCTGTTCGCGCTCGGCGTCGTTATCACCTATGCATCGGTTCCCGGAGCGAGAAATGTCCCGCTGTATGGATCGGATTTTCCTTCCTTTTCGATCCCTGAACCGCGTCTTATAATAGAAGGAACACTAAAAGCCGGTTTCGCCCAGATTCCGCTTACACTCCTTAATTCAATCATCGCCGTCTGCGCGCTGTCCGGGAAACTCTTTCCGGAAAAACCGGCCGCAGCCAAAACCGTGGGAGTCAGTATAGGAATCATGAATATCGTCGGAGGTTTTTTCGGGGCCATGCCCATGTGCCACGGTGCCGGTGGTCTGTCCGGCCAGTACCGTTTCGGGGCGAGAACCGCGGGGAGCATGCTGATGCTCGGAGGCGCAAAAATGCTTTTGGGAATACTCGCCGCATCCGCCGTCACGGCGGTAATGCTCCATTATCCCAGGAGCATCCTCGGGGTTCTTCTGATCGTTTCCGGGTTGGAACTCGGGATTCTTATAAGGGATCAAAAGGAGCGAACGTTGATGTTCATTTCGCTGAGCACGGCCGCCGCCATCCTCGCGCTGGGAACCCTGGCAGGCTTCTCAGCCGGGCTCTTCTGCGCTTTTGCAGTGCACAAAGGCTTGTTCAAAATAGAAAAGTCCTTCGATCCGGAAAGAATCATCAACGTTTATAACGAAGATTCACGAGCGGGGGACAAAAACGGTGGCTAAAAAACCGGACAAAACGTCCAAGGTTATTTACGATTTTTATTCTGCAAAACCCGTTGCTTTAAGGCGCCGCCTGCCGGGCGACCCGGTTCTGGCCGGCATATTCAAGTGCGGTTTCGACGTTGAAGATGCTGCCGCATTCCGGACGTCCGCCGGCATGCCCTCCCCGGCCCGATCTGCGCGGCGAAGCAGCCGGCCTCAGTCCGGTGTAACTGCGGAAATCGCACATCAAAAAGGCCGCGTATTTGCCGCCTGTCTGGTACATCCGCATGGTGGAATTACGTGGCATTACCCTGATAATAATAGAGGAACCGCCCGCAGGTATTTAATCGTTATTGATGCCCATCCCGCTGCCGCCGCATCCCGCGGAACGCGAACAAGCGCAGGCACTTTTTCCCCGGGAACATATACGCTCTTTATACTCTCAGCAGCGCTGGCGTCAAGCGCGGCAAAAAAAGGTCTCGCTTTTTTGGCGGGCAAATGGGAAGAGACGAGAATCAAACATGCTTTTTTTCGCTTCGCCGGGAGCAGGATCGATACCAGCCATCCGCTTCGTTCTCTTCCCCATCACAGCGGCAGAAGAGGATTGTTGTTTCTTCATGGAACATTTTCTTCAACCACCGCAGCCTTCGGTTCTCTTTACAAGAACCATGGAAATAATTTTATGGATATGCTGCGCCGTTATTACGAAAACAGGATTATAGGATTCGACCATCCGACAATTTCACTTACACCTGACGACAACGCCCGCTGGCTGTTGAACCATATGCAAACCGGGGCGCCTTGTTTATATGACATTATCGCTCACAGCCGAGGCGGTCTCGTTGCGAGGACACTGGCCGAGAAAATGCGCGGACGGGGCAATCTTATCCTGGACCGCGTTGTGCTTGTCGCTACGCCCAATCTTGGATCACCTCTTGTTCCCAATGCGAGCGATAAGTCCGGCAGGCCTTACGAACGCTTCACCGCCTGGCTTACCAACATCGCTTACCTTCTTCCCGGCAACGCCCTTCCATGGGTTACCCGTTTCCTCGCGGAGTTCATTAAATGCCTGGCGGCGGGAATAGGCGGTATTATGCCCGGGATCGAAGCCTTCGCCGAAGGGAGCGCTTTTTTAAAAAAACTCAACGCTCCTTCGCCGATGGGAGGAGTTGTTTATAATGCTGTTGGCTCGAACTTCGACGCCCCCAAAAACCTTCTTTTGAGACTGGCCGATGCCGGCGCGGATAAATTATTCCTTGATGATGATAATGATCTCACGGTTTCAACAGGTTCGGCCACAAACATAGAAGATTCTATTCCAACCCTCAGGAAGGCCGTTTTTTCGCCTTTCGCCGTCGACGCGGGATTGAAAGCAAATATTCATCACTTCAATTATTTCAAAACATCCAAATGCTTAACCTTATTAGCGAATTATCTGGGCTTGCCGAAGGACGCGGCCCGCGGTGTATCGAAGAGCCGGCGCTCGAAACCAAAACTGAAATTAATCAGCTCTGCTGCGGACCGGGGTCTGCCGCCTATGGCTGCGAAGGCGCCGGAATTTCCGCCGGAGATGACCCGTC
>CAZZKJ010000060.1:0-12051 GCA_964654695.1 uncultured bacterium | reverse complement strand
GGGGTGATCAGCGACAGGACCCGCGCGGCACTAAGCCCGGATAAGCGCGGGTGGCATTCAAACCTATGCGAATAAGCCCGAAAAGAGTACAACCTTTCAAAAGGAGGCCGCTATCATGGCTGACCCTAAAATTGCCGACACCAAACCCGTTATCCTGGATCTCGAACCCGGCACTTATTACTGGTGCAAATGCGGAGAATCCGCCACCCAGCCGTTTTGCGACGGCTCACACAAAGAAACTGAATTCTCTCCCGTATGCTTTACAATCGAAGAAACAAAAAAGGCGGCCCTGTGCAACTGCAAGATGACATACAAGGAACCGCACTGCGACGGGACACATAAGAGTTTGAAGAAAGAGGAATGAAATTCAGATGCAGGAAGCAGTTTGTTTCAGCACAGCGGCAAGTCCCCGGTGCCGCCGGCCCGTGCGCTGCCGGGCCGGAGCAGTCGACCCGCCGCATTGAATCCGAGAGGTCCTGACTGTTCCCGAGCGATCTGCAATATACAGCAGACCCGCACCAATGGAGACGTGCGATGTATATCCATCGGTTCCCAGATTGCCGCAGGGATAAGGAAACGCTGCATTCGAAACGTCCAGGATCTGCATTCCCGAGGTACCGTCGGCGACATAGGCGTGTCCCCCGGCTGCTCCGACTTTATAACAACTGCCCGCCGTCTTGAAGATGCTCATGAGAACCGGTTGAGATGGAATAGATATATCGAGTATGGCCACAGCTGCGCGGGATGTAGTCGCGAATAAATAATCGTCCGCTGCGTTTAGCCTCAGCGCCCCACCCGGTATCATTACCGACCTCACAACGCCCGGATTCCGGGGATCGCTTATATCCAGAACATGCACGCCAAAATTCGTTTCGGGAACGTACAGCATGTCGCCGCTCAGGGCCAGACTCAATACCGTCCCTCCCGGATCGAAAACGTCCACCAGCAGAGGGTATTTGGGGATGCTGAAATCAAAAATCTCAACACCTAATGTTCGCGCAGCAACAAAAACAACGGAATCAGCAGCCGCCACATCGTATGCGATATCCCCCGTGGAAAGAGCGCCGGCAAGCTTTGGATCGGATGGAACAGATATATCGATGATCTGCAACCCCGCGGTCCCGTCCGCAGCATAAGCAGTTGAATCATCCAGGCATACAGCCAGGCAGTTACCGGGGGTATCGACGCCACCGATCACCACAGGTGAATCCGGGGTGCTGATATCGAGCACTGTCAGACCGCGATTTCCATCCGCAACATACGCCCAGTTTCCTTTTAATACTGTTTCGAAAGCCTGCCCGTTGGTTTGAACTGCAAAAACGAAAGGAGCAGTTAGAGGATTACTCACATCAATTATATTTATCCCCGATATTTCATCAACGATATATACATAATCTTCATTGATAACCAGACCGGAAGCCAAGGCGGCCATATCAATCCCGCCTATTATGTGCGGGTCGAATGGTTCCTCAACATCCACCACCTGCAGACCCGAAGACCAATCTCCTACATAAGCCCGGCCGGCCGCCACGTCCAGCCCAAAAGCGGCGCCGGGAGTATCGACCGAACCAATCAAACTTGGAGCCGTGGGATCGGCAGCATCGATTATCTGCAGCCCCTTGCCCCCCGCTGCTACATATGCCGTTGTTCCGATCACAAAGACATCATGTATTTTTGCGCCGGTAAATATATTTCCAAGCTTAATCGGCTCCGAAGGAACACTGACATCGATTATTTGCAGGCCTGAAATACCGGCCGCAACGTAAGCAAGTCCTCCTTCCACCGCAACCGCCTCGGCATTAACCATCGAGTTATCGCCGCCAACAACGACGGGATGAGCGGGATCATGAACATCTATCAACCTCAAAGCAGATCCGCATTCAATCACGCAGGCAATGCCTCCCGATACCGCTATCGAGCAGGCCTTCCCCAGCGTTGTTACGGACGCTATTATGGAAGGCGCCGACGGGTCGCGCGCATCTACCACGCTCACCCCGTAATATCCATCGGCTACGAAGACATACCCCCCGGCAACCGCCGCATCGAGCGGAGTACCGCGGGCTGCGGCGAATCCGGTTATCCACGGAGATCCGGGATCGCTGATGTCCGCGATATAGAGACCCTTTGAATACGAAGCGATGTAAGCATAGCCGGCAGCAGCAGCAATGTTCTTGCATGCACCGAGCGTGTCGATGGACCCGGCAAAATGAATGAAATCTTTGTAATCCAGACAACCCGATGAACTACCTTCGCCGGGCAGAAAAGTGTCATTTGAACACCCGAGAACTGCGGCAATCAGAAGGATTGAAAAAATTTCGGCTCTCATGTAGAAAAAGGTTGCTAATTGTGTAAATATTTTGCCTGGGCTATAATAAAATTATAATCGTCCGGTCGACTTAATAAAAGTGAAAACACGGGCTAACCGGAATAGCCCGTTTGACGATTGGCGCGCATGAATTCCCCCGAAAGCTGTTGGTATCGAATGCAAAAAGGAGAACACGTGAAAAAAATCCCGATTTATAAAATATGTTTCCCGGCCTCTGCTGTGTTTATCTTGGTCGTTGCGCTGCATAGCGGAACACTGCCTGCTTTAGCAGATTCCCGCAGCGAATTGGTAACTTATTACGAACAATCGGGTTTTCGTGAAACCCCGCGCTATGATGAAACCGTCAGGTACTGCAAAAGCCTGGCAAATGCTTCCCCGTGGCTGCAGTTTTCCTTCTTCGGTGAAAGCCCGCAGGGCCGCGGCCTGCCTCTGCTTACGGTCGATAAAGACCGGCGCTTCAAACCTGCTGCGGCAAAAAAAAGAAAGGCGGTCTTGCTGATCCAAGCTTGTATTCATGCGGGCGAATCCGACGGCAAAGATGCAGGATTGATGCTTCTGAGAGATATTGCGGTTCAAAAAAATTTTCCCGGCCTGCTTGATCATGTGACCGTTCTTTTCATACCCATCTTCAATGTCGACGGGCATGAACACTTTGGACCCTACAACCGTATCAACCAGAACGGTCCCAAGGAAATGGGCTGGCGGGTTACAGCGCAGAATCTGAACCTGAACCGGGATTATTTAAAGGCCGATTCTTCCGAAATGAAATCATGGCTCAGACTTTTCCAGAAGTGGCTGCCCGATTTTTTCATAGACTGCCATGTCACCGACGGCGCTGACTTTCAATACGCGATAACCTATGCCCTGGAAATCAGAGGCAACATGGACGCGGACCTTACCGCATGGGTCAGGAACAATTATCTGGACCAGATGGAAAAGTTGATGGAAGGGTCCGGATTTCCTGTATCTCCTTATGTATTTTTCAGAAAGCGCCATGATGTGCGAAGCGGATTGGTAACGTGGGTAGCCGGGCCCCGGTTTTCCCAGGGTTATACAGCAATTCAAAACCGCCCCGGTCTTCTTATTGAAACCCACATGCTCAAGGATTATAAAACCCGCGTGACGGGAACATATGAAATGTTGAAAAATACCCTGGTTATTCTGAACAGCGAGTACGACCGTCTGATGCGATTGAACCGGGAGGCCGACGCACGAACCGCTGAAGCGGAATTCAGGAAGGAACCTTTCGCACTGCGATTTAGACCCTTGCCCGACAGCACCGTGATGGATTTTCTTGGTGTGGATTATGAAAAAACGCACAGCGGTCTCACCGGCGGAGACTGGTTCAAATTCGGCAGCGATCCCGTAACTTACAAAATCCCCTTTTTCGGCAGGTGGGAACCGTCGGTGACGGTGGAACTTCCCGAGGCCTACATCATACCGCCTCAATGGACGGATGTCATCGAAAGGCTGGCATTGCACGGAATAAAAACCTATCGATTGAAACATGACGCCCGGATAAAAGTGAATTCCTATCGTTTCGATAATGCCAGTTGGAACAATAAACCCTACGAAGGCAGATTTCCTTTGAAGTACGATGTCGAGGAATATACGGAAACCAGGGTGTTCCCGCGGGGATCGGCAATCATAGATATGAACCAGAGGTCGGCAAGAGCCGCGGCGCATATTCTCGAGCCTCATGGTCCCGATTCGTATGTCTTTTGGGGATTTTTCAATACGATTTTCGAACAAAAGGAATATACAGAGGATTATGTAATGGAAGAAATGGCGCGGCAAATGCTGGATGAAGATCCCGGCCTGCGCGACGAGTTCGATCAGTGGCGCGAGGATAATGAAGACTCAGCGGAAAATCCGAGACAGATCCTGAACTGGTTCTATATGCACACCCCTTACTGGGATGAAAGAATCAACGTTTATCCGGTAGGGCGCATAATGAACAGGACCGCCGTAGACGAATTGGCAGATATGCGTTGATGCGGTTTGGCCGCAGGAAATCGGAATACTATTTCTTTTACCACCCCAGTTTTACGGCCATCGCTTTTTCCAGAGCAGCATTGCGTTCATCAAGCGGCGGCGGTGCGAGCCCGGCGTTGGGAGGCGCCGGAAATCCTGTGCCTATAACAACTTCCTGGTTTAAATCCTGATAATACCCTTTGTAATACAAGAACCCAATGCCGTCGCCGGACATATTGGGCACGGCCCCAGGCGCCGGGTAAGGCCCGCAAAGGGTTCTGATAGAGCCTACCATTACGCGTCCTCCCTGGCTGATGAACGGAAAATTATACGTTACGCTGTTGCCGGCCACCAATGTATCCAGAGACAGATAATGGTATTGTGACAGTTGATCATTCCATTCGCAGTAGGCGTACAACTGCACAAAATCCGCGCCGGTCGTCCATGAGATTATCAAAGGGTCTCCAACCTGCAGGGATGAGGAACTGAGAGAGATGTTTCCGGCAATACCCGGATATGAACATGAACCGTTGAGTATGCCGCTTGATGTACTCACTTCGACATTCACCGGGTCCGGCGTGTAGTCGAGAGGAGTTCCGGCGAAGGATACGTATCCATTCATCATTTCACTGTAACCGGATCCATCGAAGATCTGCCCGTTTACTCTTACATGATATAATGAGGGTAAGGGATCTCCCGTTATCCATCCATCGACCGACGTCGTCGTATCCGTCAGGTATACTTCCGATGCGGCCCAGAAGAGGGAGGTCTGCAGAACCGCCTCTTCAACGGGGCTTTTATCATTCTTGCAGCCTGCCAGCAATATCGCAAATACGGCAGTAACAATTAGAATAAAGGATACTTTCATATTTTACCCCCCTGATTGCTGGAATCTCTATTCGGCTCAGTCGACAACGATTGTATTGGGATAGAATCCGCTCCAGGCGAACCAATAAGCGCGCCAGACGATTATTTCTTCGAGGAAGATTCCTTCGAGCTCTCCCTTAATGCACTGCCCCGTACCGGGATCCCAGATAGAATTTGTTTCCCTATCCTGCATTTCCCGTCCTTTGTCCAACCTTGCAAAATGCAGTATCCTGTTTTTCGCGTTCGACAGATAAGCGTGTACGCCCCCATCTCCGAGAAGAGCCACAACGACCGGTTTTTCGCCGACAGTCGTATTGACAACTCCGGCATCATTCATTTTCTTCTCCGTCACCGCCAGGGCGTGCGGGCCATCGTTCAATCCAAGTACGATGCTTTTGCCCGGCATGCGATCTCTAAGCCACGTCGACCGGAATATGCCGGTACGATCGGGGTCGGCGAAATAGCTTTCATAACGAGAACTACGGATTTCTTTTTGCTTTACCAGCACTTTGGTATCAGGATGCTCCTCGAACCAGAGCGCCCATGTGGTTTGTACCGCCGGCAGCATGGCAAGACGCCTGCCTTTGAGCTTACCTTCGAGCGCTTCCCCGGTTATATGGCTCCAAAGGCTCTGCGTTTCCTCATCCTCCATGATCATGCTGTTTCTCCAGAGCTTGCCTGATACTATCAAAGTATATGTGGCATCCTCGAGTCTGCGGACGTGAACCACGCCCGTATGGCAGAGCGGTCACCATGTGGCCGCAATAGGAGTGTCTGCTATTTCATCGTCGACGATCTCGTGCGCATCGAGCTGCCACAGAGAATAGGCCTTTGCTTCTCCACTCATAAAAATACCAAGAACCGGTTCTTCCGGCGACATCTGTGAATCGGCCTTTTTCCCGCTGACAAAGGACGGATTTTTTATGGCCGGGATCGCATTCGGAGGAAGAACCGTATACATAGTATCGCCGTCAAAAACACCATGTGCAACGGGCTTGGGACGTTGGGAATAAACCGGCGAAAAAACCGACAAAAGCAGCAGGCCCGCCGCTGCCAATCCGGCGGATCGCTTCAATACGTTCGATATACCCTTTTTTCTCATTACGGCGCCCCTTTCCGGGGGGTTTTTCGGTATTGCGGCCTCGAGCAAATCATTGGCGGCACGCCGACGTCCGGATCACGGATATCATATTGTACAAAAATTTCCGGAGAATTGCTTTGTAAAATAGCTCTTCTTGCAATTATAATCCATAATAACCGCCCAATTTCTGCATCTTAATTATAACCCGGTTATAATCATGGGAGTAAACAATGAACTACCTGTCCCATCTGGAATGCGGCATGTGCGGCGAGACATTCGATCCGGACTGCATCCGCGGTCTCTGCCCTAAGTGTTCCAAACCGTTTTTGGCGCGCTATGATCTGGATGCCGCGAGACTTGCGGTTGATATCGAATCTGTCTCCCGGCGGCGGAATAACATATGGAGATTCCATGAACTCATGCCCGTGCGTTCGTCCAGGCACAGATTGACATTGGGAGAAGGCTGCACTCCGCTCAATTACCCGTCACGCTTAGCCGCGTCTCTCGACTTTGAGAATCTGTATATAAAAGATGAAAGCGTCAATCCCACAGGATCATTCAAGGCACGCGGTCTTTGCGCAGCCGTTTCGAAGGCCGCAGAGCTCGGCGCAATTGATCTGTCGATTCCATCGGCGGGAAACGCGGCGGGCGCAATGAGCGCGTACGCGGCGGCCGCCGGAATGCGCGCGCACGTTTTCATGCCCAAAGACGTTCCCGTCCCTTTCATCACTGAGTGCAGGGCTTTGGGCGCATCGGTAACCCTCGTGGACGGCTTGATCTCGGACTGCGGCAAGAAAGCCGCCGCGGAAGCGGCCGGGACCGATCGCTACGATATGTCAACTTTGAAGGAACCGTACCGCCTCGAAGGCAAAAAAACCATAGGATACGAACTCGCGGAAGATTTTAACTGGGAGCTGCCCGACGTGATTATTTATCCCACCGGCGGCGGCACCGGTCTTATCGGGATGTGGAAAGCTTTTTCCGAAATGGAAGCGCTGGGGTGGATAGGTTCCCAACGCCCGCGAATGGTGTCGGTGCAGTCGGACGGCTGCGCACCGATAGTCAAAGCCTTTGAAAACGGAGGGAAATTCGCCGAACCGTGGCACAACGCAAAAACCCTGGCCGACGGCCTGCGTGTGCCCTCTGCGGTCGGTGATTTTTTGATTTTGAGCGCCCTGCGGGAAAGCGGTGGAACGGCAGTGGCAGTATCGGATGCCGAAATAATGACGGGCTCGAGACTCATATCACTCGCGCAGGGCATTTTCACCAGTCCCGAAGGCGGTGCGGCGCTCGCCGCTTTCCAGAAATTGAGACAGCGCGGATGGATCGAAGGCGGCGAAAAAGTAGTTCTCTTCGTGACGGGGGGCGGCCACAAATACTATCACCTGTATGCTTAAGTGTGCAAGAGACCGCCAATGGATAAAGAAATTAGCGGGTTCGAAAACCGGCCTGGGGATTAGCAAAATAAAGCCCAAGAAAAGCGGTGGCGCTTTTGCAGGAGGTTTTCATTCTTTCTTCGCGCTCTTATCATAATTCATAGTATCCGGCGCAACGGCTCCTCCCGATACTATGAAAGTCATCGCCTCGTCCATGCTCCAATTGGTCGATATGACTTTATCGAGGGGAACTATTTCCAGGTATCCCGACGTCGGATTGGGGGTCGTCGGCACATAAACCGCAGCCAGTTCGCGTCCCGAGTCTTCGTCCACCAGGGTTCGCGTAACCAGCCCCACGGTTTTCATCTCGGGCGAGGGAAAATCAATCAGCACTACTCTTTGCACACCATCAGGTTTTTTCTGCATGGCCGACAAAAACTTTTTTACCGATCCGTAAATTGCTTTAACAATCGGAATCCTGTTTATAATCGAGTCGAAAAAAGCTATCAACCTGCGGCCGATAACTTTGGTGGCTATCCACCCCAGCAGATAGAGCGCAGCAAAAATCATGATAACGGCGGTCGCTGATTGCAGCTTCGGATCGGCCAGCCATCCCGCCAACCGCGGAGAATGAGGCAGCAGAACTTCCGACAGCCATTTAACAACCGGTCCGCCCGCGTTGCTCATAAGTCCGAATAAAAACTTGAACGCAAGCCAGGTTACCCAAATGGGGATGATGGTAAGAAGCCCCCTGAGAACATATCGCCTGGCGCGAACGGCGAAAGAAGATCCTGGATTATCTGCCATTATTTCAATCCTTCAGTTTAATTGCATCAAAAACCGGTTCCAAATCATAGCACAATACGCTCATGGGCTCCGTTTCTTTTTCTTCTTCATTAGATTCCCCCATTCCTGCCATGGCCATGCGTGCTGAACGCATACCCTTTACCACGTAAAGCCTGTCCTTTACTATATGATACCCGTCCTGCCTGAAATTTCCGGAGCCTTCGATTGTCACGCGGCTGACCAGCCTGCCGTCCTTACTAAAAATATCGAAAGCTCCAATCTCGGTGCTTTGGGCATCAAAAGCTCCCTTGCTCGACAGGACCCAAAACCCACCGTCACCCATAGGAAAGATTCTCACGATGTCCCGGTCGGTCTTGCTGGCGTGCACTTCGGTCTTTATCTGCCTGTTGCTGCTTCTGATCCTCACCCGCGGCTTGAACAGTTCTATTTCTTCGGGGCTTCGCTGCCTGTGTGTGTAATTTTCTTCTATGATTTTCTCAATTTCCCCATTCGGTGCCCAGACTTTTATTTTAAAAGCATCAAAATCATCGCTGGCCGCTACGCGGCCGTCGCCGAAAGCCGTCCATACCAACGAACTTATGCTGGAAGTTTTTTCATCGAAAACCATTTTGGCCATGTCCCGCGAGCGCTGCTGCTTCACGTACTCAGCGATGCTCTCGCCCTTATCATTTATACCTATCAGCGATGAGATGACATCGAAAGAAGCTTCGCCTCTCTTGAATCGCTGCACCGCCAAAACGATATGATCGCCAGCAATCGATCCCGAAGCAAACATCTGCATACCCCTGTCTTCAGCCTGAGGCACATTCATATTGCCGGCCGGTTCTCCTTCGGGTGTAAGAAGGATGATCTTTCCCGGCATTGCTTGAACGACCGCTATGTTTCCGCCGGGCGTAATAAACATACCGCTGGCCCGCCGAAATTCGCCCGGCCCTTCGCCTTCTCTACCGATAGACCGCAAGAACCCACCGGACGGTGAAAGCACCTTGATATCGTTAAGTTGATAATCCAGAAGGTAGACATTTCCGTTATTATCAATTTGAATCTGCGTGATAATGCCCAATATGAATTCATCTTCGTCACCGGAAATTTTCCACAGTAGCTTGGGCGCTGCTTTAAATGAACCATTGTACGGTTCCGAGGGATTCATTACATGAGTAATCCCGTCTTTGTTTTCTTCCTTTCCCTGCCAACTCCCGGCTTCCGAAACGCGAGTGTTGAATAGTATGGTAATAATTACCACGCATATCATACCGGCGGCGGCGCGTCCAGGCGCCGAGCAATTTTTATGCAGCGATAATAAGTGCATATAAACCTCCTCTTTCATGTTTTGATATTACAGTCATTATATTAGTTTACTACATATCGTTTATAAATAAGTTTCAACATTACAAAAATATGTTAAAATTCAACCTGCGAAATATACTACCCTGAACAGATTGCGATCATGCAAGAGAAAGTATCGAACCTTAATCGCGCTTCAAGAAACGCCCTCCGATTCATACCGGACTCCCCCGGCGCCGTAATGCTGCGGATTTTTCTCCTGGCTCTCGCGGTAAGACTGATTTACATTGCATTTTTTTATCGGTCTCCTTTTTTTAGCTCGCTCATAGTCGATGCGCAGTGGCACGACGAATGGGCGGCAAGATGGGCCGGGAGCGGCTGGGACATGGATGGCCGCGCGTTTTTTCGAGCTCCTTTCTATCCGTTTTTTCTATCGGTCATATATACGGTGTTCTCTCACATTCCGGCGGCCGCAAGGATGGTCCAGGCGGTTTTGGGGGCCGGGACCGCGGCGGCGATAACAGGAAGCGGCTTTTGTCTGGGCGGCAAAAAAACGGCCTTTTGGGCGGGAATAACGGCCTCAGCATACGGACCCATGATTTTTTTTGACGGCGAGATACTTATTCCGAGCCTGCTGTTGGCGCTGCTATCCTGGGCCCTTTTCTTTTTGCTCTCCCATAAAACACCGGGAAGCTTCCTGGCCGGCTCCGTGCTTCTCGGGCTTGCGGGGATAACCAGGCCGACTGCGCTCGCTCTGCTGCCGGCGGTTCTGGTCTATGCCTGGATGCGGTCAAGAGACCGGTCGGACCTCCGAAAAAAACTCATAATCGGCGCTGTTGCATTCTCCCTTCTGCCGGCTGCAGTTGTGACCATATTGAATGCTCGCGCTGAAAAATCATTCGTCTTCATTGCAAGCCAGGGAGGCATAAACTTTTATGCGGGCAATAACTCCTCGGCTTCAGGCAGAAGCGTGGATATCCCCGAAATGGAGACCCTTCAGGGCGGATGGTCGGATTTTGTAGAAAGATCGCGTCTTTTAGCCGCCAAGGAAATGAAAAGAAATGTAAACTCGAATAGAGTATCCGCATTCTGGATGAGAAAAGGCCTGGCATGGATGCGGAGCTCCCCCGCAGCGGCGGCTAAACTCACCCTAAAAAAAATCTACTACCTGTTCAACAGCTTTGAAACACCTAACAACCGCAGCCTTTATCTAAACCGGCCGTTCCCATTGAACCTGCTTCTGTGGAAATTTTCCTGGTTCGGTTTCCCCTGGGGTCTCTTGCTTCCGCTGGCTGCGGCGGGAGCCGTATTGGGTTTCAAAGGCAAGGAAAACCGGCATGCCTGCGCACTGCTTGCCGGCTGGGCGCTGCTGTACGGTCTTGCTCTCGTTCCGTTTTTCATTTGCTCGCGCTTTCGCATGGGGATGCTGCCCGCGCTGATACCGCTTGCGGCCCTATCATTATCAAGCGGCAAAAGACTATGGAGTTTTGCGCCGCTCGCAGCGGCTCTGCCGGTACTGTTATTGTCAAATTCGGGATTCCTGCAGTCACGTTTCGAAAACCCCGCGCAGGAGTACGCCAAACTCGGCGCGGCCCAGCTTGCCGCCGGTGATGCGCGGGCAAGTGCCCAATCACTGCAAAAAGCGGTTGAGCTCGATCGGTCTTCGGCGGAGTACCCGTACCTGCTAGGACATTCTTATATGAAAACGGGCGATAGAACGAAGGCTCTTTTTTATTTTAAGCAGAGCCTGGCAAAGGGCGCGAATAACTTCATGATGCTTAGAAATCTGGGGGGAGCGCTTATGCAGCTCGGGGACACCGGTGACGCCGCCGTTGCGCTGGAGAAAGCCGCGGAACTCAGACCAGAAAATCCAGATATCTGGCTTGCCGTGGGGAAAGCCTTTGAAAAAGCCGGCCGCGATGAAAAAGCCGTCGGATCATATCTGCGTTCCACAACCGTTTCTCCTCGAAATGCAGGCGCTTACATAAACCTGGGATTTATTTATAAAAACCGGGGAGAAATCGAAAAAGCAATCGGTGTTTGGCGCAAGGGATCCGCATTCGTCCCCGGCTCGTTTGCCCTGCATTTCAATTTGGCGCTGGCCTATTCTGAAATCGAAAGATACCCGCAGGCGCTCGCCCACGCAAAAGATGCCCTGGCGATTTCGCCCGGGCACGCCGAAGTGCTAAAGCTCAAAATGTGGCTGGAAAAATACGTGCACTAAACATAGGTTCCTACTTCCGGAATTTCCACTGCGTTCCCGCGCGGCACTTTGCCCAAATAAGCGCGGGTGGCATCGATGGGGCCCCCTCGCGCGCAGTTTTTCACGAGCACGA
>CAZZKJ010000059.1:0-12355 GCA_964654695.1 uncultured bacterium | reverse complement strand
GGAATCGAACCGCCGACACACGGATTTTCAGTCCGTTGCTCTACCGACTGAGCTACCTTCGCACCGCTTTTGGTAATCCAAGAGCCGGTATGCGGGCGTGTGCAGCAATTACTTCAAATGATTGGGGATTCTAACCAGCACCTGCCGATTCGTCAACTTAATTTTTAGCGGAATGAGCGTTTATTTGATTGCATTTCAAAGAGTTAATCAAAACAACCGGGGATCCTGCAGGGCCTGATCTTCGTCGTCTTCAATCCATTTTTCACATTTGGACGTTTTTAAATCAACGTGTTTTTCTTCATCTCCATCTTTAAGAAAAGCCAAGGATTCGATTGAGCCAAGTCTTGAAATCAATCTTTTGATCAAAACTGCGCTGTACTCTATCGATTTGAGCTGTCTTTTAACCGTGACTTCCCCGCCGAACTCCTTTTGCAGAAGCAGCTGGGTATTGCCGATTATCGACGTCAGCGGATTGTTAATCTCGTGATTCAAGGACGCGGCAATTGCCTCTATCCCTTCGGCAATAACTTTTTTTCGCCGGATTTGTTCGCCGGCGGTTTCTGTGGGTACAATATCCTGAAATACAGGATGATCTTTATTCTTCTCATTTTTCATGCTCAAAAATCCTTAAACTGATTACGCACTGCCTAACGGGCAAATAGCATCAACCGGATATGCCCTGCGCAGTCGAGAGCAGGGATGAAGTTTTGTCAAGAAGCTCTTCGAGTTCAAACGGTTTATACAAGCACGCGTCCGCTTTGGACCACGTGGAAACGAAGTCTTCCCTGAATTCATCTTCGAGTTTTCTTGCCGTTATGAGAAGGATGTTGATCGCGGGCAGTTTCCCCGCCTCAGTATCTTCCTTGATGATCCTGGAAACTTCGTATCCATTCCTTCCCGGAAGCATTACATCCAATATTATTAGTTTGTATTTCCCGCTTTTTGCCATTTTTTCCGCTGTTAAACCGTCGTATGCGGTATCCACCCTCAAACCTCTCAGCTCGAGGCTGTACTTGATTGTATCGACTATATCCTGTTCATCATCGACCAGCAGTACTCTTAAATCTTCCATTTTTACTCTCCTGTAAAAAACCACTATCGATTCGTTCGACAGAATCTGCTATTGAGGGGGTTTCCGGCGCGTTTCAATTTATTCATGGACTGATTGAAAAGCGTCTCAATTTTGAAACCGCACTCTTCACTGGAACTCGCTCCAACAAAATGACCGTCAAAGGAGTAGGAGCCCGCGCCGTTCGACGAACAATTTTTATTGAACATTTTATCGACCGGGCTATCAATATCCTTGTCTATTATCAATGCGGCCGCCAGATATTCGCTGATCGGCCACAATAGGAATTTTTCGCCTTTGTACCCGCCGTCGGCGGGATTAATTTCGGGAATTGTTCTCCAGGAGCTGCACATATTCATCCAGCACTCCCCGCTTTCCTTACCGATCAAGGCCAGGAAGAGCTTTCGATTTTCCTTTTGCAGTTCCTTTATAAATCCCTTGATCACTCTTAACCCATGAAGCATATATGCGGTTCTTTCATCCTTGGGGAGATAAAACAAGACCTCGGTACCGATCCCAAGCCGGCTTTCTACCTGCAGTCTACCATCTTGAATTTCAACAAGTGTTTTGCAAATATTTAGACCCAGATGCGATCCTCCGCTCAATTTTTTCCCGGACTGTCCATAATACGGTGTGAACAAGTTCGCAAGCGTCTCCTCGTTCATGCCTATACCGTTATCCCTGACCGCAAACCGCAGGAAAGAGGCTTTGGGAAGATCATCCCAGGGAAGGAGCCGCAGTTCGCGTTCAAGACTTTCCCTTCCCGCGGACGCAGCGGACAGTACTATTTCACCGTCAGCGGGAGTGAATTTCACCGCATTGCTCAGCAGGTTGATAATAACCTGCTCCAGTTTGGAAGAATCTGCATATATTTTTTTGATTCCTTCTTCAAGATGCCGTTTTACTTTGACGCCATGGAGGTTGAAAAGAGTTTCAAACGAATTTACGGTCTCGCGCATGAAAGAAGCGAGGCATATCCAATCCCGGTCAACGCTCAACGTTCCCGAGTTCAGTTTCGATATATCCAGCACGTTTTCAAGTAAATTGACCAGCCTGCCGACGCTGCGTTCGGCCGCAGTCAGGAATTTTTCCTGCCGCCCGGTCAGAGGCCCGGCGTTTTCGGACAGGAGAATGTTTACTACGTTTTTCATTGCCGACAGCGGGTTCTTAAGCTCGTGGGAAACCATGGCGATGGTTTCATCCGTCCACGACATTTTGTTCAAAATCAAGGAAAGATCTTTGAAATGTATCAGCCTGGCGCCCGGGTACTCCCTCAGAACCGGCAAGGCCGCGCTGTCCGCGGCAAGATTCGTCTTCCTGCCCCATCTGTCCATGAGACGATGATTAGAAATCGGTGCTTTTTTTATAAGAAGCTTGATTTCTCCCGGGTCGAATAATACCGGCGCCTCCTCTGAGGAACTCTTAACTCCTTCGATATTTCTAAAGGAACTAAATCTCAGAAAACGTTTTGCCGCCTCGTTGGACACAATTACCCTGCCGCCGTCATCGACCGCTACCAGGGGGTCTTTAATGAGCTCCAGGAAGGCTCCGTACTTGTGAACCGTATCTTTGCGC
This sequence comes from uncultured bacterium, assembly GCA_964654695.1. GTDB lineage: Bacteria > Krumholzibacteriota > Krumholzibacteriia > WVZY01 > WVZY01 > CAZZKJ01. Next base: position 9,711 of record CAZZKJ010000059.1, on the reverse strand, counting down.
TGGCGGGATCTTTCCATCACAACGGTCTCGAGCGCAAACTGCATGCCAGAATGCCGCCCACCGGAAATAATCGGCCGGAAGGGCGCAAGCGTAATTTATTTATATAAAATATGTTACAGCGGCAGTTTTTATTTGGTGGTTGCCGGCATCCCCGGGAGGGCGAAATCGATCCGTCCGGTGGTAATTTTTTTCCCACTTGACGGCGGCGGCAGGTGATGAATCAGGACCGTTAATTATATTTAATTGAATCCCTCCTATCTTTTTGAGACCGCCTGCGTTCGCTTCTATTTTTTCTTCTGTCCTTATTGGCCGATATTTTGAAACTCAAGATCAAAATGGTTTTCCAGCTTATAGATGTTTTCATAGCAATCTCGCCGCCGTGTATTTGAATTATTTCCCCTGCGAGAGAAAGAGCGTTTTTTCTTTCATCATTGTGTTCGAGACTGCAAAACGGCATGAATAATCTTGAAAGAATATCGCCGGGCAGCCCGGAACCCGTATCCGCCAAAACTACTCGGGCGATTTCTTCATCGGATGTACATTCGATGAGAGCTTTATCGTGCTCGACCAAACTCGACCCGATGCAGTTCATGATATGATTCAAAGCAAGATCAAGTTTTTTATTATCCATCAGGAGCACTGGGCCTTTTTCTGGAATTTTGGAAACAACATCAATATTCCTGGACCGCATTCGTTGCTGCCAGGCCGAAGAAACCCTGCGGACCACTTCATAAAAATCGATCGGGCGAAAGCTTGCATGTTCCCCTGAATACTCATCAAGATAGCATTTGGTCTGATTCTCAATATCTTTGATGAGACCGACCGCCTGCTCCAGGTTGGAAGGATCTTTGACAGCCTGGTGCAACAGTTTTTTCATTCGGGCGGATTTATTCCGTATCTTCCGGGAATATTCGATGCCTTTTTCACCGATTCTGGATTTCAAACGCTCCCTGGCCAGGTTGCTCCTGAACTCTTCGAGGGCGCTCTCGTCTTTCTTCAATCTTTCCTGCTGCCAGGATGCGCCGAGCGAATTAGCAACGAGTCCCGAGCAAATCTCCAAAAATGCCCTGTCTTCCGATGAAAATCTCACCGCGCCATCACTCAATTCATTCTTATCCATATAAACGGCTATTGCCCCAACCACGTCTCCATTGCATACAAGCGGATTTGCGATGAATCCAGCCACACCCGCATCGTCGGAGAGGAGAGGATATTTATGATCGCCGCTTATCAATTGTACTTTTCCACCAACCCTGTCCAGCAGTTTCTCCATGCATTCAGATACTGCGATATCGTGATCCTCACCGGATAAGGATAATTCATGAACCCTCTTTATGTGGAGGGTTCTACCGCTGGAGTAGTCCTTGAGCAGGACGCCGGTTGAATTCATGCTTCTACAGATCATCGACGCAGCCAGTCGAAGGTTGTCGTCCGGTTTACGGCCGGTATTGAGATCGGCCAGCAATTTGATCATCTTTTTGATGATCCTGATTCTTCTTTTACTTTCTGCGGAATCCATCAGGTTCTTTGCCGCCAAAGCCCCGCGTTGGCACAGGCTAAACAGAAGTGAAATACGGTTGATATCTATCGCCCTTCCTCCGGTACCATTATCCGCAGTCAGCACGAATGTGACATCGCCCGATTCGCCCTCGTGTCTATCATGGGGCGCAGTTATGGGAACGGCGACATAACTCTCAGGTTCAAAAAATTCAAAAAATGGATCGGATTTGAATTCACTCATCCGTCCCTCGGCCAATACCGGATAGTGGGTCTTCGCGGCTTTGACAAGGGCGGACCTATGCATATCGAACGGTATGCAAAACGCCCTGGATTTCATCGTCAAGGCGCCGCATTCGATATGCTCGAAACTTATGAATATTTCATGAGCAAAATCTTCAAAGCTGCTTCCATCAATTTCCTTTTCGGATGCGGTCATTCCTTTTTCGCATCCCATAATACCCCTGATTTGCTTTTTGTTATTATCCACTTCAAAGAGCATCGCCCTTTTGAAACCGATTACGTCTCCGCAGGTGGCAAAGGATAGAAGCATGCGATGAACTTTCTCGACGCTGTCCATCTCGTGAACCAATTGAAGCATGCGGAATAAATGCGTAAATTCCAGCACTTGTTCTTTCGAATTGGTCATTCCGGTCCTCTTTCCATCGGTGCCGCAGATTGAGACACTGTGAGCAAAAGCAGGCTAAACGCAAGCTTCGTGCCATGGGGACGGGGGATGAGAACAGACCGCAGGTTGAAAAGGGGCGGGACGGGCTCAGACGCCGTATCCATCAGGATGATCGACACGCCATTTATAGGCCGAACTTATTATCTCTTCGAGGCTGCTGTGTTTTTTTTGCCATCCCAGCAGTTCCTGCGCTTTTCGCGATGAAGCCAGAAGGGCCGGAGGATCACCCGGACGGCGCGGACCGATATCATATTTTATGGATTTGCCGGTTATTTTTTCGGAAGTTTTAACAACTTCAAGCACCGAGTGCGGTTTTTCGCTGCCGAGATTAAGGGCGCCGGAAAAGCCGTCTTCAACTGCGTTAAGGGCGAGGATATGGGCTTCGGCCAGATCGATGACGTGTATGTAGTCCCTCACGCAAGTACCGTCTTCAGTTTCATAATCTTCGCCGTATATGGTGAGCTTTGCCCGTCTTCCCAGCGCTGCATCCAGGATCAACGGCAGCAGGTGGCTTTCGGGGCGGTGATCTTCACCGCGTGTTTGCGTGCTCCCTGCCGCATTGAAATAACGCAATGCCGCGTACTTAAGCCCCCATGCGCGGGCGCATGATTCAAAAATACGCTCGATGAACAGCTTCGTCATACCGTAGGGATTTTCGGGCGAACAGGCCGCCGTCTCTTCTATTGGCAGCCGGGTTGGAGAGCCGTACACCGCCGCGCTGGAAGAAAACACTATTTTTTTCACGCCCCGGTCACGCATGACCTGCAGAAGACAGACGGTACCGGCGACGTTGTTATCGAAATAAGACAACGGCCGCTCGACGGATTCGGCAACGACACTGGATGCCGCGAAATGAATAACCGCATCTGTATCCGGCGCCAGGGCGTGCTCGAGCTGTGCTTGATTACGGATATCGCCCTCGTAAAAGATGCTTTCGACTGGAAGCGCCTGCTTGTGCCCCGTTGAAAGATTATCGAAAACCGCGACTTCTCTCCCCCCGCTCAAGAGGCGCTCCGTAACAACCGAACCGATATACCCGGCCCCTCCCGTTACGAACAGTTTCATGCAGTGCCTTTCTTTTCCGTTTTCACCAGTTTTCTCAAGAATGCTCCGGTGCGCGACCCCTGAGCTCGCATGATTGTTTCGGGAGCACCCGCCGCTACTATTCTGCCGCCCTCATCTCCGCCGCCTGGTCCCAAATCTATAACATAATCCGCCTGTAAAATCACCTGCGGGTTATGCTCAATGACAATAACGGTATTACCTCTGGCAACAAGCTCGCCGAGCACCCCGATAAGAACCTCGACATCAAGCATATGCAGACCGGTCGTAGGCTCATCCAGGATATACAGACAACCACCGCTTGAGCTTTCCGCCAGCTCCCTGGCAATCTTGATTCTCTGCGACTCCCCTCCCGATAATGTTGAACTCGGCTGCCCCAGCCTTATATATCCCAAACCGACTTTTTGAAGCACCTCCAGTCTTTTTGACAGCGGGCGGTAATCCTGGAACAGCAGTTTTGCTTCATCGACCGTCATCTCCAGTACTTGAGCAAGATTCCTTCCTTTGAAAGAAATTTCCAACGTCTGAGGATTGAAGCGTTTGCCCTCGCATTCGGAGCATGCAATAAATAAGTCAGCCATAAACAGCATTTCAACCTTTTCGTAACCCAATCCCTCGCAGCGGCTGCACCTGCCACCGGTCACATTGAAACTGAACCTCCCCGAACCGTATCCCCTTTTTAAGGATAGCTTTTGCGCGGCAAAGATATCACGCAGGTAGGAAAAGCCCTTAATATAGGTTATGGGATTGGATCTGGCTGATTTGCCAATAGGACTTTGATCAACCATCAATACTTTTTCTATTTTATCCGCCCCGTTAATATTCGAAAAAGCCCGTACGTACCCCGGCATTCCGGTAGTCCTGAGCGCGCTGTAAAGCACGTCGCAAACCAGAGTACTCTTGCCCGATCCGGAGACCCCGGTTACGACGGTGAGAGCCCCGAGTGGAAAAGAAACATTGATTTTCTGCAAATTATGTTCGCTGACTCCCTTGAGTTCAAGGTATTCTCCGCTTATAGCTCCGGGTTTTCTTTTTCTTTTCAGCGGCGTCCCTTTCCGAAGTAGCTTTATTGTTTTTGACCTGCTCGCGGACGCTCTCTTGAGCGGTCCGCTGTAAAGAACCTCTCCCCCTTTTTCGCCCGCCCCGGGCCCTAAATCGATTATATTGTCGGCCTGAATTATTATATCCGGATCATGTTCGACCACGACCACCGTGTTGCCGCGGTCCCGCAGCCGCAAAAGCACTTTTACAAGTTTTTTTGTATCGCTTGGATGCAAACCGATACTGGGCTCATCGAGCACGTATAGAATGTCCACCAGGTTTGCTCCAAGCGAATTTGCGAGGTTTATTCTCTGCGCTTCGCCTCCAGACAAGGTTCGGGTTAACCTGTCCAGGGTCATGTAGTAAAGCCCCACATCCAACAAAAACTTCAAACGCGATTTCAGTTCCAGAAGGATATCCCTGGCGATCACATTTTCGCGCTGATTGAAGTCGGCGCTTGATATGAAATCCAGGGCGGCATCCGGAGTCATGGCACCTGCGGCTCGTATGTTTTTCCCGGCGATCAACACGTTGTATGCTTCTTCCCTCAATCTTCCGCCCCGGCAATATCTGCATTCCTTAAAAGCCAGGTATTTGCGTGTAAAAAACCTTGCATAGCGTTTATAGCTCTTGGCTCGCATTTTTTCCAGAAAAGGTATCACACCTTTGAATTTCTTGTTCCCTTCCAATATCAAGGATTTTGCTTCCGGTTTCAGCTTGTAAAAAGGCAGGTTGACGGGAATTTTATTGCTGCGGCAGAAACTGATGAGTTTTGTATGATAAGGCTCCATTCTCTCGGACGACCACGGTTCGACGGCATGCTCCTTCAAGGATTTTTCCGGGTTGGGAACAATGAGTTTTTCTTCAAACTCCATGCGGTTGCCAAAACCGCGGCAGTGTGGGCATGCTCCATACGGCGTATTGAACGAGAATAATAGGGGTCGCGGCTGTTCAAATTCCCGAGAACAGCCGGAACATTTTAATTGATTGGTGTAAATCTTGTTCTCCTTCATATCAAGCTGGCTTACCACAACCCGTCCCCGAGCTCTGGCGTATGCATTTTCGATGCTCTCCAGCAGCCTCGACCTGTTGGATGAGGCCGCCTTGACACGATCAAGAACGAGATTGATGCAGCCGGAAGCTTCCAACAAGATATCGTCCGGAGAATCGAGCCTCTTCAATTCGCCGCCGCAGTACACCCTGGTATATCCCTCAGAAAGAAACTTAGCCGCGGCTTCGGAAATTTGGCCGTTTACGACAGGAACCGGGGCGATGACGAGAATTTCCTTTCCTCTATAGATTGAAATCAGGTCGTCAATAACTTCATCGGGAGAAAAACCGACTACTTCCTTACCGCATTCGGGGCAAAAAGTTCGGCCTACCCTGGCATAGAGCAGTCGCAGGTAATCGTATATCTCCGTTGCAGTGCCCACTGTCGAACGCGCGCTCCTCGCGGTATTTTGCTGCTTAATCGCAATCGACGGGCTGATTCCCGAAACCTCATCGACGTCGGGACGCGATATCCTCTCCAGAAACTGCTTGGCATATGTCGAAAGCGATTCCACGTAACGCCGCTGACCTTCAGCGTAAAGGGTATCAAAAGCCAGCGATGATTTACCCGATCCCGAAACTCCGGTTATCACCGTAAACCTGCGGTGGGGGATATCGATTGACAGGTTCTTGAGATTATGTTCGCGGGCGCCTTTTATTACTATTCGGTTCACAATCCGTCCATCCGTTGGTTGATTGGGGCAAACTTGTATGCTAATCTGCCTTCGCGAATCTTTCAAGGAAAGAATTACGCCTTGCTTTGGCGCAAGCACAGCCGCTATCATGCTGCCATGGCCCATAAGACTATTGAAGACTTGTTCGAATTGATAGCAACTCTCCGGGGCAAAGACGGATGTCCCTGGGACCGGGAACAAACACTGGCCGGCATGATTTCCTCTCTTATCGGTGAAACTTATGAACTCGAATGGGCCAATGCAAATCAATCATCCGGGGAAATAATGGACGAATTGGGCGACGTGCTATTTCTGGTTTGTTACACCGCAGCACTTTTTCGCGAACGGGAACCTTCAGCAACAATGGATCGAATTACGAACCATGTTTATGAAAAAATAAGAAGAAGACACCCTCATGTTTTTGGCCGTGAGAAAGCTGCAAGCAAAGAAGAGAGCATAGCGCACTGGAACCGGATGAAAGCGGCCGAGCGAAAAGGGCAGCCGGAAGCCGAAGGAGCACCGATACTTGCAGAAACCAACCTTCCTCCGCTGCGCAGAGCCGAGAGCCTGCAGTCGGCCGCCGCTGAAAATGGATTCGACTGGGTCGGCGCAGCAGGTATTATCGATAAGCTCCGCGAAGAAACCAGTGAATTGAACCGCTGCCTGGAGGACGGATCAGAAGAAGCGCTGAGAGACGAAATTGGAGATCTGTTTTTCACCGTGACCAATCTCGCAAGATTTCTGGATGTTGGCGCAGAGGAGGCTCTGACGCATGCCAATGCCAAGTTTATTCAACGCTTCAACAAGATGGAATCCCTGATCAAGTTGGACGGCAAAACCATGCGCCGGATGACAATAGACGAGATGGATGAATACTGGAATAAAGCTAAAAAGCTCCTTTCGTCGTGAACCGGAAGCCTCCTGCTCAGACAGTCCTCGCGCTCAGAAAAACACAACGTTCCAATCCAAACTGTTGATCGCCCCGGCGCGCTGCGGAACTCGCCGTCGACCCCCATACCGCCACCCGCCCTTTAAGATAGCGGGGTAATCGATACCAGGCAGGACCAGCGCCGAGCATGATAATAAAAGAGGGAAGCAATGCGTGCTTCCCTCTTTTAGCAGCAGGATTAAAGTTGAAACCGGACGCTTAGTTCAAGCGGTGGAATTCGATCCTCCGGTTTTGCGAACGTCCTTCAGCTGACGAGTTGTTCGCGACAGGATCGGATTCACCGTAACCCTTCGCCACCAGTCTTGCGGGATCTATGCCGGCATTGACCAGGTACTGCTTAACCGAATCGGCCCTGCGATCGGACAGGCCCAGGTTATAGCTCGCTGATCCAACGCTGTCGGTATAGCCCCTTATTTCCACCCTTACTTCCGGATATGCCAAAAGCGACCGCACAACTTCATCCAGAATCGGATATGAATCAGGAGTCAGTGCCGCACTGCCGCTTTCGAAATGGATTCCCTTCAGAATGAACTGCTTTTCTATCGGTTTCTCATCCGGACAACCATCCTCGTCCATATATCCATTGAACGTCTCGGGGGCATTAGGACAGCTGTCGTCATTGTCGGGTATTCCGTCGAGGTCATTATCCAGATCTGGACAGCCGTCGTCGTCCTGGAAACCATCGAGGTCTTCCGCCTGTAGAGGACAACGATCAAGATCATCAGGAGTTCCGTCATTATCGCTGTCTTTCACCAGGTCGGGACAGCCGTCATCATCGAGATCACCGTCGAAATCTTCAGGCTCGTTCGGACATTTATCATCAACATCTTTTATGCCGTCCTGATCGTTGTCGAGATCGGGACAACCGTCATCATCTTCGAAATTGTCAATATCTTCAGCGAGATCGGGGCATTTATCGTCAATATCGGCAATGCCGTCGCCGTCGTTGTCATTGTCCGGACAGCCGTCATCATCCTGAAAGCCGTCCATGTCCTCGGCCTGCTCGGGACAGCCGTCGTCATCGTCTGATATGCCGTCCTGGTCCGCGTCCCGTGGAATTATTGCAGCCGTGTGAGAAATCATCAGCCATACCGCCCAATCAGGCGCTCCCATTACCGAAGGTTTATCTCCGGAATTCAAATTAATGTCTCCGGCGACCTTCATGGATGTTCCGCTCTCCGATATCAGAGCGAGTCCCGGTGTAACGGTATATGTACTTTTGCTTGCGTTGGAGTTGTTCACCGAATAATTGAAAAGGTTATCCCAGTTGAGTTCCACGAAGAACGTTACCTGGGGCGCGGGAAATTCGAGCGCGGTATTGAAATGGATGGCATCGTTATACGAGGTATTTTCATCCACGCCCTTGGCCGGATAGGCAGGAGGTGAAAAACCGTTCGAATCAGGAAATTCACTCAAGAAAATTCCGTACCCGTTGTCTTCGTTACGGTTCCAGCGGTAACCGGCGTTGAAATGGATCCTGGTCGGTACGAAGCTTTCCCAGTCGGTAAGATCGATGGTGCCGAGTCCCTGGAGAAGAATATCCGTTGAATTGGTAGTAAAGCCCCTGTCTTCGTTGCCCGTCGGGAAGCTGGCCTGGCCGATCACTCCAAGCTTGAAATGAGGCGTAGGCAGAGGAAACGACAGCTTGGCAAGCACGTCCGTGTCCCCGATTCCGCCCCGCGTGAACGTTTTAAGCGAATCGGCAGTTCTTACCCAGTTGCGGATATCGAGACTGGCGGCGATTTCGAAATAATCGCTGAGGCAATACGTCAAAGACGCGCGGCTGAGAATCAAATGATAATCCACCCGATCACCGTGAAACTGGCCGTCCTGTTGGTAATAATGGCCTGATACCTGGAAATTTAGCATACCCTTTCCCAGAACATCGGCGGAACGGGTTCTTATTAAGCCTCTGGTGCCGTTATATGCCACATCCGCCAGGGCGGAACCGGTGGACAGCACGATCAAGCTCAAAACAGCAGCTAGCACTTTACTTTTCATTGTAAGTGACTCCTTTCTTGCCTGCATTTTGGAAGTTCTCCGAAAAAAAGCAAAAAGAGTTCCAAAAATTGCTTTTCAGCTCTTAAAGGTGCATTTATTTCATGGTTTTGAACCTCAAACTGCTTCATTTCGACACCTATTTAGCCGTTGGCGGCTGCACGGCTTGCTAATCGCCGCCATCTCGGCGGGATTTCGCCGCCCGGGATTTGCCTCTGGACCTTTTGGAAACTTTTTTGCCCTTTTTTTGCCCTTCTGAATGAACCTTCGTGCCGACCGAAGGGCCGGCGGAGTCGTTCGATCCCTCTTCCCCTGGTTTTTTGACCGGGCCGCCTTCCTTTTCAGCGCTCCCGCCGCCGGGGTCGGGTTCTTCCTGCTTGTGTTTATTTACTTCGTCAACGTAGTTCATCTGCAGTTCAAAGAGCGTTTTATCCAGAAATTCAGATTCTTCTCCGGTAAGATTTCCACTGGATTTATTCTTTATCATATCGATCATATCAATAGACATCTTCGCCTGCACCAGATCACGCTCTATTTTATTGGTAACGGGGTTCATGATCTTGCCCATATGCTGCATTGCGGCGATTTGAAACATTGATACCAATTGAATAAACAGAATGCTGCTTTGATTGTCCGGTTTGTTTGTTTTTTCGTCCATTACACGCCTCCAATCACATGAGCAAAGAATAGAGTTGCCGGAAGATTGTTGTCAACGCAACTGGCCCCTGGGTGGATTTCGCGAACCGGATAAT
>CAZZKJ010000058.1:0-12651 GCA_964654695.1 uncultured bacterium | reverse complement strand
CTCGTCCCTTTGAACCTGTCTTTTGACGTCCCCTACTACCTTGGGATTGCGGTTGCGGCGGGTCCCGAGATGCCTCCCCGCCGGCCCCTCTCGGCTTCTGCGTACAGCCTGAACTCGCAGGCGGTCTCGGGGAGCGCGAACGTGTTCAAGGCTTCGGGAAATGTTGGAATAGGAACGACAACGCCGTCCGCGCCTCTGGAAATAGACCATAATAACACCAGTGCGAATTCTCCCGCCATAGCCATTGACAACTCTGCGGGACCCGGTTCCCAGGACGCAATCGATTTCAAGTTCAACGGCATAACCGAAGCCAGGATAAGAAAGGCCGGCAGCGGGGGGGATTTGTTCATAGGTACTTTGGTTCCCGGCTCCGGGATGACCTTTCAAATCAACAACATTAATTATTTAAAAATAGCTTCCGGGGGCGATGTAGGTATTGGTAATGATTTCCCTTTGGAAAAACTTGATATTGCCGGCGGACTGAAAATAGGAACGACGCCGAACACGAACGCAGGAACCCTTCGCTGGACAGGAAGCGATTTTGAAGGCTACAACGGCAGCGCGTGGAAGTCGCTTACCGGCGGGGCCGGCGGAACGCTGCCGACGGGGACGGACGGCCAGATGCTCCGCCATGACGCGTCGAGCTGGGTTGCGTCCGGCACGATATTCGATGTGGGTTCCAAGATTGGAATCGGAACCCAGAGTCCCGGATCGAACCTGCATATTTATCAGGATGTGAATTCGATTATGGGAATCAATATCCAGAATCCCAATACCGGTGCAGCTTCCGCGGAAAGGCTCGCGTTTTCCGATGAAAACGGGGAGGTGGCGGGGATAATTGCCTATGACAACGATCATGTTCCATACGCGAACCGAATGCGAATCTTCAACAACCGCCCCGGAGGAGAGCTGCAGTTTATAGCCAACGGGCAGGGTGTGATACTGGACAGCGCGGGCAAGCTCGGTATAGGAACGGCCAGCCCCTTGGATAAGCTGCATGTAATCGGCGGGGCTGCGCTGGGGAGCGCATCCGCAGACGGGTGGCTGAAATTATACCGCAGTGGTTATGCCAATCCCGTCTTGTTTGCAAGCCATGATATATTCGGCGGTATTTTGAGCGTAAAGGATGAGAGCTACAATTCCGCTGTTGAGTTACAAGCTGATGGATCAACCGGCGGGGGCGGAATCTTGACGGTGAAGCGCGACGAAGTGGGAACCAACGCTTTTGAAGTAGACGGTAATTTTGCGGGATCCAATGATCCGTATGTCGGTGTAACCGGGGCGTCCCGGTCGGTTATAATGAGGATGGATGTTGCAGGAGATGCTTCGGTAAGCCTGCCGGTGGGCGCAATCGATGCGGCGGAAATAAACGATGAGCCCGGAGTCGCCAGTGCCACAAACGGAACAGGCAGTGTATCCTTGTCTTCGGCGGTTCAAACGCTGCTCGTACGCAGCATCAATGTTCCCAGTGCCGGTTATGTCCTGGCAATAGGCACATGCCAACCTTGGATCAGTCATACTAACGGCACTCAGAGCTTCGGCAGGTTCGGCGTTTCTGATGCCGTCGGAGTTTTCCCCGACAACCAGGATGTGGATCTCATTCTTGCTCCGGGAGTGCCCACCGGGAGTTATTATTTTCCGGTGACCGTCCAGGGAATATTCGAGGTTACATCCGCCGGATCGAAATTTTTCTACCTTAGCGGTCAGGAAGTCGGCGGAAACATAACAGCGTATGACATGCAGCTCTCCCTCGTTTTCATACCGACTCAGTACGGAACAGTTACGCCGACTCTGGCAAGCTCGGAGAACATACCCGACGACCAAGCTCCCGCAAGGGGCGGCCTTACCGCGGTCGAGATAGCGCAGGAGCGCATAGAATCCCAAGCTGCTAACCAAGCCAGGATAGACCGCGAAATGGCCGCGATGCGCGCCGAGTTGGATGCCGTAAAAGAGGAGCTTGCCCGGGAACGGCAGCGTTAGGATAATTGACTTTGCCCGCGGTGAAGCGGGAATAATACTTATTCTACGAGGTTTCGCATCTGAGCCGCGGCCGACCGCCGAGCGGATGATATATTTCTGCTGCGAGTTGCCTTGTAGTCTGTAATTGTTTATAATAGATATGGTCTGCAAACAGTCTTGCTGAAAGCTCGTTCCTCCGGGAGAGCGCTGATGAAGCCATTCAAATTGGCGGTTGTAGTCCTGTCTTTCTTCGCGTTGGCACTCACCTCCGGCTGCAGGGAAGATCCTCAGCAAACAGGCACAACCAAGGACATTGACCTTTCGTATTTGTTCCGGAGTTGGATTCGCTCCTACGAAGAAGAACCGAGAACTCAAACCGGATCTGTTAATATTTTTCGCCCCATAGAATTCAAACAGTTCCCTCCAAGCCAGTTCAGGATGCGCTATATCTTCAGCGAAGATGGGAAATGCGAATGGCTGTTTCTGCATCCCACGGATGCTCATTTCATGAAACAGGGCACATGGAGAACGGATCCTCAAGATAGCAGAGTCATTCTGATTTACGATGCGAATAGAAAGCTGGTTGAATCCGTATCGTTCAGAATTATAGAGATCGGCGAAGACCTTCTGCGAGTAAAAGTGGGACTTATATCTCGATAGAACGGCCGAGACGATCCTGAAACTGAACGGCGCGAGTTTTAAGCCGGCGACTCTTGCCCCTCGCTTCAGACAAAGGCCCCCGAGCATGCACTCATACTATTCAAAAAAGCTGTCGGGCGAACGTCTATTGAGATGCTATGAGTCGGCATCCCCGCGTGTGAAGCAGTATCTTGAGGCGGAAATCGAATTTGTTGTGAGCCGAATCCGGCCGGTGGACTCGATATTGGAACTTGGGTGTGGGTACGGACGCGTGGCGTTTCGCCTCGCCGAAGCCGCATCTCGTGTAATCGGGATAGACACATCTTTAGAAAGCCTTATGTTAGCCGACCGTCTCGCCGATTCCGAATCGCCGTGCGATTTTATACAAATGGATGCGTCGGCGCTCGCTTTTCGGGACCGCAAGTTTGACGTGGTAGTTTGCGTGCAAAACGGCATTTGTGCGTTTGCATGCAATCCGGACTCACTGGTGCGCGAAGCCATGAGGGTTACTAAGCCCTATGGGCGCGCGATATTCTCGAGTTACGCTTCCGAATTCTGGCCGGAACGCCTGCGCTGGTTCGAATCGCAGGCAGGGGAAGGTTTAGTGGGTGAAATCGATTACGAACAGACCGGCGCAGGAAAAATCGTTTGCAAAGACGGCTTCCGGGTCGGAACATTCAGTTCGGAGGATTATTGTTCACTCTGTAACGCGTTAAGCGTAGAGCCTTTAATAACCACTATCGACAACTCGAGCGTTTTCTGTGAAATGCAGGTAGAAGATGCAGATCTCTAAGGGACGGAAAATATGCTAAAGGATACGCGGATTGATAGTACAATCGATTATAATGAACATATCAAATTCGGAGGTTGAATAGGATGAATAATTTCGGAAAGCTGGGGATTTTTGTGGTCTTGTTGGTGACTGCCGGATGCGCATCGGGCGGCGGGCAGTTAATGAGCACGATCTCTGCGGGAGCGGACCGCATTCCAACTTCAATAGGGATCTTCCCTCTGGTGTCCGCCCCGAGAGCTCCGATGGGCAACCGGAGGATTTTGTTCGGCGCCGAGAAAAACAAAATCTACATATCACCGCCTGCGGAAACCAAACTTGCAATCACACCCATGAGCCAGATATTCACCGGACTTATCACATCGAAACTCTCATCTCACGGTTTCAAGCTGAGGGAGCTTCCGGTCGAGGTTCCGGATGGAGAATCGAACGGGAAGCACCGGGTCTTCGTGATAAGCTTAGGCTTGCTAAAGGAGCTTCATGATAAATATGGTCTGGAAGCAATTCTCCTGGGCAGTGTCTTTTTCAATAAGCCGGGGGGCTCGCTGTCGGAGACGCGCGCAACATCGATGCATCTCAAGCTGGTCGACGCCGAAAGCCTGGAAATTCTCTTCCAGATTACAATGCCTTTTGATGAATACGGTGAAGATGTAAACGATCTCGCCTATCGCGCGGCCCGACGTATGGCCGAGATGGCGGGATTGAAGAAATATGATTAGGCGATATTTGTATCAAATGCAATCGCGGCTCCAGGCTCCCGCTTCCATTGGGCCGGCTGGTGTTGAACCCGGGGCTTGATTGCCCCTCTGCAGTTTCAGGTTGATCCGGATCCTCCTTATATGGTAGAATTGTATCCGTAATTAGAAAGCATCTCAATTGACCCTCAGTCTTACCCACGGCAATCCGCATAACTGGTTGCGAAATAGTTTGTTACAAATGTAAATTCCTTCGGCTCCGAATCTAAAACGGGACACCGGTACGACACCATTGCTCAGCTCCAGGACCGTTTCATGCGGTATGTTTATATAATTGTATTATTAACAACGCTTTGCGCGATTGTGTTTCCGGCCGTTTCCTCCGGGGCCTTGGTTTCCGGCAGGATAATGGAAAAAGGTACGGAAAAGCCGGTCGCGTGGGCCTGGATTACCATCCATGCGGTGGGTTCCCAAGACACACCTGTTCTCCAGAACATCATTACGGATAAAGACGGTTCTTTTGTTACCGGCAAATTGGCCGCGGGTAAATATGTGCTTAATGTCTCGCACATCAGTTTTCGTTCCCCATCGGACATCCCTATTGATATCAGTGAAGGACGAGATCTGAATATCAATCTCGATCTCGTTTCCCGCCTGTTCGAGCAGCAGTCGGTGGTCATAAAAGCCGCGCGAATCAGAAAACGCGGAGGTATGGAACGCGTGACTACGCGTGAAGAACTGGAAAGCACGCCGGGCGCATTCGAAGACCCGCTCCGGGTCCTTGCCGCGGCGCCCGGGGTGGAAACCAGAAGCGATATCGACGGCAGGTTGAGTTTCCGTGGAGGCAATCCGGCGGAGGCGGGGTACTCACTGGACGGAATTCCCATTCCCGTGGCATACCATCTCGGAGGGCTTACGAGCATTTTTCACCCGGGCGCGGTCAAGAAGATGCATTCATATGCGAGCGGGCATCCGGCTTCGCTGGGTCCGGGCACTGCGGGCTATGTTGAAGTGGAAAGCTCGGGAGGGTTTGCGCCTTCGGCCCGAAGCAGCGGCCGGCCTGATAAATATCGAACCGGCGGGCGCCTGGAAGCGAGTCCGATCACTCTCGGCGGCGTGTTCGAGCGAAGCGGCGCGAGAGAGAAATGGAATACGACGGTTTCTTTTCGCCGGACATATCATGACCTGATCCTCGGCGCTTTAGGTAAAACCGAAGGGATTACCGTGCCTAATTTTTTCGACGGCCAGGCTCAAAGTTCATGGCATTTCAAGGACGGCCAGGCGATAACGCTGTCTCTCCTTCGCTCGGGAGACCGCGCCGTAACCGGTTTGACCGGGCTTGCGGCGGACGACGGCTCTGATAAAATCAGCCTGTCCGGGGATTTGATGAGA
This sequence comes from uncultured bacterium, assembly GCA_964654695.1. Lineage (GTDB taxonomy): Bacteria > Krumholzibacteriota > Krumholzibacteriia > WVZY01 > WVZY01 > CAZZKJ01. The sequence goes on along the minus strand of CAZZKJ010000058.1, from coordinate 7,176 downwards.
ATCGCTGCGGGATGGAACTGCGTTTGGAAAGGTGAAAACGACGGCGAAGCCGGCGCCGGCGTGTCGTTAGCCTATCAGCCTTATGAATACGACATGCGTGTATCGGGATTGGATACGGAGAGCATGGATTGGGACGCGCAGGCCCGGATCGCGTCCGCGAATCTGTATTGGCGGTTACAAAACCATTGTTTCGAAGCGGGCGCATTGATAATAGATAAAGAAACCTCGTACTCGGTATCCATCGCGCGGGGTTTTTGGAAATTGTGGTCGGGGCCGCCGACCGAGAGCAGCCTTGAAGGCGACCCTGTTACTTTATCCGCACGCGGCAGCAAGAACACGGGTTATGACGCGTTTTACATGCAGGATAAATGGTCACTTTTCTCCGGAAGAATCTCCATAACTGGAGGCGCGCGTATGGAATACTTTGCCGCCTCCAAAGAAAAAAGCCTGTCGCCGCGCTTTGCTATCGAATATTTTCCGGGTTCGATTTCGATTCATGGGGCCTGGGGGGTATACAGAAGCCATCCGCTCGATCATCCCGGCGATCCGTCCACTACCGCGGAAAATCTGAGAACTTCCATTTCCGAACACGCGGCGCTGGGTATCACCAGCCCGCTGGGCAGTATGAGTTCATTCGATATTGATATTTATTCGAGAAAGACCCGGAGACTCATCGCCGAAATCGCTCCCGGCAGTTTTGCCAGCGAAGCTCAAGGGCGCGCATATGGAATAGATGCCGAGTGGTCGCATGCCGGCCGGCGTTTTAATTTCGCGGCGGCTTATTCATACGGAAGATCCCTGCGTCTCGATCCCAATGGTCCCCTGCTCAAGACCGCGGAAATGGATGCCAATGGAGCATACCAAATCTCATGGGCCCACGGCCCGGACGGGTGGTACGCCGGGGCGTATGATCCGGGGCACGGCTTCACGATACGTGCGGGGACTGAATTAGCCGGAAGCATGCACCTTCGCATTTTATGGTCGTATCGTTCCGGCAGGCCGGTTACCCCTGTAGCAAAAACGGTTGAGGATGGACCGGGCCGTGTCTTCGGTATTGAGGGCGTCCCGGGAAGCGTCAGGCTTTCAGACTATCACCGCCTGGATGTCCGCCTGGACAGGAATTTTCAAACTCGATGGGGGATACTCAGCGCCTATGTTGAAGTAGCCAATCTTTACAACCACCCCAACGTGTTTCAATCGAATTTCAATCGAGATTACACATCTCAAAACCGGTTTTTATCACTGCCGATCCTGCCTACGGCCGGTATGGTCCTGGTTTTTTAAATCGAGGTTTTTCGGGGACTTCGTTTTTTCCATCAAATCTTTATAGAAGCTCTGCATCTGGGGAGACTGCGCCTTCATTTCATAGTTTTTATCCAGGTGAGTAATTATGAAATAAGACATCCCGATAAACACAGCGGGAATCAGATATGGAATCAAACGCCGCAGCGGCCGTTGGTACAGGAGGCGGGATGCGAGTACTGTTCCCGACGCCAGGATCAAGTTGAATCCAACGGAGACCAGGTAGAGATAGCGGATATTCAGCCAATCATCGGGAAATCTAAAGAAACAAAAAGGCAAAACCATTATATAAGTCCACGCGATAAAAAAGCGAATCGCTCTGTTGCCGAAAATAAATCCGAATATGGAATAGGACAATATGCAGAGAAATGTCACTATCCTGATGGTTGTAGCAAAGTCATAAATGAAGCGAACAACCGGACCCGCGTGCAAAACCAGCCTGGAACCGTGAATCGGGAAAACCATACGCACCAGGTAGCTGCCGAAGTTCTTGAAAAACATCCGATCAAAAAATACCATTGTGGAGCTTTCCACCGCATGCGGCAGGAATGAGAGCTTGATAATCAAAACCGCCAGCGCAAAAACGGTTATTACCAGGAAATTAGTGTGCAGAACGGGTTTTTTGGTTTCAGGGCGGTAAAGGGCGTTGAACACGAGCATGCACCCCAAGACGCTGAAACTGGTTGCTTTTGTCAAGAGCCCAAGGAAAAAGAAAAGAATGGCAGCGAAAAACCAGGGCGATAATAGCTTCCCCCCTTTTTCCAATTCATTTTTGAAATAAAACAATAGCGACAGTAAAGTGAGCAGAGTAATAATCAAGTCGCTTATACCGGAGACAACCATCACCGCTTTGCCGTAATTGCCGACGGCGAACACAAAAAGCAGAGATGAAAGAACTGCAATTGCCCGGTCTCGAAGAAGTGTTAGCACTATGAAATATACGAGGAAGGCGTTGAGAGAGTGGACGCATATGTTGAATAAATAGTACAGCCATGCGTTTGTGCCGAACCAGTCGTATTCCAGATGAAAGATAAAATTTACAAACGGCTGAAAAGTCTGAAACGGTGACGTTTCAAAAACGTTTCTCCAATGGCCTTCGGTTCGGATGGCGTTGTTCAACAGGGAATAATCGCCCGAGTGCCAAAAAGAGTTGTTTCTTACCAGGCTGAAGAAAATAAGACTCAACAGAAAAAGAACGAGCAGAAAAAGAAAGTTGTTGAGAGGAGCGAAATTCTTTGACTTGTCAGGGCGGGCGCCCATACCTGGTCCCCCTGGAATAAACCGCCGGCATTCTATAACCCGAAGGCATTCAATAAGAAACTGATAATTTGTATAGATGAAATCGGGCGGGAAGTCTAGATAATTCTTGCAGATATTTGCGCCCGGTGGTATAAGGCAGTTGCCCATTCAAACGACAGGCGAACTGCTGTTGTATCGGGATTTTAATTGATATATATCATCTTCCTTTCATAAAAACCGAGGTAATCGTGACTCCAAGAAAGCTTCGCATCGGCGCCCCCAGGCATCTGTGCATCAGGCCTCTTATCTTTGGCCTGACGCGCTCTCCAGACAACACTGTTGAGTTGATCTTTGCGGAATCAAGCCGTCTGGCCGTAATGCTCGACGACGGAGGAATCGACGCTGCATTGATTCCCGGCATTGAATATCTTCGCGGCGTAGGAGGATATTTTCTAATGGGGCCGGCGTTGATCGCCGCGGACACCCCGGGGGGAATTATTCTCGTTTCGCAAACGCCTGTAGAGGAAATAAAACGGATAGCGGTTGACGAACACTGCAGGACTCCGATAGCCGCTTTGAGGATAACTCTGGATGCAGTACATGGGGTTTTGCCGGATATATGCGTAGCTAAAAACGCCGATAAAGATTGGCAAAGCCGTTTCGACGCCATGCTTCTCAGTGGAGACAAGGCCCTGCAATACCTGAATTCAAATCGAGCGCAGCAGGATATTATCGCTGACGTCGGTTCGATGTGGTACGAGCTGACGTCCAAACCGCTGGTCTTATCTCTTTGGGCGTTCAACGATTCATCCCTGGAAAAACGGTTGGGTAAGATTCTACTGGCTTCGCGCAATCTGGGTATTACCAACTTATCACTTCTTGCCGACGGTATCTCACAGACTTCTCCCTATGGAAGCGAGTTTCTTTACAAGCACCTCAATGAAGTTTGGAACTACGACTTGCGGGATATAGAGGTGGAAGGATTAAAACTGCTCGAAGAATATGCTTACAAATACAAATTGATTCATTCCAGAAGGCTCGGAGAGAACGTTCTGGCAATGAAAGAATAACCTCTTAATGCCGATTACCCCGGTGAGCCGCGGCGTTTCACTATGTTTTCATATTCGAGCGCATGGTGTTTCTTTATTTCTTCTTCAGTCAACATACCTGTCAACCAGACTTTATTCATCGGGAAGAAATCCGGGTTGAGATGAACCGTGTAGAGATGCCAGATTATTATGGCCAAAAAGGCCAGTATGGCTTCGTAACCATGCACGGCGGCCGCGATGTCCAGCGCCCATTTCGGCAGAAATGTCATCGTGGCTTCTTCCTGCCAAAGCATGAAACCGGTTATGATCATTATGGTCGTGCCCCAGACGACACTGAAATACTCGAACTTCTCGATGAAGTTGAAGCGATCATATTTGGGTTTGACCGCGGTTTTGCCGAGGTTATATTTTATAAATCCGATAAAATCATGAAGATCCTTTTTCTTGAAAACCATCTTCTTTATATCGAGACTTCCACGCTCCGATAAAAGGGAATAGAGCACATGGAAGAGGGATAACAAAATCAGCGCCACAGCGGCTCCCCTGTGAATAGCGCCTCTCAGCTCGAAAGATCCGGGAAAGGAAAAGAACATTTTCATTATGGACGAATTGGCAGTGAGAAGCGGAAGTCCGGTTGCTATCAGTAAAACAAAACTCGCAATGAGAACAATATGCTGTATCCGCTGCGACAAGGTGAATCGCTCGAAGACGATCATGTGCGAATGTTCCCGCCGGGTCACGATGGTTGCTCCGTGATTTTCGGATTCTACTATTCTGTCTACGTAAATATCTTTTACCCTGCTCATGCGTTGTTTGCACTCCTTTGCTTTCTCCTTACATGCCCGTTTAAATCTATTACTATCAGGCCAATAAAAGCGAAGACAAGAATGCCGATCATAGTTTTATAAAAATTCTTAACGATTAAAACACCGATGTTCTGCTCCCTTAGGTTTGTGATGTGAATTCTGGCCTGGGAGAAATTACGACCGGCCTGGGGATGGCACGATCCGCAGGTAGCCTGTAAGTTGGCCGGGTTTATCGATGATTCGGGATCGGATGAAGGAAGAATATCATGATATCCGTGGCAACTGGCACAGTTGGCGACACGCGCGTCCCCCAGGCTGAGGGCTATGCCGTGGTAACTGCCTAAAAATGATGCGAGCCTCTTGGACGGAAGACCGTACTTTTTATCCAGCGCGATATCGTCGTGGCATCGGCTGCATGTTTGGGGAATATGTGTAGCGTATACGGAAGCGCTTTCCATTCCAGGCCGCTGGATCGTATGTTCCCCGTGGCAGTCCGTGCAAACGGGGGCGTCGGGATTGTCATCGAAAAAGGCCCTGCCGTGGATGCCGGCTTTGTAAGTCCGGTATACGCCTATATGGCATTTGCCGCAGGTCTTGGGGATATTGCTTCGCCAGGAGGGGGATGTTTCCTGGCCGGCGCGTACAATGTTGTGTGCGCCGTGACAATCCGAACAAACTGCGGATACTTTCAATCCCGCCCTGGATACGCCCACCCCGTGAATGCTGCCTTCATACGATTTGACGAAAGTAACCGATTCTCCCCGGCCTCTGCCCGTCATCAGTCCCGCGTCTTCGTGGCATCGGCCGCAGACCTGCGCCTGGTTCGTCCTGTAAAGAAACGAGTTTGGATTCGTTGGGCTGAGAAGATAATGCTTGTCATGGCATGATGTGCATCCCGGAGCGTCGCCGTCGGCATGTTCTTTCAGCCGCGAATGAATGCTTGCGCGGTATTCCTGCGCCGCTCCGTCATGGCATGAGCCGCAGTCGGGTTTATTAGCTTCTCTATCGTGAAGCTCTCCTTCCATGCCGGAAAAATCAGTATGACAGTCGACACACGACAGGCTCTCGCCATGAATCGAATTCAGAAAAGACAGTTTGTTCACGTAAAGAATTCTGCCTGAATCATCCTCGAGATCCTCATCACCGTGACAGATTAAGCATGTGTTGGTGTTATCAGAAACGGCTTGTGCCGGGCAAAAAAGACCTGCCAATAAAAGAACGGAAGAATACAAAAAGATAATACAATATTTATTTGTCGGCTTTGTCATAATAAGTATGTCTCCTAGTTGAGGCGGTGGATATCAACTGCAAACGATGTGCCGGTATCCGGGAGAAGTGCATGGAACTCCAAAAGCTTAACTGCCGGATCAGCAACAGATAGGCGAAGCAGATTAATGAAAGTAATTATTGGAAGCAAGTGGGATGACAATTTGTCTAATGCCGAATTTCTGCGGGACAAAACCAGGACAAAGTGTCTTTAAAAGAACTTCGCTTCGGGATCAATTGCGAAAATTATTGGTACCGCCCATTCGAAGGGTTCGAGATCCGGGGATGCTGCCAACTCCCGCCTGGCGGTGAGCGCCGCTTCAGCCAGCGATCTCCTGGAACTTAATTCTTCGTAAAAAGTTTTCGCGAAGAATATTGCCGCCCGGTCGCCGACGATGAGGCGGTTCCCTACGACACCCGGGACACCCGCGGCAACCAGGGCCGGTGCAACGCCTTTGTTGAAATCGGCGCGCCCGCCTTCGGCGGTTTCGCAGCCGTTGAGCAAAACCAGGCGCAGCAATGGAGCTTCTTGAATTAATAACTTGCAGATGGACTGCGCGCTGATGGGCTCCGAACGGCCGGATCGAGGGTTTTCGAAAATAAGATTCCCGGTGTCTGAATCCTCATCGTAATCGGCATGGCCTATATAATGAAGAATATGATACTTGGTTTTGCGAAACTGCTCTCGCAGCGACTGCATGCTAGTATGTTTTAGAACCTCGACGTACAGGCGTTTGCTCTTAACCAGCGGGTCGAGGGCGTCAAAGAGGCCTTCGACTTCGCTTTCCCAATCCAGCTCGATTTGATCCGACGGCCGGGCGACGGCTATAAGCATTCTAATTACCAACGGAAGCACGGGCATGGATATCGCCGCCCGCGTGCTCATAACGCCCCTGAAAAAAATCACATCTCCCAGGGACAGGAACCTCTTTCGCTTGGAATCAAAAAGCATTTCCCAAGGAAAATCAGCGACCCAGGGATTTGTAGATGTCAGCGAGACAAGCACAGGAGCTGAACCGCTGTTCTCTGCAAGCACCCTTTCCAGCAGCAACCGCGCATCACGACGAAAGAGCGTTTGCATAAGCATAATACCCGCACGTTGGAGGCGTTCCAACGACAGCTCCGGCCCCGCGTCCTCGAGATATCGCCTCAGGCTTCGTTCGGTTCCAATCAGTGAATGCCAGTAGGTATCTGCCCCCCTGGTTTTAAAGATTGCGGCAGTTCGTGACATTCCGGAAGATACTGAAATAAAAGGAAAAGGCTCGGGCGGCAGCTCGGTTACACCGGCGATGGCCAATGACCGCTTCCAGCGTTTTATCCACTTCAGGTGCGCTCCCTCGCGTTTCCTGTCACCGACGATCAATACGTCCAGACGGGTCATCTCCGGCGGAAATTCCGGCGCCTTCGCAGCCATAGGCGGCAGACACCGGTCCGCAGGACAGCGTGGTGAATTCAGTGTTTGTCTTTGGCGGCGGATCTTCGATACGTCTGCGTGCGGCGCGCGCGCTTTCGCC
>CAZZKJ010000057.1:0-13113 GCA_964654695.1 uncultured bacterium | reverse complement strand
TGATCAGCGACAGGACCCGCGCGGCACTCAGCCCAGATAAGCGCGGGTGGCATCGCTGGAACCCGCGCGGGCAACGATCGCAATGCGGGGTACTAGTCGGGGTCTCTTATCCTTCTGGTTCCGCGCATAATTGACGCTTCTTCGAAAGCTGTTCTGAGCTTTTGGAGGGCCCGATCATTCTTTTTGAAATAGAGGATCTCGAATATTAGAGGCGAGTATTCGATTGCAAAAGCCCGCTCATAATTCTTGATTCTTGGATTTTCCGCCAGCGCCCGCGCCGCGTGATGGTCAACCGTGATAGGGTTGCTCGAAGCAAGCATCAACACCGCCGGATCCTTCGAAAAAACATAATCGAAATCCATCTTGGTTGCGAAAACATCCATCTCGCTGGCCGTGGCCCGGCCGTAGTGCGCAAGATGAACGTCATTCAATCCTCCCAGGTCTATCACTTTCCACTTCGAATAATACGAGATCGCCCCCGCATCACCGATAGCAATGTACCGATTTCTAAATTCGGGGAATCTGCCGAAAATTTTGCCTATATATATATGACAATCATTCAATTTTTTTCCCTGCTGCCGCCAGTATTTAAAATTGAAATAATTACTCGTAATGTAGGGGCAAAGCAGAACAACGGCTATAAGCACAAGAGTTACAGTATAGCTGTACCGGACAGCCGCAAGTTTTTTGCGCCTGCCCAATATATGATCGAGGCCCTTTTTGACAAAGAACAACGGAGCGCCCAGAACCGGCAGCATAAGCGGATAATAGGGCATGTAATATCTGAACGCATAATTCATCATCGGCCGGAAAAACATGTAAACGGCCAGAGACGGCAAGAAAATCGCTGTCAGAACAAGCAGCGCTTTCCTGGATTTTTCAGCAACAAAGGGAACGAAAATTATGCCTACGAATATCTTGCTTTTTAGAATGAACTCCTGCAGTTCAATAAGTCCCACCAGCGAGAACAGCTTGTCCGATTTTTTTATATAAAAGGGATTGGGAAGCCAATAATGAAAATAAAGCACTCTTGCAATCATGTACGCGGCGCCGGGAAGAACCAACCACAATGCCAGACGGCGCATGTAATCGATGCTTCTTGATTCCTTGACAAGCATCAGTTCGAGGATCACCAGCAAACCGGCAACCAGGACGCCTTCGGGGCGCGTCAGCCCTAGAGAAAGCATCGCCAGGCACATCAACGTCTGCCGTTTCCCCGAGTAGAGTTCCATCTGCCGCAGAAGCATCAAACCGCACAATGTTACCAGCATGGCGTAAAACATCGTCTCGAGTCCGCCGGCTATATGCGCAGATATGAAATACGGAAAAGCAAACAGAAATAGACCGAAATATACAAGGAATCGATCCCTATACACCCTGTTGAATATTTCTATCAACATAAAGAAAACGGCGGCAGCGGAAACCAGGTTTACCAGTTTGGAAGCAAAAACGAGATCAGCCTTGAACAGCGCGAATACCGCCATGATAATCATGAAAAGAAAATTCGTATATCCTTCCACCGGGCCGTCTCCCGGGTTCCACACCAGTCCCTGCCCATGTGCCAGGTGTTCCGCATATCGAAAAGTAATAAAAGCATCATCCTTGGTAGTCATCCACCCCCTCTGAGCATGCACGAGAAGAAGCAGAAATAGCGCAGCTATGACGTAAGTATCTACCGACCCGAACGCGGCTTTAAGCCCCGGTCTCGGTGCGGTTGTTTCGGCGGAGTTAAATTTTGCGGATCCTGGATTATTAGGCATATTTATCAGGACTATATGTATTGGTCGATTTTCTCCCACCTGGCATGAAGCGCATTCGCCCAAAGGGGTTAGTTTAACAAACACTTGGCTTATAAGCCAGCCGCTTTTATCGCTGCTGAAGTTCCTTTTGAAAAGGCCCTAAAGCTTGCGCCGGCCGGAGGTATCGTTTATTATTAAATTGACATTATAATATACTTAAAAGTCGAAGCGCATCTGAGCACCTGCCTGTACATAGATTCGGAGCTTTTATCAAGGAGGTACATTGTGAATATTTCAGAACTTCAAAAAATGACCGTGATCAAACTGAGAGAAAAGGCCGGGGAATTCGCGGATCTCAAAGGCGTTTCATCCATGAAAAAAGACCAACTCATCAAGGAATTATGCAGCCGGCTTGGCATAGAACCCGCCAAAATGACTACCCGCCCTCCCGAGGGCAAGGAAGAATTGAAAAAGAAAATAAAGGAGCTTAAACTCGGCAAACAGGAAGCAATATCAAGGCAGGATTTTGAAAACGCAATCCTGTACAGGAAAAAAATCAGGACATGCAAACGCAAACTGAGGAAAGCCTTGAGAATATCTTAACCCCGGTTTTATCCTCCCGACACCGCTTCATTAAGGGCTCTCACCAGTTCTTCTTCATCGACATTATGCATCATTGCGCCCTGCTGAATACTCTCGATCGTCTGCCCGGGGCAATCAAAACATCCGCTTCCAAAATATCGAAGAAAAACTTCCTTAGTGGCCGGGTATTCGGCAATCGCTGTGCCGATTGCCATGTCGCCCGATATCATATTTCCGGAAAAAGCCGCGCCGGCTTTCCGGCCGGCGCCGGCGGCGTCCGCTGAAGGAGTGCCGTCTCCTCCCGAGAACAGGCTGTCCAGTCTTGTAAGCGCCTCTTTTATATCGACGCCGTGTTTCATGCATGCGTGTCCCAACGTGACCGGCATTTTTTTAACTTGTTCGGCGTGCATTTCATTCGCAAGCGCCCTAATACCCATATTTGCCAAAACCATTCGGGATTCGGGCATACGTTCTAATATTTCTCCAACTCTCGTTTCAGACGAAAACCCGAAACGCGGGCCGGCCGCGGGCGTAGCGGAACCGGACCGGGCGCCTGCAGCAGGCAGGGATGACCCGGCATCATTTCGAGGATTTGCCCCTGCCTGGCCCAAAGACCCCACTACCGCCGCGGATGCAAGCGTAGACGCCATGTTAAGCACGAAAAAGAAAATTGAAACGACTTCAATTGCCGCAAAAAGAGCGAAAAGATGTGTAATAACCGAAGAATCCGATGTATATCTCATTTGGCGAAAAAGACACATTCCCAATAAACCGAGGTTCGCAGTATAAAAATGCCACGGCACCAAACCGGGCCATTTCAAAGTCCTGGCATTGAAGCGAGGGAGAATAAAATAACCGACACCGTAAATCATCATGGCCATGAATCCCAGGAGGTTGAAATGAACATGCGTAAAATAGAAAGACGCAAACGAATCATTAATCCCGATAACCAGGCCCAGCAGACTGCCCACAAGCAGATACAGAAGAGAAGCCACGATAAAGGCTTTTGTGTATTTATCCATTATTCTTCATTTCCTCCATTAACAGTTAATTGCCGGTTATTTTTTGACAAAAAACCGGAAGCGGCTTTTATTCTCTCAAATTATTAATCAATGGTTTTTTTTGCAACAGTAATATACGATGCCGTCGATCCGTTCCACGGCTGCCCGGAAAAATCCCCGAATGTGGCTTCGTGCTCAAAACCGAGTTCATTCATTGCCCGCCACAGATCCTCATAATCCAGACCGTACATGGAAATCGTATATTTTTTTATTTGTCCTTCGAGCTCCAGAACCGGGTTGAAAATAATATCGTTGCCGCGGCCGGCCTTGTATGATCTGTGCAGTATGATCTGCCCGCCGCGGGAAGACCCGGCATAAAGCCTGGGCAGCAGGACACTCCCCCGGGAACGGAGAAACCCGATATCCATTATCTGCAGCAGCAACACCCCGTCAACGGCCAGGAGACCGAAACAGCTTTTTATGACATCATTAATAGGCTTGATGCCGCCGAGATGCGGCAGAGAATTACCAAGGCAAAAAACAGCATCGAAACGGCAGCCGCTAGTAAAAGGCATAGCCTGCATATCCCCGGCAGTAAGGCTCAGCCCGGGAATTCCGGCATGCGCGGTGATACCCCTGGAGAGCAGTTCCTCATTATTATCCAGGCCGGCGGCTTCGAATCCTTTTTCAGCGAGCGCCGCCGCAAGGTTTCCGCGACCGCATGCCAAATCAAGGACACTCCTCGCACCTCGAACTGTGAGCAAGTCGGCGAGGAATTCCGTTTTTGCTGGTTTGAGAGGAAACAGATGTTCGTAATAAGGGGAGATGTCCGAATAAAAACTCATTATTAATAACCCGATTTCACGGAATAGAGCTAAAGAACTGTTGGTTTTCAAAAATCAGTCCCGGCGAATTCACGGCTGTATTTTTCCCAAATCTTATCAACCATTTCATCAACCAGTTTATCGAGCCGGTTCCCGGTTTTTTTTGCAGTATCATTCCCGGGAGGTTCGCTTGCGGTTTTTGCTTCCAAAGCCTCGGCGTCCGAACCCGTGTTCTGTGCTGCAGGAGCAGGCATTCGCATCCGCGTCTTTACGCGGTCGAATGCTCCTTTCATCATTTCCATAATTTCAGCCGGCATGTTTGCCATCCATACGAATCCGGCTTCCACCAACGTATGCTTGCCTCCGTACACGGGCACGTTTTGTGAAAAGACTGCAAGAATATCCCTTATTAGAAATATGGACAGTTCCCGGCAGCTCCAGTACATCTGCAGGGGATAGGCCAGCGAGCCGAAGGCAGGAATCACTCCGATCATCAACGCAACTTTATATGAAATGTGACGCCTCTTTATGCTCAGCATCCGCCATAAGGTTATAAGCGTTCTCCACACCGATGTATTGATCATCATCAACACGGGGATCGGATTGTGCAGAAAGGTGCCAATGAACGCTTTGAAAAGACCGATAGTAAGTTCGCCGTGCGGATTTAGCTCCGGATAAATCGATACGAATATTCTAAGGAACCAGCCTATTCCAACAATCTTTATAGCGGAGGTTACCGGCTCCAGGAATTTCAGTGCGAAATGAATGCCGAACACGCGAACGTACTCCTGCATCGATCCGTCTTCCACCCGCGTCCGCATAAGACGCGCTTCCTCTACCGGCAGGCGCCGGTCGTCTACCCATTCACGCATACGCCTGAAAATCACGTACTTTGCATATTCAGTCTGAAATTTTTCCGAAATTATAAACAGAAGCGCTGAGGCTCCTATCTTTTTTCTCTGCCGGCCGTCAGAAATAAACCTGTGAAGTCCCCCTGGAGCCAATTTGCCCAGCAGTAAATGCAGTGTGAACTTTCCCCACAGCGAAGCAAAACGTTTATCCCGGGGTATTCGCTGGGCTTCTTTCCATGATCGGGCATGTTCGGCGATGTAGCTCTTTATCGAGCACTGCCTGAACTCTGAATCCTTGAAAAACTTCCTAAACTCGCGTCGAAAACCGTAATTACCGGCCAGTTTGCGAAGAACCCTCCCGGGCCTGCCGGGGAAAATACCGGATAAAAACTGCATGCTGCTAAAAAAACGCTTAGTCTCCGCGAATCTCGCGCTCCCCTCTTTATCCAGGATACCTTCCCGCAGCCATTCATCAGCCCTGGCTTTTTTTATGCGGGCTCGGACGCTGGGAAAAAACAATGAGAAGTGATGCCTGAACAGCGCTATTTCACCCGCTTTCCACTTTTTGGTATATTCGACCAGCAGTTCAGCCGATGCCGCACATTCACCAGCGCCGTTCGGTCCGAGTTTGTTGGCAAGCTCGGTGCTGTTTTGATCGATGTATTTTTTTAATCTCTTCTCATCTATATCGTCGAAATACGGAAACCGCCCCGCGGCCAGGGACTTGAACAAATAATAAGGAACAAGCAGAGAAGGAATCCCGGATTCAATATCAATCAGCACGTACCGGGAGTCATTCTTGATAAAATTAGCCGTAGCCACCAGAGCCCCGGGAGATACCTGCCAACCGGTGCCGATAAGCCCGCTTTCACGAAATAATCTCTCCGCCTGTTTCATACGGGATACGAGGCGGGAGGCTTCACTGCGTTCCCCCGTTTCCTTTGGGCATTTCCGACCGCTAAGTCTCTTGACCGGGCGCACCGCATAATTATGTACGAATCTTCTGAAAATCCTCGAATCGGCGGGACTTACCTGCAGGCCTACTCCTTTAATGAACTCGGTTCCAAGAGCGAAAGCGCGTTCTTTTTCATCCCAGCGAATGTAATAAGCGGGAGCCATTCCGATATCCACTCCGCGGGCCTCCAGAAATTTTTCGGCCGTCTTTCTCCTGTGGAGACAAGCTGATATTGCATCAAAGGATAATGAATAAGGGAAAGGGGACTGAAAGAAGCACCAGTATATAAACCGCGTAAGCCATCCGGGTTTGAAAAGTTTTTCGACACATTGATACTTTTTGCCGCCCGGTTCCTCTACATCGACAAGAACGGCCTTGGCCGCTCTGCCCTTGCCGAGCACTCTGGAGGGAGTTATTCGGACCGAATGCTCCTCACCTGCAAGATCAATTATTCGAGAAGAAATTTTTTCGTTCATCGCGCCGGTTTTCGATTTGGCCGCAATCTGGCCGGGCATTTTCATCTATCCGTGCATTCAGAGAATACGGCAATTCCCGGTCCATTTTGCCGCTTTTTCGGAAATTATGGCAACCTTAAATATACAAGGAATGAGAGACCCCAGCAGTTATCTGCAGCATAGTCGGCAGCCCGATTATCTCGTCCACCTTATTTTTAACCGTTTTCGGATCAAGACCCAGGAGTTTGACCGATGCGGAGCACGCGCAAAGAGTCAGTCGGCCGCTTTGCCTGGTCTGGGCGAGAATTTCATATAAAGATGGGAAGTTCGCCAGCTCAAAAGCTTTTTGCAGCTTTTCTCCGTCATCCATGGGCGTTTTGATTTCCGGCCGCGGTTCCGATGCTAATGAATTACCGCCGGTGATATTGACTTCATCCCACGAACCTTCCATAAAAGACGCCAGCGCATCAAAAAAGAGAAAAAGATAGCAGCGCCATTCCATAGAAACGGCGGTGGCTTCCATATTCAACGCCTGGTATATCCGGTCATAGCGGGAAGCATGGAGAAATATTGCCAGAGAGTTTCCCATGATAGGAACAAGGGGATTTGATTAAACAAAGAGTTCGAAAATCCCTCTAATGCTATCGGGTTTTGAGTCTTTGGCCTTGGAGCGCATTATATTTAGATTATCTTCCATAGTAGGAAGATCTTTTTTGTAAAATATTCCCGTATAGATTTTGTCATCGTCCAAGGCCAGCTGGAACGCCTTTTTCAAGTCCGAGCTGTCATGCTCATCCGGTATCGGCGCTACTCTGCTCTTCAGGTAATCGGCGGTAATCACCTTGTTGAAAGTAACGCAGGGCGACAAAAGATGGATAAGCGAAAACCCTTTGTGGGCAAATGCTTTCTTGAAAAGCTCCGTGAGCGCTTTCACTTCGGAGGTAAAACCCCTGGCCACAAAACTGCATTCATAAGCCAGAAACATGCGAACCGCATCGAGAGGTCTCTCCACCATTCCGAAAGGAGCGGTGGTCGTTATCATGTTGAGCGGTGTTGTAGGAGAGCTCTGGCCTTTTGTGAGGCCGTAAATACTGTTATCGATCAGTACATACGTGATGTCCGGATTCTTTCTCGCGGCGTGAGGAATGTGCCCTCCTCCAATTCCAAGGCCGTCGCCGTCGCCGCCAACGGTGACAACTGTTAGATCCGGATTGGCGGCTTTAACCCCTATGGCCGTCGGGAGTGCGCGGCCATGCGCTGTATGAAAAGCATAGCAGTTAACGAAATGCGAAAAACGACCGGAACAACCGATGCCGGAGGTGATGACCAATTTTTCCGGATCCAAATGCATTTGAGCCAAAGCCTGAGTAAACGAAGCGAGATCGCCGAAATCCCCGCATCCCGGGCACCAGACGGGTTTAACTTCGCTTTTGTAATCCTTCGCTTTGAGTGCTGATTGCTGAGACATCTTTCCCTTCTCCTTTAGACTTTTTCAGCTGAACAAGCGTGTTTTTTGATAACACCATATACATCTTCGGTGGTAAAAGGCACGCCCTGGCACTTGGTAATCGATATCGGGTCCATATCGAAATTACCTTTTAAGAAATGCGAGAACTGACCGGTGAAATTCTCTTCAAGAACCAGGACCTTCTTTAGCGAGCTGATAAAATCACTGATCATTTTCTTTGGCAGAGGATTGAGAACCTTGGGTTGGAGATGAGCGACTGAGATACCGTCCCGCTCGGCCATCGCGATAGCCTCCCGTATTGGCCCCTCCGTTCCTCCCCAGCTTATAAGGCCTATTTCGGCATTCTCAGGTGCATTATCGATACCGTTTCCGTTTTCGAGCTCCTTGGAAAGCGTGTCTAATTTGCGGTAGCGCTTCTTCATCATGAGTTCATGGTTGACCGGGCGGTAATTGGGAGCTCCGGCTTCGTCGTGCTCGAGGCCTGTGGCTATATACATACCATTGGGAGTACCCGGAACAGTCAGCGGGGACACACCCGTTGGTGAATCGGCAAAGCGTTTGAACTCTCCGGCCTTCTTGGGTTTGGTTTTAAGCCTGTCGATGATTTCAATCGAGTCGAGTTCGGGAATATCCACCGACTTGGTTCTGTACGCCATGGACTGATCGCTAAGAAGAATTACTGGAATCTGGTATTTTTCGGCTATGTTAAAGGCTTTTATTGTCTGGTAAAAACAATCTTCGATTGTCGTCGGCGCTATTACGGCTCTGGGAGCTTCGCCGGTGGCGCCATATATCGCATAATTCAAATCAGACTGCTCGGTTTTTGTAGGCAAACCGGTGGAAGGTCCTCCGCGCTGAACATCAACCAGAACGACGGGTAGTTCGACCATGGAGGCCATGTTTATCAGCTCTCCCATAAGTGCCAGGCCCGGCCCGGATGTCGCAGTCAGCACCTTGGCGCCGGTGAAGGAAGCCCCCAGGCACGATCCAATGGCGGCAATTTCATCTTCGAATTGAAGAACCGTCCCGCCGAGATTTGGCAGGTAGGCCATCAAGAATTCGAGTATGCTGGTTGCGGGGGTAATGGGATATCCGGCAACATAATTGCAGCCCGCGGCGATCGCGCCGAGGGCGATAGCCTGGTTGCCGGAAATGATGACCTCAGATCCTCTTGCTTCGGGGTGAACGAGTTTGAACTGTGAATGATCGAAGTCATCTTTTATAGATTCAAATCCTGCATCGAAAGCTTTCATATTCGCATTGAGAACCGCCTCTCCTTTTTTCATGAATTTGGAGATTACGAGTTCTTTAGCTTTATCCTTAGGTATATCCAAAATCTTGATGAGACTTGCGAGGGCAACAATGTTCTTGCTCAGCTTGCCGCCCGTTTGCTCCATGGCAGTATCATTGATCGGATTGGGATAGGTCCGGTGCGAAAATCCTTCGGGAACCGTTACCAGCTTCGGGTCATAAATAACAATGCCTTTAGAAGTCAGTTTGTCCGAATAAAAATCGAATGCCTCCTGGTTGAAAGCCATGAGTATATCGGCATCCTGCCCCATAGAGGAAATCGATTCAAGGTTGAGTCGCACCTGGATCATGGCCAAGCCACCCTTGATTTCAGCGGGAAAAGTCCGGTAAGTAAAAACTTCAAGCGAAGCATGGGCTGCGGTTTGGGCGAGAATCTGGCCTACACTGATAACACCTTCTCCACCTTCTCCAGCTATGCGAACTACAACGTCGGTGACGGCCATGATGGCTCCTTTTATGAATTACCTGATCCCTAAAAAAAACCTCACACGCCCGGGGCATGTGATTCAAACAGCAGTAATTAGTTCCACGGCGCCCGGGAGCTGCTGGGCGCCGTTAGAAGTTCGACGAATTATAATAAAATAACATCCACCCTGCCACCATAAAACTCGGTAAATCCTATAAGAGTTCGTGCTCGTGCATGGCGAGCAGCCTTTTCCATCTTCTATCGACCTCGGCCTCGATCTCATCCACTATTTTCTTCATCTCGGGCTTCAGCAGGTGCCTGGTTTTGCCCATCTGCTTTAATAAGTCGACGATAGGCACCGTCTTGCCTTTTTCCTCGGGATTAAAAGTGATATTGGTAATTCCTTTCTCTATCTCATAAAGCGGAAAGAAATTCGAATTGACCGCAGCCCCTATGATTTCCTCGCCGAGGCTCTCGTCGGACCGCCAGCTCAGGGGGCATGCCGAGAGAACCTTGCCGAAAACCAGTCCTTCGTTTTGAGCGTAATACTGGGCTTTTGCGGCCTTTTTTACCAAATCCATATAATGAGACTCCGCCCCGGTAAATACATACGGAATATGCGTGGCCGCCATTATTTGCGCCGTATCCTTGTGATGGGTCATTTTGCCAACCTGCTTCCGCCCGTAGTGGCTCGTGGCGGTGGCGTGCCCCAAAGGAGTGGTAAAGGACAATTGATGGCCCGTATTCATGTAGCCTTCGTTGTCATACTCGAGAATAATCATATGATGGTTCCTGAGTGCGGTGCCTATCGTCGGGCCCATGCCGATATCGTGCCCGCCGTCACCGGTGATCATTATAAAAGTCAAATCCTCCGAATCAGGTATTTCTCCCCTTCGCTGTCTTTCTTTGAACATCTCGAGGGCTCCGCTGAGCGTGGGGGCACCGTTTTGAAAGAGGTTGTGAATATAAGTAACTTTGTGAGAAGTGTAGGGATATCCGGTAGTAACGACCATTCCGCAGCCGGTATGGAACAGCAGGACTACGTCTCCCTTGATACCTTTGAGGAATTGATCGAGACTTGGGAATATTCCGCACCCCGGACAAGCACCATGGCCCGGAGCAATTCTTTTAGCCTGGCCGGTGAGCTTACGGGGGGCCACGCCTTTAACCTTAAGCTTTCCGGTGGCTTCATCTTTGAGTACTTCTATGCTGTTCTGTTTCTGCTCTTCTCTCGTAAGAGGCTCATAAACCTGGACCTGTTTATACGCACCGTCACCCGGATTGGCCCCATAATAATCATAAGGATTATCGATTATTCCTGCTTCGGCGGCCCTAAATGTATCTTTCAGAATCTCTACTGCATCATTGGTGTAAAAATCCTTTCCGCCGATTCCATATATCCGGGACTGCACCATGGTTTTGTTTGATAAATCATCTTTGAGAGCCGCTTTTACTTCGAGAGTCATATTGCCGCCCCAGGCTCCATAGCTGTCCTGCCTGTCACAAACCGTTAGGGTCTTAACATTCTTGAAAGCCTTCCTGATTTCCTCGGCCGGGAACGGCCTGATAACATTCGGAGCCGCGGCTCCAACCTTTAGTCCTTTCGCCCTCAATCTATCTACGGCAACCTTGGACGTATCGAAAGCGGAGCCGACAATAAAAATCGCCGCTTCGGCGTCGTCCATGAGATAGGTCTCCAGAAGATTGTAATGCCTGCCCGAAAGTGCAGCATATTCGGTCATGACCTGGGGGATAACCTTGCGATAAGCGTTATCGAAAGCTATTGCCAACTGTTTCTTATTGTTAATGAGATCGGGATCGTTCATGTAAGGGCCAATCGTAAGGGGATGCCGGGGATCTACCGAGGAATTTACCACCGGCGCAGTCCCAATGAAATCCCTGACCGTATTATCGTCTGCAAACACCTCGACCCGCCTGGACTGGTGGCTAGTGAAAAAACCGTCGAAGGCGACAATAACAGGAAGCCTGACATCCATATGCTCGCCGATTTTTACGGCCATTATATTGAAATCATATACGGTTTGAGGGGCATCGGCAAAGAGCACGATCCATCCGGCATTCAGGGCCATCATGATATCGCTTTGATCCCCTCTTATATCGAGAGGGCCGGATACCGACCGGCAGGCTACATTAAGAACCATTGGATATCGCGTCCCCGACTGCACGGGCAGCTGCTCCAAAGAAAAAAGAAGACCGTTCGCGCTGGTTGCATTGAGAACTCTTCCTCCCGCGGTGGCTGCGCCGAAACATATTCCCGCGGCCCCGTGCTCGCCGTCCCCCGGAATCATTACTATATCATGCAGTCCTTCGGCTTTCATCGCGTCGAGCTCCTCCGAAATCTGCGTCGAAGGCGTTATGGGATAATAGCCCATCACGTGATAATTGATTTGCTTGCCGGCGAAGGCTGCCAGTTCGTTGCCGCTTTTCAAAATTATCCGCTGCTTCGCTTTCTTCGAATTTTGTTTTTTTACTGCCGTGCTTTTTTCCATTTATCTACTCCATCAAGTCGAATTGTGGAACGCCGATCACCTCAACCATGCTCTCGACAGCTTTCGTCAGCGCACCGGGACTGCATATCTCCACACATTTCAGGCACCCTTTGCAGTATCTGTAATCTATTCCTTTGAGATACATTCTTTCTCTTCCTTTTTCATCCGTCCGCTTTTCCCAGCTGAAACAATAGTCCGGGCAGGTCATGTCGCATTCGCCGCAGTGAATGCACTTGGCCATATCGAGTATGGGAACATATCCTGTTCTGGTGAGGCTCAAATCCTTCAGCGCCGTGTTGCCGGGCGCCTGAATGACTCCGCCAATGGGTGCGTTTGTGTAACCCAATTTGGGTATCGCCCGGACGGTTTCGGGGACAGGCCTGGCCGGGTTGAATGGAATACTCTTTTTCATGAATTCACGGCCGCCCCGGTCGAAAGCCTTCAAATTGCCTTCTATCAAATGAGCATACTTTCGTTCCAGCGTTGCTGCGATTACCTCTTTGATGCTCTCCGGATCAATAAATCCAATAGCGGCCGAGACCGCCCCCAGAAGCACGGTGTTGGTCTTGACCTTTTCCTCAAGGGATATTTTCATCGCATCGATGCAGTAGATGTCTATTCCCGAAATGCCGAGCATGTCAGCTATATCATCCGGGGTGTTCCCGGTATTGACTATTAACACTCCGTCCTTCAGCAAGCCTGCAATCGTGCTCTTTTCCTTCAAAAGGGCTTCGTGAAAAATAACCACCACATGCGGATTCTCTATAGGCCCGCTTATCAGAACTTCCTGCTCCTGGTCGCAGAAACGAATAAATGCTTTTACGGCGGACCCCTTTTTTTCCCAGCCGTAACTGGCGAAACTCCAGCCGTTGAGACCCTGGTGGAGAAATCCGCGCGCCCGTCTCCAGTCAATCAATTCTGCAATCGCATGTCGCGCATCGATGCCGCGCGCTTCGAGAATAGTCAGCAAATCGGCGGACCCCTCAATACTGAGACCCACAGGGTCGGCCA
>CAZZKJ010000056.1:0-13755 GCA_964654695.1 uncultured bacterium | reverse complement strand
TCGCCACTTCGGGATTGAACATTTGGATGACGGCAATTGAGTTTTCAGTGCCTTAAAAAGGATTGGGTTGCGGGCAAAGGAACCGGGAATAAGCGCGCCCTGAAAGCAATAGTAATGGACGGAGGGAAGCCGGGTGTGATCAGATTCCTGGACAAAAACCCGATCGCCTGGTGCGCGGCCATAGTCGAAGGCTATCCGAACGAGAGCCCGACTTGGGGAGGGATCAAGGCGATCTATCAATAGCAGTGGAACAGTCTCCTCGCCGCCGGTTGAGTGAAATGTTGACTCCTGTCAGAGGCAATGCAGCATTCTCCTTTGAAGACTGAATGCTTGGAAAGATATCTCAAACTTTTAAGCATTTCAAGACGTCCTCCAGGCGAAGATGCGCTGAGTGAGATCGTCCGGGCTCACTTGTACCGCGTACCTTTTGAAAACATTTCCAAACTCTACTACAAAGAACATATGGGGCTCCACGGAATGCCCGACCTTGAATTATTCCTCGACGGCATAGAGCGTTTCAATTTCGGCGGAACTTGCTATCCCAACAACTTCTATTTATACAGGCTGCTATCGAGCCTTGGATATGATGCGGCTTTGTGCGGCGCGGATATGTCCAGCCCGGATGTTCATATGGTGAGCATGATAAATCTTGATGGACGCCGGTATCTTGTTGATACCGGTTATGCGGCGCCGTTCGATCTCCCCATGCCGCTCGATTTGACATCGGACTATTCAATCTCCCTGGGCCGCGCCCGCTATGTGCTCAAACCCAGGAGTGAAGCCGGGCGCTCGCGAATGGAGTTTTACCGCGATGGAGAATTGATTCATGGGTACACGGCTAAACCGGAACCGAGAAAAATCGGCGAATTCGACGGGGTTATAAACGACTCCTTCAGGGACGAAGCCACGTTCATGAATTCTATTATGCTGGCCCGTTTCTTTCCCGGCCGTTCTGTTGTCATTCACAACCTTGCCGTTATCGAATCCAGGGGGACCGTATCCAATGTCCGGACATTATCCGGGCGGAAGGAATTGGCGCAGGTGATCACTGAGCTCTTCGAAATGCCGCCGAGGGTAGTGAAAGACGTTGTGAAGGGGCTCGGAGAGCTTGGAGATGTATGGGATTAATGCGGGTTGCTCTTTGATTATCATTCACCGTCCGCACGTTTGAATCCCGGAAGCGCCGAAACCAATCGGTTCATAAAATATCGGGAACGGCGGATGATTTGGGATTTGTCGTACTGCTTGAGCCCTTTTTCTATTTCCTTAACAAGTGAGGACTGTAAATATCCCGCCGGCAGGGTATCGAGCCGGCGGCGCAAATCCTCCGCATGCAGATGGACGTGGTAACGTATCCAGTTCTTTATCCAGTTTGCTTGCAGTGATGGATCCGCTTTTATAGAGCGAAAAATCCATTCCGAACTGGCTTCGAAATCAAATGCGCTGAGTTTCGCGGCATTCAAAGCGGATTGTGCCCGGATCGAAGGATCATCGGCGGTCGTGTATATTTTTTTTGCTTCGGCAATATCGGCGGGCGATGGAACGTGGTATAGAGCAAGCGCCCGGGCCCTTTCCTCGGCAATATCGGCAGCGGGTATCGCTTCCTTGAAATAACGCCGGAGATCAGCAAACGGGGTATGCGGGAGAGCCGGAAAGGTGATGATTGGAAGAATTGTCTTATGGTACCGCCTGAGCAGCCGGCGGTCGCCGCTGGAATAGCTGAGGCGCAGGTCGTCGTCCTTGTATATATATGGCGATTTCATATGCGCAACATCCTCGGGACCGGCCGCAAGGAGCGCAAGTATGCCTTCTATCGATGCGGTGCCGTACCGGCACTTGGATGTCCACCGCCTCCCTGAAACTTCTTTTTCTTTCGCAAAGGTTTTGGCGCGCTCCTTTATCCATTCGAGGCTGAAAAGAGGAGGTGTTTCGCGTTTGAAACTCAATGTAACGAAATCTATCTGCCCCATGCGGACGATAAATGTCTGTGGAAAAACTTCTACTACGGTCTTGACCAGCCCGCGGGCCTCGTTCGGCGTAAGCCAGTAAAGGGGTACCCACTGCATGAGTACTCCATCTTCGCGCAGAACGCGCCTGGCAGCGAGGTAAAATTCCATGGAGTAGAGTGTGTGCACTCCCGGTGCTGTTGGCGGCGGCGGCTCCATGGAAATAACATCATACGATCCGGATTTGGCGCGCTCGATGAAATGGCGTCCGTCATCGAGGTGAACTGCAACGCGGGAATCACCGCCGAGATCGAAGTTGTATTCTTTGAAATGTTTGAAAGCCAGTTCGATCATCTCGGTTGAGATGTCTACTATATCCATGTGTTCTATCGGGTAGCGCAGCATTGCTCCAAAAGATTGTCCGGATCCTACTGCGATTCCAAGAACGCGTTTGGGTGTTCCGGGGCGTGGATAAAATAGCGCGGGGAGATGGCCTTCAACCGCCTGCACGGATATATCGTCTTTGCGAGCGACGGCGAGAATCTGATCGTTTGAAGCAATATAAAGATTCTTGGAATTGGCGAAAATCGACCCCGTTGTC
Organism: uncultured bacterium; assembly: GCA_964654695.1. GTDB lineage: Bacteria > Krumholzibacteriota > Krumholzibacteriia > WVZY01 > WVZY01 > CAZZKJ01. Next base: position 11,208 of record CAZZKJ010000056.1, on the reverse strand, counting down.
AGCGGCCCCTCTATTATATCGATCAGTTCCGTACCGCCAAGGCGCTTGCCGACACCGTAAGTCAGCACCGTTTTGCGTGTGATATCGTTTCGTAAAAACGAGATCGCCGCAATAAGCGTAAAAATTGAGAGCGCATGAGGCAAGCTCCATGAAAATCTCTTCGCCGCTCCGTCTGCCTGTCCGGCGGAATTTTTCGAATTGTGCCGAAAATTATACCGAGTTTTCCAGCCTCCCGCGGCCGCTCCCAGGGCCAGACTCAAAATGCTAAGGCTGAAAAAGGCTCCAGTCAGTCCGAAAGCGGGAATGAGGAGATATCCTGCTGCAAATCCGCCCGCGCTGGCGCCTATGGTGTTCCAGAAAACCAGACGTCCGGATGAAGCGCGGAGTTCTCTGCTCTTTCGTGTTGCAGCCGCGATAATGCCGGGGAGGGCGGTCCCGAGAAGTGTTACCGGCAAGAATATAACGAGTCCCACCTGAAAAAGAGGAGCAAAGAAAATCGTATCGGCGGTTTCACTCACGAAACGCCATGTCGGTTCGATATCGAAATCGGCGGCTGACAAGCTGTAGTCGGCGAACCTCCACCAGGCGAGTCCGAAGAATATCAGAAGAACCGCTATCGGTTGGAGCAAAGCCACCACCCGCAAAGGGCGAACGCCGGCTTTCAACAGTCGCGACATGGCCAGGCTTCCCGCCGCCAGGGCAGATAGATATACGGCCAGAAGGACGGCGGTCAGGTAAACGCTCGCAGTTTTGAAAAGAGAAAAATATCGCGCCCATGCTACTTGATAACCGATCGCAGCGAAACCGGACAAAACAGCCAGCACGCAAAAGAACATGCCCGGCCCCCGCGGATGGTAACCTGTGGATGGAGGAATATGGATCGGCGCCGTTTTGCGGAAGAAAACCAGCGCCGAAGCAGCTATTGTCAGATTGCCTATCCCCGCGGCAAAGTTCGTTCCGTTCATGCCGAGATGCGGAATCGCAAAATATCCGGTAATCAGTACTCCGATGACCGCGCCGGCAATGTTGAGACCATAAAGGAGGCCGGTAAGCGATCCGATCCCGGCATTTTTCTCGACGAGGCCGTCAAGCAAAAGAGGGAGAGTTCCGCCCATGAAAAACGTGGGAATAATAAAAAGAAAAAACAGAAGAACGAAGCGAAGAAAAAAGAGCGCCTCAGCGCTGCCCGCAGCTGCGGGATATGCCGCGGCATACAAAGACTCTATAAATTCAAACAGAACGGGAAAGGCGAGCGCATAGGCGCCGATGGCGCCCTCGAATAATCCATATATGAAGAGGGGTGAAAAACGGCGGCTTTTAAAACGCCCGCCCGTTATCTTGCTGCCGAGCGCGATCCCCAGAAAGAAACTAGCGAGTACGGTGGATAGCGCAATCTGGCTTGAGCCCACGATAAGTGCGGCTTTGCGTATCCATACGAGTTGATAGCCAAGGCCGAGGGCGCCGGAAAGGGTGAATAAAACCCCGGCGAGAAACAGGAAACCGCGGTGAGGGGATTGTTTCGTGTCAGAATTCGTTGGATCAATTAACACTTAAAAATAATAGACGGTTTTAGGTATACTGTAAAGACCAAGGAGGAGTAATAAGCCAGAAAAAGGAGCCGTAAGTCGTCGTACGTGAGATCCGGCGCAAAAGCAGTGTTAATGCTTTATAATTTCTACCAACCAAAGCATGTGAGCTTTAAAGAAAACCTTCATGAGAAAGGACGATTGAATGGAGAACAACAGAAACTTCACAACTTTAGAGATACTCGGTATTGCCATAAAATCGGAGATCGATGCGGTCAAGCTCTATACGAAAATGAGAAACATGGTTAAAAGCGAAGACCTCAAGGACAAGATGGTCTTCCTCATATCGCAGGAGCAAAAGCATGAGAGACTACTCAAGGAAGCTTACGCGAAGCAGTTTCCCGAAGTTGAGCTCGCCCTGCCGCCCAAGGCGATCGTCCCCAGGATAGACGAAGTTCTCGGCCGAGATGCGAGCTTGAAAGAACTCTTCGATGTCGCCCTGGAGGCAGAACGGATGGCCGAAGAGTTCTATTCCGGGCTTGCGGATAAAACTGGCGAAATAAGCGCCAAGACGATGCTCATTTATATGGCCAACATGGAAAAGAGCCATTTCGCGATCCTTGAAGCCGAGATGCGCAATATAGAGATGCTTGAAACCGAAGATACCAGGAAGTTTCTCGACAGCGACGGGCTGCAGTTTCTGGGGCCGTAATTGCAGGAAGCCTTTTATAATTGAACTACCAGGAAAACCATGCTAATATCCCTGGGATCGTATTAACAGTGGCTGCACATCTCTCGATTCGCACCCTCGCATAGATTTATTCATTTTCCCCACAAACACTTTAAGGAGTGGCCGATGAACAATCGTACTGCCATCGCGGTGTTCATAAGCTTTATGGTGCTTCTCTCTTCGGCGGGAGGACCTGTGAAGGCCCAGAACATCGATGCAAAGGAGTACCGGCTCGATAACGGTATGCAGATTCTAATGGTCGAAAGGCATGAAGCCCCAACGATCATGGCTGCGATTTTCGCCCGTGTCGGGTCGGCAAATGAAACCACTGGTATAACCGGCATTTCTCATTTGTTCGAACACATGATGTTTAAGGGCACCGAGACGATCGGTACCAAGGACAGCGTGAAAGATCGCAGGATCATGGCTCAGCTCGATTCCTTGAGAATAATGATACGGGCGGAAGAGCGGACCATGCGGGAAAACCTCCGGCGGGGATTGATCAAGAGCATGACCGACCCGGAGGCTAAAACGCCGCGTTACCGCGAACTCGATGCGGCTTTCGACAGCCTGATAGTGGAGCAGCGCAAGCTGATAATAAAAGATCAGCTCGATGAGCTTTATACAAAGAACGGAGGATTTTTTCTGAATGCGTTTACCTCCGAAGACATGACCGCATACTTCGTTCGGCTTCCAAAGAACAAGATCGAATTATACATGTGGCTCGAATCCGACCGTTTCAAGAAGCCTGTATTCAGGGAATTTTATTCGGAACGGGATGTCGTGCACGAAGAACGCCGGCTGGGCGTTGATTCCACTCCAACCGGCCGGATCGAAGAAGAATTCGAGGCTATGTTCTGGAAGTCGTCTTCTTATCATTGGAGTGTCATAGGCTGGCCGTCCGATCTCAACAGCATCACACGCGAACAAGCCAACGCATATTATGATTTATATTACGCACCGAATAATCTTACGATGATTCTAGTCGGAGATCTCGAACCAAAAAAAATGATTAAAATGGTAAAGAAATATTTCGCCGGCATTCCCAGGGGAGAAGCCTTCCCCCCGGATGTGCATACATTAGAGGAAAAGCAGTACGGCGAAAAACGCCTGGTTGCCGAGGCCGAAACCAGCCCGCAAGCTGAAATCTGGTACCATACGGCTGCATGGAAACATCCCGACAGCTATCCGTTGGAAGTTCTGGCGGGAGTTATGAGCGGCAAAACCGGCCGTCTGTTCAAAAAGCTTGTCGATGAGAAAGGAATCGCGAAGAGCTCTGGCGGCGGGAGAAGCCGCATGTTCGGCGGCGACGGACTCGCGGTCGGCGCAAGTCAGGATTCCAGGAAGTACGCGGGCGTATTCCAGATAAGCGCCGAAGGCATCTCGGGCGTCAAGGCCGAGCAACTCGAACAGGCGATGGAAGAAGTGGTCGAGGATCTGAAAGAAAATCCGATATCGGAAAAAGAGCTGCAGAAGGTAAAAAACCAGCTGCGTGTGCAGAAGATAAGGGCGATGGACATAATGTCCGGCATCGGTATCCTGTTTTTTCTTGGCCAAAACGCCGCCCTGGGAGATTGGACGGAAGTAAACAACAATCCGGATATGTGCGATAAAGTCGCGGCCGCGGACGTTCAGCGCGTTGCAAAGCAGTATTTCGCAAATGACCAGCGCAATGTAATGATAATAAACACAAAGGCGTCCAAAGGAGGCAATACCGGAAAGAGCGAGGATCCGCGGTTCACGCAGGCTGTCAAGATGATAGAATCCATCAAGGATCCATCCCAGCTGGAGCAAATGATGGGAATGCTGTCGGGCCGCATGGACCAGGTAAAAGATCCGGATCAAAAAAAAGCTATGGAAAAACTGTTGAAAATGGCAAATGAGCGTCTCGAAGCTATCAAGGCAAAGAAGAATTGATGTGCTCATTATAAGGAGAGATAAGCATGAATAATTTTTCAATCAGATCGTCCGGTCTTTGTGCTGCGGTCCTGGCGTTTTTTGTGACCGCGTCCTCGCTGCTGGCTGTATCTGTTTCAAAAGCGGGGGGAATCGTAGATCATCCGGATAAGTTGAAGTTCAAAGAACTGAAATATAAACCGCCCAGGCCGGGAGATTACCGGCATAAATTGAAATGCGGAGCCGCGGCCTATATAGTGGAGAACAGAGAGGTTCCGACGCTGCAGGTTACGGTCCTGGTTCGTACCGGCTCTATGTACGAACCGGTTGATAAAGCAGGTTTGGCCGACATGACCGGGCATTTGATGCGCAATGGGGGAGTCAAGGGCCTGGCGGCAAAGGAACTCGATGAACGCCTCGCTTATCTTGCCGCCGAGATTGAGGTCGACATCGGGAGGGCCCGCGGGAGAGCGAGTCTGTTCTGCCTGTCCAAGGATACGGACGAGGGTTTGGACCTGTTGAAAAAAGTGCTTCGTTCCCCGGTTTTCGATTCAGATGCCCTCGAACGCTACCGCAAGGACGTTCTCTCGGATCTCGAACAGAGAAATGCCGAAACATCTTCTATCGAATCGCGCGAATGGCAGTTTTTGATGTACGGCAATCATCCCTGCACGATGCCTTACAGACGTACGGAAAAATCTGTAGGGTCCATTACAAGGGAAGACCTCGCTGCCTTCCACGACAAGTATTTCTTTCCGAAGAACTTTATATTTGCGGTGTCGGGAGATTTTAAGACCAAGGACATGCTGGCAAAGCTGGATAAGATGCTTGCAGGCTGGCCGAGCAGCGATCTGTCCCTGCCGGAGGTGCCCGGCCGGGTACCGGATCCCGAACCAGGCGTTTATATGATAGCTAAAGAAGATGTCAACCAATCGCGTATCCGTATCGGACACATCGGAGTCAAAAGAGATATTCCCGACCAGTATGCTTTGATGGTGATGAACGATATCCTCGGCGGCGGCGGGTTCACTTCGCGGATCGTTCGCCGGGTTCGTTCGGATGAAGGCCTGGCCTACAATGCGGGCAGCCGTTTCGGCCGTCCGGTCCAGTACCCGGGAACGTTCAGGGCGTGGTTTCAGACTAAACACGAAACTGCCGCATTCGGTACCCGGCTCATTATAGATGAGCTTAAGCGCATAAGAGAAGAAAAGTGTGAAAAGGAAATCGTCGATAATGCCAAGGCGAGCTTTATCAGTAATGTAGTGAACCCGTTCAGCACGAAGAACAATATGGTCAACACGTTCGCCTCGGACGACTATACCGGCAGGCCGGATGATTACTGGAAGGATTACACCAAGAACTTTAAAGCCGTAACCCCCGATGACGTTCTTGCCACCGCCAGGAAATACATTCATCCGGACAAGCTCGTGTTCCTTGTAGTCGGAAATCCCGATGCCGTCAAGAAAGGATCGGACAAGCATGAAGAGCGTTTTGCCGATTTCGGAAAGATCAAGATCCTTCCGCTTCGCGATCCGATGACGCTCGAGGTTAAATAAGCCCGGCGTCCCGGCCTAATACGGGCGGGGCTAGGGAGTTACCGTTATGGTACCCGTCATGTTGAACGAGCAGTGGGGAATACAGTAATAGGGGATGGTTCCTGTTTGGGTAACGTGAGAACCATCAAAAATCGCCATGTATTCCTGTCCCGGCGATAACAAGCCGGAATTCCACAGCCCGCTGCTTTGGCATCCCGATCCGCTGGTGCTGGTGTGCTGGTTGCTGCCGCTGTTTACCCAGACAACGGTATCACCAACGCTGATTGTGATATCTTTGGGGGAGAAAAAGTTGTCATTCATCTGTACTATCTTCTTGTGATCGGTCTCCTGGTTCGAAGAAGAAGCAATGCCGCTGGAATTGCTGCCGCAGGCCAAAAACCCCGCCGACAGCATGACGGTGCAGGATAGCGCAATAAAGATTTTCATCATGATCTCCTTTCAATAATTAACTTCATTACCATTCTATAGCGGCGATTGTCAAAAACACGGAAGCGCCTGATAGAATTCCGGCCGCGCGGTGATTGGAATATAAGTCATCAAAAGTTTTGCTCTCTTTCGCCGCCGTTCCGTTTTCTATGTCTCTTCTGGAACCGTAGGCAATTGCCGCTGCTGTTACAAAGCCCGCCGTTGCCAGTGCTGAAAGTCCGAAATGAACCAGACGCTTGGTTTTTCCGGATTCTTTGCCGCGCATCTTCCAAAGGTTTACAGCGCCTAATGCCGACTGCGCCAGCGAAAGCCCTGCGGTCGAATAGCCTATGTATTTATGAGCGGTTTTAGTATCCGGTTCTCTGCCGGCTTTTCTTTCGTTCCATGTTCTGAAACCTAGTATTACTTGGGATGCGGCCGCGGCGGCTATGGTGTAACCCAGGACGCGGTGTGCCGAGAACATCCAGGAATCATACCGGAGTGCGGTTTTTTCAGTACTTTGATTGAACTGCAAAAGCATATGTTCGAGAGTGCGGTTGCCGACCGTGTCGGAAACGGCGGCCCGGGGAGGAAGCAATGCCAGGGAAAAGGAGCTGTAATCTTCTGCGCGGATGTTCGTTGTAAAAGAAAACATAATTAAAATCATTATTAGATATTTCATTCTAAAGCCCTTCTCCCGCAAGCGGCGGCTCCAATGGATCAGCTGCAGCTGCTTTGTTGATTTCAAACAGCAGGTCCCCGGTCAGGATGATGCTGTCCGGCGAGCGCTTGAGAATCAATCCAAAACGCGGCGGCCGAATTCCAAAATCGGAAAACCTGGCATCTATTTTCGTGGTGAATCGAACGAAGCCGGTTCCTTCCGAATGAAATCCCAGGACTAAATCATAAATCTTCGACTTCCCCGCCGCCGACAGCCTGGTTTTGCATTTCACCCTGCCGCTGTCCGCTTTTGTAATCAAAGCGACGGCTTCTTCATTAATCTCGGTGATTTCGAATGTGATGGCGGGATGTTTTTTGAACTTGAGGATTTTGGCTACATCCCGGTCGCGGCGGGTGTTGTTGGAATCGAAGCCGGTAACGGGAATCACAAGGCCTCCCTCAATCCTGCCGTTCTCCATGATAACGATTTGCCCAATAATTTTTCGATTGATCGCGCTCACGTTATCACCGCCGATTCCCAGCGTCTTGACAGCGACCTCGTAACGTACGAAACCTGATTTAAGATCCAGACTTCGGGCTTCGCCTGCAGTTGCCGCCGAGGTGGTAAACATCAAACCGCATAAATAAAAGAAAGAGGAAAGTAGAAATCTCATCTGTGCCCTTCGCCGTAAAAATACAGCCCAAGTACCATAACACCCGGCTGCTGAAGCAGTGGGTTGTTGATCGACATGATTGAGGCCCGATATGGAAATATAAAATCCCAGTCATCGCCGTGCAAAGGAAATACGACAAATATGATCGTATAAACAATATAAAGCAGCTCTGCCGGGCCGAAGAGTGGAAGCCGGTTAATCTATAAAGGCTTTACGGGGTGCGGAGTATCTGGTATCTTCAAAAAACTTCCTTATAATAACAAAACCGCATATACGGAAATAATTCAAAGAATTATTTCCACGCCTAAATCAGTGAATTTTAATGCTTTCGGGGGAGGCCGCGTTATGAGATTTGCCGGAGTGCTTCTGCGAAGAACCATTTTTTTGTTTATTGCCCTTGCGCTTGTTTCCTCGTTTCTGTTTGAAAGATCATCCGCCCGCGCTTTTGATCGCTTCTCAAATGCGGACTCGAATCCACGAATCGGGACGGTACCGGCTGTGCCCGATACCGGCTCGCTCGAACTTCTGGCCCACTGGTCGATCGGACCGTGCCTGGCGGTGGATGCATCGGGCGATACCGTTTACTGCGGCATGAGCGAGTATTTCGAAGTAGTCGATGCGTCCGATCCAATGAATCCGAACGAAATGGGGACTATTAAGCTGCCCCAATATATAGAAGGGATTGAGGTATCCGGAGGCTATGCCTACGTTGCAGACGGGGCCTATGGTATAAGAATAATTGATGTGTCCGATCCTTCCAATCCATTCGAAGCCGGTGTCCACGATCCTTTTTTCTATGCATCCGGAGTGGCGGTATCCGGATCGACAGTTTATGCGGCCGGTCTGACAGCCGGATTATTCATCGTGGATGTTTCCGATCCGTTAAATCCTTCCGCATTGGGGCATCTGGATACAGGGGGTGTGGCCCGCGATGTGGCGGTTAGCGGGAACTATGCTTACGTAGCCGACGGCGACAGCGGACTGGCCGTGATCGACATATCCGACCCTATGAATCCTTTCGAAGCAGGAAAATTCAATACGCCCTTCGGGCACGCATGGGCCGTCTATGTTCGCGGATCTGTTGCATACCTGGCAGACGGCGGAAATGGGTTCTATACAATCGATATATCAGTTCCCGCGAGTCCCACCGAGATCGGAAATTTCGATTTTTTGGGGGCATATGCATGGAACGTGGACATCGATCTTAATTATGCATACGTTTCCTTCGGCGGTGACGGTCTTATCAAGATTACGATAAGCGATCCTTCATTACTGATGTCCTCGGGATCGGTGAATACTTTCGATGCCCAGGATGCCGCCGTAAGCGGCAGCTATGCTTATGTGGCGGATGGAAATCACGGTATGCAGGTGATCGACCGCTTTGCAGGAATGTCAATTAAAGGAAATTTCGATATGGGAGACGAGGTCAACAAAATAGCTCTAAAGGGAAGTTATGCTTACATTGCCGACGGCGAAAACGGCCTGGGTGTGATAAATGTATCCGACAGCACAAACCCGGTTCATACCGGGTACTGCAATACTCCGGGCAATGCCCTGGATGTCGCTGTAAGCGGGAATTACGCGTACGTTGCCGATTGGACCGACGGACTGCGTGTGATCGACGTGTCTGATCCGGCCAACCCGTTTGAGGCGGGATCATACACTTCGACTTCCGGCATAGCCAGGGCGGTGACGGTCAGCGGCGGCTATGTTTATCTGGGAACGAACCAGGGAGGCGGTTTATATATAATCGATGTGTCCACTCCGGAGAGCCCTTCGCTCGCGGGGTATTATGCTTATGCATGCACGGATGTTGCTGTTTCGGGGAATTATGCATACATTACCGCTTTGGCAAACGGGCTTCGTATAATCGATGTCTCAAATCCCGCGATCCCGTTTGAGGCCGGTTTTTTTGTCACGAGTTATGCTCAAGCAGTCTGCCTGGTCGGAAACCGCGCTTATATTGCCGATGATTCCGCCGGCGGACTGCGAATCATAGATGTATCCAACCCGGCAAGTCCATTCGAAATAGGGTCATTCGATACACCTTGGCTGGCTTACGATGTAACCGTGGTCGGCAATTACGCATATATCGCCGATTGGAGCGACGGCCTGATCGTGTTGGATATAACGAATCCCGCGATTCCAGTACAGGTGGGAAACTTCAGCGACAACACATGGGACCAGGCTTATGGAGTCGCCTACAGCTGGGGTACCGTTTACATGGCTGATGTTGGCAACGGTCTGTACGTTTTAAGAAACGCGCTCCTGGTGTCTGTGCTGATTACGGATTTGGAAGCTGATGTTACCGGCGGGGGGGGGTGGCTCGAATGGAAAAAAGAAGGCGGAGAAAAAATCCGGCGGGTTCAGCCTGTTGCGAGTGCTGCTGATAGCATTCTTCCTTTTGGTGGCCGTGGGATTGATTATTCTGCTGATCGGGCGTTTGCGAAAACCGCGCCGCCGTCGCAGTGACATCACCGCGCCACAGATGGCAATGCCGGAATATGAAGGCATTGCGGAAGAGGCCCCGCCGGGTATGGTTAAATTGCGCCAATGGGTTGACTCATACGCACTTGGAAATGACAACTATGAAGCGTCATTCTCCGTGGAAAATGCGGAAGGGAAATTCATCGGCGAGTGTGGAATGGGTATCCTGGATGGCTTCGCATCCGGATCTCCTAAAAAAGTGTTGGCATTTGATGTCTGGTTATTCGACAAAACAGACATTCGCACCATTTCGATGCCTGTCATGAGCGATTATGCGTTTGGTGATGATTTGTTGCGCTCAAAACTACCTGCCGCCGCAACACCTATTTTGGCCGAAGAAGGAAAATCATTCGATTTGGAAACGCAATCACTGTTGGTTCGGGCGCGTATCCTTGAACTAAATTATGGCGATGGTCCACCGGACAATAGTTATTTTGCATCCCTCAAAGTTGGTTTGACGGCTTATCTCAAACCGGATGTCGATGTTGATGCCGAAATGCCGATACCGGAAGGGTATGAATAAATCATAACGCTGGCACTGATGGGCAGACTCAAAGTCTGCCCATTTTTTGTTGTATTGACGTTTTAACTATGTTATAATCTCTGTAGCCGAAAACAATCTGCAACAATCAATGGGAGCAAATCCGGTGTCGAATGTTCAACAACTCTACCAACTTCAGCAAATTGACAGCAAAATTGACAGCGCAAAACGGCGATTAAAAGAAATCAATGCCAGTTTGGTTGAAACAGATGCCTATAAATCTGCGCGAACCGTTCAAGAAAAAGCCGAAACGACCTTCAATGCGTGTCGGGCAAATACCACAGATATTGATTTGGACGTGAAAGGCCTCCAGAAAAAAATCGCTAAAAACGAGCAAAAACTTTATGGCGGCAAAATGACGAACCCTAAAGAAGCCGCATCTTTGCAAGATGAAATTGCTTCCACAAAACGGTGGCTGGCAAAACGAGAAGAAGATTTGCTGGAAGCGATGATAGCTCAGGAAGATGCACAGGAAGCCCTGGAACGCGCCAGTACCGAGTTCGTGAAGGCAGAAAAAGTGTGGAAAGCTAGTCAATCGGATTTGATGAATGAGCGAAATATGCTCGAATCAGAAATTTCAGCATTGGCAGAAAAACGAGAGAAAAGCGTTCGACATGTCGAATTATCGGACAGGAAGATTTACGAAACACTGCGCGCAAAAAAGGGCGGTGTGGCTGTAAACGGCGTGGATGACCGCAAATGTATCAACTCTCGAGTTGTGCTCTCGGAAATG
>CAZZKJ010000055.1:0-15186 GCA_964654695.1 uncultured bacterium | reverse complement strand
GTGCGGCTTCGTCCTTTCAAATTTCTTTTTCGCCATGCTCTTTGCCTCCCTTAATTCCTTAAAGCCTTGCCTTGAATCTTGTTAATGAATCCCTGGGCGATTTCCCCAGGCAGTTCTTCATATCTGGAAAACTGCATCGAATAAACCGCCCGGCCCTGAGTAAGCGAGCGCAAGATCGTTGCATAGCCGAACATCTCGGCCAGCGGAGCACGCGCTGCGATTACTTGCGCATCGGCACGCTGAAACATCCCGCCGATTTTGCCTCTGCGAGAGCTCAGGTCGGCCAAAACGTCTCCCATATATTCCTGAGGCACGACTATTTCCAAATCCATCACGGGTTCCAGAAGAACGGGCCCGCACTTGCTTAAAGCGTTCTTGATTGCGATGGACGCAGCCATGCGAAAAGCCATTTCACTAGAATCAACGTCATGATACGAGCCGTCGAGCAAATCAACCTTGACGCCTATAACCTGGTAGCCGGCGATGACACCGCATGACAGCGCCCCCTTAATGCCTTTTTCGATAGAGGGGATGAACTGCCGGGGAATCGATCCGCCGACGATTTTATTATTGAATTCGAAATCATCGCTTTTTTCATTAGGCTCTACATAGATCGCCACATGTCCGTATTGGCCGTGACCGCCGCTTTGCTTTATGAACTTTCCCTCAGCTTCGGCGGATTTTCGAATCGATTCTTTGTAAGCCACCTGGGGCTTCCCTACGTTGGCACCTACGAAAAATTCCCTCAGCATTCTGTCCACCAGGATCTCCAGGTGCAGCTCACCCATTCCGGCTATAAGCGTTTGCCCCGTTTCCTCATCCACCCTGACTTTGAATGTCGGATCTTCCTCGCTGAGTTTATCCAGGGCCAGTGACAGCTTTTCCTGGTCGTTCTTCGTCTTGGGCTCGATGGCAACAGACAGAACGGGTTCGGGAAAATGCATGGATTCCAAAACGATTTGATTCTTGGGATCGCAAAGAGTATCCCCGGTTTTGGCTTTCTTCAGCCCTACAACCGCTGCGATATCTCCAGAATAGATTTCGCTTCGTTCTTCTCTTTTATTCGCGTGCATTTGAAGAAGCCTGCCGATTCGCTCCTTGGAATTCGTTGTAGTATTAAACACCGATTCCCCGGTTTTGGCCACTCCACTGTAAACCCTTATGTACGTCAGCTTGCCTATGAAAGGATCGGAAGCAATCTTGAAAACCAGAGCCGCAAAGGGTTCGTCATCGCCGACTTTGCGCACGTCTTCTTTTTTGGAATAAGGGTTGACCCCTTTTACCGGAGGAACATCGATGGGAGCAGGCAGGAAGGAAATCACGGCATCAAGAAGTTTCTGAACGCCCTTGTTCTTGAAGGCCGAGCCGCACAGTACGGGAACAAAATGCGCCCCGAGAACTGCCTTTCTTGCTACATTCACAAGCTTTTGTTCGTTGGGATCATCGGAGTTCAGGAAATCTTGCATTAAATCGTCATCATATTCGGCAAGCGACTCGATGAGCTTCTCGCGGTGACCCCTGGTCTCATCGAGTAAATCCTGAGGGATTTCCTCTTCCTCGAATTCAGCGCCCTGACTTTCCTCGTTGTAAAAATAGGCTTTCATTTTAATCAAGTCTATGATTCCTGTAAAAAGATCGCCGCTTCCAACCGGAAGCTGCACCGGAACTGCATTCGCTCCCAACCGCTCCCTTATCATTTTGACCACATTATGAAAATCGGATCCCATTCTATCCATTTTATTTATGAACGCGATCCGAGGAACTCCATATTTGTCGGCCTGCCTCCAAACAGTTTCAGACTGTGGTTCTACCCCTCCCACGGAACAGAAAATGGCTATAGCCCCATCGAGAACCCTGAGACTTCTTTCGACCTCGACAGTAAAATCAACGTGTCCTGGGGTATCTATAATGTTGACTCGGTGGTCGTTCCAGAAACAAGTCGTTGCTGCAGAAGTTATAGTTATACCGCGCTCTTTCTCCTGCGCCATCCAGTCCATGGTTGCAGCGCCATCGTGCACTTCACCCATGCGATGAAGCCGCCCGGTATAAAACAACATTCTTTCTGTTACGGTGGTTTTACCGGCATCGATATGAGCCATGATGCCGATATTTCTCACCTTTTCCAGAGGAACCAATCTAGCCATTTTTGCCTCGCCCCCGCGGTCACAGGAACCGGAGGGCGGAAAGGCCGGACCGGTCAACTAATGATCGCGGGATTCATGCACTCCGTTGCTTTTAGCTTTAAAAGCATTCAATTAAACCCCGAGGTTCTTGAAAAAGACGCCCCTGGAGCGCTTTAAAATCCTGATTACATTTGAACTTTACTAGACAAAACTTTGAACCCTCGCCGCTCTACCACTTGAAATGCGCGAAAGCTTTATTGGCTTCGGCCATCTTGTGGGTATCCTCTTTTTTCTTGATGGATGGTCCCTCATAGCGTGAAGCCAACATGAGCTCGTTGGCAAGCCTGTCTGCCATCGTATGCTCGGAACGCTGCCGGGCATAGCCGGCGATCCAGCGCATTGCCAAAGCCATCCTGCGGTCGGCCCTGACTTCAATCGGTATCTGATAAGTAGCGCCACCGACACGCCTGGACGCGACTTCTAAAACCGGCTTGACGTTATCAATCGCTTTCTTGAAAACATTCAACCCATTTTGGCCGGATTTCTTTTCAATAATATCAAAGCAGTCGTAAACAATCCCTTCCGCGCATGACTTCTTTCCCTGCCGCATGATGTAATTTATGAAGCGTGCGACAATCCTGTCATGGTATTTGGGATCGGGTACTATGCTTTTTTTCTTTATTCCTCTTCTTCTCGACATGTCATTCCATTTCTTATTTCGGCTTATTGCGCTTTCGGTTTTTTAACACCGTACTTCGAACGTGCGTTATGTCTTCCGTCCACGCCGGAAGTGTCCAACACTCCCCTGACAATGTGGTAACGCACACCGGGAAGATCTTTCACCCTTCCACCTCTTATCAGCACTATCGAGTGTTCCTGCAGGTTGTGCCCTTCGCCCGGTATGTATGCGGTTACTTCGAACCCGTTTGTCAGGCGCACCCGGGCGACCTTGCGCATTGCGGAATTTGGCTTTTTGGGAGTCAGCGTGTAAACCCTTGTGCAGACACCCCTTTTTTGCGGGCAGGCTCCCATCGCCGGCGTCTTGGATTTATCTTTTTGCGCTTTTCTACCCGATCTTATCAATTGATTAATGGTTGGCAAAGCTCCTCCAAATTACGGTATAATAACCCTTCGGGACATACAGCCTGTGGATAACTATCCCAACCATATGTCGCTAAATAAATTGCCTTATTTGCAAATTATGCGGCAGTAAAAATTCGAGGCAAGAAAATATATCACACGCAAAGTTTAGAATTTATTGCTAAGTGATGAATCTGTCAAGCCTTTTCCTTTATACACCGTTAATTTTCTTCGACCGCCCCGCTTTTGGCGGTAAGGGGCTGCTGCTCCGTTTCGCCGGCGGGTTCATCGAGCCCCATCATCTCTTCAACTTCATTATCATCAATCAGTTCAATGTTGTCGTATTTTTTGAGACCGGTTCCTGCGGGGATAAGATGTCCCATGATTACGTTTTCTTTGAGCCCAAGAAGGTAGTCGGTTTTGCCCCGCACCGCTGCATCGGTCAGAACCCGGGTCGTTTCCTGGAAACTGGCGGCTGATATGAAGCTGTCCGTACTGAGAGATGCCTTGGTTATTCCCAGAAGCATTGGTTTGAAAGTAGCGGCTTTTCCCTTGGACTCACTTATGACTCTTTCATTTTCTTCTCGGAAAGCAATTTTATCTACCATGTCGCCTTCGAGGAAAACGGAATCACCCGGCTCTTCTATCTGAACTTTCTGCAGCATCTGGCGCACTATGGTTTCGATATGCTTGTCATTTATTTTTACACCCTGGAGCCTGTAGACTTCCTGTATTCCATTGACCAGATATTCCTGGGCCGCATTCACGCCCTTGATGTTGAGAATATCAAATGGATTAACCGGACCTTCGGTCATATGGTCGCCGGCTTCAACCGGATCGCCGGCATACACCCTGAGATGCTTACCCTGGGAGATATTATAATTTCTCTCATCTCCATTGTCGTTTTTTACAATGATCTTTCTCATTCCGCGGGTAATCGGACCGAACTCGACTATCCCATCGATCTCGGAAACCACAGCGGCTTCTTTTGGTTTCCTGACTTCGAAAAGTTCAGCTACCCTGGGCAGGCCGCCCGTGATATCACTGGTCTTACTTATATCCTTGGGTATTTTGCAGAGTTGATCGCCGGCAGATACGTTCTGGCCGTCCTTGACAAGCAGATGCGCGCCGGTTGGTATGATAAAATGGCCGACGAGCTTGCCCTTCTTGTCCACGACATGCAGATGGGGATGCTGCTTTTTTTCCCGATCCTCTATAATCACCATCTGGCGTTTGCCGGATTTTTCATCAATCTTTTCCTTTACCGTTATATCTTCTGCGATCTCCCGGTACTGAACCGTGCCGTCTTTGTCGCTCAAAATCAGATCGGAATATGGATCCCACTCGTAAATAACATCGCCTTTTTCGACGCTTGCGCCTTCATCTATAAGGAGTTCCGCGCCGTAAGGCACTCCGAAACGCGAGCGCACGCGGTCGCCGTCATCGAGAATGAGAATCTCGCTTTTCCGGCTTATTACAATACTCCTCTCGCCATTTCTTTTTACCGAACGCAGGCTCTTGAAGGAAAGAGTTCCTGAATATTTTGTGGTTTTCTGGGTTTGTTCGGCGATCCTGCTGGCGATTCCGCCGATATGGAAAGTACGAAGCGTGAGCTGGGTTCCCGGCTCACCGATGCTCTGGGCCGCAACAACACCTACCGCTTCGCCGATTTCAACCAGCTGCCCGGTAGCCAGATTGGTTCCATAGCACATGGCACAGATGCCGCGCTTGGATTCGCATGTCAGCACGCTCCGGATTTTTACTTCTTCCACACCGCGGTCTTCTATTTCTGTCGCCAGGTCATGTGTAAGCAGGGTATTTGCCTCGACAACGGATTCGCCCGTTACGGGATCCAGCACATCGTCCACGGTAACACGCCCGAGTATACGGTCGCTCAACGATTCGATTATTTCTTCGCCCTCTTTGAGCGCGCCTATATCGATACCGAGGATCGTTCCGCAATCTTCCTTTGTAACGATAACGTCCTGAGCGACATCAACCAATCTCCGAGTCAAGTATCCGGCATCGGCTGTTTTCAGGGCCGTGTCCGCAAGGCCCTTACGCGCACCGTGTGTCGAAATGAAGTACTGCAAAACCGTCAAACCCTCGAGGAAGCTGGCCACGATCGGCATCTCGATGATTTCGCCGATCTGTCCGGTAATCTTCTTCTGGGGTTTCGCCATAAGCCCGCGCATGCCTGCGAGCTGCCTTACCTGTTCGCGGCTTCCCCTGGCCCCCGAATCCGCCATCATGAAGATGGGGTTGGTTCCGTCGCGATCTTCGCGAAGCCTTTCGAACATGACTTCGCCGACATTGGCGGTTGTTCTAGTCCAAATATCGATGATCTTGTTGTATCTTTCTCCGTCGGTGATAACACCTTCTTCATACTGCTGTGCTATGGCTTGAACGGCGGAGCTTGCATTCTCCACCAGATCCTTCTTCTCGGAGGGCACGATCAAGTCATCATGGCCGATCGTCAGCCCGCATTTTGTCGCATAACTAAACCCAGTTTGTTTCAGCTTGTCCAGGAACTCGATTGTTTTGTTCAGACCGAGTTTTTGAAACGCGTTGAAGATCAGGTTTTCAACTGCTTTTTTGTCCAGCACTTCGTTGATGAACCACAGTGGTTCCGGAACGATCATATTGAACAGCGTTCTGCCGGTTGTTGTTTGCAAAATCTTTCCGGCCCAACGAACCTTGATTTTAGCATGGAGTTCGATCCGTCCCGCCTCGTAGGCGGCAACAACCTCTTCTGGACCGTAGAACACCTTGCCTTCGCCCCGTGCGTTCTTCCTGGCCATGGTCATATAATAGATGCCGATGACCATATCCTGCGACGGAATTGCAAGCGGCTTGCCGCTTGCGGGCGATAGAATGTTATGCGGAGCCAGCATGAGCGTCCTGGCCTCCAGCTGGGCTTCGTAGGACAGCGGCACATGCACGGCCATCTGGTCGCCGTCGAAATCGGCATTGAAGGCCGCGCAAACCAGCGGATGTATTTTTATAGCCTTGCCTTCGACGAGCACCGGTTGAAACGCTTGAATGCCCAGCCTGTGCAGGGTCGGGGCGCGGTTCAGCAGCACGGGGTGTTCGTGAATAATTTCTTCCAGTATGTCCCAAACTTCAGGGCTTTCCTGCTCAACCAGCTTTTTAGCGCTCTTTACGGTCTGAACATAATTCTTTTCTTCGAGCTTTCTGATAATGAAAGGCTTGAAAAGTTCAAGAGCCATGGATTTCGGTATTCCACACTCGTGAATTCTCAATTCGGGACCCACAACGATTACCGATCTTCCGGAATAATCTACACGTTTCCCCAGAAGATTCTGACGGAACCGGCCCTGTTTGCCTTTGAGCATATCGCTCAAACTCTTCAACGGACGGTTGCCCTGTCCCCTGACGGCACGCGATCTCCTCCCGTTATCGAAAAGAGCGTCGACCGCTTCCTGCAGCATTCGCTTTTCGTTGCGGAGAATCACCTCGGGGGCCTTTATTTCAATGAGTTTCTTTAGCCTGTTGTTGCGGTTTATCACCCTCCGGTACAAATCGTTCAAATCCGACGTAGCAAAACGGCCGCCTTCGAGCGGAACCAGGGGCCTAAGTTCCGGAGGAAGCACGGGTATTGTTTCCAGGATCATCCACTCGGGCTTGTTATTGGAGTTTCTGAAAGCTTCAACCACCTTCAGCCTTTTCAACAGGTCTTTCTTGCGCTGCTGGGACGTCTCCACCCTGGCCCTGCTTCTGAGTTCTTCCGATAAATCATCCAGGCTGATTCTCTTGAGGAGTTCCCGTATGGCTTCGGCTCCCATCACGGCATTGAACTTTACGCCTTTTTCGACAAGATCCATGTGCTCTTCTTCGGAAATGAGCTGCTTTTCCTCCAATTCCGAATCGCCTGGATCTATTACGACTATGGACTCATAATAAAGAATCCGCTCGAGATCGCGGATCGTCATATCGAGGAGATATCCTATTCGGCTGGGAACGCCTTTGAAAAACCAGATGTGAGAAACGGGAACGGAGAGCTGGATGTGTCCCAACCTTTCGCGGCGCACATTGGATCTGGTTACCTCGACTCCGCAGCGGTCGCAAACCACGCCTTTGTACCTGATACGCTTGTACTTACCGCAGCTACACTCCCAATCCTTTACAGGGCCAAAAATACGTTCGCAAAACAGTCCGTCTTTTTCCGGCTTGAAAGATCTGTAATTTATCGTTTCCGGCTTGGCTACTTCACCGAAGCTCCATTCCCTAATTTTTTCGGGAGATGCGAGTTGGATTTTTATTGCTCTGAAATCCGTCGGTTTTTTTCTGTCTTTTTCAAACAATCCTGTATACAATGGAGACCTCCTCTAACGGTTATTGACCGTTATTTGGGCTATCCTCTCTCCAGTTCCACATCCAGCCCCAAACTTTGCAGCTCTTTTATCAGAACATTGAATGATTCTGGAATACCGGGCTCCGGGGGATTTTCTCCTTTTACGATGGCTTCGTAAATTCTCGAGCGGCCCGAAATATCATCCGATTTTACAGTAAGCAGTTCCTGCAGGCAAAAAGCGGCGCCGTATCCTTCGAGGGCCCATACTTCCATTTCGCCGAAACGCTGGCCTCCAAACTGGGCTTTGCCGCCCAAAGGCTGCTGAGATACCAGGGAGTATGGACCAATCGATCGCGCGTGGATCTTGTCGTCCACAAGATGCGAGAGTTTCATAATATAAATCTGTCCGACTGTTACTTCCTGGTCGAAAGGCTCGCCGGTTCTGCCGTCATACAGAACTGACTTGCCGTTTTGGGGAAGTTCGGCTTCCTTCAAGGCCTGCTTTATTTCGACAATAGACCCGCCGTCGAACACGGGGCAGCTCCCTTTGTAACCCATCTTTTTTACCGCCCAGCCCAGGTGGGTTTCAAGTATCTGTCCGAGATTCATTCGGCTCGGAACACCGAGCGGGTTCAGAACTATTTCTATAGGCGTGCCGTCCGGAAGATGCGGCATATCTTCTTCGGGGACTATCCTTGCAACCACGCCTTTATTACCGTGCCGGCCGGCCATCTTATCTCCCACGGCCAGTTTTCTCTTTCTGAATACGTACACTTTAACAAGCTTGGAAACACCAGGCGGCAGCTCGTCTCCCCTTGTCACTCTTTCTATTTCTTTTTCGAGGGCGGCTTCGATCTTGTCGACGGCTTTGGCGGCGGTATCCATAACAATCTGCACCTGCCTGTCCAGCTTTGCATCCTTTATGATCGCAAGCCCCCATTGAAGATTATCGATATCGAGAGTATCGAAGAATTTTTCGGATATTTTCCGGCCTGCCTTGGAAATAAGCTCGCCGGTTTCAGCATTCACAAGCTTTTCACAGGTCTGATCCAACATGAGCTTCTTGAGCTTATCCTTCCTCATTTCTTTGACGCGTTCGATCTCACGTTCTTTACTTTTGCGCAGCTTGGCTATTTTCTGCTTATCCTGCGAACGCGAGCGTTCATCTCTTTCCTTGCGGGAAAACACCTTTATCCCCACAATTATTCCGTCCATGCCCGGCGGAGCCTTCAGGGAAGCATCGCGGACATCGCCGGCTTTTTCTCCGAATATGGCTCTGAGAAGTCTTTCTTCGGGAGAGAGGTCGGTTTCACCCTTGGGGGTTACCTTACCAACGAGGATGTTGCCTGCCTTGACTCTGGCTCCGATTCTGATAATGCCGTCCTCGTCGAGGTTGCGCAGAGCGTCTTCGCCCACGTTCGGAATTTCCCGCGTTATCTCCTCGATGCCGGCCTTGGTGTCCCTGACCTGGCATTCGAATTCTTCTATATGTACGCTTGTGTATTTATCTTTTTTAAGAAAACCCTCGCTGACCAGGATGGCATCTTCGTAGTTATATCCCAGCCACGGCATGAAAGCGACCAGAACGTTCATCCCCAACGCGAGCTCGCCGTCCTCCGTCGCGGGACCGTCTGCAAGCACATCACCGGCCTTAACCTTATCTCCAACTCTTACGAGCGGTTTTTGGTTAATGCATGTATCCTGGTTGGAGCGTCTGAACTTTATCAATTTGTATTCATCCATGCCTTCATAGCTGGAAAAATCTTCCAGAGTATCTCTTTTCGCCGCCGGTTCGATAACGATCCTTTCTCCGGTAACCGAGACCACGATCCCGGAACGTCTGGCAACAACTAGTATCCCGGAATCTTTTGCAATCTTGGCTTCCATACCTGTGCCGACGAGCGGGGCCTCGGCTTTAAGCAGCGGTACGGCCTGGCGCTGCATGTTGCACCCCATCAAGGCCCGGTTAGCATCGTCATGTTCGAGGAACGGAATCAGGGAGGCCGCGGCGCTTACCAACTGTTTTGGGGACACATCCATGTATTGAATACGCTCGGGAGGAGCTACGGGAAAATCTCCCCGCAGGCGGGCCAGAACAGTATCGTTTTGAAATTTCCCTTTTTCATTGGTCGGAGCGTTGGCCTGGGCAATTATACATTCCGCTTCTTCGTCCGCGCTTAAAAATTCTATATCGGATGTGGCCACGCTTCGTATTACTTTTCTGTATGGAGTCTCCAGAAAGCCATACTGGTTAATTCTTGCATAGGTGCTGAGAGAACTGATCAGGCCGATGTTTGGACCTTCAGGAGTCTCGATCGGGCACATACGTCCATAATGAGTGTAATGTACATCGCGCACTTCGAATCCGGCTCTTTCCCGCGTAAGGCCGCCGGGGCCGAGCGCAGACAATCTTCTCTTATGCGTTAATTCAGCTATGGGATTCGTCTGATCCATGAACTGCGATAGCTGGCTGCTGCCAAAGAAGGATTGTATAACCGCGGATACCGTTCTGGCGTTTATAAGATCATACGGCGTAATCTGCTCGCTCTCCTGCTGAAGAGCCATACGCTCCCTTACGATTCTCGCCATACGAGCCAGGCCGATTGAAAACTGGTTTGCCAGCAGCTCGCCTACCGACCGCACCCGCCTGTTGCCCAGGTGATCGATATCGTCCGGTTCGGCGTCGGTTTCTTTCATATCGAGAAGGCACGCGATGACCGCTATAAAATCTTTTTCGGTCAGAGTGGTTTGGTCTTCCGGCACATCGAGTTTCAGCCTGCGGTTTATCTTGTGACGTCCTACACCGGCCAGGTCATAACGCTTGGGATTAAAAAACATTCTGGCAAGAAGCGCTTTGGCCGTTTCCAGGTTGGGCGGATCTCCCGGGCGCATGAGGTTGTATATCTTTTTCAATGCCGTTTCCTGATCCGGACAGCTGTCTTTCTGAAGAGTCTTGAGGACCACATCCTCTTCGGGACTCTGGTTTTCGCCGTATTTTATGCAAGCCAAAGATAGCTGCTTGGAGCTTCGCAGTTTTTCCAAGTGTCCCGCCATAATGATCTCTCCGGCCAGGAGAACCAGTTCCCCGGTTTTTTTGTCGACCATGTCTTGAATGGAAACCCGGCCGATTATATCCGCATCTTTTTTTGAGACCCTGGGTCCGAGTTTTACTTTTTCCGCCTGATGAAACAAGCGCAGGATCGCCAGGTTCTTATCGAATCCCATGGCTTTGAGAAGAATAGTAACTGGAAGTTTGCGGCGCCTGTCAATATTGACATACATGATGTCATTTATATCCACTGTAAATTCCACCCACGATCCTCTGTAGGGTATGATTCGGGCATTGAAAAGCCGTTTGCCGTTGGGGTGGATCTCGTCGCCGAAAAACACACCCGGCGAACGATGCAGCTGGCTGACGATTACGCGTTCGGCGCCGTTTATTATGAATGTACCTTTGTCGGTAAGCAGCGGGATTTCGCCGAGGAATACATCATTCTGAACGATATTTTTTATGGCTTTTTCCTTGGTATCCGGATCTTCTTCGTGGATGATCAGGCGAAGCCGCGCTTTAAGAGGAGCGGAATAAGTCAAATCTCTTTCTTTGCATTCCGCTTCGGTATACTTGGACTCACCAATAGTGTAGCCGTGGTATTCCAATATATATTTCCCTTTTGGAGACTCTATGGGAAAAACGGAACGGAATACGGATTCCAAGCCCTGGTTTTTTCTTTTATCCATCAACGCGTCGGATTGACTAAAAGCGGCGAAGCTCTCCAGCTGAACCGCTAGCAGGTTTGGAACCTCCATGACTTCGGATATCTTGGAGAAAGATATCCTCCCATGCCTATCCCTGGGATAATCAAGGATGCTTCCGGCGGTTTTTGCGTTCATAATAAACCTCGGTGGTTAGAAATAATTTTCGAACTCAAGAATACAATCCGCTTTGGACTGCTACTTGAGTTTGACGCTTCCGCCGACTTCTTCGATTTGCTTTTTGATGGATTCCGCTTCATCCTTGGAAACATCTTCTTTTAAAGTTTTGGGAGCGCCTTCAACGAGCTCCTTGGCTTCTTTCAGCCCAAGACTCGTAATGGCCCTTACGACTTTGATAACCTTGATTTTTTCGGAGCCTATAGCGCTGAGAACCACTTCGAACTCCGTTTTTTCCTCGGCGGCCTGGCCTTCCGCGGCTGCTGCGCCAACAGGCATTGCGGCCACGGGGGCGGCGGCTGTTACTCCGAATTTTTCCTCAAGATTCTTAACGAGATCCGACATTTCCAGTAACGAAAGTTTCTCGATGATATCCATCGCTGTTTCAACATTGTTTTTAGCAGCTTTCTTTGCCGTTGCCATCGTGCTTACTCCTTGTTTTAGACAGTTAACAAAACGTTTTATTCAGGCGCTTCTCCGCCGCTGGAAGAAGCGTTCCCTTTCTCAATAACCGCGTTCAGAGCATAAAGAAGCTTGCGCAGAGTTCCGTTGAGTACAGATACGAAACCGGAAACGGGCGATTGAATGCCTGCGAGCAGCATCGACAGCATTTCATCCCTTGCGGGAAGTTTCGCCAGCTCCATCACTTTCTCGCTGTCCAGCAGTATGCCTTCTACGACGGCGGCTTTGAACAGCGGCGCTTCGTGTTCTTTCGCGAACTCGGCAATTATTTTGGCAGCGATGTTTTCGCTGTCCCGGCTGACGGCGAGCGCCGTCGGGCCTTCCATGTATTTTTGAAGATCAGCCGCCGGGCCGCCTTCGGCGCCTCTTTTGGCGAGAGTATTTTTTATTACCCTATACTCGACATTGTTTTCTCTGCATTTTTTCCTCAGCTCGGAGAGTTTCTCGACGTTCAGGCCCGTGAAATCATTCAGCACGATCGAGCGGGCTTCCTGGAAAATCTCGGAGAGAGTTTCGACAGCAGCTTCTTTTTCCGGGCGGGCCATGTCTTGCTTAACCTCCTGTTTACCGCAGCTCGCTTATTGCTTGCTGCGCGTCGAGCTTGACCGATGGGCCCATCGTAGGCGACAGGCTTGCGCTTTTAATGTATTTGCCCTTGCTGGCAGCCGGCTTAGCTCGCCAGATTTCCAACAGAAGCACTTTGATGTTTTCCAGGAGCTTGCTTTCTTCGAAAGAGGTTTTGCCCACCGGAATATGCAGATTGCTGCCCTTATCAACCCTGTACTCGATCTTGCCGGCCTGCAGATCTTTAACCGCCTTGGCAACATCGAACGTGACGGTTCCGCTCTTAGGATTAGGCATCAGTCCCTTGGGGCCGAGAATCTTCCCGAGTTTGCCGACTTCGCCCATAAGATCGGGGGTTGCGATTATGACATCGGTACCCAGCCAACCCTCCCTGAGCTTGGGAATAAATTCGTCAGCTCCGACAAAATCAGCGCCGGCATCCATAGCTTCCTTCTCTTTTTCGCCCCGCGCCAGCACGAGAACTCTCAGCTTTTTACCGGTTCCATGCGGAAGCACTACCGTGCCCCGAACCTGCTGGTCGGCATGCCGGGGATCCACACCCAGGTTGGCGGACAGTTCGACGGTTTCGTCGAACCGGGCTGTTTTTATCTGCTTAATCATGGAGACTGCTTCTTCAAGAGGGTAAAGCCTGGTCTTGTCGTATTTCTCCACGGCTGCCTTGTATTTCTTGCCTCTTTTCATGAACGCACCTCAATATCGCATTAATATTATCGAATGATTGATGTAAGCCCTTGCGGGCGCTGGAACCTTTTAGTCCCAAACTCAGTCCTCGACAACAATGCCCATGCTTCTCGCTGTTCCTTTAATAATGGAAACGGCTGTTTCGATGCATGAAGCATTGAGGTCGGGCATTTTCGTTTCCGCTATTTCCTTGACCTGTGCCAACGTTACCTTGCCGACCTTGACTTTATTGGGCTCGCCCGAAGCCTTTGCCAATCCCGCCGCTTTTTTTAGAAGCACGGCCGCCGGCGGAGTCTTGGTTATAAAGGAAAAACTTCGATCGGCATACACCGTCAATAAAACGGGAATGATAACTCCTGCCTGCTTTTTGGTTGTTTCGTTAAAAGCATTGCAAAATTCCATTATGTTGACTCCGTGCTGCCCCAATGCGGGTCCCACAGGAGGAGCCGGCGTCGCGTTGCCGCCGGGAATCTGCAGTTTGATAGTTGTTAGTATTCTTTTTTTTGGTTTTGCCATCATAATCTCCCGTTCGAAGATAAGAAGCCCCGGCCGTCGGTTTCTCCGCAATAAGCCCAAGTAAACGGCGGTTAAACCGTTTCCACCTGCAGAAAATTCAGTTCAACCGGCGTTTCGCGCCCGAAGATACTTACTAATACTTTGAGTTTGCCTTTTTCCGCGTTGATTTCATCGATAACCCCGGTGAAATCACTGAAAGGTCCGTCCTTGATTCGAATGTGTTCTCCGAGGGTGAAGGGAATCTCGGGAATAATCGTTTGCTTATCCTTATCCATTCTTCCCAGGATTCTTTCTACCTCGGGTTTGCTTAGAGGCTGAGGCTTATCTCCGCTGCCAACGAAACTTGTGACACCCGGGATGCTGTTGACCAGATGCCAGGATTCATCGGACATATGCATTTCGATCAGAATATAGCTCGGAAAGAATTTTTTTGTAGTTATCAGCTTCTTCCCTTTTTTCATTTCCGCCACTTCTTCAGTCGGCACCACCAACTGCCCGAATTGATTCTGTATCTGTGACACGTTCACCATTTTCAATATATTCTCTTTGACTTTGTTTTCGTGGCCCGAATAGGTATGTATCACATACCATCTTTTCTTGGGACCGTCATCAACCGGAATATCAGCATCCACCGCAGCAGGAATGCTTTCAGGCTCTTCGACCGTGTTGGCGGATACAGCCTCGGCAGGTTCTTCCGAAACTTCCAGCTGTTCTTTCGCTGCTTTGCTTTCTTTTTTCGTTCCCATGTTTCCTCACGGGGTAAATCTCATACTGAATAGCTCAGTTGTTTATGAGCCACCGGGAATTTATTTAAACACCAGGTGAACGATCCGGTTCAGAACCACGTCGACAAATCCGATAAATGCGGTTAATATAAGAGTCGCGATTATGACTACGCGCGTGGAATCTTTGAGCTCTTCGACTTTAGGCCATGTAACCTTCTTGAGTTCTATCTTGGTTTCCGCCAGATAATTTTTAAATTTTTCGATCATATTCAGTTTCTTTCCTGAATTAAAACGCTGCAGCCGGAAACATCCACGCCGGCGATCATGTCATTTCATCCGGCACCCTGCATCAACCCCCGTTCGTGCAGAGATGGCAGGCCTGGCAGGACTTGAACCCGCAACCCCCGGTTTTGGAGACCGATGCTCTACCAGTTGAGCTACAGGCCTGCAGTCACGGATTCAGCGCGTTTCTTTATGCTCCGTATGGGAGCTGCAAAAAGGGCAGAATTTTTTTTGCACAATCCTGTCCGGGTGCTTTCTCTTGTTTTTCGTTGTCGTATAATTCCTGCGCTTGCATTTTGCGCACGCCAGGATAACGATGTCTCTCATTGCTTACCTTCCGCAATTTCTTCTCAACAGGGACTTTTGCCGCTCTTCCCGCACACCGGCACTTCGGGATTAGCGATCCGGGAAGCATCCCGATGCGCTGATTTATCATTCTATAACCTCGGTTACGACACCGGCGCCCACGGTCCGCCCGCCTTCGCGT
>CAZZKJ010000054.1:0-15206 GCA_964654695.1 uncultured bacterium | reverse complement strand
ATGGCGGGGGAGCGGAACTGGCTCTCTAAAATGTATTAGAAGTGTATAAAATCGACCTCGAAGCGTGTGCCGGCGCAGACGAGGTCGATGCAATCCGGATAGAATATCTCGGCCGGAAAGGCCGGATAACCGCGCTGCTTCGAAGCATAAAGGATCTTCCCGGAGAAGAAAAGCCGCGGGCCGGCGCGGCACTTCAAAAACTGCGGGCACGATGCGAAGAATTGCTGGCGCTCAAGGAAACGGCTTTCGGCGGCGGAATGCAACCCGATCTGTTCGACCGGGCCGCGGATGATCCAACGCTGCCGGCACACGACGGTGAAGTCGGTCACAGGCACATACTGTCGCAGGTGCTGCGGAGGATGAAGAAAATATTTTTCGGTCTCGGATACTCCCTCGCCTCGGGTCCCGACGTCGAACTCGAGTACTACAATTTCCAGGCCCTCAACTTTCCGGAAAACCACCCGTCCCGGGACCTTCAGGACACGTTTTACATAACCGAAGAGATTCTTCTTCGAACTCAAACTTCTCCTGTCCAGATCCGCTATATGGAGAAGCATAAACCGCCGCTAAAAATCATCGTGCCGGGCCGGGTTTACAGGAATGAAAGCATCGACCAGTCGCACGCGGCTGAGTTCCATCAGGTCGAAGGTCTTTATGTAGACAAAGATGTCTCCCTCGCCGATTTGAAAAAGGACGTGGAGCTTTTCGTCACGCATTTTTTCGGAGCCAAGAGCAAAGTAAGATTCCGCCCGCATTTCTTTCCATTCACCGAGCCGAGCGCCGAAGCGGATATGTCGTGCTTCGGCTGCGGAGGCAAGGGTTGTTCCGTGTGCCGGGGAGCAGGGTGGCTGGAAATAATGGGGGCGGGCATGGTGCATCCAAATGTTCTGAGGGCGGTCGGTTACGACCCGGAAATATACAGCGGCTTCGCTTTTGGAATGGGCGTTGATCGCATTGCCATGCTTAAATACGGTGTTCGCGATATACGCTTTTTTCTCAATAACGATATAAGGTTCTTGAGCCAGTTTTAGCCGGAAGGGTATGTCCGGAAGGGAGCTGAAATGCTGGTTAGCCTCGCGTGGCTCAAAAAATACGTGGAAATTCCAGTCGACGTAAAAACGCTCGTCAACGATCTGACTATGACCGGGCTCAATGTCGAAAAGTATACAAGCGCCGGGTTTCAATCGAACAAGATAGTAATCGGCGATGTTCTTGAAGTGGCCAAGCATCCGAACGCCGATAACCTGAGCGCGTGCAGGGTTCGCGTGGGAGACGGCATGGAAAAAGGAATAGTCTGCGGGGCGGCCAACATTGCCGCCGGCCAGAAAGTTCCGGTAGCTTTGATCGGAGCCGTTTTGCCCGGTGGAATGAAGATCAAAAAGAGCAAGATTCGCGGCATGGTCTCCGAAGGAATGATCTGCTCGGAAACCGAGCTCGGTCTGGGCAGGGAATCATCCGGGATCATGGTTCTCTCCAGCGATGCTCCGGCCGGGACGCCGTTTGCCGAAGTTCTGTCACGGTCGGATACGATAATAGAAATAGAAGTAACTCCCAACCGCCCCGATCTGCTGTCGCATACGGGCGTGGCCAGGGAAATCGCGGCGATATACAAGGTCGGATTGAAAATGCCCGGGACCGCCGCAGAGGCCAAAGGGAAGACGGGCGCGGCAAAATCCGGGGGCATATCCGTAAAAGTCAGCGACACCGCAGAATGTTCCAGGTACGTCGGCAGAATTATCAAGGGCGTAAAGGTTGGGCCGTCTCCATCCCGGCTAAAAGACGCGATCGAATCGGTCGGCCTGAACAGCGTGAACAATATTGTTGATATAACCAACTACGTCATGATGGAACTCGGGCAGCCCCTGCACGCGTTCGATATGAAGAAATTGAGGGGTTCGGTTATAGGCGTCGAACGCGCGCGGCCGGGACAAAAACTGCTCGCGCTGAACGGAGAGACCTATGAATTGACCGGCAATTATCTGGCGATAACCGATGACAGGGGCGCAATTGCCCTTGCTGGCATAATCGGAGGAATGGATACGGCCGTTGACGACGGTACTGCTGATATCTTTCTCGAATCCGCCTGTTTCGATCCGGTTATCGTGAGAAAGACGAGCAAGGATTTGAACCTCGCCACCGAAGCGTCCTACAGGTTCGAAAGGGGAACCGACCGGCGGATTTGCGCCCTGGCTTCCGAACGCGCATGCGAAATGATAATCGAAGCCGCGGGGGGAAAATGTATTTCGGTTGTGGACGAATACGGCGAACCTCTAAATACGCAAAAACTCGCTTTGCGCGGCAAATCAGTATCACGTCTCCTGGGTGTGAAGCTGCCCATGGAAACGATAAAGGATTCGCTCGAGCGTTTGGAGTTTGCATGCGATGCTAAATCGGATAGCGGCCTGGAAGTAACCGTGCCGTCATTCCGTCCCGATATACACGAAGAAGCGGATTTAATAGAAGAAGTGGCAAGAATATACGGCTACAACCGCATAGGCGAAAGCTGGGATTACCGCTGCACCGCGTACGCTTCACCTGATGAATTCGATGCCTTCACCGAAAGCCTGCTCGACTATCTGGCTGCAGCCGGTTTTTGCGAAGTAGTGACCACTTCGTTCACGACGGGCAAGGAATCTGCGCTTTTCTCCTGGCCCGCTTCCGATTCCAAGGCCAATCCCATGCGCCTTAAGAATCCGATGAATTCGGAACTTTCGTGTATGCGAACGAGTCTGCTGCCCGGCATGATCGATGTGGTCCGCAGAAACATGGATCAGGGTCAAAAGCGGCTGAAAATCTGCCAGGCCGGCAAAATTTTTCTATGCCGGGCGGGTGATAAAGGGCTTCCTGATGAAAAACTCGTACTTTGCCTTTTAATGACAAAACCAAAAGATGATGAGTTCTGGTCAAGCTCTAACAAAACGCTATATCTACATGATATTAAAAGCGTTATAGAGGCTATGAGCAGGTATTTCCGAATTGACTTGTGGCACGGCTTTTGTTATGCTTTCGATGGCATCAAGGGGGTGTTCGATTATTCTTTTCAGAACAGCCCGGTCATAGAAGGCGGTATTATCCCGGGAGCGGCCATGAGCTCATATGATTTCGATCAGCCGGTTTGGTATGCCAATATCGATATTGCCGCATTTTATAAAGCAAGAAACGCGTCTCCCCGTTTTGCAGAACTGCCTGAATATCCCGTGTCAAAAAGAGACCTTTCACTGCTGGCGGTACCACCGGTTCGGTTTGAGGATATCGAAAAATCCCTGGCCAAAACCGGAGGGGGATTGATAGAATCGCTCAAATTGTTCGATGTTTATAAAGGTGATAAGATTCCCGAGGGAGCGGCGGCATACGGGATTAGAATTCACTTTCGCTCCCGGGAGAAAACCTTGACCGATTCAGAGATTGATAAGATGATAGAGAAGATGTTGAACAAGCTTCGAAACGAGCTTGGAGTCCTTTTGCGATCTTGAAGAGGAGCTGAAGATATTGCAGACCCTGAAAAAATTCCATTTACTTGATGAGAAGGTTGAGCAAGCCATTAAAAAAGTAAGCGGCCTGCAGACAAAATATCGCACTCTTTTAGAAAAAAGCCAGGGACTTCAAGAAAAGATTGATAATTTGAATGTTCAGAACCGCGAGTTGGCCGATGAGTTAAAGGTTTTAAGAGAATCCGGGCGAAAAATCGCGGGCAGTTCAGTTGATAAGGAGGAAATCAGTAAAAGAATAGATCGAGTGCTGGAAAAGTTCGGGGAACTGCAGTTGTAGAGTGGAGCGCCTCGGTTTTCTTTAGTACCATGTTGGTTTCATTTAACTTCGGCAAGAAAGGGTATTGGGGTCCAAATGGATGAAACAAATATTACCGCAGTTGAAATATTTGGACGGGAATACAAAATAAAAGGTTTCGCGGATGAAAAGTACATTATCAAAGTGGCCAGGTTCGTCGACGGCAAGATGAAGGAGCTTGCTAAGAATTCATCAGTTCCTTCCCACGACAGGCTTGCCATCCTGGCGGCTTTGAATATAGCAGATGAATTGTTCAAAGGTAAGGAAGAAACAACAGAAACCTTTTCTCTGGTTGAGCAGAAAGCTGATGAGTTGATTCAGAAGCTCGATCAGACCTTTTCGAGCTGAAGCAGGAAACTTCCGGAAAAATGAGCTTTGATTGATTCCGAAAGTTTGATATAATGCAATAGAATTCCCTGCCATGCTAGTGATGATAAGGTGATTTTTGAGCCAACACCTGGTACTTGGGAAGCCCGAATGAAGCTTATGATGCCGTGCCCGTTTTGCCGGGAAGGTTGAGTTTGTTTTGAGGGTATCCACTTGATATTCAGGTTCAAAAGTTCCTTAGCACACGGCATCGAGCGGGGGATTTTCTTTTATCCCCTTATCCCCCGAACTGCTCCAAACGCTCTCCAGAGCAATTAGAAATATCAATAATACTAATATCCTGTTAATCAACCGCTTTTCGGTCACGCGGCGCATGCCGCTTAAACTATAGATGGCAAGGGGGAAAAATGAACGACTATTTCATATACATAGCAGTAGGGCTTGGAACGGCGATAATTGGATTCATCATAGGCTCGCTCCTGAGCAGAAGAATTACATCTAGCAACGTGATGAATTCCAAAAAGCTCGCTCAATCCATTATAGCCGACGCGCAAAAAACCGCGGAGAACTTGAGAAGGGATGCCGAAATAGAGATAAAAGACAGCTATTTTAAGCTCAAGGTAAAATTCGAAGAAGAAACGAAGGAAACCCGGGAAGCCCTCAAGGAAACCGAAGT
The DNA here is from genome assembly GCA_964654695.1 of uncultured bacterium. Lineage (GTDB taxonomy): Bacteria > Krumholzibacteriota > Krumholzibacteriia > WVZY01 > WVZY01 > CAZZKJ01. The sequence goes on along the minus strand of CAZZKJ010000054.1, from coordinate 10,417 downwards.
ACAGATAAAGAGCAAAGAGAACAATTTGAACCGCAGGCTCGATTTGCTCGATAAAAAGGAAGCTATTCTCGAAGAGAAATCCAAAGCGCTCGAACATAAACAGACGGTACTCGATGAAAAACTTCAGGATACGCAGCGGCTTTTATCCGAACAGAATACTCGGCTCGAGAAGATAGCCGGTATGAGCCAGGAAGAAGCCAAAAAAACTTTGATGATGAATCTCGAAAGCGAAGCCCGCATGGAAGCTTCGAAGAGGATAAAGGAAGTGCGCGAAGAAGCCGAAAGGAGCGCACAAAAAGACAGCAAAAAAATTATCACGCTGGCTATTCAACGTTATGCCGCCGAACACAGCGTAGAGACCACCGTATCAGTTGTCGATCTGCCGTCGGATGAGATGAAGGGGAGAATTATCGGCCGTGAGGGCAGGAACATAAGGGCTTTTGAAACCGCCACAGGCGTTGACGTAGTAATAGACGACACCCCCGAAGCGGTAATACTGTCCAGCTTCGATCCCGTCAGAAGGGAGGTCGCGAGGTTGTCGCTGCAAAAGCTCGTCCACGACGGCAGAATTCATCCCGGCAGAATCGAAGAAATCGTCGAAAAGACCCAGGTCGAACTCAACGAAAGCATACGCGAAATCGGCGAGCAGGCATGCATGGACTTGAACATCCATGCCATGAATCCCGAGCTCATCAAGCTTCTCGGCCGGCTGAGATACCGTTCCAGCTACGGCCAGAACTGCCTGAGGCATTCCACCGAAGTATCATTTCTAAGCGGCATGATTGCCGGCGAACTCAAATTGGATCCTCAGATCGCGAAAAGAGCCGGTCTTCTCCATGATATCGGCAAAGCGGTGACGCACGAAATGGACGGCACGCATACCGAAATCGGTGCGGATTTCGCGCGCCGCTACGGCGAAAGCGACATTATAATCAATGCCATCGCGGGGCATCATGAAGACGAGGAAGCCATATCGTTGTATACTCCGATCATCGGGGCGGCAGACGCCATCAGCGGGGCGCGGCCGGGTGCGAGGCGGGAGACCCTCGAAACCTACGTCAAACGCCTGGAGAAATTGGAGCAGGTGGCCGATGGTTTCGATGGGGTCACAAAATCCTACGCTATCCAGGCCGGCAGGGAAATCAGGATCATGGTGAGTCATAAGAAGATCAATGATTCCGCGGCCGCGGAACTGGCTTATGAAATCTCCCGGAAGGTAGAAAAGGAACTGGAATACCCCGGACAAATAAAAGTTGTGGTCATTAGGGAAACGCGCGCCGTCGACTACGCAAAATAACGGCAGCGCTAAACAAGGAATGCTATTTTGAAAATCGCATTTTTCGGCGACATCGTAGGCAAGCCCGGGCGAAGGGCGGCGGCCGCCCTCGTGCCCCGGCTGAGAGAAGAATATAAAATCCACCTGGTCTTCGCGAACGTTGAAAATGCCGCAGGCGGGTTCGGCGTTAACGAAAAAACCATTAAGGAGCTTAAAGCCGCCGGGATAGATTTTATGACTTCAGGCAACCACATCTGGGACAAGAAAGAGGGTTTGGAAATCCTGGACAGCGCCGGCTTTATTGTCAGGCCGGCTAATTTTCCGGGTTTTCCCCCCGGAAGGGGATACGGGTTTGCGGAAACCGATTTCGGACCGGTGGGAGTATTGAACCTTCAAGGCAGGGTCTTTATGCCCCCAATCGATTGCCCGTTCAGCGCTGCCGGCAAACTGATCGCCGATCTCGAAAGAAAATGCAAAATCATAATCGTTGATTTCCACGGCGAAGCCACCAGCGAAAAAATAGCCATGGGATGGCATTTGGACGGCCGCGTGTCTCTTGTAGTGGGAACACATACGCACGTGCCCACCAGCGATCAGAGAATTCTGCCGGGAGGAACCGGCTATGTAACCGATATCGGAATGACCGGCTCTTATGATTCAGTTCTCGGTGTTGAAAAAAAGGCCGTTCTGCAAAGATTTCTTACCATGCGCCCGGTAAGGTTCGATACCGCCGCCGGAGATGTCCGCGCAGACATCATAATCGGGGAGATTGACGAGAAGAGCGCGAAAACAGTAAAATTGGAACATATCCAATTGAAAATCGAGGATTAAGTGGAACTGATCGACGGCAAGAAACTGAGCGCTGAAGTCAAAGAGGAAGTACGTCAAAAAGTGGATCTGCTGCGTGCTCCTTCACCCCCATCCCTGGCACTGGTGCAGGTCGGCGAAGATCCTGCGTCCGCCGTATATGTCCGCAGCAAGATCAGGTCGTGCGGGGAATGCGGCATAAAATCGAACTACGTGCATCTTCCGCAGGACGTGACCCGAGAGCGCCTTCTGGAACTTCTCGGTGGTTTCAACACTGATTTAAAAACCAACGGCATACTGCTGCAGCTGCCGCTCCCCATGCACCTGGATGAAGAGGAAGCCATATTCTCGATAGATCCGATAAAGGATGTCGACGGGTTCCATCCCGAAAACCTCGGGCTGCTGGCTTCGGGCAATCCCAGATTCGTTTCCTGCACGCCCGCGGGCATAATGGAAATGCTGCTTCGAAGCCGGATTGATCCCGCCGGCAAGAGCGCCGTGGTCATCGGGCGAAGCGTGATCGTCGGCAAACCCATGGCCATGCTCCTCTCGGCAAAGCGCGCGGGCGGCAACGCGACGGTGACCGTATGTCACAGCCGTACGCCGAATATCTCCGAATTTTCACGAAAAGCGGATATAATTATTGCAGCAATAGGAAAACCCATGTTCGTAACAGCGGACATGGTCAAACAGGGTGCGGTGGTGATTGACGTGGGAATAAACCGGATCGAAGATAAAACGAGCAAGAAGGGCTACCGCCTGGCGGGTGATGTGGATTTCGAACATGTCAGCGAGAAGGCGTCATTTATCACCTCCGTTCCCGGCGGTGTCGGCCCGATGACTGTCGCAATGTTGATGGTCAACACTCTCAAGGCATTCGAACTACAGGCAGATGCAAAAAATGTCGCCTGCTGACAGGGGAATCCTTACTGTTTCCCAAATCAACTCCAAGGCAAATCAACTGATCGAGGAAAGCTTCGGCGGTGTGGCCGTTATAGGAGAGGTATCAAACTTCAAGAAGCATTCGTCGGGGCATTTATACATGACCCTCAAAGACGCGGCAGCGCAATTGAGAACCGTATGCTTCCGCTCGGACGCGCGAAAACTCGGGTTCGATCCGGAAGACGGGATGCAGGTGATCGCCGCAGGCAGGCTTGCGATATATGAACCCTACGGCCAGTTTCAGCTCATCGCGAATGTTATCGAGAAGTCCGGAGCCGGCCGGCTCGAACTGGCATTCCGCGCTCTAAAAGAAAAACTACAATCGGAAGGCCTGTTCGATGCGAAGCATAAGCAGCCCCTTCCCAGGTTCCCGTTCAGGATAGGTGTTATTACCTCGCCGACGGGGGCGGCCGTAAGAGATATAGTCTCTACCATTCGCAGGAGGTGGCCGTGCGCCGAAATCGTTCTTGCGCCGGTCAGGGTGCAGGGTGAACAGGCATCCGGGGAAATAGCCGCAGCCCTGGATACCATGGCCACGGCCGTTGGAATTGATGTGGTGATCGTTGGCAGGGGCGGGGGAAGCCTCGAAGATCTATGGGCATTCAACGAAGAAAATGTCGCCAGGGCCGTTTTCACATGCCCGGTGCCGGTGATAAGCGCGGTGGGCCATGAGTCCGATTTTACCATAATTGACTTTACGGCAGACGTGCGCGCGGCTACTCCGACGATGGCCGGGGAGATCGCCGTGCCGCAAAGGGATGAAGTTTTAAAAAGCATCAACGAAGCATCCGATAAAATAGTGTATATTATCAGAAACAAGCTGGATCTCCATTCCGCCAGATTGGGAGAACTGCTGAAAAGCTATGCAATGGGACAGATTCGCGGCCGGATAGAAAAGCAAATGCAGAGGTTGGATTTTGCGGCTGAAAAACTGTTGAGTACCATGCTGTCGTTGATTTCAACAAAACGAAACGAACTCATAGAAAAGACGGCCTCGATGAAATCCATGTCGCCAAAGGGAGTCCTGCAGAGGGGATTCTCCCTATGCACCCATCCGGGAACCGGCCACGTGCTGTCTTCGGCCGGGGCCGCGCTGGAAGCGGGGCGGTTGAGAATAACTTTTCGTGACGGACGAATAAAAGCCGAAGCCAAGGAGGAGGATAATGGCTGATAAGAAAGCCAGCTTCGAGGAATCGATGAAAAAGCTCGAAGAAATTGTGGCCGACCTCGAAAAAGGGGAATTTCCACTGGAGGAATCCTTGGCCAAGTTCGAAGAAGGACTGGCCGTAGGCAAAAAGTGCAAGAAACTGCTCGACAATGCCGAAGCGAAGGTAAAAAAAATAACAAAGGCGGGCTTGAACGGTGCCAAGGAAGAGGATGTCACAGGTGAATTCTAAAACCGTTTCAAGCGCATTCGAAGCAGCTTCCGCCGAGGACAGGAAAAAGGTAAACGACAGGCTCGAGTCGCTCTGCGGCGCGGTTTCAGACGAGGCGGCCGTCATGAAAGAGGCGATTAGTTATTCTCTGCTGGGAAGGGCGAAGAGAATGCGGCCGTTGTTGTGCCTGTGGAGCCATGACCTGGCCGGCGGAAAAGACAGAGAAGCATGCATCGATGTTGCCTGCGCGCTAGAAGCGCTGCACACGTACTCGCTGATTCACGATGACCTGCCTTGCATGGATGATGATGACATGAGAAGGGGCATTCCTAGCGCCCATAAAAAATTCGGAGAGGCGGTTGCGGTGCTGGCCGGGGATGCGTTGTTGACGATGTGCTTCGATATAGTTTCGTCCTTAACCGAGCGTTGGCGGCTGCCAGCGGAACGAGGAGTCGAGATCGCAAGTATTATTGCGTCCGCGGCCGGGGCCGGCGGAATGATTGCCGGTCAGGTTCTTGATTTGGAAGGCGAGAACCACGAAAGCAGTCTGGAAGAGGTGGATAAGATTCATCAGCTGAAAACGGCGGTTTTGATTTCCGCCTCGATGCACTGTGGCGCCGCTGTGGCCGGGGCCGGAGAGTCTATGCAGAAGGCCGTAAAACGCGCCGGGCTTCTTGCAGGCAGCGCTTTCCAGATAGTCGATGACATCCTGGACGAAATAACGGAAACGGGTGTGCTGGGCAAAACCACCGGAAAAGACGCGAAGCAAAACAAGCAGACATATCCGGCCGCCGTCGGCGTAAAAAAAGCGCGTGAAAGAGCTTCGTCATTGATAAACGAAGCCGCATCGCTGATATCGCCGCTTGGAGATGCAACTCTTATTCTCTCGCTGTTCGACTTTATTCTGAAAAGAGATCATTGAAGCCCGGAACTAAAGTTCATGTTTGAAGTTATAAGAGCAAAACCCTTTTTGAGTGCAATGAGCGCCGGCGCACTGGCGCAGTTCATCAAAGTACTTACTTTTCTATTGATCGAAAAGCGGTTAAACTATAAAAGATTCGTGCAAACCGATGGAAGCCCGAACATGCACAGCGCTGCAATGACCGCCCTGACGCTTTCGGTCGGACTCATAGAAGGGTTTCAATCCACGGTGTTTGCCCTGTCGCTCTGTCTGAGTGTGTTGGTAATGCTGGATATAATAAATGTCAAGAACGCGGCTTCCAGACAAGCCGAGATTTTGACCGTGCTTGTAGATAGAATACGCAAGAAAAAAGATGCGTCGATGCCGTCCAAGAGGCAATCTTCCGCCGGTTTCAATACAAGGGAAGGCGTTTCATACTCCATCGCGGACGTGCTGACCGGAGCGGCTTTGGGCGCTGTGATTGCTTTTCTCGTATATTGACAACTGCCCAAGGAAGGTATTATGGCAAAACTCATCGATGAGATTAATTCATCGCAGGACCTCAAGAAATTTACCGTTGATAAACTTCCGCAGATCGCTGCCGAAATACGTGAGGAAATAATTGACGTGGTGTCAAAAAACGGCGGCCACCTGGGGGCCAGCCTCGGGGCCGTCGAAATCGCTTTGGCGGCGCATTACGTTTTCGATACCCCCCGCGATAAAATCATTTGGGACGTGGGCCACCAGGCGTACGGACATAAGATTCTTACGGGCAGACGATGTGAATTCAAAACCCTCCGCCAAAAAGGGGGCATAAGCGGCTTCCCAAAACGCGGCGAGAGCGAATACGACTCATTCGGAGTCGGGCATGCCAGCACGGCGATCAGCGCGGCCCTGGGAATGGCATGCGCAAGAGACATGGCGGGACACGATTACAAGATCGCCGCGGTCGTGGGTGACGGTGCGCTCACCGGCGGAATTTCTTTCGAAGCAATCAACAACGCCGGCATGATGAAAAAAGACCTGCTGATTATTCTCAATGATAACAAGATGTCCATCTCAAAAAACGTCGGCGCGCTATCAAAGTACCTTACCATGATTACATCGGGGAAAATATACAACAGGATGGAGGCGGACGTTTGGGAGCTGCTCGGACTGATTCCGAAAGTCGGAGGCAAAACCCGAAAGCTGGCAAAACGTATTAAAGAAAGCATCAAGGGCCTGATTGTGCCGGGTATAATCTTCGATGGGCTTGGACTGAAGTACTTTGGCCCCGTTGACGGCCATAATGTCGAATTCCTCGTGCAAACTCTTCGCGACATGAAAAATATCAAGGGCCCCATTTTGCTTCATGCTTTGACACAAAAAGGCAAGGGGTATGATTTTGCCGAGAAAGATGCTTTGTGCTGCCACGGGGTAAGTAGTTTCGAAAAAGTGCCCGGCGACATGAAGACTCAAAACAGCGTGCCTTCTTACACCGAGATTTTCGGTAAAACCCTGCTCGACTGCGCCCGTGAGGATGAAAAGCTGGTGGCCATAACAGCCGCAATGCCGGACAATACCGGACTGAAGGAATTCAGGAATACTTTTCCCGATCGGCTGATCGATGTGGGAATAGCCGAACAGCACGCGGTTACTTTTGCTGCCGGCCTCGCCGCGGAAGGAATGAAACCGGTGGTGGTGATTTATTCGACGTTTTTACAGAGATCCTTCGACCAGATCATTCACGACGTAGCCTTGCAGAATCTTCCCGTCAAATTCGTACTCGACCGCAGCGGGTTGGTCGGCGAAGACGGGCCGACACATCACGGTGCGTTCGATCTAAGTTACCTGCGCATGATTCCCAACATGGTGGTAATGTCCCCAAAAGATGAGAACGAGATGCGCCACATGATAAAAACGCTCGTGGAGTATGATAAAGGGCCCATCGCCCTGCGTTTCCCCAGAGGTGCTGGTATAGGGGCTGCAATGGACGGCGATGTTGTGGTGCTGCCAATAGGCCGCTCGGAGACGATTAGAAATGGAAACGATGTGGTTCTGCTCGGTGCGGGCAGCGGAGTAATGCTGTCCATGGAAGCAGCCGGTATTCTCGAGGAAAAATACGGCATCAATGCAAGGGTTGTAAATGCTCGTTTTATAAAACCTCTCGACGAGGAGTTCATCAAGAAAATCTGCGAGGAAGGTTTACCGCTTCTAACAATTGAGGAAAACTCCCTTGCCGGCGGATTCGGAAGCGCGGTGGGTGAAGCGCTGAGGAAAGAAAACAGCGATATAAGAATGACATCTATCGGCATTCCCGACAAATTTATAGAACACGGATCCCGTTCCGAACAACTTCGGGAGATAGATTTGAGCGCCGCAGCGATAGCCGTCAAAGCGGCGGAGCTGGTCGAGTCGGGTAAACTGGTATGACCGGTGTCCGGATTAAGAGTTTTCAAAAAATGACAAAGAGAATACATATAAAAAAAATAGGTATAGTCGCAAATCTCAAAAAAGATGCCGCGGTGATATTCCTACGCGAACTTATTCCGATCATTGAATCGGAGGGGTTCGATATCTATTTGGACCCCGAGATAGAAAATGCCTGCGGCATAAAGGGGCATTACGGTATTCCGGAGGATTGCGATATGATAGCCGCGTTGGGTGGGGATGGAACGATCCTCAAAGTAGCACGTATGTTCTCAGAAATGGAAACTCCGATATTCGGGATCAACCTGGGCCATCTTGGTTTTCTGGCGGAGGATGTCGGGATCGAAGGTTTCAAAAGGATAAAAGCCGGACGGTTCAAAATCCAGGAGCGCATGCGTATAGAAGGCTCCATTTTCGAGAACGGCAAAGAGATCGAACGTCTCAGCGCTCTAAATGATGTAGTGGTTCACGGTGCAGGATTTTCACGGATGCTGACGATAAGATCGGAAGTGGACGGTAAACTTCTGCGCGAATATACGGCCGATGGAATCATACTGGCCACTCCAACCGGAAGCACGGCATACTCGCTGTCGGAAGGCGGGCCCCTGATGACGCCGACAATAAAAGCCATGGTGCTTACACCGCTTTGTCCTCATTCGCTTAATATCCGGCCGATAGTACTCGATTCCGACCAGGAAATTACTGTAAGGATTATTTCCAGCAAGGCCGCCTGCGTGGTAACGTTCGACGGTCAGCAGAGCTCGGATTTGAATCAGCGCCAATACGTGTCGGTCAGAAAATGCCCTCGTGTTACAAGACTGGTAATGCTGGATGATTACGATTATTTCGCCCTTTTGCGTAATAAACTTTGACATGCATCCGCGCATGTTGATTTAGCGTGCGGCGCCTGCCGCCCGAAAAAAATATCATCATGTTGAAAACATTGAGCATCAAAAACCTTGCCGTAGTCGAGAATGTCAGTCTGACTTTTACGACGGGATTGAACGTGCTGACCGGTTCAACAGGCGCCGGCAAATCGCTCATTCTCAGCGCGGTCAACCTGCTCAGGGGGGGCAAAGGTGGCCCGGCACTATTGAGAAAGGGTCGATCCAAGGCTTCCGTGGAAGCAGAATTTCACATGCAATCGCCGGCCGGCCCGGGCGCGGAGACCGGTTTGGGAAATAAAATTGTGCTTAAGAGAGAAATAACCGAATCGGGCCGATCGCAGGCTTTTATAAACGGCCGTCCATCGTCCCTAAAAGTTCTGGCCGCCATCGCGGGACGGCTCATAGAGCCGCACGGCCAGAATGAACAAATGCAGTTGAAAGAACCGGAAAATCACATAAATTATCTCGATGAATTCGGATGCATGGGGAAATTGGTTCTCATTTATAAGCAACATTTATCAAGCATGAATGGGATTTTCGAGGAATTGAGAATTTTCAACGCAAAGATGGAGATGGTGAAAGAGAAGAAGGAGCTGCTCGAGCACCGCATCGAAGAAATAAGCGAAAGCGGACTGAAGAAAGGGGACAAGGAATCCGTTGAAAAAGAATCAGCAGTGCTTGCTAACTGCCGGGCGATTGCGGATGCCATCGATGAAGCCAACGCTTTGATCTATGACGGCGAGAGCAGTGCATATGATGCGCTGTCGAGGGCGGGAAAAGTAATTGATAAACTGCTCGAGATTGATGGATCATTCTCGGAATCCGTCGCTCGCCTTCACTCCGCCGGGATTTCGATATCGGAAACAGCTGAAGATCTGCGTTCATACATGGACAGGCTCGAATTCGACCCGGAAAGCTACGAAAGAGCACAGGAGAAACTTGCTCTTATTCAAAAACTCGAACGAAGATACGGACGAAGTCTGGATGAGATCATTGAAGATCAGAATAAATGGCAGGAGGAATTGGAGACCCTGGATTCCGAGGATGAAAGGCGGCGGGAACTCCAGAAGGACCTCGATAGGGCGATTGAACGGCTTAAGGTATCCGCCCTGCGGTTGAGCGGTGCCCGTAAAGAATGCGCAAAAAAGCTCGATAAAAAAATCAGCGGAGCTTTAAAGAAAATGATGATGGGAGATGTGTCGTTCAGAACGGATATATGTAGAATCGATGACAACTCCAGCCCGCTAAGAATAGAAGGCACAACTATTAAGCTGTTCGATAACGGTATAGATCGCGTAGAATTTTTCATTGTGACCAACCAGGGGGAAAAAGAGGGTAGCGTTGCTGAAACCGCATCCACGGGTGAAGCTTCAAGAATAGCGCTTGCATTGAAGGATGTTGTTAGCAGCGGCAAGGTTGATAGTGTTATAATATTCGATGAAGTAGATGCCGGGGTCGGAGGAGATATGGGGGACGCTATTGCCGGGAGGCTCGCGGCTCTGAGCAGGAACTATCAAATTATAAGCATTACGCATATGCCGCAGATTGCAGCGGCCGCCGACCATCACCTGATAGTATCCAAGTCTGTTAAAGGTGGCAGGACGGCCGTAGAAGTGCTTGAGGCCTCGGGTAAAATAAGAGAAGTGGAACTAGCCCGGATGCTGGGGGGAAGCGAAGGGAGCACCAAGAGAATTGCTCTCGCTGTTGAAATGCTCGGTGCCGGCCGAAAAAACGGAACAAAAAAAACGATGCGCCCGTAGCTCAGATGGATAGAGCACCGGCCTCCGGAGCCGGGTGTCGCAGGCTCGCATCCTGTCGG
>CAZZKJ010000053.1:0-15813 GCA_964654695.1 uncultured bacterium | reverse complement strand
CGGCGGCTGTACTCCGAAGAGCGAGAGTGCCGTGGGCGCAATATCGACTATGGCGGGGTTGTCGTTATCGGTCTTTATATTAGAAAAGAAGATGCCGGGAACGACATCGGGATCCATACAGTGATCGCCGCTCCAGCTCTTCTCGTTGTGCTCTATTATAGCGCCGGTCACCTTGCCGCGAGCGCAGTCCCACGACACGCGGACGCCTTCGGCGAAACCGACGATGAGGTCGGGTCCTTCCTTGCGGTACGGCCCGGAAAAATCTTTTTCGATATCGAACACGCGGTTGACCATTTTCTCGCCGGTTTTTTCGTCCGTGAGCGCGACGAGTTTGTCCTTTATCTCGTCCTTGAGGGCGGCGGCTTCATCGGATTTTACGATCCCGCGTCCCTCGCGTCCCTCGAGATTTATGAATATCCCGCCGAGACCGATGGCGTAGGCCTTTGTCTTCGCCCAGTCGACGTTCTGCAGATACTCGGTATCCTCCGCGCCTTCCTTGAGCGTCATGTATCCGTTTTGGACGAGCCAGGCGTTGAGATCGACGCCTTTTTTGAACGCTTTGAAACCGTGGTCCGACATTACGATGAGCGCTGTATCCTTGTCCACGTGGCGGAGCGTCTTCGCGAGCAGCCGGTCCATCTCGCGGTACATCTCGTAGAGGGCGTCCTTGTGTTTTACCGTATCCTTGTCCCTGTTGGCGCTGTGGTCGTCGACGAGATAGCGGAAGAACATGTGCTGGAGCCGGTCGCTGAGATCGAACACGCATACGGCGAGGCCTTTCTTGAGTTTTTCCAAAGAACCCAGAAACATGGTTTCGCGTTCGCGGTGGAACAGGTACGCCTGCTCGATGAAACCTTCCTCGTCGAGCACGCGCTCGTTGAGCGCCCACGTGTCCTCGGCAAGACCGAGGGTGCCGAAGGGGCCCTGGTTCTTGGCCAGATACATCGAATAGAAAGACGGGTATGCCACCGGCATGGCGGGTTTTTCGGGATCGATATGTATGGGTGACACGTAAAGACCGAAGCCGTCGTTCAGTTTCGTTATATAGAAACGCGCGATGCCGTTCATTTTTACACCCGGCCCGGCCTTGAACGTGAGCCTCTTCCAACCGGAGAACTCGCGCTCGCGGAGGAAGAATTCGTCACCGGATATCTTTATCGTCGCGCCGCGTTTATTATTGTCGATCCTTATTTCTAGGGGGAGTTCGATCGCCTTGTCCGATCCCGGGGAGGCGGGGCCGGGAAGTGCGCCCAGGAGGGCGCCGTTTAAGCTCGAGAGCTTTATGATCAAGCCGCCGATCCGTTCGTCGGGGTCGCGCTCGGTGAAATAAGTGAACGACCCCATGGTGCCGCGGAGATCGGGAACGCACATACCCGAGAGCATCACCCCGTTTATCTTTTCGGGCGGAAAAGTTATGGGCACCCTGAGCACGCTGCAGAAGATCCCGTAGTCGCTGAGTATGCTCCAGAAGCTCCGGCTCTTTCGAAGCAGACGCACGCTGCCTTTTTCAAGTGGGATCCTGAACCCGAATATCTTCAGAAATCTTTTAGGCCCGGTGACGAGGCTCGATGACAGCACCGGCGCATAAGTCGAGCGGTCGCGGGAGAGAAAATCGAATATGGCATGCCGGGAAGCGTCGGCCCCGGTGCTGAACGACGACCAGGCCACCGGCGACATCGCGGGCACGCTCGTCCCGAGGCGTTTGAACGCGCCGTCGCGGGCGAGCTTGGCAAATGTGGGCATCTCACCCGCGGCCATCAGGCGGTCGCATATACCGGGATCTAGCCCGTCGAGACCGAGCACTATCACTTTTTTGACGCGCGGCCTGGATTCGAGGCTCTTGTGACGGATTTTCCTTATTATGAAACGGATGGGAAAAGTGAGTATTGCGAAAGACGCGGCGAAAAACGCGACCAGAAACGTGAGAAACGAGCTGACGAGCGCGAATCCCGCGCCGGGACCGATGTAGGCATGAACTGCTGTCGCCGTGGAAACGAGCGCAAAGGTGAAGGCAAACACGAGGGCGGCCGCCGGCGCCGTCCGGGGTTTGGCATTTCCGAAATTGACCGCGCTAGATTTCAACACCGAGACTCCCGGTTATTTTTGATGCAACATCGACGATGTTCAGCTCGTTGGCGTCTTCGAGAAGCGACGGATCGAGGGAGAAGAAGAAAGCGTTTTCCCACGTGTGCATACCCTGGAGTTTGCGATCGCCCGAATATTCGTGGGAGCCGACCTTGCCCTTGAGATCGAATCCGTCATGGGGAACCAGGAGCAGATCGGGCCCCTGGGAGGAGAACGGTCCTTTGTATGTTTCCTCGCCGGTGAACGTATACTTGATGATTTTTTCGCCGTCGATCGTGAGTTCGCTAAAGACGGCGGCCATGTCTTTTATGATTGCGCGCGCGTCGGCGGCTTCGACCCCGCCGCTGTGGAAACGGCCCTTGCGGTTGAGGTATATTCGCGCGGGATCGAGGGAGAAAGCCCTGGTGGCCCCATCGACCGCTTCGAGGTTCTTATCGTCCGGCCCGACTTTAAGGAAGCCTTCTTTTCTCAGCACCGAGTTTATATAGACTTCCTTTTTGGTTTGGCAGAAACCGTGGTCGGACAGGATGAAAAAACCGCTTCCGTCGGGACAATCGGTTTTATATTTGTCGAATACGCGTCCGATGAACGAATCCACACGGCCGTAGTAACCGAGAAAATCGTGGTGATGGGGATGGCTCTCGTCTTCGTACGCATCGAACATGAAGTGATGCAGCCTGTCGGTGCCGGTCACGACAACTTCCATCAGGTTCCACGATTCCTTGTCCCACAGGTAATTCATCGCGGTCTCGCGTTTGTCCAGTAGATCTGCGAGATCGTTGAAGAGCTTCGGCGGGTCATCGGCGCATTTTTGCGTGTCGATGTCTATTTCATAACCGGCATCGTTCAAAAAAGGCAGGTGCATCGGCGGCGACACCGAACGCCCGAGATCGATCGCAACGAATCCCGAAATGATAACACCGGGGATACGCCGGGCCGGGTACGTGGACGGCTGGTTGATGACGACGCTCTTCATCGAGTTTTTACCGAGCGTGTCCCATATGGTCGGTGTCTTGAGATCGGAGAAAGAAGGGAAGCGGAGCGAGTAGGTGCCTTCCTTTATATCCGTGAAGCCGAATATGCCGTGTTCGCCGGGACTCCTTCCGGTCATAAAAGTCGACCAGCTCACCGACGAGATCTCGGGCAGCGTCACGGTCATGGGCTCGATGCGCCCCATTGATACGATCTCGCGTGTCCGCGGCATCACGCCCAGTTCCATCATGCTTTTGAGTAGAGTGCACGGAACGCCGTCGAGGCCGATTACGCATGTCTTCTTAGGTTTGCGTTTGAAAAAATTGAGTGCCATATTTTTTTCTTTCAAGTGCGCCGCGCGCGGCCGCCCGTCGGCGGGACGGACTATATATATCCCAGGTCTTTTAATCTGGCTTTGATCTTGGCTTCCTCTTCATCCGAATAATCGTTTTCGGCGCCGGCGCCGGGGATAAGGCCCATCAGTTCGAGCGTGCGAATTATCTTGTTGACGCTGGCGTCGATTTCTTCCTTGTCGGACTCGATGAGTATCTCCGGGTTTTCAGGAGCTTCGTAGGGATCATCGACACCGGTGAAGTTCTTTATCTCGCCTGCCAGCGCTTTTTTATACATGCCCTTGACGTCGCGCTCGGTAAGAACTTCGATGGGCGCTTTGACATAGACTTCGACGAAATTCTCGATCGTCGAGCGGACTTCGTCGCGTATATTTTTATAAGGCGAAATCGCGGCGGCGATGGCTACGGCCCCGCTGCGGCTGAGGAGCTTGCACACGTAACCGATACGCCTGATGTTTGTGTCCCTGCCTTCTTTCGAAAAACCCAGCCCCTTGCACAGGTTGAGCCTGACCTCGTCGCCGTCGAGAAGCTCGACGTTGAGTCCTCTTTCGAGAAGTATGCCCTGGACCTTTTCCGCGAGCGTAGATTTGCCCGAGCAGGGAAGCCCGGTGAACCACAAGGTAAAGCCTTTCATTTTATCCTCCTTATTTTATAGATAAGATATCGATCAAACGTTATTTATATTACGCTGCCTATCATGTCGCCCGGCACATCGATGGAGAAATAATCCAGGATCGACGGGGCCACGTCGTATATGGGCACTTTGCGTATCTTGCCGCTCTGCGGCGCGGCCTCCCTGCCCCTTCCGTGCCACAGGAAGATGCCCTCCTGGGCGTGGTTGGCGTCATCGGGGCCGGTATCGTTTTCGAAAATATGAAGCGTGTTCATGCCGACGCTGCCGGCGCTCCGCCAGTCGAGATCGCCCAGATAGACGATCAGGTCGGGGGCGATGTTGTTTACCTGTTTGTATACTTCCTTCGGCTTGAACACCTTGGTGCCGATGTTGTTGCCGTTCTCATCGGTTATGGATTCGAGCTTCGCGGTGAGTTCGTCTAAGAACGACTGAAAATCTGCGGCCGGGATGATACCCTCGGGTTCTCGTCCTTCGACGTTGCAGAATATCCTCGAATAATAGCCGCCCTCCCCCCATACGCGCGTGCCCTTCCAGTCGATCATCGCAGGCTTCAGGCGCGCCGGCGACGACGGATATTCTTTTAATTTGAGCAGTCCTTCCTTTATGAAGAACTCGTTTATGCAAATCCCGCCGTGCATGGGCTTGGCCCCGTGATCGGAAACGACGATCACGCTCGTGCCGGCGGGAAGCGTATCGAGGGTTCTTCCGATCTCCTTGTCTATGTAGAGATAGTAATCGTGAATCACGTTTTCGAATTCGTTGTCTTTTTCGTAGAGACGATGCGTGGGATCGCAGTAGCGCCAGAACGCGTGGTGGATACGGTCTGGCCCCATTTCCACCATCATGGCGAAATCCCAGTCTTTCTTCGTGACCAGATGCCTATAGACCTTGAAACGTCTTTCGGTCATGAGATAAATCTGTTCCAGGAGTTCCTTTTTGGCATCGGTGCGGAAATTTTCGACGTCAATCATGTAATCGCCGTCGGCGACGCGGTCGATCTCGGCGGCCACGTCCGCGGGATGCGTGTATATAACGTCCTTATTGGGTGTGAGAAAACTCGACACCATTATGCCGTTCAGCGGTTTTGGCGGATAGGTCTGGGGAACACCGAGAATGATCGAACGCAGGCGGTTTCTCGACAGGTAGTTCCAGACGGTCTTGTCTTTTACGGCGTTGGAGTTCGCAAAATAGAGTTCCTCGTAGTCGTGGCTCTTGCGGTTGCGAAATCCGTAGAAGCCGAGCATGCCCGGATCCTTCGACGTCATCATCGCCGTCCACGCGGGAACGGTGATGGGCGGAACCGTGGACACGAGGTTGCCGTGAATGGAATCGCCCACGAGCCTCTTGAGATTCGGCATTTCGTCGAGCCATGGACCGTACAAGAACTGGGGGGTAAAGCAATCGAGGCCGATCACGGCCAGTTTATTTGCCATTTTAATCATCCTTAAGAGGTTAAAGCAGGATTAACCGGCTACTTCTTCTGCAGGGTAGAATAAAACTCCTCTAATTTTGAAGCGACTTCGGCGCGGGTGAACTCGGACGGCAGTTTCTCTCCGGCGCCGAGCATCTCCCTCACTTTGGTTCCGCTCAAGAAAACCTTGTCTTCCTTGCCGTGCGGGCATGTCTTTACCGATCCCATGCCGGCACATTTCTTACAGAAAAAAGAATGCTCGAACATCATCGGCGTGATTTCGAGTTCGCCCGGCTCGAATTGGGAAAAGATCTTCTGCGCATCATAAGTACCGTAATACGAACCCACGCCAGCATGATCGCGCCCGACTATGAAATGCGTGCATCCGAAGTTCTTGCGCAGTATCGCGTGGAAAATAGCCTCCCTGGGACCGGCATAGCGCATGGCCGCGGGGAAGATCGACAGGGCGACGCGGTCGTGCGGGAAGTAGTGGGCCATGATGGCCTCGTAGCATTCCATGCGTACGTCTGCCGGTATATCGTCGGACTTGGTCTCGCCCATTATCGGATGAATGAGCAGGCCGTCGACCATCTCGAGCGCGCATTTCAATAAATATTCATGGGCCCTGTGAATGGGGTTGCGTGTCTGAAAGGCCACCACGCTGTCCCAGCCCTTGGTCTTAAAAAGTATCCTGGTCTCTTTGGGATCGAGATAAAACCGCGAAAAACGATCGTCTATATAGTGCTCGAAAAGAGTGACCTTGCCGCCGGCGTATTCGCCGCCGGTGGTTTTTAGATATTGAACGCCGGGGTGCGCGTCGTCGGTGGTAAGGAGGACTTTTTCGGCTTCGCGGGATTTGTCTACGGGATAAATTTCCTCGATCTCCATAAGACCCAGCGCCGCGCCTTTTTCGTCGGTGAGAGCGGCTTCGAACGGCGGCTTCGGCAGGGATGGAGATCCGTTCTTAACAGACAGCGTTACCGGCAGGCTCCATGGAAGTCCCAGCGGCAGCCGCATGCTGTCGATAACGCTTTCATACTCGCCCCGGGTCATGAAGCCTTCGAGGGGGCTCATCGCGCCGTTCGCGATCAGAACCAGGTCGGACATCTCACGGCGGTTCAAAACCAGGGCGGGAAGATCCGCCGCTCTATCCATCAAGCTCTTCTTAACTTCTTTGCCGGCAAGCCTGTCTACCAACTTTCCCCCATGCGCCCTTATCATTTATACCAACCTCCGCACCGCTGAGTTTGTGTTTATAACTTTTATGATAGAAAAGACATAAAAGTATTATAATATGATAGATAAACCGCTTTTGCAAGCGTTTTTATCATGCGTTTCCGAGCGTGCATGTGAAATTACTTTATGTACGCGCATAATTTATGCTAACTTACCATGCTCCGTCACCCGCGGGGTCTCGTATCCCGAGGCTGCTTGGGGTGCCGCGCGGCCGGATGAGTGCATCGCCCGCAGCCGGAAGAGGGCGTCGCCGCTCCGGAGATCCAACCAGGCAAGGTCATATGAGCGCTCGAAAAATCCTGTCGTTTCTGCTTCCGTTCATCGGACTCGCAATATTCGTTTTCATCATAAAAACAGTCGGTTGGGACAACATCGCCGGTACCTTCAAAGCCGCCGACTGGAAGCGCAGTTTTCTTCTGCCGGTTTTCATCCTTTTCATTATTGTAATAAGGGGATACCGATGGCAGTACCTGATGCGGATGGTGGATATCGAGTATCCGATCGGGCGCAGCATGGTGGTTTGGACCATAGGCTTCTTTGCCGCCGCAGTAACACCGGGCAAGATCGGGGATGCCCTCAGGGCTTTTTATGTAAGCAGGGACACCGGCAGAAGTTTTGTCGAAAGTTTCATCACCGTTTTCATAGACCGTCTGCTCGACCTTCTGGTCGTTCTTCTATTCGCCGCAACCGCCATACCCCTGCTTCTGTTCGCATCAGACAGGTGGTTCAACCGCCCGATCGAGATTCCTTCGATGTGGATACTGGCGGTATCGATCGCAGTCATCTTCATGCTCGTATACGCGATGCTCAGGCGCGATATCATGAAAAAGATTTTGAAACCCATCTTCAACCTGCTCTTTCCGAAGAAATACAAGGAGCAGATGTCCGTAAACTTCAACAGTTTTTATGATCTTCTGACCATCTATGGGCGTATGTGGCGTTCGACGGGCTACGCGTTTATACTAACGCTGATATACTGGTGCGGAGTATTCGGCCTGGCATGTTACACCGCTTATATAATGAGGACGC
This sequence comes from uncultured bacterium, assembly GCA_964654695.1. Lineage (GTDB taxonomy): Bacteria > Krumholzibacteriota > Krumholzibacteriia > WVZY01 > WVZY01 > CAZZKJ01. The sequence goes on along the minus strand of CAZZKJ010000053.1, from coordinate 8,093 downwards.
AGGTCCCGCTCGATTACCTGTTCGTAATAATGCCTCTGGTTACCCTGGTCGAGCTGCTGCCGGTATCGATTTCCGGTATAGGTACTCGGGACGCGCTGATAATATTTTTCTTTATGCAGATTTATCCCGAGGCGGCGCGCGCCGGTGCTCAGGCCCAGGCGGTCGGTTTTTCGATCGCCTATCTCCTTATCGGGACCTACATGACATCGGTCATCGGTTTCGTGTTGTGGTTGAAACACCCGGCAAAACTCGGAAAATAAATATTTTAATAACTATGAAACAAGCACGCTGGCAAAAAGACCTTCTCGAGAAGGGAGAGCTTTTCATCGTCGGCGGTACGGTACGCGATGAAATCCTGGGTATGGAGGGCCCGGTCGATGCCGATTACGTCGTCAGAGGAATAGCGCCGGAAGATTTCGAGAGAATCCTCACGAGGCACGGCATATGCCGGATGGTTGGGAAATCTTTCGGAGTTTACAAGCTGGTTCCCGCGGGAAGCGACGACATAATCGATATTGCTTTTCCGAGAAGAGAAAAATCAACCGGGACCGGGCACCGGGAATTCGATGTTGAGAGCGATTGGAAGATGACGATCGAAGAGGATCTCCTGCGCCGCGACTTCACCATCAATGCGATGGCGCGGAACTTGAAAAACGACCGGATAATAGATCCTTCGGGGGGAAGAGAAGATCTCAAGAAAAAGATACTGAGAATGGTTTTTTCACGGGCCTTCGACGAGGATCCCTTGAGAATCCTGAGGGGGGTCAGGTTCGCGGCGCGACTGGGACTGGCGATAGAAAAAAACACGAAGGAGGCGATGAAAAGCAGCGTTTCGCTGTTGAGCACGTTGAGCATGGACAGGGTAGGCGAGGAGATGGGCAAGCTGCTTGAACAGTGCGACCGGCCGAGCCGGGGATTTGTGCTTTTGCATGAGATCGGTGCGCTCGATGTTGTTCTCCCGGAGATCGAAAGGACATGGGGGGTAGAACAGAACGAGTTTCATCCCGACGATGTCTTCATGCACAGCGTTAAATCATGCGACAGCGCACCCAGGGGCAATCAGGCCGTTCGCTGGGCCGCGCTGATGCACGATCTGGGCAAGGTGGACAAGAAAAAAACCGTTTCGGACAAAAAAACCGGCGCGGCAAGAATCGTTTTCTATGAACACGAGCAGGAAAGCGTGCGCCTGGCCCGCGGGGTTATGGAGCGTATGCGCTGCTCGAAATCGATGGCGGAGAACGTAGAGAGCATGATCAAACATCACATGTTCGATTATACGCCCGAGTGGAAAGACAGCGCCGTAAGACGTTTCATAAAAAAAGTCGGCCGGAAAAATCTGGATAACCTGTTTGCTCTTAGATCGGCCGACTGCAAATCCCGGGATCTTGAAGACAGGCTCGGTTTTCTCGATGAATTGAAAGCCCGGGTCGACATGGAACTAAAGAAGCAAAGCGCCGTAACCATAAAAGATCTGGCCGCCGGAGGCGCCGATGTGATCGCCGAGCTGGGCGTCGGCGAAGGGCCCCTGGTGGGAAGGATCCTGGAAGGCATGCTGGAGCGCGTAATTGAAGATCCGTCTATGAATACAAAAAGAAAACTCCGCGGGATCATGCGCGAAATCCAAAAAAAGATCGAATCGCAAGGGAACTGAAAAAGCCTCTGTAAGCGGTGTCAGGGGTATCTTTTTGGAAGTAGTAATACTGCGTTCCAAAAAGTCGAGTAAGTCAAAGGGGCAAAACTATCTTACAGAGGCTTATAACCAAAGCTACCCTGAAGCGCCGCGCGCTGTCAATCTTTTTATATGTTGATTCGATTTGCGGTTTATGATTAATCTATGCCCGCCTGCAGCAGTTCCCTCGCTCCGGCAGCGAAGGTAAACATAAGGAGAAATCATGGATGACGGACTTTTCATAAAGAAAATCAACGAAATAACACGCGAGCACGGCATGGTCCTGCCTATTATTGAAGCCGGAAAGGATCCATCCAGCGGAGATATTTCCTTGTGGGCCCTCTTTTTCCAGGCTTGCATCAAAAGTGGAATTCTTCTCGGCGACGAAAAATGGAGCCGTATTAAGATTGATAACACCGGGAAGCGTACGCGATTCTCGATCGAAGGATCGCCGGAAGGCAGGGCGGACGCCGATTTCAGGGTGGGCCTGCAGCTTCTTCTCAGTCTTTTCGGGGATAGTGAAAACGGCTCACAACTGCCTTCATCTACTGACAAAGAAGAATAAATACTGCCATTATGACAGTGCTTCCTTAGATCCTAATCGATCCTGGATCCGCTATACCTTCATAAATGATTATAATACAAGATATTACATACTGAATCTTTCATGGCACGCGAATTGATTAAGCATTTTCCGGCAATAGTGTTTTCAATAAGAAAGGAAGAGAAAAATGGGTAAAATAATAGGAATTGATCTCGGAACTACAAATTCTTGTGTAGCGCTGATAGAAGGGGGCGAACCCAAGGTAATCCCCAATCCCGACGGCGGAAGGACCACGCCGTCCATCGTTGCCTTCACCAAGGAAAATGAGAAACTGGTCGGGCAGCTGGCCAAACGCCAGGCGATAACCAACCCTGAGAATACGATTTCGTCTATCAAGCGGTTTATGGGCAGAAATTTCAATGAATGTTCTCAGGAGATAACAACTGTTCCGTTCAAGGTGAGCCAGGGTTCGAACGGTGACGTGCGCGTGAAGATGCAGGGAAAGGATTACTCGCCACCGGAGATTTCGGCGATGACGCTGCAGTATCTCAAGAACGCCGCCGAATCCTATCTGGGAGAAAAAGTGACGGATGCGATCATAACCGTGCCGGCCTATTTCAACGACAGCCAGAGACAAGCGACGAAGGATGCGGGCAAAATCGCCGGTCTCAATGTAATGAGAATAATCAACGAGCCGACTGCCGCGTCTCTCGCTTACGGTCTGGACAAAAAAACGGACCAGACGATCGCGGTATTCGATCTCGGCGGCGGCACGTTCGACATTTCAATTTTGGAAATCGGAGAAGGAGTATTCGAAGTCAAAGCGACCAACGGTGACACGCACCTTGGCGGTGATGATTTCGATCAGAAGATAATTGATTTTCTAGCCGCCGAATTCAAAAAGGACCAGGGAATCGATCTCAGGAACGACGCCATCGCGATGCAGCGGCTCAAGGAAGCCGCGGAGCGAGCGAAATGCGAGCTGTCGACGACGATGCAGACCGAGATCAATCTGCCGTTTATCACCGCAGATTCATCGGGGCCCAAGCATCTGAACATAAAACTGACGCGCTCGAAAATGGAACAGCTTACCGAAGAACTTGTTGAGAAGACGGTCGGCCCATGCAAGAGCGCATTGAAGGACGCCGGGTTGAATCCGTCGGATATAGACGAAGTGATTCTGGTCGGCGGCTCGACGCGGATGCCGTCGGTGCAGGCGCGGGTCAAGGATCTCTTCAAAAGGGAACCGCACAAGGGAATTAATCCCGACGAGGTAGTGGCGGTGGGCGCCGCTATCCAGGGCGGGGTGCTCCAGGGAGATGTCCACGATGTGCTGCTTCTCGATGTAACCCCGCTCTCGCTCGGTATAGAGACTTTGGGCGGGGTAATGACCAGGCTCATAGACCGGAACACGACGATACCCAGCAAGAAAACGGAGATATTCTCGACCGCCGCGGACGGACAGACCGCAGTCGATATACACGTTCTGCAGGGCGAACGGGAGATGGCTCTTCACAACAAAACTATCGGCCGCTTCCAGCTGGCGGGTATTCCGCCTGCCCAGCGGGGAATCCCGCAGATTGAAGTAACATTCGATATCGATGCCGACGGCATCCTGCACGTATCCGCGAAAGACAAGGGCACGGGCAAGGAGCAGAAAATAGTAATAAAAGCTTCAAGCGGTCTCAGCGAATCGGAAATCGACCGGATGGTCAAGGACGCCGACAAGATGCGCGATGAAGACAAGAAACAGCGGGAACTCGTTGATGCGAAAAACGCGGCGGATTCGATGGTCTACCAGACGGAGAAGCAGCTGAAAGAATATCAGGACAAGATTGACGGCGCCGATGCCAAGCAGCTCCAGGAGGGTATAGACGGCATCAAGGAAGCTCTAAAAACCGACAACGCCCAATCGATAAAAGACGCCACCGAGAAACTGAACTCGGTATGGCAGACAGCCGCGCAGAAGATGTATCAGTCGGCATCGGCAGAACAAGGCGCACCCGGAGAGGACGGCGCACAGGCCGCACAGGAAAATCCTTCGGCCGCTTCCGCCGCCGGCAAAAGTGACAGTAAGGTCGTTGATGCCGACTACGAGATACTGGACGACGAGAAGAAGTAAGACGACGACCTCTCAAAACGTTCAATCACTATTGCTCTTGACCATGAGGTTCGGGAATAATAGACTGATAAGCGTGAACGTTTATTGAGGTGGGCGATTAGCTCAGCTGGTTAGAGTGCCTGCTCGACACGCAGGAAGTCACTGGTTCAAGTCCAGTATCGCCCACCATTTTTTCCCTTTGACGCCAACCTGCTTTTCGAGTGCGATCTCAACAGAAAGCTATCAGCGGGGTATTGTCATGACGGTGCTTAAGCTTCCGGACGGCAGCGAGAAAAAATTCGAAGAGAATGAAATTTCGGTTCTTACCGCGGTCGAATCCCTGGGCGAGCGCTGGAGACGCGAAGCCGTGGCCGCCCGGTTCGGAGATAAAACCGTGGACCTCCACCAGACCCTCTCGGGAGAGAATTCCTTCAAAGTCCTGAGAAAAAGCGACAAGGAAAGCCTGTCGGTGCTCCGCCATTCGGCGTCGCATCTTCTTGCATTTGCCGTAAAATCGCTCTATCCCGAAGCCAAGCTCGCCATCGGGCCCCCAATAGAGGATGGATTCTATTATGATTTCGACGTTGAAAAACCGTTCACTCCCGATGATCTCGAAGAAATAGAAAAGCGCATGATGCAGCTTCTCGAAGAGGGGAATCTCGATATTAAAAGGGAAGAGTGGGACAGGCAAAAAGCAATCGGATATTTCAACAAGCTCGGCGAGGATTACAAGATAGAACTCATAAACGGCCTGCCGGATGAAAAAGTTACCATATACAAACTAGGAGAATTCATCGATCTGTGTGCGGGCCCGCACCTGGAAAACACCAGGCTGCTGAAAGTCATAAAGGTACTGTCGGCCGCGGGCGCCTACTGGCGCGGCGATTCGAAACGGCCGATGCTCCAGCGTATTTATGCTACCGCATATTTCAAGAAAAAGGACCTCTGCGAACATATAAGGCGCCTAGAGGAGGCATCGAAACGTGACCACCGCCGCCTCGGCAAACTTCTCGATCTCTTCGAGGTGAACGAAGAAGCGGGCGGGGGGCTGGTTTTCTGGAATCCGAAAGGCGCGGTGGTGCGCGATATAATCGAAAGGTATTGGAAGGAAGAACATAAGAAGAAGGGTTATGAACTCATCTTCACGCCCCACATCGCCAGGGCGGAGCTGTGGCGGACATCGGGCCATTACGATTACTATCGCGAAAACATGTATACGATGGATATAGAAGGCCAGGAGTTCGTGCTGAAGCCGATGAACTGTCCGGGACATATACTTATTTACAAGCGCAAGCTCTACAGCTACCGCGAACTTCCGGTCAGGTTTGCCGAGATGGGGACCGTATACAGAAGGGAACTGTCGGGTACCCTGCACGGACTTTTGCGCGTTCGCGGGTTCACTCAGGATGATGCGCATATCTTCTGTACGCCCGATCAAATTCACGATGAGGTCGACAAAACCCTGTCCTTCGCCATGGAGATTCTCCGCGTGCTGGGATTTGAAGAATTCAAGATAGAACTCAGCGTAAGGGATCCGAAGGACGAACAAAAATACGCGGGCGGCAGCGGCGAATGGGAAATGGCGGAAAGTGCGTTGGAAGAAGCCGTCAAAAGGGCCGGCTGCGAGTACAAAAGAATGGAAGGGGAAGCGGTTTTTTACGGGCCTAAAATCGATATCAAGGTGATCGACGCCATCGGCAGGCCGTGGCAGCTCAGCACCGTACAGTTCGATTTCAACCTGCCCAAACGTTTCAACGTCACTTATATAGCACCCGACGGATCGCGCAAACAGGTATTCATGGTCCACAGGGCGCTTTTGGGTTCCTTAGAAAGGTTCATGGGTATATTGACCGAGCATCATGCCGGGGCGTTTCCCCTGTGGCTTGCACCGGTTCAATGCGTGGTGCTGCCGGTTCATGGAGACGTGATCGATTACGCCCGCTCGGTTGCGCTCACGCTGGAAAATGCCGGGGTGCGGGTGGAAATGGACGAAAGGGACGAGAAAATCGGGCACAAAATAAGAGAAGCCGAGATCAAAAAGGTCCCACATATGCTTATCCTGGGATCCAAGGAACAAGACGGCCGGACGGTGTCCGTCCGTTCGCGGGGCCGGGGGGATCTGGGAACCAAAAAATTAAAAGATTTTCTTGCAGAAATAGTTGACGAAGTCAATGGCAGGAGTTAATATACATCGATGAAGCAGGGGGATAATCCCCTCACCTGCCGTCTCATGATTGGTAAGGTTTCTGTTTGCAGTTTCGCTTTTATTGCAACGACGGATGCCTGCCATCCGTTTTTTTTATCAGGAGGTAACAGAGTATCGCCAGATCGATTCGTATTCGGGTCAACCGGATGATAAGGGTATTGGAGATTCGCGTGATCAACGCGGATGGTGAACAATTGGGAGTGATGCCCACGTCTAAGGCCTTGGAAATGGCCATGGAAAGCGGTTTTGATCTAGTGGAGATTTCCCCCACGTCGAAACCGCCGGTTTGCCGGATCATGGATTTCGGCAAATACAAGTATGAGCTGAACAAGAAGCTGAAAGCTTCCAAGAAAAAGCAGCACGTAATCCATGTAAAAGAAATAAAGCTGCGGCCCAAGATCGAAGAGCACGATTATCAATTCAAAAAGAAGCACGCCGAGGAATTCCTGGGCAAGGGCAACAAAGTAAAATTCACGGTTATTTTCAGGGGCCGTGAACTGAGCCACAAGGAATTAGGGGCCAAAATCCTGGAAAGAATGAAGAAAGACATTGAGGATATATCCGTCGTTGAAAAACCGCCGACGTACGAGGGACGTTTCATGATTATGATCGTAGCTCCGGATTCTTCCAAGAAACAGGTTAAGAGCGGCGAAGAAGCCGGCGCGGCCGGTGAAAGCAAAGAGGATGATGATAATGCCGAAGCAAAAATCGAATAGAGGGGCAAAGAAACGTTTTCGGGTTACCGGCACAGGGAAAGTAACCAGAAGCCATGCGTTTCTGAACCACATTCTGACAAAGAAAACATCCAAACGCAAAAGGAAGCTCGGAAAAAGCTCTGTTATTGACGATGCAAACATGAAAAGCGTAAAAAAGATGCTTCTCAAATAAGACTTCCCGGGTTTTTCGAAAATACAGATAATTATCAATGCGTTACTTTTGCAGTGAGCTGGGGCCCGGAGGGTTCCGGCGATGAAGGAGGTTTATTAAGATGCCGCGTACAAAAAACAACGTTGCCAGCAGGGAGAAAAGAAAAAAATATCTCAAGGCGGCAAAGGGATTCTACGGCGGCAGGTCATCCTTGTACAGAACCGCCAAGGAAAGCGTCGAACGCTCTCTGGCATATGCGTACCGCGACAGACGCCAACGCAAACGGGATTTTCGCAAGCTGTGGATAGCGAGAATCAATGCAGCAGCCAGAATCAACGGATTATCTTATAATCGATTCATATGCGGCCTCAAAAAAGCTGAAGTCGATATAAACAGAAAAATATTGGCAGAAATGGCCGTGAACGACCAGGCGGGCTTTAAAGAACTGACGGAACTGGCAAGATCCGCCATTGAAGCATAGCCGTGAACCGCCGCTGGTTCGACGCTGTACATCCAATCACATCATTTGTATTTTGATTTTATCTTCCAGAGTCCGCCGGCGATTGTTTGCTTCCACGAGCGAGCCCGCCGGTCGGCCCGCATTCCGGGAACGGAAATGGATCTCGAAAATGTATTAAAAGTTTTTAAAAAAGACCTCGAAGCGTGTGCCGGCGCAGACGAGGTCGATGCAATCCGGATAGAATAT
>CAZZKJ010000052.1:0-17258 GCA_964654695.1 uncultured bacterium | reverse complement strand
TAATATTTTCGAATTCCACTTGAGATCCTCCTTTGCATAACTTCATCATCCCCAGACTTTCCATAGAGCTGGAACAGCGAGTTGATAACTACGGCCGCACTTTATGCTCTCTGCCGCGCGGGTCCTGTCATCGATCACCCCTGTGCTCGTGAAAAACTGCGCCGCGGGGGCCCCATCGATGCCACCCGCGCTGGTTCATCTCCGATCGTGCCGCCGCGCGGATTCGGTTTAAGGTTTTTATTCGTATATATAAAACCCTCTGCCGGATTTCTTTCCCAGGTGCCCGGCCTTGACCATTCTTTTTAGAAGCGGCGGCGGCGCGAATCGGGCCTCCTTGAATTCATCGAACATGATATCAGCGATATAACACGTGGTATCGAGGCCAACAAAATCAAGAAGCGTAAGGGGGCCCATCGGGTAGCCGCATCCGAGCTGCATGCCTTTATCGATCTCTTTAGCGCCGGCCGTTCCGGCTTCAAGCATTCTAACCGCGTCCAATAGATATGGAACGAGCAGTTTATTCACTATAAAGCCGGTCGTGTCCGTGGCGGTCACGCCGGTTTTGCCGAGAGAAGCCACGAAGTCCGCGGCATCTTTTATGGCTTCATTGGAAGTTGTAATAGTTTTTACAATCTCGACGAGCTTCATGACCGGAACTGGATTAAAAAAGTGAAGACCCAAAACCTTGTCCGGCCTGCCGGTCGCCGCCGCCATGTCCATTACGCATACGGAGGACGTATTGGATGCAAGCAAAGCCCCGGGGCGGGTAATTCCGTCCAGGGAGGCGAATATCTTCTTTTTAACTTCAACATCCTCGACAACGGCCTCGATTACAAGATCGCAACCGCTCAAACTTTTGAGATCACTTGAACCGTCGATGCGCGCCAGGATTTCTTGCACCCGTGCATCCGTTATTTTCCCTTTTGACCGCGCCTTTTCAAGATTCTTTCCGATAGCGTTCATTCCTTTTTCAAGAACGCTATCCGAGACTTCGACCACTTTCGTTTCATATCCCGCCTGCGCGCAAACCTGTGCGATACCCGATCCCATGAGCCCGCATCCCACTACACCTATGGTTTTCATTATCTCTCCTTTAACGATTAAATCCTCGCGGAACCTTCACGGCAGGACTATGGACCTGAGCGTGTCGCCGCTTCTAAGAGTATCGAAGGCCTTATTGATGTCACCCAAATCAAATCTGTGAGTTACCAGTTCTTTTACTTTTATGCTCCCGACCCTGGCCATTTCTATTATGCGCGGGTAATCTACAGGTCTGCACCCCAGCGAACCGACGATGTCCATCTCCCTGTACATTATTCTACCGCCGTTCAGGGCCACATCGAGATGCGTGTAACCCAATACAACCAGGCGGCCTCCCGTCCGCAGGACTTTGAACGCCTGTTGAATGGTATCGGGATTTCCGATCGCTTCGATGGCAATATCAGCTCCGCGTCCTGTAAGTTTGCGAATTTCTTTTGCGAGTTCCACCTTGCCGGGGTCGAGGATTTCATCGGCGCCGAATTCTTTGGCCCATTTTAGTTTTACGGGATTAATATCAACGGCCATCACTCTGGCTCCGGACGCTTTTGCAACCTGGATCAGGTTGATGCCCACTCCCCCGCAGCCGAAGATCACGACGCTGTCGCCGGGACGTACTTGGGCGCGATTTTTGACGGCGTGAAATGGAGTGGATATGGCATCGGCGATAATGCAGCCCTCTTCGACAGGTATTTCTTCGGGCAAAATAAATGCATCTTTTGCCGGGATGGTAACGAATTCCGCATATGCTCCGTCAACATTGTTACCCAACATGATCATTGATTCGCATATGTTTTCCCTGCCGGTCCGGCAATAAAAACAGCTGCCGCAGCTGAGTACCGCGGGTAAAAGCACCCTGTCGCCTTCTTTGAAACCGGCGGTCCCTTCTCCCATACCGGCGACATGCCCGGCGGGTTCGTGCCCCAGAATCATCGGCGGTTTTTTGAAAGTGGGAACGCCGTGGTCTATATAGTGCAAATCGGTATGACACACCCCGCATGCCGCAACTTTAACCAGGATCTCTCCCGTTTTTGGTTCCGGAGCAGGAACGTCCTCGATAGCCAGCGGTTTCTTGGGCCCATTGAATATCGCTGCTTTCACTCCAGTCCTCCTTTTCGCGAATCAAGAACAATCTATTCGTCGCGCCACTCGGGTTTTCTCTTCTCCATAAACGCGCGCAAACCTTCATCAGCATCGTGTGTTTTCATCAACGATTCCAGGTACAGCTCTTCGATATCTCCCAGGGCATCGAAAAAAGCCCCCTTTCCACCCAACTTCACTGCTCTTTTCACATGGTCTATTACAATCAGGCTTTTGGTCTTGAATTGGGTGAGAAACTTGTCCACCTCGGCATCGAGGTTTTCGGCAAGGAACACTCTGTTTACCAACCCGAGTTCAAGGGCCCGGTCGGCGCTGATTTTTTCTCCGCTCAAAATATATTCCAGCGCTTTTCTTTCCCCCATGAGACGGGGCCAAAGAGCGGCGGCAACAGGCGGAAATACCCCGACAAGCGATTCGGGCTGTCCGAAGGAAGCGTTTGCGCCTGCAAGCACCACATCACAGAAAGCGGCAAGCTCGCACCCACCGCCGAGGGCCGGCCCCTCAACCACGGCCACGCTCAGTCCGCGGTGCGCACCGAGCGCCCTGAAAACAGCGTGGAAATCGGATATCATTTCCTTCGCTTTATCCCCGATATGCTCGCCGACATCAGCGCCTGCGCAGAACACCTTTCCGCGGGCTTTTATGAGAATTATCTTTCTATTTTCGTTTTCAAGCAGGCAGGCGGTGAGCTCCCGCATCATTTTCATGTTCAATATATTGAGCGGAGGATTGTTGAGCGTCAGTACCAGCACCCCCTTGTCTTCGCTCTTTATAACGAGACTGTCTTCACCACTCATTGCATCCTCCTTCCTGGCCGGGCGGCGATTATATATACTGGCCGCCGTCGACTTTTATCACTTCACCGGTTATATGACATGCGCTTTCCGATGCGATATAACATACCAGGCCGGCAACGTCCTCGGGCTGCCCCAGGCGTCCAAGGGCGGATTCTTTTCTTGCCGCCTCTTTTATATCCTCCGGCAGATCCTTCATCATTGCCGTTTCGATCATACCCGGAGCTATCGCATTGACGGTAATAGCATAGCGTCCGAGTTCTTTGGCAACCGCTTTTGTAAGTCCGACGATTCCGGCTTTTGCAGCCGAATAATTCGACTGGCCGAACTTGCCGCGCAGGCCGTTTATGGACGTGATATTGATTATCCTGCCGTTCTTCTTTTCCTTCATCGCGGGAGCGACCGCTCTTATGAAATTGAAATAACCCTTGAGGTTTGTTTCCATAACAGCGTCCCATTCCTCGTCGGACATCTTCCATATAACCCGGTCGCGGTTTATCCCGGCGTTATTGACCAGTATCTCAACCGGGCCAAAACGTTCCTGCACACCGGACACCATAGCAGCCGCGTCCCCGGACGAGGATACATCGGCCTTAACCGCCATTCCCTCAGAAGAGCGATTTATGTCTGCAACCACTTTTTCGGCTTCATCACCGTGGCGCCGGTAATTGACCGCTACTTTTGCTCCCGCAGCGCCCAGGGCCCGCGCGATGGCCGCTCCTATTCCCAGGCTGCCGCCGGTAACGAGGGCAACCTTGTCCTTAAGCTGTTCTCCATTCATGATATTTCTCCATCTTCTACGGCTCGGTCCTTGATCAGCCGATTTCCTTGCCGCATTTTCCGCAAAATTCGAATTCAGACGGAATCCCCTTTGCACCGCAAGAAGGACATTGCTTGGCATAAGGCCCCCACATGAACTCGCTGGATTTGCCCTCGGCGGCTAGGCTTCTTAGTTTCAAGTAATCCGCTTTTCTCTTTTCCACGAAAGCGTTCATACCTTCATTTGGTTCCCAGCTCGCATAGTGGATAGAAAGCCAATCCCTGGCATGACCGATCGTCGCATGCCAGGACAGGTCCTTCCAGAAATTCGTCTGCTGCTTCGTGTAGCGCATGCATTCCGGAAATTTTTCGATAAGCTTCTTGCACATTTCCTCCACGGCCTTATCGAGTTCGGAGTAAGGAACAACCTGGTTGACGAGCCCCCAGGAGAGGCATTTCGCCGCATCTATGGGTTCGCACAGCCATAAAATCTCCCTCGCCCGCCGGTCTCCGACCATCAGCGGAAGCCACTGCGTAGCCCCTCCGGCGGCAACGCTCCCAACGCGCGTCCCCACCTGCATTATCTTGGCATGGTCGGCCATGACCGCAAGGTCGCAGGCCAGGTTCCATTCGTTACCGCCGCCGGCGACTATTCCGTTTATTCTTGCAATCGTCGGTTTGCCGATGTTTCGAAAAACATCGTGGGCCATCTGGTAGACCCCCATCCATTTCCAGTAGTCGCGGGGCTTTTTCGTGTACTCATCTGCATACTCCTTTACATCACCGCCGGTGCAAAAAGCTTTATTCCCGGCTCCGGTCAATACAACCACCGCGACGGAATCATCCCAAGATGCATCGGTGAAAGCCTCGATCATTTCCTGCAGGGCCAACGTACTGTATGCATTGTAAACATCCGCCCGGTTAATTGTAACTTTAGCGACCCAGTCCTTCTTTTCATAAATGATATCTTTGAATTCAAATGACCCAGCCGGTCTGGCTTCGAATTTGCCCATTGTTTTCCTCCTTGGTTGCTCCAACCACATTGATCAGGAGACAACGTCTTTTCAGAGAGAACCCGCTGCAAAGAAGCCCTCTCTCAAGTCTCTGGAATAGGATTTACAGCCGAACCTTTAATAGGATAAAAAGAACTTTTCAGTTCCTCTCAACAAGAAGCGCCATACCCAACCCACCGCTGATGCACAAGGTGGCAATACCGAGGCTTGCTTCGCGCCGCTTCATCTCGTGAAGCAATGTCACTACGATTCGAGTTCCCGTAGCCCCGATAGGGTGCCCGAGACTGATAGCCCCGCCGCGGACATTGACTTTAGAGTCGTCTAACTTAAGTTCGCGTTTGCAGGCTAAAACCTGAGCGGCGAACGCCTCATTGAGTTCCATTAAGTCGATATCACCGATATCGAGCTTGTTCCTCTCTAAAATCGTTTTAACTGCGGGGACAGGACCGATGCCCATTCTCTTCGGATGCACACCAACCGATATATAATCTTTGATGAAAGCTAACGGCATTTTACCGGCTTCTCTCGCCTTGGACTCGCTCATCAGGACCACGGTCGCGGCGCCGTCCGTTATGCCCGATGCGTTGCCGGCCGTGATAGTTCCATCCTTTTTGAAAACGGCAGGAAGTTTTGCCAGCGATTCCAGTTTTATACCTTTGCGGGGATGTTCATCGGCGATCACTTCAACCGGTTTTCCCCTTTTATCGGCCGCCGTAACCGCAATCATCTCTTGCATCCATATCCCATCGCGGTCCGCCGCCTCTACCCGGTTCTGGCTGAGAAGGGCCCATTCATCCTGCTCTTCCCTGGTAATATTGTAATCCTCCGCCAGAAGCTCGACTGTCTGGCCCATGACCATTTCGGACATGGGACAGAAAAGCCCGTCCTTATACATTCCATCCAGCAGTTTCGCATGACCGAGCCTGTATCCCAATCTGGCGTTATCGAGAATGAACGGAACCTTCGTCATGTTCTCGGTACCGCCTGCAACAACGCATGCGGCCCTCTGCAGCTTGATTGCATCGAAGCCCAAAGCGATCGCTTTCATTCCGCTGCCGCAGGCTTTATTCACTGTATAGCTGGGAACACCCTGTGGGATCCCCGAATGAAAAGCCACCTGGCGTGCAGGATTGGGTCCGCTGCCCGCCTGGCGGGCATTTCCATAAATAAGCTCGTCGACTTCATCTGGATTGACTCCGCCCGAATCCAAGACGGAGCGTACACTTGCTGTTCCCAGTTCGACCGCTGAAAAATTGCTGAAAGAGCCTAGAAAACGGCCGATGGGAGTTCTTTTTGCTTCTACAACTGCGACCCTGTCGCTCATTAGCCTATTCCCTTTCTTTTTTAACCACTTAAAACTCAATAAGTTGCTTCGCGAATGGTAGATGAATGAGCACCCTTCAGTCAATAAAAAAATCCCTGCCGATCAACAAACGGACCCATTTTTGCAGCGGTTTTATCCAGCACCTTTGTTCTATCGAAACCCTTCTCCCCACACTCCTTGGAGTTTTCGGGAAAAGATGAAAATACAGGCATGTTAACCAAAATCAGGAGATTCAAGGTCTTTATAATGAGCCCGGCCCCGGCCGTGCTGCTCGTGTTTCTATTCCTGCCCTCTGCGCGCGCCGGCTGGGATTCTCCCCCGGCGCCGGTCCGGACAACGGCCAACGGTAGCGTGGCGGCGGGAGTAAAAAGAGCGCTGTCGAATCTATTTCGAGCACAATCTCCGCGCGGGAATTATAATTACCGCGACGCCGATGACATCCTGCGCTCTTTTCCCCTTGCCGGGTCGTTCTCTCGCATCGTCGCAAAAAATGATAATGATAAATCTTTTTCGTCGGCCGCCCATGCTTCTCTATCCAAGTATTTTAAATACATGCTGATAGAAAATGACAAGGACGGAGATTTCCTCGTTGAGAGCGACGCTCATACTGAAGGACCCGCCGGTACGCTTGAAGATCCAGGCTTTAATTCCATGCTGGCCCTGGATATTCTCAACCTGTCCCAGACATGCGTTGACATCGGCCTGCCGGTTGAAGCGCTGTTTTGGCATGAGCAATCAAAATTGATAGTAGAACGCATCGTTGATGAGACCCTGGAAATTGAATCCAAGTATTTCTATCCATACAATAATTCCCGCAAGGGATTTGAACATCTGTACTACGCAACATCCCTTCTGCCTGCTTTGTTTCCCGATGCGCTTGGAGAAAATATCGCGCAAACAGCCATCCGGCATTACCTTTTGAAACCTCAATACATGAAGCCTGAATCTCCCTATTACGTGATTAACATGGCCGGGGATGGGCGGATAGAATCGATATTGCCCCAAAATATACTGAAAGTCGTGCTGCTGCTCGAAATTTTGCATATAAACGGTTTCTGTCGAGAGGAAGAGCGGCTCAGGGCATCGGCAGCAGCCGCAATCGCTAAAAGTTACAAAGAGGCGAATGCAGCCGCGCGCACCCCTTACGAAGACCTGGTTTTCGAACTGCTTGAGAACTCCGGTTACCACAGCTTTGTTCCCGAGTTCAACGCCCTCGATATACTGGTTTCGCTGATCCGCAGCAAGAACGCCGTGAGCGATCATGATATGAAGGAGCTTGAGCGCAACGCCGGTTTCGTCAAAAAGATAATAGAGACCGGAGCGGAATCCGCGCACCGGAGGGAGTCCCCGGAGGCCGCGGCAGCGATAGACGAGCAAGCAGTTTCGAACATAAGAAGTATTTACTTCGCAGTTTCAAGAATAAGGGAGCAGCTCAACCAGGGTGGGTTCCGTTCGATATGGGACGATAAGACTATTCTTGGGTTTGATGTCAGGGCAGCCGTGCGATCGCTTTTGCCCGACGTAATATCGATCCTCAAACGGGCTGAAAATATTATGAGCAGCCGAGAACTTGCCCGCAACGGGCTTGAGATATCATGCGTGCTCATGAATGAGCGGAGAATTCCGCGCGAACAGCTCATGCTCAAAATAGAGGTAACCGCTTCATCCCGGCCGGCTAAAATCAAATCGATCGAACTGGTCTGCAATCCATACCGGCGAATTTTATTTAATTCCAAAGAACCGGTTTCTATCTATCCGGGAGACACCGTAATGACTTTCATCGAAAGGCTTCCTCTTAATCCTGACAAGACATCAGGTCTCAAAGTGTTGGATATGTCGTTGGGGATAATAGATCAAAACGGCCGCAAGATAACGCGCAATATTCGAAAAGGAATTAATATAGATAAGCCTCTTAACTTCACGCTCAATTATCCCGGAGGAAAGATTCTCGAGGGGGCCACTCTTCCTGTCGAAATAATACTCAATAAAAATGCCCGCTACGGTATAAAGGTTAACGTCAGCTATTATAGCCCCTCCGGATTGAGAATCCGCGAAAGTAATAGCATGCAGCATTATATGGCTGAGAACGAAGATTCCGCATCTGTAGTTTTGAATGTTGATAAACCCTCTCCCTGCAGACCGGGTTCATTTCCGTTTCTCATAAAGGTGCTCGCCAACGGCAAGGATATGGGAATGGTCAGGGGAACTTTCTTCAAACACTATCAGTGGATTTTCTCGGGACCATTCGAAAAGAAACCCATTTCCATATCCGCATCTTTCGGTCCTGAAAAACGGCTAAATCTTTTAGACAGGTTCAAGGCCGGCGGAAAATTTATTACTTGGAACGATCTTCCCGCATACGCTTATGGATCCGGCGGAGAAATTATTCTCGACCGAATAATGCCGATGGGAGGAACGGGTTATCTGCATACCGTAATAAAAAGTGCGGCTCCAAAAGATTGTCCCGTCTACCTGTCAAGCTCGGTTCCCGCAAAATTATTTATAAACAATATTGAGACCATATTCATCGAGCGCGGCGACATCAATAAAGAATCGAAAGCACTTATTCACCTGGCCGGAGGATTGAACCAGGTGCTCATCAAATCAGCGGGATCAGGTCCGCAACGGATATTTTTCAAGCTCGGCGACGATGAAGATCTCACATCCGATGAATTCAACAATAACTTGTGGGAACTGGTCGAGGGATACGAGGAATTCCATAAGAGATCAAAGGATGGTTTTGAGAATCGCCGCACAGCTCAAAAACTTGTTACCCTTTCCTACATAAATCCCGACGCATATTCCGTCGCAGTTATCGGCAGTTTCAACGGCTGGTCGGCCGAGAATTCTTCAATGCACAAGATCTCTACGGGCCGTTGGGAAATAACCCTCCACCTCTCTCCCGGCAGGCACGCATATCGTTTTTTGATAAACAACCAGCAATATGTCTTGGATCCAAGATGCCCGTATCAAGAATCTGATGGATACGGGGGGCATAATTCTGTACTCTATATCGAATAACGCTAGTTCGGCTCCGATCATTGAGTTTCCTGAACAAATATTGTGAGATTAATTCGCGATGCAAGAAACCGGCAGTCAAGAATTTGATTCGCATTGGAATATTCTTAGAGATACGGCCATTCTCAGCGGTGTCGGCTCGTTGTTCACATTCATAAAGCCGCTTCGCGCCGTAGTTCTGGGCAGAGTGCTCGGGCCGTACGCATACGGGTTGTTGAATATTCCACTGCCCTACGTGCAAATCCTGTCGATCTTCGCAAACATGGGCCTGTCTGCCGCAGTTCTCAGAATAGTTTCGGTGAAACTTGGGAGGAGAGATCCCGCTTCAGCAAAAGCGGTTTACCGTACAGGCATCGCCGCATCCTTCGCGAGCAGCTTAATATGGTCTCTGCTGCTGTGTGCTTTTGCTCCGACAATTGCATCCAGATTCGCCGGTGAACCCCGCGCGATAACACTGATAATTGTCGCCGCCTGGATGATTCCCGGCATAACCCTCACCGCGGTTCTATCCAATACATTCCTGGCTTTTTCCAAGGGCGCGGAACTGGGTTTGATAAAAACGATCTACAGTCTCATCAGCCTCGTGCTGCCGGTGGCATTCGTCCTTGCATTCGATGAACCTTCTTACGTGCTGCTGGGTTTTGTGTTGGCTGAAATATCAGGAGCTGGGATTGCACTGGGCCGACTTCGGAAAACGATCGAAGCAGGTTTTCCATCGAACAGCGGGATTGGATCACCGCAACTTGGACCGCTTCTAAAACTCTCGCACAGCTTTTTCTACACGAACCTGGGGTGGATGCTTATAAATTCCGTCGACAGGATTATGATTCAGCGCTACTGCCAGACCGAGATCCTCGGTTTTTACGCGGTCGCAGTGTTTTTCGTGAATTTCCTCAATATAATCCCTATGAATTTTGCGCAGGTCCTGACGCCGTCTCTTACCCGTGCCATCGCGGGAAACGAAATGGAAAACGCATGGCAAACGTTGAAATCCACTACCAGAATAGTAAGCATGATTCTTGCCCCTTTGGTGATTTTTACCGCCGTGTTTTCCATAGAGATGGTGACCCTGCTCTTTTCCGAATCATTCGCGGCTGCAGGAATTTATCTCAAGATTCTTTCTTTCGTAGCTCTTCTGAATTTCATTTGCAAACTTACATGGTCCGTGCTGATCAGCGAATCCAATCCGGGGAAAAAATCTCTTGCATATATATTTGCGGCTGCCGTCAATATCGCCTTCAATGTTCTCCTTATTCCCCGTTACGGGGCACCAGGGGCGGCGTGGGCGTCGCTAATATCGTT
The DNA here is from genome assembly GCA_964654695.1 of uncultured bacterium. GTDB lineage: Bacteria > Krumholzibacteriota > Krumholzibacteriia > WVZY01 > WVZY01 > CAZZKJ01. The sequence continues at coordinate 6,909 of CAZZKJ010000052.1, read as the reverse complement.
TGTTCTGCTCGCTGCGGTTTTGCAGGTGCTTCTTTTTGCTAAAACTGCAAAGATTTTCCCATTCGGCAAAATAATTCCGGCGTTTTTATCAGCCTTTGTTGCATCTCAGGCCGCCTGCTTGCTGTTGCATCCCCTGCAGCCGGTCCCAAGGCTTTTCGCCGGTCTTATCGTGTCTTCGATACTCTATATTTCAATACTCCTGGCGGCGAAAATCATCAAGGAAGATGACTTGGAAGGGATTTCAGCCAGGGCCGAGACGGCACCGGGTGGAATCAGCGTTGCGCTGCGGTTGGCCGAAAAAATACTCAGACCGTTCGTTAGAAAATGATCCTGTTTTTTGTTACAGGTCAAGGCCGGTGAGACGGAGGAAGTAGTTGAGAGCGGTGCCTACCAGCACCGCGTATGGAAGTATGAAGGCGGCCATCGCAAACGCGGTGCCGCTCCCCCTTTCTTTTATCATTACCAACAAATTGGCAATACACGGCACGAATAATGTAATAACAACCATGCTGACCGCTACCTGGTTATGATTCAGGCGGCCGGTCGAGAAAAGATCGTATAAGCCGGCCGCGCCGTAGTCGCGCCGGAAAAATCCAACAATAAAAGCGAAAGCGCTGTCCTCAGGTAATCCCAGCATTCCCCTGATCACGGGAGAAAAAGCGCGTTCCAACCAAACCAAACCGCCGATACGATCGATAAAGAAAAGGATCAAGGTTCCCGCGAGAAACAGCGGAACCGCTTCTATCAGAAACCATTTCATGCGATGGGTTGTTTTCAAAATTATATTTAACAGCTGCGGAGGCCGCAGGGGAGGGAGCTCGACAATAAAATCACCGGCCCTGCTTTTTATAAGCTTCGCCGACAGCGTTCCCACGATTAACAGCTGTGCCAGAACCACGAGCACGACCGTAAGGGTAACGGCTGCGGAGCACTGGGACACCACGGCGATTATAACGCCCAGCTGGGCGGAGCAGGGAATGCCCAGGGCGAGAAGAAGGGTTGCAATCACCCTTTCTTTTCTGGTGTCGAGTATCCTTGCGGTCAATGTGGCCATTGTAGCGCAGCCGAGCCCTAAAACCATGGGCAGAACCGCTTTGCCGTTAAGTCCAACCCGGCGCATTATTCTATCGGCTATTACCGACAGGCGCGGAAGATACCCGGAATCCTCGAGAATTCCGAAGGCGAAAAAGAACGTTGCGACAATCGGCATCACTATAGCAATAGAATAAGTCAACCCCATCGATATCAATCCGTAGTCCCCAACCAGCAGGTCTCTGAAAAATACACCAGGGACGGTTTTTTCTATAATGGAAACCGCGGCCGGAACTACTGCGGCTTTGAAGAAATTGTTTTCGATAAAATTAACCAGAGTTCCCGCGCCAAAAACACCGACAAACTTGTACATCAAGTATAATACTTCCATCAGGAAGAATGCGCCGATAATATAGTGGGTTGTCAGTTTTTCCAATATGGCATAAGGAAGAACCGTAAATAAAAATATTAACGCCACGACATGAAGCAAAAACGGGTGAAGCCCCCAGTTGGCGAGGATTTCATGGCCCAGAAACGAGTATAAAACCAATGATACCGCCGTCAGTCCCAACGCGGTAAAAGCCTGCCGCTTCCTCATTCCGGCCCTGGCCGCAAGACCCAGCTCTTGAATATCTTTCATGAAAACGGTATCGAGAAGACGATCCACAGTCTTGGAGCGTGAGACTCCTATTATATACCCCAGTGGTTGGGAAAACTGCTTCTGCACTTTTTCGGTGATGATTCGAGCCGCAGCAACGGCTCCGGAACCGATGAAAACCGACAACCCGCTTCGAGTCTCATCCTGATCCGCCAGTAACATTACGGCCACAGCCCGCTTGTTTATATTAGTATCGGGAAGAATATTCAAAAGCTCTTCAATTCCTTTTTCGACGGCTTCCGGATAACGGACTGTTATTTCCGGGACAACGGGTCCGGCCCGAAGATGCTGAAGCAGCTTCTTGAATCCTCTCTTCTCGATGGCAACCGTTTCCACAACCGGAATGCCGATTTTTTCCGAGAGTGCACGGGAATGGATTTTTATTCCCCTTCTTCGCGCTTCATCCATCATGTTAAGCGCGAGAACAACAGGCAATCCCATCTCGGCGAGCTGCGTGGTCATCGTGAGGCCGCGTCTCAAATTTTTAGCATCCGCTACCTGCAGCACTATGCCTGCCCTGCCGGACAATAAAATATCCCGGGCTACCTTCTCATCCACCGATTGAGGATGCAGGCTGTTGGCGCCCGGCGTATCTATAACGGCGCGATCAAGCCCGAACTGGCCTTTTCCTTGGAGCACCTCTACTGTGGTGCCGGGATAATTCGATACCGCGGCATACCGCCCGGTCAAATATGAAAAAAGCAGGCTTTTACCGACATTGGGATTGCCGACAAGAACAACGGCAGGTTCCGGTTTTTTTTCGGCGCTTAATACTTTGGAATCCATATTAATTATTGCAAACCGCCTTTGGCCGGTCCGCGCGTTGAAATTCTGAGGAAAATTTCTTCGGCGACTTTCTCCTCCAGGGCAATTTCCGATTCTCCGACGGCAATTATATATGAGGGCTTGACCTGTCTTACTATGATGTGTCGGCCGGGAGATATACCCAGGCTCGCCAGGCGCGACAATCTTTCATGAAACCGCGAACTTATATACGCGATTTCCCCGTCGTCTCCGGGGGATAATTTTGAAAGGGCTTTCAGAATTGGAAATATTTCCTTTTCCGCGCGGCGGCAGCATAAGCCAGGAGAAATGCTTTTTCCGTGGGGGCATGTTCGCGGATGACCCAGGAGGGTGCAAATGCTGTCCACAATCTCTTCGGACAATATATGCTCGAAATGGCATGCGCTCGACTCGACTATCTCGTCTCCGGCATTGAGGACATCGACCAACAGGCGCTCCGCCAAGCGGTGGCATCTGAGAATTCTTGTTGCTTTTTTCAGACCTTTATCCGTCAGCTCGAAGGAGTCGTTGATCCTCCTCGTGAGGCCTTCATCGGCAACGCGTTCGAGCAGCTCCAGGCTGAATCTATGATTGCAGTGCTCTATACTCAACAGATCGCCTGCGGAGGCTTTTTTATTATCCTCGCGCATCATGAAAAGCACTTCGAGCACTTCGTCGAACAATATTGATTGTTCCGATTTTTCAGCCACTACTTATCGCTCCGGAAAGTCCGACCGAATTTCTTTAGCAATTACGTGTTATTATCATAAATCAATTGAATATAATAAACTCCCGGGACTTCGGCCATATAAATTTTCCCCCCGTATCACAGATCTGAAACGAGGGGAAAATAATTTGGATTTGGTATTAAAGCCCCTATCTGATTAGAGCCATTTTGCGTGTAAGCGTCTTTGTGCCGGCTTTTAGTTTATAAAAATAAATTCCAGATGCAACGCTGCCGCCGCGATTATCCCTGCCATCCCATGACAGAGTCTTATAGCCGGCGGAAAATGGATGACTCGCCAGCGTTCTCACAAGTTTACCGCTGGCATTATAGATTCCCATCTCGACGCGCATCCTTTCGGGTACGTAAAAAGAAATGGATGTTGTCGGATTAAAGGGATTGGGAATGTTCTGATATAAAATCAACCTGCGGGCCTGGGCGACGGCGCTCCCCGTGTAAAGAACGCTGACGCTTCCCGACTTGGTTACTGATTCTATCCTGTAGTAATACTTGCCACCGGCTTCCACCGAGGAATCCAAAAGATGAAATTCATTTCCACTTGTATTGCTCGATCTCCATTCGGGCTCAATCCAGGGACCCTGTATCGAACTTGCTTTTGTAACGATGATGCGTTCGCCCGGATCGAGACCAGAGACGGAGTAGCTCACTTCAATTCCATCAACGAGGGATTTCAGGCGGGCGAACGTGAGCTTGGCCGCCACCTTGAAATTCAAATACAGCGCGTTCGGAACTGAATCAATCTGTCCATCGGGATTTGTAATGATAAGATTCCAGAAGCCGAATCTCTTGCTGTAAACCTTTATCTCCCCCTGCATGCGCCGCTTGTCGATCCAATCTACCGAAGTAGGAACGATGCTGGTCTCCCCCGACTTGCGAAATTCGAAAGATGCCCCATGACGTATCAAGTTGCCGCTGACGGTAACATTTATAAAATTAACGTCATTATCGAGCGTATCCGGGGCGACGCTCAGGGGAACCGGCGGCGGATCGCCGGCCCGCAAGAATGCGGTCATAGACGGACCCGCCGAACTTATACTCGATACTTCGATCTTCGTCGATCGAACCCTGTTGGTATTGCTGTTGGGGCTGGATGCCGAGTTGAAAGATGTATTGCTGGTCGAGCCCGGAAAAGCATCGCCGCTGTCGCCGCGGTTGGCGCCTCCCGCCAGGAGCAGATCGCTGTTTCCGTCGGCTTCTTCGAGGACAAGGCCCCGGACGGCTTGATCGCCTGCTGTCGTGCCTCCGCCGGAATTCCCGTAGGCGGAATTCATGACTTCCTCGTCCACGTGCCATATGAGAAGCCCGGGCGAATGGAGATTTGCATCAAACCCGGTGGTATTCCTGTTTTCCACCAGCCAGTATTCTTTCTTAGGATTAGATGATGGATCCTGGTACCAGCCGTCGACAAAACTCTCGAAGCCGGAGGAGTAGGACTCGCCGCCGCCGGTAACACTCAAGTTATCGATGACCAGGGCGCCGCAGGTGGTGGCATTCTTCCCGTCTTCATCCGACCAGGCATAATCGGACGTAAAACGAAACTTGATCTTGTAGGGCTGCGGAGGCGAATATGATGTCAGGTAGGGCGCGAGATTAATCGATTCCGTGCCGCTCACGTTGCCGGTATACGTCTTCAATAGACTTTCGCTTCCGCCGACATCTAAAATCGTGAAACCATAATCGTAGTCGCTTTCCAACTGGTAGGAGTAATCATACTGCAAAGTAACCGGATTCGATCCATTATAAACAAATTCCCTTTCGATATATTCATCCCACCCATTGCCGTATCCTCCCGATGCTTTCCAATTCCGGTTGTTGCCCTCGGTGCCGGTAAGGCCGCAGCGAAGCGATGCGGTGCCGGTATGAGCGCAGTCGAGGAGCCGCCGGAACCGATCCCTCGAAAACGGCAGCTTGAAACAGACGGCATTGGTTTCGATCTCCGGAATGGACTGCACGGATCCCTGCCACGTAACGACCGCGGGTGTTATCCATCCTAATTCGATTTTAGACCACGCGCACATATGAGACGGCGAAGAAGGAGAGTTCCAGCTCCCCGAACCCATCAGTCCCCAGTGGCCTATGCCGCTGGAACCACCGTCGGTATCGTAGAGATCGGGCAGGCCGAAAGCATGACCGAATTCGTGACAGAAAACCCCTATTTCTATCATCGTCGCACCGTTGCACGACAGGGCCGGTTGAATCACATAATCTTCCACTTTAATGAAACCGCCGCCGGCCTTGGGATCGTTTGTTACATAAGGGGAATTACCGCCGATGGGCCAGCCACTGTAACCCCAGGAATGCGACCATATATTGGAATTACCGCATTCTGCCCCCACTTCCGGATGAACAATTGCGATGAAATCCACGAAGCCGTCATCATCGCCGGAATTAGGTATGCCGTCGGGGCCGTCGTTGTCGAACTGTCCGAAGTCGACTGCTCCGTCCCTGGCATCGAGAATCTCCTTTATGAACTCCCCGGTGTGGGCATCGCCCGGGCTCATCCCGTGACTGGAACCCTCGTAGTACGTATCAGCCTTCGAAACATTTACCCAGTTGTATACAGAGCCCGTCACATTGAGGTTTCCATACGATATTTCCGAGTAGAACTGGGTCATGGTGCCGGTCGTCCATGGGCCGGTGAAGAGTTCGGTCTGCAGATTTGCGCTCGGATAAGGGGCGGTTGTATTCGCGAAATTGCCAAGGAATACGGGCACGTTGAAAGTTCCGGATACTTTCATATCTCCGGGCACTCTATCCGGCCCTCCGCCTCCGGCTTCGCTAATGAATTTCAGGCGTTTTTGCTTTAAATCCAATGTCTTCTTTATCCAGGCGCGTTTGGGCATAAAAGCGCGGCGGTTCTTTGATTTTGCTTCAAAATATGCGTCCGGCAGACTGCCGCCGTCTTTAGGCGGGACCACCGCTTTGGAATTGAGGGAAGTAAATAAAACCATGAAGCCGGCGGTCAAAATCACTTTGCGCATTGCTTGCATCAATCTTGTCCTTTCTGAAAATTGCAAATTCAATATGGGTTTGATCACAACAGTCCTTAGGAAAGGAATCTTATTTCCTGGTCAGGGTGGCGGAGCCGCCGATGGCTTTTGCCATCGTTCTGTCTTCATCGCACAATGTGAAGCCTAAGAAATGCATTTTCAAACCTTCGTGTATGGCGACGGAACCGCCTTGGAATGAATCATTTGCGCGGCAGTTATACTTCATCAGCATGAATTTCGGCCCGCCCATGCACCTGAATGCCATCATGTAGTCTTTTAGAGTTTCGCCCATGGTTATATTCGTGCTGTCCGATTTTATCTCACCGGTAATAATCACTCCTTCGGGAAGGGATAGCCTGAATTCGGCAGCTGACATGGTGTACGACGAGCTGCATCCTCCAAAAACGAAGACCTCGAATGACTCGCCCGGCGAAACGGCCCTGGAAGTAACAGACGCTTCTTTGTCAAAGAAGGGTTTTATGGATCCCCTGACCATCTTGTCAAGTTCCGACGGATCCTGGCCCTGCGACTGCGAGGCAGATTGGGGTTTCGCCTTCGTATTATTCTCAACCTTGTTTCCTGCCGAACCGCCTTCTTTATCCCTGCCGCCGCATGATAAAACGAATACCGTCAAAGCGGCAGGCAGACATATTTTTCTTATGAAGACTTCCAGTAATGAATGTGCTTTCTGTTTTTCTTGT
>CAZZKJ010000051.1:0-17346 GCA_964654695.1 uncultured bacterium | reverse complement strand
GCGGGTGGCATCGATGGGGCCCCCTCGCGCGCAGTTTTTCACGAGCACGAGGGGTAATCGATGACAGGACCCGCGCGGCACTCAGAGGCCAGGCCGGGCGACGGCGCGGGGGCGCTCCTGCTCAAACAGTCCTCGCGCGCGGGTTTTCAAGAGAACTTTGAAGGAAATATTCAACGCGGGGCCGCTCCGGGTAAACCGCCGTCTACAGGAAGTGTGGCCCCGGTCGTCGGCGTCTGATGGCTTACGAAAAATACGACAGCCCTGCCGACATGCGTCGCTGTTATGCGGGCTTTGAGAAGATTGCGGTTCTGGTAGTAGTTTTCAAGATCTTTTGCGTCCAATCCCCTCGATCGCATTCTTTCGGAACCCGCTTCAGCCCATAAACCCGAGCGCCGGCTCCCGTGCTTAAAGACCGCGTCGGGAGCAATCATGTTCACTCGAACTCCCATATCAGCGAATTCCATTGAAGCGATACGAGCAAGTTGATGAGCGGCGGCCTTAGTAGCGCTGTACGCACCGAATCCTGCCCCCGGTACAAACACGTTTTTCGTGGAAATGAATACGATATCTCCGCCAGTGCCCTGGAGGGCAAACCTGCTGGCCGATTCGGACAAAGTATTGAGCGTTCCCTCGATATTGACTTTTTCCGTTTTGCGGAACTCATCAGGATCCATCGACTCCAATGGGGAAACATACGCGCATCCGGCATTCGCGACAACTATATCGATCCCGCCCCATGTTTTTATTACTTCATCGAAACCACATTTGACACCGGCGGCGTCAGTGACATCCATTTCCACGCCCATCGCCATCCTGCCGTATTTGCTTTGCAGGTTCGCAGCCAGAGAATCAAGGTTTTCGCCCGGCAGATCGGCTGCGGCCACATGGGCTCCTTCCCGCAAAAGTTCCTCGCAAATACCCGAACCTATTGCGCCCGCGGCTCCCGTTACCAGCGCCGTTCTGCGCTGCAAAACACCCGGGTTCCCGCGTACAAGTTTCACAAGCTGAAGCTCAAAATATTCCATATCGAACAGATCTTCTTCAGTCAATCCATCGTATTCGCCAATAAGGGAGATACTCTTTTTGGCTGAAATGGTTTGCTCCGCTATGTCTTTAACCATACGGGCTTCATTTGCATCCCTGCCTGCACATACGACCCCCAGGCCCGGAAGGAACAAGAGCCTCGGTTTGGAATCGAAAGATTTTATTTCATCCGGCAGTGCAGTGCCGTGCTTTTTGAAATATTCGCCATATTTTGTCGAATATATATCGATGCATTTGCCGAGGCTCTCTTTGAACTTCTCCGGGTTCGAATAATCCGGATTATCCATCCACAGCGGCAGAGGTTTTATCCTTACCAGGTGGTCTGCTGTCAATGGAGGAGTGAGGGCCAGCTTTTTCCCTTCGCTCGAATTTACAAAATCGATCGCCGGACCGGTTATCAAGCCATCGATTATGAAATGTTCGAACTTCACATCGGGATCGCCCGTATCGACGGCCAGCACTCCTCTTATTATTGGAGCGATATCAATGTATTTTTTTGCGGCTTCCTCCGGCGAAACGGTTTTTTGAATGATAGAAGCTTTTGCGCTTTTCTCTTTTATGAATTCTTCCGCCCGGGTTACAAGTGAAATTGTCCGGTCATATGATTCCTTCGCGGTATCCCCCCACGTTATTAGCCCGTGCTTGGCCAGTATTATACCCTCGGCATCCGGGGTCGAATCATAGGCGCCGGCCGCGGCTTTGGCAAGCGGCAGACCGGGCTTGACATAATCGACGACCGCAACGTTTCCTCCCATCGCCTCTCGAACCAGATCGCCGCCGTTTTTTTGGTTGGTGAGAATCAAAATCGCATCGGCGTGGGTATGGTCGATAAATTTTGCAGGGATAAAGGCGTGCATGAGCGCTTCGATAGATGGAAACAGAAGCGATCCGGACTTGCGATAAAAAGAAAGTTTTTGGTAATGATAGGCCAGTTCTCTGGCTGTGATCTTTTCCAAACCACGCAGCAGGCGCAGGCCTTCCAGGTCTAGAGGGACGTGGTCGCGGGGCGCAATGGACGCAAGGTCCCTGCCGGAAGCTTTTACGAAAATCGCCGGGACGGGACTGCCGAACTCGTTAACGAAGGAACCTTTGACCGAAGTGTTGCCCCCGCCGGGAAGAACCAGAGATTTTTCCTTCCCTATCAGGGCGCTCGAATACGTTCTTAAGGCCAGGTTTTCATCAACTGCGCCGCCGTGCCTTGAAACGGTTTCGGATGCTTCCCTGTCCGACCACTTGTTTTTCATCCCGTTCTCCGTTTGCGGGGCTGCCCTATTCTTTCCGGTTCTTCATCGCCTCGAAGAATTCCCAGGCTTCCTTTACAGGCGAATTCTCATGGACGATTTTTCTAACTGCCTGGATCATCGCGCGCGGGGCATCCGACTGGAAGATATTTCTCCCCATGTCCACACCCGCAGCCCCCTCATCCAAGGCCTTTCGCGCCATTTCGAGCGCAGCCCTTTCTTCTATCTTTTTGCCGCCGGCGATCACTATGGGCACAGGGCATGAGGCGGTAACGGTGTCGAATCCCTCGGAGGTATAATAAGTTTTTACATAAGCCGCCCCCAACTCCGCACAAATCCTGACCGCGAGCCGCAGGTATTTCGCCTCTCTTACCATGTTTTTGCCCACCGCCGTCACCCCCAGCACCGGCATTCCGAAACGGTTGCCCACATCCACCAGACGTGTCAGGTTGTTTATCGACCTGGTCTCGTGTTCTCCGCCGATGAACACCTGGACGGCTACGGCCGCCGCGTTCAGCCGTACCGCGTCTTCGATACTGAGGGCGATTCTTTCGTTCGACAGTTCCTTGAGAATGCTCGGTCCCCCGCTGGCTCGAAGTACTACGCCTTTATTGAACGCAGGCGGTATTGTTGAACGAAGAATGCCGCGCGTGCACATAAGAGTATCGGCTCCAAAGAGCAGCGGAACGATGTCCAGATCCACCCTCTCCAGTCCGGACGTCGGCCCCATGAAATAGCCGTGATCTACGGCCAGCATCACGGTTTTTCCGCTTAAGGGATTGAAAATGTTTGCCAGACGGTTCTTCATGCCCCAATCGAGCGAGCTTGAACCTTTGAGCATGAATGATTCGCTTTGCGGGGGAATGTCGGCGCGGTATTCGCGGGCTTCCTTTATAGAATCCTTGTCGGCCATGATTGAACTCCTTTTCCGGCATTAGAAACGCGCTCGGAGCAGGTATCGTCACAACATCCAACGGCACCCGTAGGCGGCCAAAAGCCCCAGATAGTTGCCCAGTGCATACCCTATGAGCGCAAGCAGAATGGACACCGGCACCAGTTCTTTCTTATGATAAGCGGCAACAACCGGAGCCGAAGCCGCGCCGCCGATAGCGGCGACGCTGGCGACCGCGGTAAGATGAACGTCCACCTTGAAGATTCTGGCGGCGATCACACAAAAAATCAAATGCAAAATGATACTTATCAGACCGGCCAGCATAAAGTAAGGAGCGGCCCCGATCTGGCGGATATCAGCCTGCGCACCGATCATCGAAAGATAAATATAAACCAGGGCCATCGACATGGGCTTGGTACCGGGGATTTTTCTCAGAGGCGTGGCCGAAAGACCTAGGGCGGTGGTTGTAAGCAGCAGTATCTGCCAGGTTTTCGCGCTGAATACTCCTTCCTTAACCGGAAGATAGACTGATATGTGGCCAATAATCCAAATGAGCAGGAAACCAATTCCAAACAAAGTAAGCGCATCTTTGAAGTGCATATCATTGGATTTTTCTTCGAGTTTTTCAATTTCCTCGTTCAGTCTCCGCGATTCTTCATCGCTGACGCGACTAAAACGGGCAAACTGTTTTGCAAATCTTTTGCATGTAAATAAAACTGGAAAATAAAGAATGAAGATAAACGTATCGGCAATCACCACAATCCCCATCATACTGGGAGGAGTGTCCACGGCCTCGGCAACGGCTGCCAGGTTGCCGGTTCCGCCGATCCAACTGCCGGCCAGGGCTCCAAACCCCCGCCAGGCCTCCGGTTCCAGCCGGTCTTTCAATAAGAAGAACGCCGCCATTCCGCCGATAACCACTCCGATAGCTCCAAGGACAAGAACCCCTACGCTCCTCAGGGCTACTTTCATTGTCGAGCGAATGTCCACATCCAGGAGCATTATTATGATGAACATCGGAACGGCGAAAGCTTTGAAGGATTTGTAAATGGGAGCCTCGGTGGGAATTACTCTTATGCTGCTCAAAACAATGGGAAATACGAAAATCCAAATAACCGGAGGAAGATAATCGAAAATCTTCCACCCCGTCCATTTCTCCATATTGATGAAAAGGACGGGGATGAGCATCAGTACTGCAAGCAGGGCATACGGATGGGTTATGAGGGCGCCGTTATTTAGCATATGAAAAAAAAATCCTCGTCCGGTTGAAATCTGATCAGCCGATACCGGGGATGGCAGATAAGATGAGAGCATATTAACGAAAGAGAAGGAGACTTGCAAAGAAAATTGTGTTCAGGGAGCCATAGATGAAATCGACTGCCGATCGCTTGTCAGCAGATCGAGCCATGCTGCGAGGCCGTTATCCCGTACATACTTCTTGATTCGGCGGAAACCCAGCCCGTAAACCGGATCCTCGTTCTTTGACATGTTTGCAATCATGAATGCGGCTTCCGGCGTGCCCAGGCCCTTGAGAACGAGGTATGACGCGTAATTTGCGCTTCCCTCGGAAATCTCGCCGGGCAAATCCAGAGATCCGTGTTCGAACTGCCATATATGCATCAGCTCGTGGGCCACCGCCCCGATTGTCTGCACCCTGGGCATACCTTTCAAAATATACACTTTTATTTTTCGTCCGGTCTCACGCCCCCACAGATTCCGCTTCACGCTGTAATCCACAAATCCGGTGGTATCAAACGAAGGCCGCGACGAGAGTTTCTTGAGTTCTTTTCTGTCGACCAGCGTCAGTTCTATGGATCCGATCGATACTTGTATGCCGTATTGCTCCAGAATGTCAGCGGCTTCCTTCAAAATTGCCAAGACTTCTTTTTTGCTCCTGACTGCGGACGGCGCGCATATACCGCATAAGAAACGCCCGTCCCGGTAACGCAGCATGCCCTGCATGAACGGACCCGCAATAAAACGCCTGCAAAAATCGCATTGAACAATGTTGCCTTCGTGCCGGGTATGATAGCTATTCCCCCATGCGTCCTTAATATAGTCTCCGCCTATCGTCTCACCGCATGCGGCGCACTTAAGAGCAACATGCCGGTCAAAACAGTTTTCGTGGTAATTTTCATTTCGGTATGTTATATACGGCCCTCTGATTGGCTTTTCGCAGTAATTACACGTAAAGCACCGGGAATGATAGAAGCTTCCCCCTGTTTGATAAGAATCTCCGTTGATTTCTTGCCCGCAGGCGAGGCAGTACCGGTGATCCCGGGTCTGCCGCGCCGGGACGGGTACTGCGGCTAATATAGTCATTATTAATATGGTCGTAAGGGCGTATTTCATGGATTTATTTCCGCGCTTAGGAGCTGCGCCTATCTGAACTATGCTGCTACAGGAGCAAACATCGTTCCCGGAAGGCTTTCCGCATATCACCCCGATTTATAACCAATTGTCTTTGTGCTAGTTATAAAAATATTTTGGATCCTCCGCGAATTATAGGAACCATGCTTCGATGCTCCCGTATAATATATTACACCTTTGCTTAATTCTTAATATGAAATTGATAATAAACGGATGAGGAGGCCCGTATGATTATAAGAATATTAACCGGCATAATCGCTGCGGCGTTTTTCGCATCGATACCTTTTGCCGCAAGTGCAGCCGCTCAGTTCGCGGGTCCCGAGCCTGTCACTTTGGATCCGCCTGAAATCCCCGACATTCCGGAACCGGCCGAGAATGAATCCCTGGAAAGCGACTCCGAGCACAGCTATTCATTGATAATGAGCGACACGGATGAAGATGGAGAATACGATACAATTATAATACGGGGCGATGAAAAAACATCCAATTACAGCCGCGGTGGGGTTGAAACCCGAGAGCAACCATCCGGGAATTCATCCAAAGTCTACACAATCTCCAAGCATAAGAAACATAAAATTCAATGCATCACGTTCAGTTCCAAATTGGATTTCCGCGGCAAACAATGCAGGCTGTCTCCGCGCTATGAATTCGTCAAAACCATTATCAAAAAATGGGCCAAGTTCTCAGTGAAGTCTTGGAATAGGATTCAGAAAACCGCCGAAGTGATCATGTCCTTTTGATCAAATGCAGCCAGAGCATATCGGCCGCGGCGCTCTCCCATGCCAATTCATATACAGGCGGCTTATTATTTGTTTGCAATAAATTCTCCCGCCCGCCTTGGTGATTCGCCGGACTTCTTCGAGCGGATGTCGCTCGTCCCGCATAAAAAGACAAACCCGCTAAAACAACCAGAATCGCAGCCGCAGAATACAGCGGCACCGGCCTTCGCCAAAATCCAAACGGAGCCCGGTTGGAAGCCCGGTTCCCGGCATCGCGAATGAACTTGCCGAGTACCGCGGTTTTAACCTGCGGCCCCGGAGAATTTTTGTACTTTTTCAATATTTCTTCGAAGTCGTCTTTCATCGTTTCTCCTTTTTTGCATTGTTCTCAGTGGGTTGGATTCCCGCATCGGCCCTCAATATTTGCAGGGCTCCGTGCATACGGCTCCTCGCAGTTCCTTCCGGTATACCCAGCATTATGCCGATTTCCCCGTATGACATTCCGGCGCTTATTCGCAGTGATACAACATCGATCATTTGAACCGGCAGCCTCGTCACTCTCCGCATAAGAGCGCCGGCGAGCGCTTCATTAGAACGCTCGTCCATACGTTTTGCCGCAAGAGTTTCTATATCATCATTATCCAAAAATATAATTTTGGATCTTTTACGAGCGTGATTCCGCCCGGTGTTCAAAGCTATCGTGAAGAGCCAATTCGCAAAAGGATGACTCGGGGAATATGACGATATATTTTTTATAACCTTGAAAAATACCTCTTGTGTCAAATCATCGATCGTGTCCCTGTCTGGTCCGGCAAAAGACTCCACAGTCTTTGCGACGCCGGAAGCATACCGGTCGTAAAGTTCTTCAAAAGCCCGGGCATCGCCGGCTTTCGCCAGGTCGACCAGTTTTTCATCGCTTAAGCCGGATGGATTATTGCTCATTTTTCTGCATGGCCAGAATGTTGCTTTCAAGCCTCGACATTTCATGAAATCTTGCTATTTCCAGGGCCTTATCCAACAGTCTCTTTTTCGTGGGAGCCGCTATTCCGTCCCGCATTGATGATTTTATCATACCGCTTACATAGTTTTTCATTAATTTTGAAATCGACGGCAGCAACGACCATGCAAAATCCCAGTCGGTCGCCGAATCCAGCCGGTATTTTTCGAAAAACAAACGGGCTGATTCCTCCGGTCCCGTACCCTCCTTGGCAACACGCAGGTTGATCCCTTCAATAATCATCCCTTCCGGAACAAAGTTATATCCTCCCCCGGACACGGTCGAGGCAAAATAAATAGGAGCTTTATGTTCGTTGACCATTTTCTTCAATAAAGTAGTGGAAAGTATTTCATTCTCAACCGCTTTCACGCCCCCTCTGGGCTTAATATGGGGATGCCGTTTGAATACGGCATCGGCATACGATTCCAGGTTGAGAAGGCTGCGATTAATGAGTATTACATCCTTCCTGAAATCCATTCCCGCTTGAAGCGCCAGCGGTGGAAAAGTATCATTATCCCCATTTGTAATAAGAACGGCTCCCTTGGGAAGACCCACCAGCATATTATAAGCTAAATCCTGCAGCGGCCGGGGCATTACCCTTTGATCGAAAAGAGTTTTGAAGACGTCATCAGCCTTATTCCATTTGCCTTGCCTCAAGTACACAACCGATAACATTATCAATCCTTCCTTGTATTCCGGCGCTATGGTCCTGCAGCGCTCCAAATATATAAGCGCGTTCTTCTCATCGCTCTTATAAGTGGCGAGCATCTTTCCGAGAAACTCCAACGCGCGGGGATTATCGTGATCGGCGTTCAAAGCCCGCCTCGCCACTTCATAAGCGGCCTCTAATTGACCGCTGTAATCATAAGCTCTTCCGAGATTGACCAGCGCTTCCGCATTTTCGCCGTTTTTTGCTATGTATTCCTTCCATTCCTTCGCAAGTTGCACATATGACGCCTGGTCCAGGCACCTTTCCGTGAGTCTGGGTACGGCCGGAGGCTGGGAAAAAGCCTGGAGGGTCAGACTCGCCGTTAACAGGCAAAATACGGTAAATATTTTAATCCGGCGATTGGGCATATCTCTCTCCTTTATTAATTTATGAATTGCTTCTCCCTCCTGATATAAGAACACGCCATAAGCTCAAAACGTTCAAAATATCAGGACCTTCCCCCGGCGTTTATTTCGCACGGCTCAAGACCGCAAACAGATTCCTATCCGGAAAGATGGTGGTCATACGCTGAGATCTCATGACGCGGTCCGCGGCCATGCGTCCGGAGATGCCGCTCGCCAGGCGCCCAACAGAGGTTCGGGGACGTCTTCCCGCAATAGTTGGCCGGGTTCCAACTGCCGGTATATTTCCCCGAAGTTCTCCACTTTCAAGTCGTCCACACGCCGGTACACATGCTCGGGCCCCAATTCGTCAGGATGCTTGAGACCCATGGCCGACAGCATTTCCATGAATCCCCTTATCGTCCCTTCATGGTAGCGCGCAACTCTTTTGGCTTTGTCCGGAACATGGAGCCCATAAACCAGCGCCGGATTCTGAGTCGTAATCCCCGTAGGGCACGTGTCGTTATTACACCTGAGGGCCTGTATGCATCCCAATGCCAGCATCATTCCCCGGGCGGTCGCGCATAAATCGGCTCCGAGCGCCATGGCCCTGACCATGTGAAAACCGGTTAGAATTTTTCCTGTGGCCATTATCTTTATGCGGCTCCGAAGACCCGTACCGACAAGAGCATTGTTTACGAATATCCAGGCGTCGCGCGCCGGCATACCGATGGAATTCGAAAACTCCAGCGGCGCCGCGCCCGTGCCGCCTTCGCCGCCGTCAACGGTAATGAAATCCGGCGTGACATCCATTTCCAGCATCGCCTTGCAGACGGAGAAGAATTCAGAAAAGCGGCCGATGCAAAGTTTGAATCCCACCGGTTTTCCTCCCGACAATTCGCGGAGCCTCGCGACAAATTCGATCAGTCCGCGCGGGGTCGAGAAAGCCTTGTGCCCCGGCGGTGAAAAAACCGTTTTACCTACAGGCACCCCGCGAATCGCTGCGATCTCGGAGGTAACTTTAGCCGCCGGCAAAATACCTCCGTGACCCGGCTTGGCTCCCTGGGAAATCTTGACCTCGATCATACGCACGTTATCACCGGCGGCGCGTTTTCCAAATTGCTCCGGATCGAAATCCCCTCCGGCATCGCGGCATCCAAAATAACCCGTCCCGATCTGCCATATGAGGTCCCCGCCCGGATCGAGATGATAAGGAGACAGTCCGCCTTCGCCCGTGTTGTGAGCAAAACCCCTTTCCTTGGCCCCTGCGTTGAGGGCCAGCACGGCATTTTTAGAAAGCGCGCCGAAGCTCATTGCGGAAATGTTGAAAAGCGAAGCCGAGTAGGGCCGGGAGCAGTGCGGTCCTCCAATAGTTATTCTCGGTTCTTTTTCCGGAAGTGCGACAGGAGCCATTGAATGACTTGCCCATTCATAGCCTATGCGGTAAACGTCTCTTTGGGTGCCGAAGGGCCTCGTTTCCAGATCGCCTTTTGCGCGCTGGTAAATAATGCTCCTGAATTCCCTTTCTATGGGATACGCATCGATGTTGGATTCGATGAAGTACTGCTGGATTTCCGGGCGAAGCTCTTCAAAGAAGTAGCGAAGTCTTCCGATAAGGGGAAAATTCCTGCGGATCACGTGGCCGCGCTGAAGAGCATCATGCAGCCCCATGATCACAAGAGGTCCGATGATAATGAACACCCACAGGATCGGCAGCCAAAAAAAAGCCGTTGTTGAAACAGCAGCAAATAACAGCAGCGACACAATATAAAACCAACGTCGCACCATTCAGGATTCCTCCTTGCTTTCATTCATTTTTCATGCTTCAAAATAAAATCTTATAATACGGGATGGAAAAACCCGGCGCTGCGGGGCGGCTTTCTTATTGAAATGTCAATTAACATAACCGAGCGACTTGAGTTTTTTGAGCGTGCCGGGATCGATAGGAACCGCTTCTGTATCCGGATTGAACAAATGCGCGACCCCATTCCACACATCCATTTCAGCTATCAGATCCGCATAGACATCCGGAAGCGATGACACAAGGCTTCGCCGCTCCGCGTAATCAGCGTCCAGATTGTAAAGCATATAATCGGTTTTTCCATCCAGGCTCACGCTGATCAATTTATACGGCGGGCTGACGATAGAAAATATCGAGCACCCGGCAGGTCTGATCGGAAATACTTCCGTATATGCCGGCACTGCATCCACGGCTTTTCCGCCGACGAGGCCGCCCAGGCTCCTGCCCTGGACACCGGCAGGGTTTTTCAGACCGGCCAGATCGAGAATGGTGGGCAGGATGTCGATATGCCGCGTGCATGTCTTTATTCTGAGACCCGGTTTTACCATCCCCGGCGCCTTGATAACGAGCGGTACGCGCAAAACTTCGTTGAAGGCCGAACCGCCGTGATTCCAGGCCTGGTGATCGTAGAACTCCTCGCCGTGATCGCTGGTAAGCACGACGATCGTATTATCGGCTTTGTTCATCTCGTCCAGCCAATCGAGGATACGCATGATCTGTTTCTCCACGTACATGATGTCTGCTGTATAAAGTATCTTCATGGTTTCTAGCTCATCGGAAGAGACGGATTCGCCGGGCTCTCCAAACGGCATTCCACCGCCTTTTTTTCTTGGATGGTCGATTACATTTACCGCCGGAGGCTTTGTATTCATCAGAAATTCGCGGGGACCATACGGACCGTGGGGGCCCATATAATGGATGTACGCATAGAATGGCCCTGCGCCGAGCGAGTTCAACCATTCCAAAACGAGGTCGGTCGTCGTACGCGCGTCCCAGTTAACCTGATCGGGACTGGTCAGCACCGCAGGATAAGCATCTTTTTCGGTTAAGCTGATAACAGGCAGATGCAGCAAACTTGAGATCCGGCAGAACATTGCCTGATCGAATATCCAGGGCGTCCACACCGCCCAAAACTTATCGATTCCCCTGCCGAAACCATTTCGCGGCAGGATGTGGAAGTTCTCGGTGAAAGCACCCGTCCGGTACCCCGCCCGGTCGAGTACTTCGGATAAAAAGGGTGACGTTTGTGAAACCGCCATCCCCTGGGAGACGGCGCCGTGGCTCGATGGAAACTGACCCGTAAGCAGGCTAGCCGTCGACGGCAGCGTCCAAGTCGACTGCGCAAAATGATTCAAGAACAGCGCACCTTCGGCCGCCGCCCGGTCGATCGCGGGGCTGGCATGATGGGCAGCGCCGTAGCAGTCAAGATAATCAGCCCGCTCGGTATCGGTTACAATTAGTATAATGTTAGAATGCGAATCCGCAGTATCTTTATCGTTGCGCTGTGCAAGTACACCACCGTAGCGCCCGAACAACGGCGTCCACAATAATCCCGCCGCTATCCATACCGCAAGCAGCGCCCGGAGCGCGCAGCGCCCTCCGCGCGGAAGCTGGTATATGATCCAGGCACAAAACAAAAAACCTGCGATGACGGCAACTGCGAGAACAGCAAGAACCGCCCGGTCCGAATGTTTGAAAATGAAAGGCCCGGCCCACAAATAATTTGCGATGATAATCGAAACAGAAGCACCCACAAGGGCTTCGGCCAGGCGCGCGGGATTCACTCTTTTTGGCAGACCCCGGAATTTCCGGGCCGCGGCGGAAACCGCAGCGGCGAAGACGTGAAGAACCGCGGCGGCAAAAGCAAAGTACAAAACATAATTCACAACAAGCTCCAAGGTCATGGCCGGGGGCCGGAGTCCGGCATGGTACCACCGCTGAAACAGGCCCGCCTCCAACACCGCCAGGGCCGCCCCCCAGAGCATGCCAAATAAAAGTGTAATGTGCAGTCTATTCAAACCGCTCGGATTTGATTTATTCATTTTAATAATCCTCCAAATGGAGGAGATATCATAACCCCCTGCAGTTATCTTTTCGAGCATTTTCTGCCGCCTGCACGCGGGCAGTATGTTTGATATCCTTTTTGATCCGATCGGCTGGCTCTTTTTTTCATTTCAGACTCGTTTTATTCGAGGACCGTTTTTTGCAAACAACTTTGCCGTATGGTTGATGCCGAGCACTTTTCGTGCTGTTTACAATATAAGAAACGCCGTGATATACTTATTTATTCTCCCTCGCAGCGGGTGATAAATAAATGTCAACTTTTCGATTTGGAGTGCATCCATGCCGTCCCCCTTGTGCCGCGTCTGCGGATCGCAGCAAACGTCTCTTAAAAAGCAGCGATCCCTGGAACGGGATCTCGAACCGGACGATCTGCGTATCAGCGACAGCCGCTACGGCGTAACCCTGGAGCTGTGGGAATGCGCGGCCTGCGGATTCATCTTCGCACCGGGAAAAGACGTGGAGAAGCTGGAAAGTCTGTACGAACGGCTCGAAGACCCCGGTTACGCCGCCAGTCAGGAGCCGAGAATACTCCAGATGCGCTGGCTGCTGCGGTGCGCGATGACGCTCATGCCGAACGCGGGCGATCTGCTCGACATCGGCGCAAGTACTGGACTGCTGATTAAAGAAGCTGCTATATTGGGGCTCGACGCCGTTGGCGTGGAACCCAGTTCCTGGCTGGTCGAACATGCCGAAAGCACAGACGGAGTTACGCTGCTCAAGGGCGTTTACCCGCATCCCGCTCTTGAGGGGCGCCGTTTCGACCTGGTTTTCCTGGTTGATGTGATCGAGCATGTCGCCGACCCGGTGGAACTCCTGACCAACTGCCGCGCGGCCCTCGCCCCGGGTGGTCTTATAATAGTGGTTACACCGGATGTTTCCAGCGCGGCGGCAAAACTTCTCGGAAGGCGCTGGTGGCATTACCGGCTGGCGCACGTCGGTTACTTCAACCGCAAATCATTCGGAAAGGTTGCCTCCGCTGCAGGCCTGACGCCGAGGAAATGGATGCGGGCCAAATGGTTTTTCCAGATCCGTTACCTGGCCGACCGCACTTCAAGATATCTGCCAACTGCCTGGTTCAACCGGTTTGCCGAACGGGCCGCGCCGCTGCGCTGGCTCTACAACCGGGTAGTTCCGTTTAACTTGTTCGATTCATACGCGGTGTTTCTGCACAAAGAGAAAGAGCGATAACCGGATGAACCAATCTAATAATCCAGGCCCGGATAATCCCGAGATGCCGCTGGGCCGCTGGTCCCCCGCAGGCCACCTCCGCATCGCGCGAATCGATCACTGGATCAAGAATGTCTTCATTCTTCCCGGTGTGCTGGTCGCCCTCAGTATGCAGCCGCATGCGCCGGGCGTGGACCTCATCATTCCCCTGCTGCTGGGTCTGCTGTCGGGATGCCTGATTGCTTCGAGCAACTACACGCTCAATGAAATCCTGGATGCCCCTTTTGACCGGCTGCATCCCGTGAAATGCAAGCGTCCCGTTCCCTCGGGTTGTGTGAATGTACCGCTCGGTTATGTGCAGTGGCTCGTCCTCATGTTCCTGGGAGCCGCTCTGGCGCGCATAGTTTCCGTGCCTTTGGCGGCGACAATGATGGCGCTGTGGATTATGGGCATGGCTTACAACGTGAGGCCGCTTCGCACCAAGGATCTGCCCTACCTGGATGTTATCTCTGAAGCCGTGAACAACCCGCTGCGTTTCCTCGCCGGTTGGTTCATCATAGACCCCGGCGCGGTGCCGCCCGTCTCGCTTCTTATCAGTTACTGGGCGGTCGGATGCTACTTCATGGCGATCAAACGGTTTGCCGAGTACCGGGATATAGGAGACCCCAAACGCGCGGCATCCTATCGAAAATCATTTGATTTCTATAATGATCAGCGCCTGATAGTATCGATCATGTTCTACGCAGCCAGTGCGATGCTGTTCTTCGGAGCCTTCATCGTGAGGTACCGCCTGGAACTGATACTGTCTTTTCCCTTGGTCGCCGGCGTGATGGCTGCATACCTGTCGGTCGCATTCAAAAAAGGCAGCGCTGCGCAGGCCCCCGAAAAACTCCACCGGGAGCCGCTGCTGCTTGTATCCATTCTTTGCTGCGCGGCATTGATGGCAGTTCTTTTCTTCGTCGACATCCCACTGCTGCACTACATTTTTCCGGCGGAAATAAAAACTTTTTCAAACCTGAAGCCATAAAAAATGCTATTGTTCAATCGAACACTTTTTCGATACGGCATGCAGTCTCTGCGGCGGTCAGCAGGCGGGCGGCAGGGTGTACGAGATAGGCCTGTTCCGCCGCCTGGAGAATAGGCAGGTCCGCCATACTGTCCCCCATGTAACCGAATCCGCTTTGCGCATGCTCGCGTATCGCCTCCAGCTTGACTCGTCCTTTGAGGTTACGGGTGCCGTCGCTGGAAAGTACATCATCGAAAATGCCCACATGCTGAGAAACGGCTTCGGCAATCATACGGTCGGCCGCGGTGGCAAGCACCAACCGCCGCCCGCGGCTTTTTTCTTCACGTAGAAACCGGAGGATTTCTTCCCGGTAGGGCAGCACAGCGGGATCGATTCCGGACAGGCGTGCAACGCGTTCCTTGAACGACGCCCGTCCGCCCAGCAAGAAAAACGGAAGCAAGAAAATTTGCAAGGGGCGGCGGCGGAATATCCGCCGGATACCCAGAATCAAGGCATCAGCGGAAATTAGAGTTCCATCGAGATCAATGTACAGAGGGACTTCGGTGTGGGGAAAACTGTTTTCGGACATCTCGGATTATCCTTAAAATAAATGGAGTCGATTATTATGATGTGCTATTGTTGCAGGGGCAGCGGCGGCGGCGCAAGCATAATCCTTTACCCCCGCGCTGTTACGGCCGGGTCATATTCTAATCATGAAAAAAAACACCTCAGTGGTTTTTGACGGCGGCACGCCGGGATATCCGCTGGACTCTCGTGATTTCATTATCATATTGACCACCCTGGCGGCCGCCCTTCTCCTGCGCCTGGTTTTCTTTCGCGGCGTGTTGTCGATCGACGATTTCAACTATCTCCGCCATGCAGCCGAAATATGGAAGGGGCGCTTCTCTTTCGAAGGCCTGTTGTATCTGCACGGAACCCGCCCGCTGATATTCGTTCCCGTATCCTGGCTCTACAGCCTGGCCGGCCCGTCGGAGGCCGCATCGGCGGCGTGGCCGCTGGCCGCTTCGTTATCCACCGTGACGCTCTATTATCTCATCGGACGATCGCTTTTCGGCCGCGAATGCGCCGGCTATACCGCGGCCTTCGCGGCTATCCTGCCGCTGGCGGTGAACGAGTCGACCCGCATCCTGCCCGGGGCAATAATGAACCTGGTCATCGCTGCAAGCGTGTACGCGTTCATCATATCCGAAAGTTCGCACCGGCGCCGGCTGTACATGATCATTTCCGGAGCCTTCTACGGAGTGATGCCTCTTACGGGCGAATTGGGCATGCTCATGGGATGTTTCTTTCCTCTTGCCATAATGCTTATCGGGCACAGACGCCTATGGAGTTATTGGCCTGCCGCGGCCGGTTTCACAGCCGTTGTGCTGATGCAGGTGCTCTACCAGTGGATCGTAACTGGAGATCCAATGTTCAAGGCGCATGTAAGCAAACTGATTCTTACAAACGAAGTGCCGCCGCTGCGCCCGTTCTATTATATAAATATTCTCGTTCGGCCGTTCGTCGCGCACGGCGGCATATTCTATCTGGCCGCCGCGGGCGCGTTCGCAGCGGTGCGCTCGCGCAGCAGGGGTGCGCTCTTCGTCCTGGCATGGCTGATCGTGATGTGGGCGTTGATCGAATACATGTCATCGAGTTTGACCAGCTACCGGCCGCTCTACAAGTATGTTCGTTACGCCTCGATACTGGCCCTGCCGGCGGTGCTTCTGTCCGCGTTCGGCTTGAAATACATACGCCTTTGGATTGAAAACGCCGCCGCGGGCACCACCGGAGGATCCGGGAGGTTGGAAGGAAAGCTGTGGATTTTTCGGCGCCGGGCGGGCTCGATTGCGGCGGCTTCGATTCTTATCGTTCTTGCGCTTGCATCGATTCATACTCTTCAAAAAACCGGAGCCTGGGCGGTTGAACGCCGCGGCCAGCTGCAACAACTCCGCAGCCGCGTTGCCGCATTCTCGGGGAAAACCATTTATGTAACTCACTGGCTGTGGAATACGAGAGTCGGCTACCAAACCGGTTATGCGGACGAATACTTTCCGTCCGGTTACGATCCCTACCACGCGGTTTCGCTTATAAGTGCGGATAGAACTTCGAAGAACCGTTACGTGCAAACACTGACACCCGGCGAAGAAATGTCAGCCGGGCTGCTTATAAACGACGAAACCCTTCTGGCGGTCAGTTTGAGCGAGCGCGGCAACAATCTAGTCGGCAGCGGCGAGATACCCGAATTTCTCGCAGCTCCGCCACCGGAATGGAAACTGCTCGAACGTTTAAAAGTCGGTGGAAACACGCTCGCCCTCTATGAAATCCCCGAGGGCGCGCACCGGCCAAAAGATATATGAAAATTCGTTTTTATAGAGGAAACGGATCATATGATACTATCGCATCAAAACCATTTTCCTTGTAAACGTTTTTTCCCCAGCGCTCAAACGGTAAAAATAAACCCCCGATCCCACGGGGACACCCTTGGAGTCCCTGCCGTCCCAGAATTTTTCATTGAAACCCCGGTCCAGGTTGCCGTCCACGAGCTTCCTTATCAAACGCCCCTGCAGGTCGTAAACCGCAAGTGTCGCGTGGGCTTTTTCATTCAGCGTGAATGTTATGTTGGTGGAAAAGGCGAATGGGTTGGGATAATTCTGATTGAGCGCGAGCAATGGAGCTTTGGTTTCAACACTGATTTTCTGCGAAAGCTGTTCGGAGCCGTCGGACTTTACTGCCGCTAATGTATATGTATATTTCCCCCCGGCCCGGACCCCATCATCCGTAAAACTTCTCGTTTCGGGCGGCAGCAGTCCGTAATTGGGAATAACCGTTACCGTTTTGCCGTGCTCTGCTTCGCGGTAAAGCCTGAATCCGCGGACTTTTTCATCGGCTTCTATTTTCCATTCGATGCGAACTCCCCCGCCGGTCACATCAGCTTCCAAATCCGTCATCAGCACAGACAACAGGAGCGCGGTTCTTTACACGTTCCATGGCT
>CAZZKJ010000050.1:0-17451 GCA_964654695.1 uncultured bacterium | reverse complement strand
ACGCGAAGGCGGGCGGACCGTGGGCGCCGGTGTCGTAACCGAGGTTATAGAATGAACGCTCAAAAAATCCGAATAAAGCTCAAGGCTTTCGAGCATGCTACGCTCGACAAAACCACCGACGAGATAGTCAAAACCGCGAAGAGAACGGGCGCGAGGGTAAAGGGCCCGATTCCTCTGCCGACTCGGAGAAGCGTATACACCGTGTTGAGGTCGCCGCATGTCAATAAAAAATCCCGCGAGCAGTTCGAGATTCGCATACACAAGAGATTAATAGATTTAACCCACACCACCCAGCAGACGATAGATGATTTGACCAAGTTGGTTTTGCCGGCGGGCGTGGATATAGAAATTAAAACCTGAATCTGTCCCGGTCTCAACGGCCGGAGATAGGGTTGAATTCGTTTTGGAGGCTAATACATGGAAGCCCTAATCGGCAAAAAGATGGGAATGACCCAGATCTTCCAGGAATCCGGAAGAGCCGAGCCCGTGTCTGTGATTCAGCTCGGACCCTGCCCGGTCGTCCAGATTAAAACTACCGAAAAGGACGGATATTCAGCCGTTCAAATCGGCTTCGAACCGGTTAAAGAAAGCAGAACTACCCGGCCGTATCGGGGGCATTTCAAATCCGCGAAAATCGGGCCTCACAGGATTCTCAGGGAAGTCAGGGTCGATGATGTTTCCGGCTTCAAAGTTGGAGAATCTCTTGGAGCAAAACTGTTCGAGGATGCCAAGGAAGTTCATATAGCGGGAGTCACGAAGGGCTGCGGTTTTGCCGGTGTTACCAAGAGGCACGGCTTCAAGGGCGGCAAGGAAACCCACGGATGCAAAAACCACCGCGTTCCGGGCGCAGTCGGCAATTGTGCGACTCCGAGCAGGATATTCAAGGGCAAGAAACTTGCCGGAAGAATGGGAGGCGCGCGTATGACGGTTAAGAATCTTAAAGTCATCCAGGTGGACGTCGAAAACAATCTACTCTTCGTACGGGGCGCCGTTCCCGGCGGAGTCAACGGAATATTGTTCGTAAGAAAAAAATAGTAATTGGAAAACGAGCGGCACCAGAACTATAGAGGATAAAATGGCAACGGCTAAATGTTATGCAAAAGACGGCAATGACAAGGGAAACCGGGAACTTCCTGATGGGCTCTTCGCGCATGAAATAAATGAGCATGTCGTGTACGAAGCCGTTCGCTCTTATCTTGCCAATCAGAGACAGGGAAACGCCTCGACCAAGGAGCGTTCCGACGTCAGAGGCGGGGGCAGCAAGCCCTTCCGCCAGAAAGGTACCGGGCGGGCCCGCGCAGGTACTTCCAGATCCCCGATTTGGAAAGGCGGTGGTGTGGTCTTCGGTCCTCATCCCAGGGATTACAGCATCAAGCTGCCTAAGAAAGTCAAAAGACTCGCCCTTCTGTCCGTTTTGTCGGCAAAAGCCGGAGAAGGCAATGTCATTATCGTCGAAGATTTGGATTATCCCGAGCCGAAAACGAAAATCTTCTGCGAACTGTTGAAAAAGATGGAGTCCTACGGCAAGAAAATTCTTTTTGTGTCCGAGGGTTCTTCGGACACGGTGATAAAATCCTCGAGAAATATCCAGGGACTGAAAACCACCCGTGGACACATGGTAAATACATATGACGTTTTGTGGGCTGATAAATTGATAATTACCGAGAGAGCGATCAGGAAAATGGAGGAGGTGTTCGAATCGTGAGAGATATCAGGATGATAATCAAAAAACCTCTTATTACCGAGAAGAATACGATTTTGAAAAACACCTCCAATAAGTATGTCTTCCAGGTTGACGTGAGGGCCAATAAGAGGCAAATCAAGCAGGCCGTGGAAAAGCTTTTCAACGTTCATGTCAAGAATGTTACGACGGCCGTTTACAGAGGCAAGACGAGCGTTGTAATGAACAAATCCGGCCGTTTCGAAGGGACGAAGCCGAACTGGAAAAAAGCTTTCGTTACCCTGTCGGAAGACGAATCGATCGAGATATTCGACATCGTCTAAGGAAGAGATGTGATTGCAGATGCCGATTAAGAAATTCAAGCCTATTACCCCGACTCTCAGGTACAGGACGGTTTCGGATTTTTCGAATCTTACCAGGACGGAACCGGAGAAATCGCTTCTCAAGCCTCTTAAGAAGTCCGGGGGAAGAAACAACCGCGGACGGATTACCGCCCGCCGCCGGGGTGGAGGGCACAAGCAGCGCTACAGGGTTATTGATTTCAAGCGCGATAAAATTGATATTAACGCCAAGGTTGCCTCCCTCGAATACGACCCGAACCGCTCAGCCCGGATTGCTCTTCTTCATTACGTCGACGGAGAAAAGAGATATATCCTGGCGCCCGAAGGCTTGAAGGTTGGAGATACGATTCTGTCCGGGGGCAAAGCCGATATTAAACCCGGGAATGCCCTGCCTCTGGAAAAAATCCCGCTGGGGACCATGGTGCACAATATAGAAATGGTCCACGGCAAGGGCGGACAGCTTGTGCGGTCGGCCGGTGCTTACGCACAAATCATGGCTAAAGAAGGAAATTATGTTCAGCTCAGGCAGCCTTCCGGCGAGGTCCGCATGGTGCGCAAAGAATGTTTTGCCACTATAGGGCAGGTCGGAAATCTTGATCATGAGAACATTTTCTACGGCAAAGCGGGTAAATCGAGATGGATGGGCAAGCGTCCGTCTGTCCGGGGGGTTGCCATGAACCCGGTGGATCACCCGTTGGGCGGCGGTGAAGGCAAATCCAGCGGCGGCCGCCATCCCGTGACGCCATGGGGCAAACCCACAAAGGGTTATAAAACGCGCGGCAAAAAACCGAGCGACAAATACATAGTAAAACGCCGATCGAAGAAGAAGTAACCAACGAGGAAAAATCAATGGGTAGAAGTCTAAAAAAAGGGCCTTTTATTGATCAGAAGCTTTTAAATAAGATTCTGGGCATGATGCAAAGAAGTAATAAGCGCGTCGTAAAAACCTGGTCGCGGAGATCTACTATTTCTCCGGAGATGGTAGGGCACACTCTTGCCGTTCATAACGGCAACAAGTTCATCCCGATTTTCATAAACGAGAACATGGTCGGACACAAAATCGGAGAGTTTGCGGCGACGAGGACTTACAGGGGCCACACAAGCAAAAGCATGAAAGCCCAAAAAGGTCCTAAGAGTTGACAGGCGGGAGTTCCTGGAGGTCTGTGAATGGAAGCAAGAGCGATTGCCCGTGAAACTGGATACCCTGCCCGCAAGGTACGGCAGGTTGCCGATCTGGTTCGAGGGAAGAACGTCGAGGAAGCGCTGGAGATCCTTAAGTTCATCAGCAGGGCTGCGGCCGAGCCGGTCGGCAAGACCATCAAATCGGCCATGCACAACATGGTGAACATGAAAGGCGGCACGGTTGACGCGGAAGATATGATTGTAAAAACCATTATGGTTGATGAAGGCCGCACCTTGTACAGGATCAGACCTCGGGCTCAGGGCAGGGCATATAGAATAAGAAAACGAAGCAGTCACATTAAAGTGATTGTATCTTTGCTCGAAGATAAGAGCTGAAAGGGAGGATTTGATAATGGGGCAAAAAACCAACCCCGTTGGATTGAGATTGGGAATTAACAGAACCTGGGATTCCCGATGGTTTGCCGGGAAAGACTATGCCCGGTGGTTGAATGAGGACATCAAGATTCGCAAATATATTAAAAAGAGGCTGTTCAAAGCCGGTGTTGCGAAGATTGATATCGAAAGATCGAGCGGCAAAGCGGTTGTAAATATTTTTACGGCCCGGCCCGGCATGGTTATCGGGCGAAAAGGCAGCGAAGTCGATATGCTCCGCGATGAGCTGAAACACCTTTCCGGCAAGAATATACAAATCAATATAAAAGACGTTAAAAAACCGGAGCTCAATTCGCAGCTCGTGTCCGAACACATCGCCATGCAGCTCGAACAGCGGGTGTCCTTCAGGAGAGCTATGAAGAAGACTATCGCTTCGGCCATGCGGATGGGCGCTCTGGGCATTAAGGTGAAATGTTCCGGCAGACTTGGCGGCGCGGAAATGGCGCGGCGCGAGGGATATCATGAAGGTCGAGTGCCTCTGCATACCCTCAGGGCGAATATCGATTATGCAATCGCTACGGCTCATACGACATTCGGGTGCGTGGGTGTCAAGGTATGGATTTATAAGGGAGAAATATTTCCCAAGGATTTCAAAAAGGAGCTGGCCGGATCCGATGAGGGAGCAAGGTAAATCATGTTAATGCCTAAGAGAGTAAAACACCGCAAGCAGCAGCGCGGCCGCATGAAGGGGCGCGCGACCAGGGGCGCTACGATCGCTTTCGGCGAATACGGCCTGAAAGCTCTTGAGCCAAAGTGGATCACTAACAAGCAGATCGAGGCCGCCCGTGTTGCCATTACACGGCATATCAAGAGAATAGGCAAATTATGGATAAGGATTTTCCCGGATAAGCCGGTTACCGTCAAGCCCGCGGAGACGCGTATGGGCAAAGGCAAGGGAGCGCCCGAATATTGGGTCGCAGTCGTCAAACCCGGCAGGATTCTGTTCGAACTCGAAGGCGTGCCTAAATCGGTCGCCAAGCAGGCGATGACTCTGGCGGCGGCAAAACTTCCGATCAAGACCAGATTTGTATTTCGCGAAGGATCGGGTGAGTAGAGATGAAATCCAATGAGATGCGTGAAATGACTTTTGAGGAATTGCAGGTTCACCATGACAATATTATCGAGGAATTGGCGAATCTCAAGATCAAGCTGGCGGTCAAACAGCTGGACGACCCTCTCAAGGTCCGGTATCTGCGCAAAGAACTCGCAAGATCGAAAACGATTTTGAAGGAAAAACAATCGGGAGCCAAACCGGGTGAAATGCTTGCCGCCGGGGGTAAAACAGCGGAGGACGGGAAAACCGGCGGAAAATAGCGGTGAAAACGACAGCATTGGTTAATGATGATCCCAGGGAGTCCTAATGGATGAGAGAAATACCAGAAAAGTTTTTATTGGAGTCGTGCAGAGCAACAAGATGGATAAAACCATTGTTGTGAAAATCGAGCGCCTTGTTAAGCACAGGATTTATGGAAAGTATATAAAGAGAGCAGCTAAACTGACGGCTCATGATCCGCAGAATCAATGCGGCATCGGAGATAAAGTCAAAGTCGTATCGACCAGGCCTCTGAGCAAATCCAAACGCTGGCGTCTCGTGGATGTACTTGAGAAGGCAAAATAGCAAATGCGCGAACCTTGATTATCAGGGCCGGCTGCGCAACGATGTTCGATCGTGTGAAGGAGTTCTGTAGAAAATGATTAAAGCTGAAACCAGGCTTCGCGTTGCGGATAATTCTGGAGCAAAAGGTCTTCTTTGCATCAAGGTGCTCGGCGGAACAAGAAGGAGATATGCGAGGGTGGGGGATGTGATTTCCGTTTCCGTCAAGATCGCTATCCCCAATGGAATCGTGAAAAAAGGACAAGTGGCCAAAGCAGTTGTCGTGAGAACAAAGAAGGAGATTAGAAGAGATGACGGAAGCTATATCCGGTTCGACGAAAACGCCGCGGTCATTATAAATGACAATATGGAGCCGGTGGGCACGAGAATTTTCGGCCCCGTGGCCAGAGAGCTGAGAGATAAGAAATTCATGAAAATTATCTCCCTCGCGCCGGAAGTCCTGTGATTATGAATTTATATATGCGGAACTCTCAGGGATAGATTGGAGAACTGCCATGATGAAAATAGTCAAGAACGACACGGTAAAAGTGATATCGGGCAACCACAAGGGCAAGGTTGGCAGGGTCCTCAAGGTATATCCCAAGAGCAATCGCCTGATAGTTGAAAAAGTCAATCTCATCAAGAGGCACACGCGTGCCCGTTCTCAAACCGAACAGGGCGGGATTCTGGAAAAAGAAGCTCCGATCCATGTTTCGAATGTAATGTTGATATGTCCCAAGTGTTCGAAGCTGGCACGAACCGGCATCAGTCACCTGGCGGACGGCGTAAAGGTCAGAGTCTGCAAGTCTTGCGATGAGATGATAATAAGCGGTGATTAATATTCTGGAGTCTTGAAAATGGCTAGATTGAAGCAAAAATATTTGAGTGAAATTCTTCCGTCTCTCAAAAAAGAACTCGGGTTTGAGAATGAGATGCAGGTTCCCCGTTTCGAGAAAATCGTTGTAAACATGGGTGTGGGTGATGCCATGCAGGATGCCAAGCTTCTCGATTCGGCCATGGGCGATTTGATGACTATAACGGGCCAAAAACCGAAACTGTGCAGGGCGAGGATCTCGGTTGCAGCCTTCAAGCTGCGCTCGGGAATGCCTATCGGCTGTAAAGTTACGCTTCGCGGGGACATGATGTACGAATTTCTCGACAGGCTTCTTAATATAGCCCTTCCTCGAATTCGTGATTTCAGGGGCGTGCCTACTAAAAGTTTCGATGGACGCGGCAATTATACATTGGGAGTAAAAGAGCACATTATTTTTCCTGAAATCGACTATGACAAAGTAACGAAAATGTTGGGTATGGATATATGTATCGTAACAACAGCCAAAACTGATGAGCAAGCGGCCCTGCTTTTGAAAAAAATGGGCATGCCGTTCAGAACTCAGTAAGAGAGCGAGAGAGTAACGTGGCAAAAAAATCATGGATTGCCAAAGCCAGCAGGCCGCCCAAGTTCAAGGTTCGCGCCTACAGCCGCTGTGGAAGATGCGGCAGGTCGCGCGCATACCTGCGTAAATTCGGGGTATGCCGGATTTGTTTCCGTGAACTTGCGCTGCAGGGGCATATCCCGGGCGTAGTTAAATCCAGCTGGTAAGAACAGCAATAGAACTCAGGGAGTGTTTAGCCGTGACAATGACCGATCCGATTTCGGACTATCTAACCAGATTGAGAAACGCGGTTTCCGCCAAACACAAGTATGTGGATATCCCGGCTTCGAGACTGAAGGCGGAAATAAGCAGGATACTGCTCGATTCGGGCTTCATCAAGAAAGTGAATTATATTGAGGACAACAAGCAGGGTATTCTGCGGGTACATATCAAGTATAACGAAGGCATGGAAAGCGTGATTTCAGGGCTCAAGCGAATCAGCAAGCCCAGCTTGCGTGTCTACGTGTCCGCCGGAGAGCTTCCCCGGGTTTTGGGAGGATACGGTATGGCTATTATTTCGACGTCCCAGGGTTTGCTCAGGGATTCGGAATGCCGCAAAAAAGGAATCGGCGGCGAAGTGCTTTGCGAAGTCTGGTAGGTACGAACGAATATTTTGCCGGTCCGGCCGGATTTTGAAAAATTAACGGAGGATTTATGTCGCGAGTAGGGTTGAAGCCTATAAACATACCAAGCGGTGTAACTGTCACCATTGACGGCGCCGTGGCCAATGTTAAAGGTCCCAAGGGGGCTATCAGCAAAGAGCTGCCGGGTGTTTGTTCGGTAAAGCAGGAGAATAATATCATTACCGTTTCACGGCCGTCGGATGATAAATATCACCGTTCGATGCACGGGCTTACGAGGGCTCTGATTGCGAATATGGTTGACGGAGTGTCGGAAGGTTTTTCCAAGCAGTTGGAAATAGTCGGTGTTGGTTACAAAGCCGAGATGAAAGGCAAGGATCTTGTTCTTACCGTCGGGTTTTCGCACCCGGTCGTTTTCAGCCCGTCCGAAGGAATTGAGATCAAAACACCGTCTCCCACGCAAATCAATATTTCAGGAATTGAAAAAGATAAAGTGGGCCAGACCGCGGCCAATATTCGTGGAGTGCGGCCTCCTGAACCGTACAAGGGGAAGGGCATAAAATACACCGGCGAATTCATCCAGCGCAAAGCCGGGAAAACGGCAGCCGGAACTTAAAGGACTTTGATTATGAAAGTGAAAAACGAGAAACAGTACAGAAAAAAAAGACGGCATTTGAGGGTCAAGAAAAAAGTATCCGGAACCCCCTCCCGTCCGCGGCTGTGCGTTTTTAAAAGTGCTCATCATATATATGCTCAGGTCATAGATGATGTTGGCGGAATTACGATTGCCTCCGCTTCAAGTTTAAAACTCGGCAAACTTAAAGCGGAAGGAAGCGAAAGCACAAAAATCCTTCAGGCCAAAGAAGTCGGGCGTATGATAGCCGAACATGCAAAGGGAAAAGGTGTTGCCAGCGTTTCTTTCGACAGGGGCGGGTATCTTTATCACGGCAGGGTAGCCGCGTTGGCCGCGGCCGCGCGCGAGAACGGATTGAGCTTTTAATAATATTGAGGCGGCCAACTGGGGCCGAAGAAGGAGACAATTATGATCGAACCGAGTAAGGAGAGTGCGTAATCAATGGCGGGCAGGCCAAGAGATAGAAGAGGCGCAGATGGCATGAGGGGCAAACCGAAAGGTCCCGAGTACATAGAGCAGACAATTAACATCAACCGCGTTGCCAAGGTGGTGAAAGGCGGCAGGAGATTCAGCTTCAACGCCCTCGTGACCGTCGGGGACGGTATGGGCAAAGTCGGTATCGGCATGGGCAAGGCGAATGAGATTATCGACGCCATCAAGAAAGGCACCGAATCGGCCAAACGCTCGATGATCAGGATACCCCTGCTGGGAGGTACGATTCCTTTTGAGGTTCGAGGCAAATATGGAGCCGGTTTTGTCATTCTTAAACCGGCATCTCCCGGCACCGGCGTTATCGCGGGTGGACCGGTGCGCGCCGTGATGGAGTCGGCGGGAATCAAAGACATACTGGCCAAATCGCTGGGATCCAATAATCCCCATAACCTTGTCAAGGCCACGATGGTCGGACTATCAAGATTGGAAAGCGCTAAGGACGTGGCCCGGCGCCGCGGAATTTCAATTAATGAACTCTTTGGAATTGAAAAAGGCGAAGAAAATGGCGAAAAAACTGAAAGTAACTCAAATAAAGAGCCTGATAGGAAGCCAGAAGAAGCATAAGCAAACCATGCGGGCGATCGGGTTTCATCATAATTATGAAACGCTGGTCAAGACGGATACGCCCCAGCTCAGGGGCATGCTTCGCCAGATCAGGCACCTCGTCCGTGTTGAGGAGGAAAAACCGAAATCGAAAAGCTCCAAGGCGGTTAAAAAATGAAGCTCGGCAATCTGAAAAGCGCGCGCGGATCGAGAAAAAAACGCAAAAGGGTTGGCTGCGGCCCCGGGTCCGGGCACGGAAAAACCTCGTGCCGGGGACACAAGGGGCAGGGCTCGCGCTCGGGCGTCTCGATTCCCTCCTGGTTCGAAGGCGGTCAAATGCCGCTGCAGAGACGCGTTCCCAAACGCGGATTTACTAATATTTTCAAAACGATTTACCAATTGGTAAACGTGAAGGATCTCGACCGTTTTCCGGCGGGAACCGAAGTCAACATGGATGCGCTTCTCGATTCCGGACTTATAAAGAAGACGCGGCTGCCCGTAAAACTTCTCGGCGACGGCAAGGTCGAACACGCGGTTACGGTCGTAGTACATAAATGCAGCAAGAATGCCAGGGAACTGGTTGAAAAAGCTGGAGGAACAATCAAGATTATCGATTAATCGCCCCTGCGGGCCATATGCTCTTTGACAACTAATGATAACAAAGCTGCAAGAAATACTCAATATTCCGGAGCTGAAGAGAAGGGTTCTTTTTACCGTTGCCCTTTTGTTCGTCTACCGGATAGGCGCTCATATTACGAGCCCCGGAATCGATGCCAGCGTTCTGACGGGCTTTTTCGAAGGCAACAAGGGCACCGTTCTCGGCCTTTATGATCTCTTTGCCGGCGGGAACCTCAGAAGGGCGACGATCTTTGCCCTGGGCATCATGCCGTATATCAGCGCATCGATTATCCTGCAGCTTTTCCAGGCCGTCATTCCTTACTTCGAAAAACTTGCGAAAGAAGGAGAGGAAGGCAGAAAGAAGATTACGCAGTATACGCGTTATGGAACGGTCGTTTTGTCCTCGGTCCAGGCATTCGGAATTGCGATTTTCCTGGAAAACATGACCGGATCTCAGGGGCAGCACGCGGTCCTCTTTCCCGGGTTGGGATTCAGGCTGTTGACCGTTCTTACGCTGACCAGCGGCACCGTTTTTGTCATGTGGCTGGGCGAACAGATTACCGAACGTGGTATCGGAAACGGCATTTCGCTTATTATTACTATCGGGATCATCGCCAGGTATCCGACCGACGTGCTCAATACCTGGCGCGCGCTGTCGCTTCACCAGATGTCACCGTTCAAGCTGGTAATATTGCTTGCGATAATGGTGTTTATTGTTGGCGGCATAATTTTCGTTACGCAGGGGCAAAGGCGGATTCCGGTTCAATACGCCAAGAGAGTTGTGGGGAGAAAAATATACGGAGGGCAGGCAAGCCACATCCCCCTGGGGGTAAATATTGCCGGAGTTATTCCCATTATCTTTGCCCAATCGTTGATCATGTTTCCGGGCACTCTGGCGGCTTTTTTGAAGAACGTGGATTTTATGCAGAAGGTTTCACTGATTCTATCGCCGGGACATATCGTTTACATGGTTCTTTATTCGGTCATTATAATATTTTTCACTTATTTTTATACGGCGATCGTTCTCAATCCGGTGGATGTTGCCGAGAATATGAAAAAATCTGGAGGATTCGTTCCTGGCATCAGACCCGGCAAGAAAACAGCCGAATTCATTGACAGGGTTCTTACTCGGATCACTCTTCCCGGGGCGATTTTTCTGGCATTCATCGCGGTTTTGCCCGACGTGTTGATAAGCAAAGCCCACGTGCCGTTCTATTTTGGGGGAACGGGCCTGCTTATCGTTGTCGGGGTCGTATTGGATACGCTCCGGCAGATAGAATCGCATCTGCTCATGCGTCATTATGACGGGTTTGTAAAACACGGCAAACTCAGGGGCAGGCGTTAGGATCCGCCGGCAGAGAGAAACCGCCTACGGCGGTACAGCCGAGGAAACGCTGATGAATTTTATCATACTGGGCGCTCCGGGATCGGGTAAAGGAACTCAAGCGGTGCGTTTTGCCGGTAGGTGGAATCTGGATCACGTTTCGACCGGGGATCTTCTGCGCGAAGCGGTGGCAAACCGGTCGCCCCTGGGAGAACAGGTCAAAGAGGTCCTGGCTTCCGGCGGTCTGGTTTCCGACGAGATCGTGCAGGCACTTATAAAAGGAGCGCTGGCCGGCAGGAACTCGGATACTCGGGGCTGGATACTGGATGGGTACCCGCGAACGCGGGGACAGGCCCAAGCGCTGGAAACCATTCTCGAGGAAACCGGAAGTAAGCTCGATGGAGTAATATTACTGGAGGTGGAAGCGGAAGTTATAGTGGATCGCCTGTCGAACAGGCGGACATGCGGTTCCTGCAAGGCCGTATATAACCTGCTGAACAAGCCGCCCAATTCCCAAGGCAAATGTGATGAGTGCGGCGGGGAGTTGGTTCAGAGAGAAGATGACAAGACTGAGACCATACGCAGGAGGCTGGAGGTATACGAGGAACAGACTCTGCCGATAATAGATTTTTATGATAAAAGGAGCCGGGTTTATAAAATAAACGGTTCGCAAGATATGAAAGGCGTTACCGAAGAAATAGCCCGGCTGGTAGGCCGATGATAGTTCTGAAATCGTCCGAAGAAATCGCACTTATGAAGGCGAACGGGGCGATATTGAAAGAATGTTTTGAACTTGTCGGCGGGTTGATAAAAGCGGGGACCGCTCGCAGATTGATAGACCGGGCGGTTGAAGAATTGATCGCATCCCGCGGCGCGGAGCCGGCATTCAAGGGATTCCAGGGATACCCGGCGGCGACCTGCATATCTATAAATGAAGAAGTGGTTCACGGAATACCTGATGACAGGGAGTTCGAAAAAGGAGACATAGTAGGCGTGGATGTGGGCGTTAGAAAAGAAGGTTATTACGCCGATGCCACCAGGACGTTCGCGGTGGGAGCAATATCCGGCCAGGCTCAGAAACTTTTGAAGGTAACCAGAGAAAGCCTGGATAAGGGAATCGCCCAGGCCAAGATGGGCAACAAGCTCTCCGATATTTCGCATGCGATTGAATCGTACGTGCTAAAAAACGGGTTTTCCGTCGTCAAGACCCTGGTTGGGCACGGCATAGGACAGCAGATGCACGAAGATCCGCAGCTTCCCAATTTCGGTCCGCCGAACCAGGGTATAACCCTCGAAGAAGGATTGGTGGTTGCAATAGAGCCGATGGTGAATACGGGAAGAAGCGATGTTTTTACCAAGAGCGACGGCTGGACGGTGGTTACCGCCGACAAGAGCCTGTCCGCGCATTTCGAGGATACGGTGGCGGTTACTCGAAGCGGACCTCAGATTTTGACGCGTTGAAAACAACGAAACACGGGAGTTGAACAGGCGGATTTATGGCCAAAGAAAAAGGGATATCGGTGGAAGGAACGGTTGTTGAAGCTCTTCCCAACACCATGTTCAAAGTCGAACTGGAGAACAACCATATTGTTCTTGCCCATGTTTCCGGCAAGATGAGGATGCATTTTATAAGAATTCTTCCAGGCGACAAGGTGACCATCGAGCTGTCCCCTTATGATTTGACGAGAGGCCGTATAGTCTATCGTTATAAATGACCGCGGGCCGGGCGCTAAGCCGCGGAGAATATGTTCAAATAAAAGTATGCGCCATTTCAGCCGGAATGAATAGTGAACAAGCCGCATATGGACGGTGGTAATAATGAAAGTAAGAAGCTCGGTAAAAAAAATGTGTCCCTATTGCAAGATTATCCGCCGCAAGGGCGTTATTCGTGTCATTTGCAAAAACAAAAGACACAAACAGCGTCAGGGATAAAACGCAGGGTAAGAAAGGAGCTTTGCATTGGCTCGAATAGCTGGAGTAGACATACCGAATGACAAGCGTGTGATTATCAGCCTCACGTACATTTACGGGATCGGCCCTACATCTGCGAAACAGATATGCCATAAGCTCGATTTGGATCCGAACCTCCGCGTCAAGGATCTTAGCGAAGACGAATCCATCAAGATTCGAAACATTATCGAAAACGAGTACAAGGTCGAGGGATCTCTGCGCGGGGAGATAAGCTACAACATAAAGAGATTAATGGATATCGGCTGCTACCGGGGTACGCGCCACAAGAGAAAGCTGCCGGTCAGAGGACAGAGGACGAGCACCAATGCGCGGACGCGAAAAGGTCCCCGCACTCGTCCCGGCGCATCGAAACGCAAAAAGGTTTAGGTTTTAATGTAACCTTCCTCCGGCATGGGAGCGCCGGGCTGGAATGATTCGATAATATCTCAAGCATTGAGGGGGCTGTTTTGGCAAAACCGAAAAAAGGACCGAAAAAGAAAAAAGCCAAGAAAGTTGACGCGCTGGGTGTTGTGCACATCAAGTCTACTTTCAATAATACGATCATTACTATAACGGATTCTACCGGCAACGTTATCGCCTGGTCCAGCCCCGGCAAGATGGGGTTCAAAGGATCTAGGAAGAGTACTCCCTTCGCCGCTCAGCAGGCCGCCGACAGATGTGCGCGCGAAGCGAGGGATATGGGTCTAAAAAGAGTCGAAGCGTGGATAAAAGGCCCGGGGGCGGGAAGAGAAGCGGCGATACGGTCTATCAAATCGGCCGGACTTGAAGTATTTTCGGTAAAAGATGTTACTCCGATGCCCCATAACGGGTGCCGGCAGAAAAAAAGACGCAGGGTTTAATTGACCCGCAGGCGGATTAAATGAGCTTAATCAATAGAATTATGACTAATCAGGATCGATCGAAGACGGAATTGAGGAGGATTTAATGGCCAGGTACAGAGATGCCAAATGCAAACTGTGCCGCAGAGAGAACGAGAAGCTTTTTCTCAAAGGCGACAGGTGTACGAGCAAAAAATGCGCGCTGGAAAGCCGCAGTTATCCTCCCGGACAGCACGGGAGATCGCGCCGGGGCAAGCCATCCAAGTATAACCTGCAGCTCCGGGAAAAACAGAAGCTTCGCCGTATGTACGGCCTGCTGGAAAACCAGTTCAGAAATTATTTTGAGAAGGCGGAGAAGCAAAAAGGAATAACGGGCACCAACTTGTTATGTCTTCTTGAGAGACGGCTGGACAACATAGTGTACAGGCTTGGATTTTGTTCATCCCGGGCCACGGCACGCCAGCTCATCAGGCACAAGCACATCGAAGTAAACGGCAGAAAAGTCAATATACCCAGCTTCCTGGTCAAGACCGGCGACAGGATTGCTCTCAAGGAAAAGAGCAGGAGCCTTTTCGTGGTGCAGGAAAGCCTGAAAAATTTTGACTCACGCCATATGGTGCCTTACCTCGATATGGACATCAGCAAAATGGAAGGAAGCTTCCTGGAAATCCCGGCCAGGGATGTGATCCCGGTGCCGGTGGATGAATATCTAATCGTTGAGTTATATTCGAAGTAGGCGACCGCTTTCAGAGGAGGATCAAGTCAATGAAGTGGCGCAATTTATTAATGCCAAAAGAAATTCAGTGTGACGAGAATTCAAAGACTCCCTTTTTCGCAAGATTCGAAATCGACCCCCTCGAAAGAGGCTTCGGTCTTACCATCGGCAATACGCTGAGGAGAACGCTCATTTCCTCGATACAAGGAGCGGCGGTTACGGCCGTCAGGGCCACGGGGGTGCTGCACGAACTCAGCAACATCTCAGGCGTTCTCGAGGATATGACGGATATTATTCTCAATTTAAAGCAGATGATCGTAAAGATGCACTGCGATGAGCCCAAGTTCATCGAATTAAACGTGGAGAAAACAGGTCCGATAACCGCTGCAGATTTCACCGAAGATCCGGATATAGAGATTATCAACAAGGATCTCGTTATCTGCACCGCTACCGAGAAAGCCCGGGTGGAGATGCGCGTGCTTATAGGACACGGCAGGAGTTACGCACCTTCGGAGTCGCATAATCTTGATGATTATGATATTGGGCTCATCCCGGTCGATTCGAATTTTTCACCAATCAAGAAAGTTTCTTACGAAGTTGAAAATACTCGAGTGGGGCAGCGCACCGATTATGATAAACTTATTTTGGAAATAACGACCGACGGCAGCGTGACTCCCGATGATGCTCTCGGATATGCCGCCAAAATAGTAAAAGATCATATGCTGCTTTTCATCCAGTTCGATGAAGAACCGCAGGAAGAAGATGTCGAAGAAGTCGATGAAGAACTCGAGAAGCTCAGAGAACTTCTTAGCAGAAGCGTCGACGAACTGGAACTGTCCGTGCGTTCCGGGAACTGCCTGCGCCGCGCTAACATAAAAACCCTGGGTGAGCTGGTCAGGCGTTCCGAGCAGGAGATGCTCAAGTACAGGAACTTCGGCAAGCAGAGTTTGAAAGAAATTTCCGAAATCCTCGAAGGCATGAATCTGTTTTTAGGCATGGATGTCGAAAGCATACTCAGCGGCGAAGCCACGCGCGATGCTCCCGAAGAAGACAGGAAAACGGAATTGGTATAGAAGGGAACGATCAAGAATGAGACACCGAGTAGATCATAGAAAATTGAACCGAACCGCCAGCCACAGGCGCGCAATGCTTCGCAACATGGTGACTTCTCTTTTCGAAAGGGAAAGGATAACTACGACCAGCGCCAAGGCCAAAGAGGCGCGGCGCTTCGCCGAAAGATTGATAACACGGGCCAAGAAAGGCTATGAAGCATATCAACAGGTGCAGAGCCTCCAGGAATCCGGACAGGATGCGGAAGCCAGGCAAATGCAGAGCGTCGCGCTCGCCCATTGGAGGCAGGCGGCCCGCTATGTTCAAAAAAGGGTTGTGTTGAAGAAGCTCTTCAACGATCTCGCTCCCCTGTACATGGACAGGGAGGGGGGATACACGAGAATCCTCCGTATGGGAAACCGGCTGGGGGACAATGCCGAGACTGTAATGCTGGAACTCGTAGGCACCGCTGTTACCAGCCAGCCTAAGATAAAGAAGCCCCGCAAAAAACGGGAAGAAGCTCCGGAGACCGAGTCCGCAGCGGAAGAAACGGCCGCCGGCAAGAAGAATGACGAGCGGCAGAAACCGGATACGCAAGCGAAAGCCGGCGGAGGGGAGGATGAATCTACGGATAAAGTCTGAAAAACAGCCGCCGAATATTCTACCGGTGAAGCCAAGATTTACCCCGATACTTCTCATCGTTTTATCGTTTTTTTTAACAATCACTTTATGCACGCCTCTGTTTACCGCCGCGGATAAAACCGAGGGCGGGACTTTTCTCCAATGGTTCAAGGAATCCACGCGCATTCTGCCCAACACTGAAATACGTGCTCTGTGGGTTGTCAGGCACGCCCTTACGTCCAAAGACAATATCGACCGGATGATAGATCTCGCCGTGAGGGGCCGCTTTCATATGCTGTTCGTCCAGGTAAGGGGCAGGGGAGACGCTTACTACCTATCGAGCATCGAGCCGTCTGCGGAGGAACTGGTACTGCCGCCGGATAGTTTCGATCCTCTGGCGTACACAATATTGAGGGCCCACGGAGAAGGAATTGCGGTTCATGCGTGGGTGAATGTCTTTTACATATGGTCGGACGGCGGCAGCGCGCCTCCTGATGGGCATATCGCGGTGGAGCATCCGGAATGGCTTCTGACTGATGCGGAAGGGCGGCGAATGGATTCATATGGTCTCGACGAACTCAAGAGCCGCGGAATCGAAGGATATTTCATATCGCCGGCGGTGCGGGAAGCCCGCGAGTATACATGCCGGGTGATAGGCGAATTGACATCACGCTATGAAATCGATGGAATACACATGGATTATGTTCGCTACCCGGATATTTCTTATGGTTATGATGTTAAAGAACGGACGAAGTTCGCGTTGAGATATGGTGTCGACCCCGTGATGCTTCTCAACGATCATGGCGGGATAGCAGATATAATCGGAGAGGAATCGGCCGGAATACTCGACAACCGGCTCGCACGCTGGCGCGCGGACCGCGTGGACAGCATGGTGCTCGCGGTTCGCGAAACCGTCAGCCTGCCTCTATCAGCGGCGGTCATTCCCAATCCGGCAAAAGCGCTGCGGGAAAAGGGTCAAGACTGGACCGGGTGGGTGCAAAGGGGATGGCTGGATTTCGCGGTGATCATGGCATACAATTATAAACCGGGGCCGCTGGCGGCGCAGGTTCGATCGCTGGACAATATTATAGGCCACGACCGTCTTCTCGCGGGGCTGCCGCTTTTCGGAGGACGGGTTCGTTACCTGGCGGACTCGGTGGAACTCCTCCGCTCACAAAATATCGCGGGCTTTTCACTTTTTTCCTATCAGCAATTGTTAGAAAACCCATATTCCCTGGGATTTATACAACGGGTGTTCCAAACGGGCGAATAGGCGCGGCCTTCGCACCGGTGTACGCTCTCCGGCGCCACCCGCGCTTACCTGGGCAGAGTGCCGCGCGGGTCCTGTCGCTGATCACCCCTCGTGCTCGTGAAAAACTGCGCGCGAGGGGGCCCCATCAGCGCCACCCGCGCTTACCTGGGCAGAGTGCCGCGCGGGTCCTGTCATCGATCACCCC
>CAZZKJ010000049.1:0-17674 GCA_964654695.1 uncultured bacterium | reverse complement strand
GGATTCGCCGTTTTTCGCGCCGAATCTCCCCGTTCGGCTTGTGGCGACGATTACGGACCCTGCGGACAACACCAGCGCGGACCCGCGGAAAACCCCCACAAGCATAATAAACCCGACGGCCGAATGAAACGCCAGGAGTCCCGCCGCTGCGGCGGCCAGGCAGACGGCGGAGCTCAAGCGCCGCTCGGAGATGAAACGGCAGGCGGAATACCAGAATGCTGCCATCATGGCAAGACCCAATGAGAAAGCGGTCGAGACTATGAATTTGTCCAGGAAGAAAACCTGGTTATAAAAAACGCGCAGAAACTGCCTGACATTCCACAGCGAGAGCGGCGTCAGGTTGAAAATATTGGCCAGTTCCGCCGTACCCCTGACGTCGCCGGTAAACACGCGGGCGATCTTTATCGGCAGCAGCAGCCAGAAAAGGGCATTGAGACCGAAGATCGCAAGGAGCACCGAAGAAATTCCGCAGGCAAAAATTCTGCCGCCGGGCCGCAGATGGA
The DNA here is from genome assembly GCA_964654695.1 of uncultured bacterium. Lineage (GTDB taxonomy): Bacteria > Krumholzibacteriota > Krumholzibacteriia > WVZY01 > WVZY01 > CAZZKJ01. The sequence continues at coordinate 17,171 of CAZZKJ010000049.1, read as the reverse complement.
CGGACAAGAGAAAAGTCGCCGCCGCGAAGGCTCCGAGGGCTTGAAGATTGATTATTGGCATCACAATAAATGGCGATGCGCATACGGCTTTTGATACCATCAGGATGAGCACGTGATAGAGCCACATGTACTGGAGGGAGAATTCGGCGAAATAGGGATCTTCGGGCGGTATCCCGAATTCGTCTATTTGCGCCGCTACCGCCGAATGAAACCACGCGTCCGAATGCATTCTCCACCATTCGCTGTGAAGAGGAAGCCACCCGGCGATTCCCATAACCGCCAGAGCGAGGGCAAAGAATCCTATCAACTGCCGGCCGCTTATAATTGAGGTCAGGCGGCGTTTGGTTGCAAGAAAGGTGAAAGCGGAAATCACGGCCGTAAAGATCACGATCGCATAGAACGCATCCGCCGCGCCCGCGCCATAGAGAATCAAGAACGCGGATGCGAGCGCCGTCACGACGGGACTCAACAAAACCGAGAACAGAAAGAGTTCGAGCTTGTCGGGATTTTTTTCGATGGATACGTAGCAGGCCGCTCCGGGCAGGAGCATGACCATATAATATGAAAAAACCGCTCCGGGTATCCCGAGGCGGCGGCTCATTAGGGCCGAAATCCCCGGTATTATTACCGCGAATATGACAAGGAGTATTCGCTTGGTTCGATCATTCATTCGATTCTCCGGCTCTCCATATAATAGAATAAGTGCGCAGATTTCAATCTATTCTTATTGAATGAAAAGCGCAATAATCAAGCCGTTTATGGGCAAGTCCTTGAGAAAATGAACGCTGCGGCCTAAAATGAGTTGAGAATGTGCAATAATTCTGATATAATTGACTCCAAATTCAAACCCCATTCGGAGGTGAATGCGCATGAGCACAAAGAAAAGGGTTCTTCCGGTAATTGCTGTTTTAAGTTTTATCTTCCTGCTTTCATTCTGCGCGGCGCAGGCCGCAACCCCCGATATAATTCACCCCGCTTCGAGCGACCGCGATTACGACAGGATCGACGACGGTCTCCAGCGTACGATTGCCGCCTTGACTCCAGGCGCTGCGGCAAAGACACGTTTGCGAATTATTGTTACTCTTTATTACCCGCCAATGGATGAAGACCTCGCCCTGTTCAAGAACCTGGGAGGTACTCCCTCACACCTGTACGATACGGCCACGTACGGCTTCGCCGGATCGATTGCGGCCGGAGAAATCGCCGGTCTTGCAAAAGTGCTCGGCGATAATCTATGCATTATCGAGCCCGATCTCAAAGGCGGCGGAAACCTCGATGATTCTACGCGCCAGTCGCGCGCGCGCCCGCTCGTGTGGAATACGACTACAGGCTACGGTCTTGAAGGCGCTCCCGATATCGTAATCGCAATTTTCGATTCGGGCATCGATACGACGCATACGGATCTTTCCGGCGGCAGGCTGGTTTATTGGAATGATTTCACCACAGAAAGCGAAGCGAGTCCGACCGACCGCCACGGCCACGGTACGCACGTTTCCGGTATCGCCGCGGGCACGGGCGCAGCGATAGGCAGCGGTGCGGTTTCGAGCATAACCACGACCATGAGCGGAACTCTTCCCGCAACGAATGGATATGGTTATTCTGATATGATTAAGGCGATGAGCGCCGGCCAGATCACTTCGAACCTGCTGTGGCTGGGTACGGGCACGGCAAGGATAAACCTGGCTACATCCACGGGAAGCTGGCTCGGAGGGTACAACAGCGCTTCGTCTCCGCTTACTCATACCTGGACGGTCGGTTCGGCGGATGTATACAAGGCTTATGCCGGCAACCAATCAGGTCTCGGCAACCAACCCTACTCGATGCTTGTAACGTACCCGTATGCTGCGGTCGGAGACGGTTTCAATCTGTTCAAAGGCATGGCTTCCGGATGCAGGCTGGCAGGCGCCAAGCTGCTATATCAAGATGGTACCGGATGGTCGAGCGAATGGACTGCAGCCTTCAACACGATTGCCTCCATCAATTCGAACTACAATATAAAAGTTGCAAATGCAAGTATAGGTCTTTATAACGGCGGCACCAACACGGCCCTCCACACTGCGGTCAACAGTCTGGTGAGCGCCGGCACGGTCGTCGTGATAAGCGCCGGCAACGATTACTCCGCATACAAAGTCGGCGATCCCGGTCTTGCGGAAAAAGCAGTTACCGTCGGGGCCATAAACGATTTCAGCGCGATGACCGATTATAGTTCGAACGGTCCGACAGGCTCCATCAAACCCGACGTGGTAGCGCCGGGAGGTTCCCATTCATGGAATACCAATGTGGGTTCAGAGATCACATCCGACGACACCAACGTCAATGACGCTCATTCGAGTTCTCTTTCCGACCGCCTGGCGAACGATTATACCAACATGATGGGCACATCCATGGCCTCGCCGCACGTGGCGGGCCTGGCGGCCCTGCTCATCGATGCCTACCAGACTTACGACGGCTTGACATGGTCGTATTCAGAATATCAGGCGCTGCGGGTAAAGATGCTGATGCAAATGACGGCCACGGAACTCAACAAGCCCGGCGAGGAATCGAGCGGCAACAATCCTACGCTGAACCGCGGCGGCAAGGACAGGGTCGAGGGCTACGGCAAGATCAACGCGGACGCGGCCGTCGAGGCCGAGATTCACTGGCTGGAGGCTCCGGCGGATACGACCGTCAATTTCGCTTTCGGCTCCGGCGATTTCGACCGCAAATGCTGGGCGACGGAACTGGGTTTGTGCGGAGCCGACACGTTCGATATTACAATGACCGTTCCCGCCGGCGCGGATTATGATCTTTATCTCTACAACCAGTGGTATTCCGGTGACGGAGAGCCGGTGATCGCGCACAGCTCGGTTAATCCGTCGGCGGGCACGAATGAATTGATCACCTTGTATGTGGGCTATGTATGCGAGAGCTATTTTCTGGTCGCAAAACGAGTGAGCGGCAGCGGGGCTGCGTCGATAAGGATCAAACGGCGCGTTCCTACGGGTGCTCCGGGTGGAAACAACGCGCCGAAGGCAGTCGCTCTCAGCCAGAACTATCCAAATCCGTTTGGAAGCGCGACCAGCATTCCCTATACCGTTCCCGGAGACGGCCGGCAGTTCGTGTCGTTGAAAATATACGACGTGAGCGGCAAGCTGGTGCGGACCCTGGTGCAGAATCTCGTGGAATCGGGAAACCGCAGAACTCAATGGAACGGCAGGGACGATCGGGGCAGGACAGTCGCTTCCGGCGTATACTACGCGAGACTGCGTATCCTGAACCAGGTCAAGGTCCGCGCCCTGACGCTGGTCAGATAATTCTCGATTTCAGAACATGAGCGGAAGCGAGAGGGGAGTTACAGCCGGCCCTGCTGGGGAGGGTCGGCTGTCCATGGTTTAGCCGTAAATTTGCTTGCCTCAATAATTCGGGCGTGGGATCATGCAGATTGCAATGTCGTCAGGACCTCTGAATCTGTTATTTGCAGCCGCTTTTATTACCCTGGTATCTCAAATGCCGCTTGAATCCAAAGAACTCGGGGCAGATCTGGTTTTAAAGAACGGTATTATCCGCACGCTCGACCGGGACCGGCCCAAAGCCGGAGCCGTTGCGGTTAAAGACGGCCGTATCATTTTTGTCGGCGATGTGGGTGGGGTTTTGCGCTATGAGGGCGCGCGTACAAAAATCATCGATCTTGATGGAGCCGCGGTAATACCCGGTCTGACCGATGCGCACGCCCATGTTGTCGGACTGGGGCATGCACTCGCCGAACTCGATCTCAAAGGCACGACCTCTCCCGAACAAATAAAGAACATGGTTCGAAAAGCACTTTTTAGCCTTCCTCCCGGTGCGTGGCTTTCGGGAAGGGGATGGGATCAGAACGATTGGGAGACCAAGGTATTTCCCTTGGCGGAAGATCTCGAAGGCACGGAGAAAAATCCGGTTTTTCTGCGCCGCATCGACGGGCATGCGGTTTGGATAAATAAAAAAGCCCTGGAAGTATGCGGTATTAATAAAGACACTCCGGATCCCAAAGGCGGCCGGATCGTGAGGGATGTTTCCGGTAATCCCACGGGCATTTTTGTTGATAATGCCGTCGATATAGTCCTCGCGGGAAAACCGCATCCGACATTTGCTGAAAAGCTCGAGTGGGCGAGGATGGCGATAAAAGAATGCAACCGCTGGGGAATCGTATGCGTTCACGATGCGGGTGTCGACAGTGTCTCTCTGGAAATTTACAGGGAGCTTTACGGGCGCGGCGAACTTACCCTGCGTATATATGCGATGCTCGATCCGGCGAACGAGGCGTTTTTCGAGTCGTGTCTTGATACGGGCCCACATGAAGAGGCAAATGGTTTTATTACCGTCCGCGCAGTTAAGCTCTACGCCGACGGCGCGCTGGGTTCACGCGGGGCCGCGCTGCTGGAGCCTTATTCGGATGCTCCCGAGCAAAAGGGATTTCTGGTAAACTCCGCCGCCGAGATTCAGCGTGTTACCGAAGCAGCGCTGTCCCACGGTTTTCAGGTTTGCATTCACGCGATAGGCGACGCCGCCAACCGGATGGTTCTGGATGTATATGAAAAGGCCCTGTCGAAGAACCCGGTAAAAGATCCCCGCCTTCGCATAGAGCACGCCCAGGTAATTTCCCCGGATGACATGGCCCGTTTCGGCAGACTGGGGGTTATTCCGTCTATGCAGCCCACGCATGCCACTTCGGATATGCAGTGGGCCGAGGAAAGGCTTGGCTCCAGGCGTATAAAAGGGGCCTACGCGTGGAGAAAATTAATTGAGGGCGGATCACGGATTCCGTGCGGTTCGGATTTCCCGGTTGAAGCCGTTGATCCGTTAAAAGGCATCTACGCGGCCGTAACCAGGCAGGAGGCTTCAGGAAAGCCATCCGGCGGCTGGTATCCCCGGGAGAGGATGACGATCGAGGAGGCGGTGGGCGGGTTTACATTGAATGCCGCCTTCGCTGCATTCGCCGAAAAATCCAGAGGCTCGATCACAATAGGCAAGCTGGCTGATTTCACGGTGCTGGATAAGGATATATTTACGTGCGCTCCCAAGGACATTCCTGATGTGAAAGTCCTCTATACAATCGTCGGCGGCAAAATAGTATACGCAAAGAAAAAGCCGCATTGATTCAGGGGATTCAACGCGGCTTTCGAATATTGGATTTCAGGCTCTTTATGGAGCCTGTTTTTAATGCTACTGCTTATAGAGGGCTTTGACTTCACCCCATGTCGAATTCTGAACCGGTATCAGGTTGGGGCAGAATATCGACGTCATTCCTATAGCGTAAACAAAAGCAAGGTCCGGGTACCGGGTTGCGCGCAGCGCCCCAGAAACCGGATGGGCGGTTACGACGATAGGCGAATCATCCTGGCACATGGAGCAGAAGTAATTGATTTTAGCAAGCCTCATAGGGGCAAAACCGTTCAGCGGCAGCTGCCATACTTCCGTGATTCCCGACGGCGTATCGCCCAGAGTTGTTATTGGTATTTGCTGATCGCCCAGCCATGCAATCCCGGTCGGATAGCTGACGGCATATTCGATACCTACGATCCACGTATTAAAGTTGAATGCCACTACGTATGCGGAATCGATCGTTCCCAGATTGCAGACCTTGGTTTGCTGAACGTAATTCTGATCGAACACGACCTGGACGGCCGGTGCCTGCGCGTATGCAAATGAGCTTGCCGCCGCCAGGATTACGAACACCGATATAATTGTTAACGATTTTCTCATTATCCGCCTCCTAGAGTTGAAGTTTGACTGGTCATAGGTCATCAAAGGTTCTTTAGCTACTATCATGCCAAAATATAAGAAATAAAGACAAAAAATGCCACGATTCGGACTAGAAACTCCGTGACTGCCGAATCATTATTTAAAAAGAACCCTGCCGTTTCCTCCCTAAAAAGCTAAAGCCTCTAAAAATAATGCCGATACGTATCTCATGCTTGAATGTGCAGGCTTAATCGACAGCGCGCCCTGGATTCGTTTCCCGGGGCCGGATGGTTCCTGTAGTAAACAAGCCAACGGAGGGAAGTCGACAATGTTTCGTAAAAAGAAAAAATTAAAAATGATACTAAAATTCCCAATCAGCGGAATATCATTCAATAAATTCCGGGGCGGGGCTTTGTTTTTAATGATTATGGGCTTGCTGCTTGCGGGCTCATCCGGAGTTATGGCTCAAAAGCAGAAATTATGGATGTATGGTTTTTTTGATACCGAGGCGAAAGTCAGCAATAAAGATACGGCAGGGAAGAAGTGGACTTTCGATCAGCACCACCTGACGGTTGTTTGGAACTTTACGATAAGCGAGCATTTCAAGGTTCTCTTTGAAAGCGCATACGAGTACGGGCCTACAATCGGCACAAACATGTCCGGAAAGATATATCTTCCGAAGGCATATGGGGAGTACATTTACAGCGATGCGTTCAAACTGCGGATAGGAAAATTCCTGCCGCCTTTCGGCATTTATAACGAGAGACACGACGCCACGCCGACGTTCTTTCCCACCGTGCTTCCGCAGTCGGTATACGGCAAACATTCCAATCTTTCAGGTTTTTATGCGGATTCACTCGGACAGCATGTAAGAGCGTATCCGCGGTTTTCCACCGGTTTATGGACCCTCGGTAATATTTATAAAGGCGAATGGGGGATGGAATATAATTTTTATCTCGTTAACGGCCGCGGGGCTCAAGAGCATGAACATGATCATAATGTTAATAAGGGCGTAGGCGCCCGGCTGGTATTAAGTTCTCCGTTTGGCGCTCACATGGGAATCTCCTATTACCGGGACAAGAACTGCTTTGTGAACGACGCCATCCAGGAAGCGCTGGGATTCGATCTAACATATGATTTTAGGAATCTCGTTCTTGAAAGCGGAGTCGTTCTTCCGCGTTTTGAAACCCTTGATATCCAGGCCCGGCCAACAGGCCATATGCAGAAGAGAACGGGATACTATCTTATGGCGGGATACACGTTTTTCGATATAACCACCCCGTTCGCCTATTTCGATGAATATGATCCCGATAGCGATATCGCCGCAAACAAGGAGCGGGATATTGCGCTGGGAATAAACCACATGGTTGCGGAAAATGTATTTATAAAAAGCGAAGTGCATATCTTCAGCTTTGAAGATAACGCAACCGATGGCTATGAGAAGTTCATCGCTTCCATCGCCATAGCATTTTGATTAAGGGAAGTTCCTTATGGTCCGGAAAATATCAAAGCTTGCAGGTTTTACGACCGCTTTAATGCTTTTCGGTTTTAGCTCCGCGTTCTCGCAGATAGCTGTTGTGGTAAATAATAACAATCCCGTGTCCGATCTCAGCCTTGCGGAGATCAAGAGAATATATATGGGCAAGAAAACATCCTTCGACGACGGTCGTGCTATATACATAGCCGTCGATTTGATAATAAGCGATGAGTTCTATAAAAGAGCTTTGGAAATGCCCGCTTACAAGATGAGGAGGCATTGGGTAAAAATGATCTTCTCTGGAGCCCTGCAGGTCCCGCCCGAGTCGTTCAAATATGCCGAAGATATTAAAGCCTACGTAAGTCGACATCCGGGTGCGATTGCATTCCTGGATGCGGCCGATGCGGACAGCACTATCAAGATAATATCCATTGACGGCAAAAAGCCTGGTGACGAGGAATATCCGTTGAAATAATTGCTGATTAGATCGTACCAGATTCAAAGAAAGAATAATATTTATGAAAGCATTTCTGGCCAGAATGCCCATTTGGCAAAAAGTCATTTCGGTGAATGTCCTTATCCTGACAGCGATCTCATCATTCATATTCCTTTATTATCCTTACATTCAGAAGAAACAGGCTTTGAACACAATAGAAAGCAGCGACAATGCCATTGCCGACATGCTCGCCCTCGGAGTGGGCGCCGCTATCGAAGGGGAAGACTATGCGACCATATCCGCTGTTTTAGATTGGATAAAAAAGGATCCAAGTATGCTCTATGCGGCGGCTCTCGATGATAAAGACAGACTCATTTCCATGTACAACCCGCACAAGCTCGCGCTTCACCTGCCGCACCTGATGAAAGAAGAAGGGATTCTGGAAATTAAAGGCAAGAAAATGCATGCGGTAAGAACCGATATCATTAGAAAAAACGAACGCCTGGGAACAGTTCTGCTCGGAGTCTCGCTGGAGTATATGTACACGACAATTCATGCGCAGAGCTTGAAGGCGCTTTATATAAGCATCGCTATTCTTTTCGTCGGCGTCTTCATGTCACTCGTATTCAGCAAGATGATAACAAAGCCGCTGATTGGTTTACGCGATACCGCCATGCGCATCGCCAAGGGGGAGCAAGACGTGCATATCGAGATTACCGCCCGGGATGAAGTAGGGCAGCTCGGTCACGCGTTCAAGATGATGGTAAGCAGCCTCCACGACGCGATGGATAAAATAAGAATAAGCGAAACCCGGTTTCGTCAGCTCTTTGATAACATGAGCAGCGGGGTTGCGGTATTCGACGCCAGAAGAGGAGGTAAGGATTATTACATATCAGATGTCAATCGCTCCGCGGCAAAAATGCAGCAAGCGGACGCCCAGGATATACTCGGCCGGAACATCAAGGAGGTTGCGCCTTCAGCCTGCGCCAGAGGGCTGGATATGGCCCTGAAGGTTGTATGGAAAACGGGACGCGCCGAAAAACCACCGGTAATGGAGATAGACTTTGGCGGAGAATTGCGCTGGATCGAGAGCTATATATACAGGCTTTCGTCTTCGGAAGTGGTATGCATTTATGACGATGTAACCGAAAGAAAGTCGGCTGAAAAAGCCCTGCGAAGGGCTTACAAAGGCATGGAGTTCGCCAATGCCCAGTTGTCGGAAGCCATGAAGCGCGAGAGAGAGCTGGCAATAGAAGCCAAAAAGGCGAACATGGCCAAAAGCGAATTTTTGGCGAACATGAGCCACGAGATCAGAACCCCCATGAACGGGATAATCGGTATGATAAGCCTGCTTTTGGATACCGAGCTTAACGTCGAACAAAGAGATTTCGCGAAGACCGTTCAAAAAAGCAGCGAAGCGCTCCTATCGCTTTTGAACGATATATTGGATTTCTCGAAGATAAGGGCCGGCAAGCTCGAGCTGGAGGAACTCGATTTCGATCTGAGGGCGCTGCTCGAAGAAGTAAGCGATTTACAGGCGTTTAATGCCCAGTCGAAGGGACTGGAATACTTGTGCCTGATAGATCCCACAGTGCCGGTGCTGTTAAAAGGCGATCCCGGCAGATTGAGGCAGATAATTGTTAATCTCAGCGGCAACGCTATAAAGTTCACGACCCAGGGCGAAGTGGCGATTTATGTGTCGGTGTCGGACGTGGATGATAACAAGGCGACTCTTCGATTCGAAGTGCGCGACACCGGCATCGGAATTCCCGCCGACAGGAAGGAAGCTTTGTTCGAAGCGTTCACGCAGGCCGATGGGTCTACGACGCGAAAATACGGCGGCACCGGCCTGGGATTATCGATATCGAAGCAGTTGGTGCGTCTCATGGGCGGCGAAATCGGAGTCGACAGCGTGGAAAACAAGGGATCGACTTTTTGGTTCACCGCCGTTCTCGGAACACAGGCCGAACGGAATGATCATATCGAGCCCGCCAACTGGGACCTCGAAGGACAGAGAGTTCTCATTGTTGATGACAATGATACAAATCGCAAACTTCTCAGGATTCTGCTGAACTCTTGGAAGTGTAAATTCAATGAATCCCGTGACGGCGAGGATGCTCTTCAAAAACTGCATGACGCCAAACGCCGGGGAGAACCGTTTCAAATTGCGCTATTGGATATGCAGATGCCCGTAATGGATGGGGAAACATTGGGCAAGAAGATCAAGAGCGATCCGCTCCTGGCCGATACCCATCTCGTTATGATGACATCGCTCAATAAGCGCGGCGATGCCGTTCGTCTTGAAAAAGAAGGGTTTTCGGCCTACCTGACCAAGCCGGTCAAGCAGTCGCTTTTATATGACTGCCTGCTTACAATCCTGAACAAGAAGTCTTGCACAAGCAATAAGAAGAAAGAAGGAATCTTTACACAATATTCCAAGCTTGCAGAAAAAGAGAAAAAAGCACGCATACTTCTGGCCGAGGACAACAAGACCAACCGGAAGGTAGCCCTGGCAATACTCGGAAAGCTCGGTTACAAAGCTGATGCCGTGGAAAACGGCCATGAAGTGATAGAAAAGCTTAAAAAACGCGACTACGACATAATTCTAATGGATTGCCTGATGCCCAAAATGGACGGCTTCGAAGCGACCGGCGTGATACGCGATCTCTCCTCGCCGGTCCGCGACCACAAGATCACGGTGATAGCGATGACCGCCAACGCCATGGCCGGAGACCGCGAGAAATGCCTCGAAGCGGGAATGGATGATTATATCGCCAAGCCGGTGGTGCCGAAGGCGCTGGCCATGATGCTCGAGAAATGGCTCGGCGGCGATACGAATACCGGTGATTCATCCGGCAAGAAATCCCCGAAGAAGATCGAGATCACATAGGAATGGACAAACCCGCCTTTTCGTGGCATAAATATAAGACGTAAATCTTATAATCCCTCACATTAATCTTATCTAAATGACTAAACCGACTTCACGCGACCGCGAAGCGATGTTCAGGGCCCATTACAAATGGCTCCCGGACCCCATTTATACTTGGAAAAAACAGGATGATGACTTGGTTCTTATAGATTACAACCATGCGGCAGAACGAATTACCAAAGGCAACGTCGGAAAACTCCTGGGCATAAAACTGACAGAAATGTACAAGGATCGTCTTGACATCCAGGGCGATATCTTTCAGTGCCTGAACCAAGAACGAATAGTCCATCGCAGCATGCGCTACGATTATCAGACGATAGATAAGGTTCTGGAATTGTCCGTAACTTACGCATTTATTCCACCAGATTATGTTCTCGTGCACACCGAAGATATTACGGCGCGCGTGGAAGCCGAGAACAAGAGAAAAGAGAGCGAAGAAAAGCTGCGTTTCATAGCTGAGCAGCTGCCGGCCATCCTTTGGACAGTAGATAAGGATCTTTGCATTACAATGACAATGGGCTCGGGGCTCAAGGCCCACAATCTGAAACCCGGCGACCTTGTTGGCATTTCACTTTTTGAATATCTCAAAGTGGATGATCCCGGGTTTTTCCCTTTTACATTATATAAAAAAGCGCTCGAAGGAGAGCCGAGTTCTTTTGAAGCCGAATGGGATGGTTCTATTTGGGATATATACCTGGAACCATGGAAGGACATCAATGGCGCGATCATGGGCTGCATTGCCCTCGCTCATGATATTACCGGACATAAGCAGGCGGAAGAAAAGATAAAGCAATCGCGCGAAAAGCTGCGGGCCCAGGCATTGCGTCTTCAGGAAGTTCGAGAGGAGGAAAGCAAGAGAATAGCCAGAATTATACATGATGAACTTGGACAAATCCTGACCGGACTAAGGTGGGACCTGACCCGGACATGGAAGCAGTTTGCCGGCCTTCTCGATAAAAACGACAAAACGCGGTTGGAAGAAAAAGTAAACGGCATGACTGATTGCATAGATGAAACCATTCAAAGGGTAAGGGAAATATCATCACAGCTGAGGCCGCTTATACTAGACGATCTGGGTCTTATCGGAGCTTTCGAATGGCAGATAGGAGAATTTGAAAAAAGAACCGGTATCGCCTGCGAGCTCGTCCGCGCCGGGATCGAGGATCAGGAAGTCGGTCTCGATTCGCAGCGGTCGACGGCCGCGTTTCGCATCATGCAGGAGATACTGACAAACATACAGCGTCATGCCGGCGCGCACAGCGTCAGAATCAAACTCGAAAGCAGCGAGGAGGAATTGAAATTCGAAGTTCGAGACGACGGTGGGGGAATACCGCCCGAAGTCTTGAAACATACCGGCAGCCTTGGTATTCTCGGTATGCACGAGAGGGCGGAAGCATTCGGTGGATCGATAAATATAAAAAGTGAAACCCGTAAAGGCACGAGCGTGCGTGTTTGCATTCCGGTATATTCGAGACCCAAATCGACCGATTGAACAGATGAATTGATTGGTTTCTCTGGGAGATATATTTAATGAGAGTATTGATCGCGGACGACCATATTATAGTCAGGCGCGGACTGCAGCATATTCTGGCCGACGCGTTCGAATCGCTGGTTATGGGCGAAGCTACGAACGCTGAAGAAGCGCTCGAACTCGTGCGCCGGGAGGATTGGGATATAGTGGTGCTCGATATCTCCATGCCCGGTAGAAGCGGCCTCGATGCGCTAAAAGAAATGAAGCGCGACCGGCCCAACCTGCCCGTTCTCATGCTCAGCATCCACCCCGAGAACCAATTCGCGACGCGCGCTTTGAAGGCCGGAGCATCGGGGTATCTCGTCAAGGAATCGGCGCCCGAAGAACTCGTTAAAGCGATAAACAAGGCCGTGTCGGGGGGTAAATACGTCAGCGCCTCCCTAGCGGAGAAGCTCGCAGCGGACCTGGCATATGCAGGCCGTCCGCTCCCGCACCAGCAGCTTTCCGACAGGGAATACGAGGTTTTGATTCTGCTGGCATCCGGAAAAACCAATTCGGAAATCGCCGAAAGACTCTCGCTCAGCACCAAAACCATCAGTACCTACCGGGCCAGGATCCTCGATAAAACCGGCTTCACGAGCAACGCCGACATGGTGCGCTACGCGCTAGACCACGGGCTTATCGAGTAGCGCCTGCGGTTTTAACAAGCTCGTCCCAAAGTAGGAAATGCCCTACAAATAAAACCTCCATCTGCCCACAATAAATTCAGATTGCCCCCTGATTGAGAAAAAGTTGTAAATGGTTTATTCTGTTTCAGCACATAACAGAAACAAAAGAATTGAATTTGGGCCTTGTGAACCTAGGATTGGCGAGATCCAAGGATGAGCGTACCAGGACATCCCCTCCGTGCTCAGCTCACGAGGCCCTTTTTGTGTTCGGCTGGATCCAGCCGGTGAGGTTCCTGGAGGGAAAAGGTGGTGGGCTCGTTCGTGTTCTCGCGAACAGCTGGACGCCCGCCGGGCAGTGTGCCGTACCGTGGGACGGACGAGGACGCAACGGCGCCCCGGTGGCCTCGGGTGTGTATTTCATCCGTGCCGACGGAGCGGGCTCAAGCGCCGTGCTCAAGGTCGTCCTACAGCGCTAGAGCGCGAACCAGACCCGAGCGCCGTGTACTTCTATAAACTTGTTAGCGGCGATTTTGTGAAGGTAAGAAAAATGATACTGGTGAGATAAATAAGTGGACCGTCATTATATTATCGCCGCTAGTTCTTAAAGGGGTCAACCGCCCAGATCGAGCCTGGCGAGGGTGGTAAAACCGTTGCAGCAGGGATCGTGTTTGACGAGCCACCCGTTTGTTATACCTTCGAACCCGGCCTTTTCGTTCAGAGGCGCGTCCAGGAAGTCTTCGATAGCCCTTATTACGCCTCTGTCGTTGTTCCAGCCCCTGCCCATGCTCCCGTCGCGCCGGCGAAACACCGCCGAAAGATTCGTATCGTGAAAGAATACGATCGCTCCACGGGATAGAAACGGGAACCAGTTTTCGATTTCCTTTACCGTGTGCTCGTAGAGATGAGAGGTATCGATATGAAGAATATCTATACGGGGTTCGATCGCGTAATCTTTGCACCACTCCCTGAACCGGCCCGAGAATGCGATGTCGTCGCTGTGGACGAAAAAAGTATCAGGGCCGCTGTCCAGGTTTGGGCAATCATCGATATCCACGAGGACGAGATGGGACTTGCAGAGCCCGGCGACCCTTTCCAGGACGAACGCCGTTTCTCCACCCCTTACACCCAGCTCCACTATGAGACGCGGGCGCAAGGCGATCGCTTCTAAGAACAACGGCACCAGGTGATCGTTTACATCTGTCTTGATGCGCGCCCTTTCGACCACGTCTGCAAATTCTTTCAGACCGGTCGGAACGGAGTACTTTTTGCGCTGAAATAAATCCACGGCGGCGTTGTTGATCGCGATCACCCCGTTTATAGTTTTTTCCCTTATATATGCCGGAATGATGCGGGGGTTAATTACCGCTTTCTTGATTTTGCGCGGAACAGACATGACGACTCCAATCGAATAACGAAACGTGCCGGTTGAACGCAATCTATATTAGAATATGCATTTAATGCAAGCCAATTTCTCCGGGAGAAAATAGTTTTGTATTGACGCTTCCCGAATGCATAGCGTAAGTGTCATTACATTATTTCTTCGGAGAAAAGCCCGCGAGGAGCTCAATTGAAGGATAGGAAAGTACAAGGAAATACCCGCCCCGGAGACGGGAAGAATGGGGAAGTCCTCCGGGCTTTGACCCGGCGGCTCGGAACGGACACCATGCGGTACCTGCCTTCGGCCCTTCTGCCCGCTCTATTCAGCATCGCCGGAATATCGATCTTCACGCGTATTTTCGATCAGGCGCAGTACGGGCGGTATGCCGTTGTGATGGCGGGTGTAGCCCTTGTCTCCGGAATACTGTCGGGATGGATCCAGCAGTCGGTCCTTCGCTATCTTCCCCGCTTCGATTCCGAGGGAAGACTCCGTGAATTCAAATTCAAGACGCTGGTTATTTTGCAATGGGTTACTTTGTGCCTGCTTGTCCCGGGTCTTGTCTTCTCTCTCTTCTTTGGCGGTATGCTCGGATCGTACGCCTACTTGTTTCTGCCCGCCCTTTTGCTCGTGATCGTTCAGATCCTGTTCTTGAGTTTGAACTCCATGTATCAAGCCCGGATGAGATCCCGCCTTGCTTCGTTCTATAAGATCCTCCTGGCCGCTTTTCGTTTCGGTTTCGCTCTGGTTATCGTTCTTGCGATAAAACGAGATGTAGTGGGTCTTATCGCCGGGGCCGCCGCGGCCAATCTCCTCCTCGTAATCCCTTCAATGGCCGGTCTCGGAGTTTTCTTGAATATAAGGATGCTCGTGCGTTCGATCGACCGCTCTTTCTTGAAAATGCTCATCTCCTACGGCCTGCCCATGATAGGGTGGATGCTCTGCGGGCAGGTTCTTGGTATTTCCGACAGGTTCCTTCTCCAGGCCTTCAGGGGAAGCGCGGAGGTAGGTATCTATTCCGCGAATTACAACCTGGTGACGTTCGGGTTCGGGCTCATATCGATGCCGATACTCACCGCGTGTTATCCCATCATCATGAACGCGTGGGAAAAAGGCGAGCAAGATAAGATGCCGCGCGTGATCACGGAGTTTTCCAGATATTATATGCTGGCCGTTGTTCCCGTCGTCGTCTTCATGATGATTTTCAGCCGGGAAATAGCCGCAGTTGTTCTCGGAGAAGACTTCAGAGAGGGTTATAAGATAATTCCACTCGTTCTTGGCGGCTCCGCCGTTTGGGGACTGGCGATGATAGGGCACAAGGGTATGGAGATAGCCGAGAGAACGCGGACCCTGTTTTATCTCGCGGGGGTTTCGACATTAGCCAACATAGTCTTGAACTTAGTATTCATTCCCAAGTGCGGCTACATGGGGGCCGCAGCGACAACATTTGCAAGCTACCTGATATATCCGTTCCTGGTTTTCTTTGCAGCGCGCACCCGTATGAAATGGGTTATTCCCTGGGCTTCGTTCTCGAAGCTCGCCGCGGCTGCGGTCCTCAGCGGAACGGCGGCGTATTTATTCAGGGTTAATGTGGCTTCGGATCTAGATGCTTTAACGATCGTAATCTTGGGCGCATTGTTATGGGGCGTGTTATTTCTTTTCTGGCTGTTGGCCCTGAGAGAAACAAGCGCTGCGGAGTTAAAGATGATCTTCATGGGGATTTTCAACCGGCCGGGGAATGGGGAATAACCGGAGAAGGAAGGGATTGGGTTGCAGGGACACTGTAGAGCGGCCGGTCCAGGTTGGTCTGCCTATACACTCCACGGCTGGGTTCCTTTTCTTTTGTCCTTGATGAAAACACTTCCTGCTTGATACAATGACCGCCTGCTTTACCCATTCCGGTTTTATTATTTCCAATCGACTCATTCAAGCTGGGGAGGCTTGATGCATCGAATTTCTCTTAATTACCAAACGATGGACTGGTGTTGCAATGGAACCGAATAACGGCCACGGGATTCAATTAATCAGTCAAAGGCTTGTTTATAAATATGTTTGTAACTCGCTTCCTGATCGGGAAGAAAGTTACAATGAAATAATCAATAACTATGAAAGCGATGAAAAGCAATCCGACAGGATTGTAATCGTCGTTGTTGGAGCCGGAGCCAGCGCCAACGCGGGAATGCGAACCACCGAAGAAGCCGTTGAAAGAATCGAACAAAAATATATACCCGGAACAATCAGCAAAGAGGTTTATGAAGATGAAAAAAGATATCTCAAGGAAACGAGGGGCCTGAATCCGGTTGATTTCGAAACCCGGCTTGCCGCTCTTTGCCAATGGGCCGGTATACGCAAGGAAATACCTAGAAACCTGCGAGAGCTCTACGGCAATACTTCATGCCGTTCCTTCAGTTATGAAATTCTGGCCCACCTTCTGAAGCATAGATTCGTTGACGCCGTTATCAACTTCAATTTCGATGAGCTTCTCGACGCAGCGGTTGAAGACGAGCTCGGGATGAATCAATATATCAAAGTCGTATCGGATTCACAAAACCCACTATTGGCTATTGATGGGGGGAATGCTTCCAATCATCCTATGCCCGCGCTGCCGATATACATTAAACCTCACGGAACGGTAGGAGTGCCGTCGTCGATGAGGTTTACGCAAGAGGATTATGCCGGCCTCCCGGGAGACATAACCCAGTCCATGGAAAACATTATTAAGGATCGCCCGCTGACACTTATCGTCATCGGATTTCGCCTTATGAGCGAGAAATTCAATGACATTCTCTGCAAAGCCAGATTACAGGATTCGGAACTGATTATCGTAAACAAGGAATGGCCCGGTATTGTGGACCGTCTTTCATTCCCAACAATGGAAAAGCATTTTGTCCAGGTCAATGCCGGTACTTCCCTCGATTCCATTCAGACGGATGTTTACGATCGGATTCTCGATAAGATTCCATCCTACTACAAACCCCGCGGGGTGGACCGTCATTTAATTATGGGAAAAATCCTCAAATCGGGTAGTGCCGGAATAGATGACAGAAGGAGCGCTTACCTCGACGTTCTCCAGGACGGAGTTTATCTGGAGATTGCCCTATCGCTCGCCAAAGGT
>CAZZKJ010000048.1:0-18033 GCA_964654695.1 uncultured bacterium | reverse complement strand
TTCAAAGCCAGTGTCCTAACATTCGTCTATTATATTACCATTACGTTTTTCCGCCTGCACTTCGAAAAAAGATCATTTCCCGGCCGCACAGGCCTCGTTCATCCTAAAACAAACACCTATGCCGTCGCGCAGACTTCTAACCTTGAAATCCTACCCGCCGATTTCAAAGATCGTATCGACGGTCGAACCCAGATATCGGCGGGCTATTTCAAAAGCTCCCGTTTTATGAGCGGTTATTTCATCGTTGATCGTATCTGCTCCGATGAGCTCGCCAATGAGTTCGCGGCCGGAGCCCGTGGTTCCGACTCCTTTAACATTGATCCGCCCGCCAATTCTTGATTCGATTTCCTTTAATGCTCTTCCTACTATTTCAACCGGCCGAGCTTCGGTTCTGAGGTAGATTTCGTGTATGACATTCGAGCTGCCGTCTATGCAGACCAGATTGGTGCTGACCGAACCTATATCAACGCCTATGTACACGTCCAAAGCTCCAACTCCGGGAGGAAATTCGTAGCTATGGGCTTCGTTTCTCAGCAGACGCACATTGGAAAGATCCAAGGGCTCCCAGGATGGGAAAACCGCCTGATCTTTGCGCGCCTCCCGCAGGAGTTCAATGAATTCGAGCGAAGAAGCGGTATTTGAGGATTTCAAAATCAAGGCGGCCCCGATGGCGCCGTAGAATGCGGGGCGATCCGGTACATAAATACTGTCGTTGTTCATTTGAAATACGTTTTCCAAAGCCTGCACCACGCCCATGTTATGAGCAACTCCGCCGATAAATGCGGTCCTGCCCGACGGGCTTCGACCCTTGGCAATGTTGCCCTTGAAATTTCTGGCAACGGCTTCGCACAATCCTTTGAGGACTTCGGGGGGCGTAGCCCCCTTTTGCTGGGCATGTATCATATCGGATTTCGCAAACACGGAACAACGGCCGGCTATCTTTGCCGATTTCCTTGAGGAGATTACGATTTCGCCCACATCTTCGATATTGTAACGAAGCCGCGACGCCTGTTGATCCATAAAAGATCCGGTGCCGGCCGCGCAGTCGCCGTTGGTCTCATAATCGACGATCCCTACATCTCCGTTTTTATCATCAACACGTATGTTCAAGAATTTTGAATTTTCTCCACCCATTTCAAAAACATATTTGACGTCGGGGTACAGGGAACCAACCCCTCTGGCAGCAGTCTTGAATTCATTCTCCAGGCGCGCCCCCAGGTAATCGGCAACCAATCTTGCTCCCGATCCTGTAAGGCAGAGACCGCGTATGGCATTGGCGGGAAGTTCGGCGACTATTTCGTGGAGGAGTCCAAGTGCTATATCGAGAGGATTGCCCTGGATCCTCCTGTATGAAGAAGTGTATATATCTATTTCTTTAATAACAGAGGGATCAACGGGAACTTTAGATAAAACTCCTCCGGAAACAACCGGGAACGTATCTGCAGCATCGGCGGCGACCGCCGCCTTGACACTGACGGTGCCGATATCGCATCCAATATAAATTCCCATCGAAAAACCCCCATACAAGGAGAACTGCATCAACAATAATCCGGGGAAATCTTGAAAAACACATACTTTCAGATAAGTTTACGATGGTGATATGACAGGGCAACCGGTTTCAGATGAACGGCTGTAATTTTACATTGAACGGTCGTTATAGTAAGGTCGGTGGTTCGATGGGCGCCGGCAAAAACTGTAAAAGGCGCGGAAAACCATACCTCCGCCGGCAGGCGCAGATGAGCAGAGGGATAAAAATTGTTCTCAAAAATCCAATATCTTTTTCAGTTCTTTTGCCTGATTTCTGCTGAGAGGAATTTCACTGTTATTCTTGAGGCGCAGGCGGTATGTTCCGCTGAACCAGGAAATGACTTCTTCGATTTTATCGATGTTCACCATATACTTCCTGTGCGTCCTCAGGAAACCTTTTCCCAGCAGCTCCTCGAGTTCGTCCAGGCTTCGGCAGTTTAACGGACCGGTTCTATCAGCGGTGACGGCGTTGACCACCCCGTTATCAATGTAGGCAAAGATCACATCCTCATCGTTTATTATAATAGAGGAGCTGCCGGCGCGGATCGCCAGTTTTTTCTTTTTTCCCGAGTTCAAAGCGGACAACAGCTTGTCGACGTTTTCAGCCCGCGTTCCCGCCGCGACCCGGCATCTAACCCGTTCGACAGCGGCAGAGAGTCTTTCAGGCTCAATCGGTTTGAGAACATAATCGACCGCATGTATTTCAAAGGCTTTTACAGCGTAATGATCGTATGCCGTTACAATGATGACATCCGTCCGAGCCGCAGCTCCGGCAAGCTTTTCGGCGACCTGGAGCCCGCTCAAGCCGGGCATTTCTATATCCAATAGAGCGAGATCCGGCTTGATATTGGTGATTTTATCCAGCGCCTCCAAGCCGTTCGAGGCTTCGCCTATCATATCAATACCATCCAGCCTTTTTAGAAGGCGTTTCAGTTCGCGCCTGGCGAGATTTTCGTCGTCGGCAATAAATACAGTCAGTGGCTCGTTTATTTTCATCCAGCTCCCACGTTTGATGCCGTTTGCTCAGGCAGTTTTATCTCGATTTTCGTCCCTCCACCCTCGGCTTTTTCGATCACGCACCAATCGCCGGGACCATAGATCAATCGGAGTCTCTCCATTACATTCATGACGCCGATCCCTTTATTATTGAAATCTTCGCTTATTCCTTTGCCGTTGTCTATGATTTCGATTACCGTGGTGGAATCGACCTTGGATGCCTTGATCACCAGGAGGCCGCCGGTCAAAAGAGGAGCAAGTCCGTGCTTGAGGGCGTTTTCAACCAGAGGTTGAAGAATCATTCCGGGAATGGGAACATCCAATACGCGCGGATCGATTTCTTTTTTCACCATCAGCTTCTCTTCACCGAATCGAATCATCTCAATCTGGAGATAGCTGTCTATGAATTCGAGTTCCTTGCTCAGAGGGACGAGATCGGCCTCGCTGCGAAGAAGCCTGCGGAGGATTTCGGACAGCTTGAGCAAAATCCATCTGGCTTTCTGCGGTTCGCTCCATAGACAAGATGAAATCGAATTAAGAGTATTGAAAAGAAAGTGGGGATTGATCTGGTGCTTGAGGGCACGGTAGCGCGCTTCAATAATCCTGAGCTCACGCTGCTCGAGCTGTTGTTCGAGGCGCGTATTATTCCAAATTTTCAACGGAATCCCCACGCAGGATAACGTAGCCAGGAAAGTACAGATCAGGACGCCGAAATTCCGGGGATGAAGACCGAATACCAGGTTCCCATATGTTCCGGACATCAAATAAAGAACGATATCAAGTCCCAGGCAGCTTATGAAAATAGCAAGCTGTCCTTCGAATTTGCGGGCCACGATAGCGCTTTTAATATACCTGTAAATGTTTAAAAACGGCAGAGGCGAAAAAGACCAGATCACCGAACGATCAGTTATTCTACCGCGTATCATGCCCGCCGCCGCCCCCGCCGCGACATAGAAAGGCAGCGACACCCATTCGCTTTTGAAAACCGCCGGAACGGCGGTTATAACACCCGCGGCCGCTCCAGGCACGGTCCCCGTAAGAAGACCGATCAGAAAAACACCGGGAAGACTCAGATCTACGGCTCCGTAGCCGACCAGGAGCCTGGCTGCGGCGCCAAAAGAAAAAAACATCGCCAGCAAAATACTGACTCTGATATCTCTTTCGAACCCTGCTGTTTCTGCAAAAAGAAGTTCCTTGAACCTGGACGAACTAATGAGCAGAGTTGCAAGCCCGGTCATTACACCCAGCTTCAATAACAGGGCAAAAAGAATAAACTGGTCGCCTGTAAGTGTAACATTATTCATGGTAATGAGCTTCCGGCATGAAAATCCGCTGCGTTCCCCGGCCCGGGGTATCATTATGTCGCCGGCAGCTAATCGCAGCAAAGAAACCAGTATATTCCCTTCATTGCACGGAGTCAACCGGAGGGAACAGTTGACTTTTGGGGGATAATCGCTTAAACTTATTGCAGGAAAACATCATAGATAGCGCAAGGTAAAGGACGCTTGCCCCGTTTTTAATCCGCGCAGGCGCCTCTCGCCTAAGATACGGACTGCACTCAGGGGTCTGGGAATGGCATCACATTATGAGAGCTTATCGCTGCGTCGGCCTCCTGGTATTTTTTATCTCGATTTCTTTCTTTTTTGTAGCGGCCGCGCGGCAGCTTCCCACAGCTCCCGACCCATCAATATCGGTAAGTGATTCCCTCTATAACGCACACCATCCTCGGCTGCTATTCAACTCACAGGAGATTCCGGCCCTCCAAGCGAGAAGGCAGGACGGCGGCAAGGACGACATGGCTTACGACTTCATCAAACTTTTCGTTGACTTCATATATCCTTCTTCCAGCAATGATGAACTCCTTTACGGTGATTTCGGTCTGCACACGATCCCGAATCTAGGACTTGCAACTTTCCTCGAATCCCCCAAAGACACATTGGCCGAAGCTATGGGACGGAATCTCACGCTCTATATCGCCGACTATTGGGACGTGGATAATGATATTTACTATTCTTCATTGCGGCTAAGAGCCCTTGCGCTTGGTTATGACTTGTTTTTCCAAAATGCAAATGCCGCCGACAGAGACCGCGTGTTGAATGAAATTCTCAGCTACATGAATTACATGATCGCCAATACTAACTATGAGATTTTCCAACTTCGGCCTTATCTCGGAAATAAGAGCGCCATGTTCGCCGCGGCTATCGGACTAGCCGCCATCTGCCTCGACGGCGAAACAACACCTTCATTGACACAGTCGGCTATTCAAACTTCGGATTCAATTATAGAACTCTGGCTGGCTTACATGGTCGATGAAAGAGGAACTTATAACGAAGGGATCCTGTATGGAAGCTGGAGCCTGCAGCACCTTATCTACTATTTCCATGCCAGGAAAAAATACGATGGCCTGGATTATGCGGATGAGCCCAAGTTGAGAAACATGGAGAAATGGTTCGCCTACGAGCTTCTCACGGAAGGCAACGGCCGTTCGAACAATTTGAACGATTCCTCATACAGCGATTACCCTCTGCCGTCAAACACGACTTACTTCGACTGGGCACTTAGCGCATGGGCAAGCAGCCTGTCGTCGTGGTTATGGGATCATATTGCGGGAACATACGGCTATGATAACGGCATTTTCTCGGATAAAGCCGGAACCGTACTCTGGCATCAGGAAATCCCTCCCCAGCAGCCCGGCTCGATATTGCCCGGGAGTTTTTTATGGCGGGACAGGGGGCTTTATTATTATAGAACGGGCTGGCCCAGCGGATCCAGTTCGAACGATGTTATGTTCAGTTTCTACTCAGGCAAATACCAGGGCGGTCATGCGCAGGAAGACCAGAATCAGTTTACTCTTTATGCCTACGGAGAAAAATTTGCTATCGATAACGGCATAGGAACAACGGCTAAACAAACCGAAGCTCACAACCTCGTGCTCATTGACAGTACCGGACAGCATAACGCGGGATCCGGGATCGGCACCGATGGAAACGTATCCAGCTACCTTCTCAGCAGCTACGCGGACTACGTTCAGGGTGATGCCACGAGCGCCTATTCAACGTACAGCCCTTTGAACGAATATGATTTCCCGCGCTGGGGCACGGACTGGTCCTGGGGATACGACGGCGGCAACCCGGTCAATTTCGCCCGGAGAACGTCGATTGTGGTTCATGATCCCCAACATCCTCCCTATTTTATTATAATGGATGACATCGAAAAGGACGGCTTTCCTCATCTCTTCGAATGGAGAATGCATACGTATTACGCAAACGCCATTGATACTACCGGCGACCCCGTAAGAATATCCAAAGGTACGAGCTTTCTCGATGTATATGCATTGAATCCCCAATTTCCATCCCTCAGCAAGAAGATTGCGCCTTTCAACAATTTGAATGCCGAACCAAATACGAATATTTTATCCCTCGGTATCACCAGCGTGAATCCGCGTTTCACTTTTCTGCTGGTCCCGGGCGGAGCCGCAACCGCTGTTCCCCTGGTTAACGAACAAAGTTTTCCCTGGGGAACCGCTTGTACATTGAATTGGGGCCCCGGGACATATGACGTCTTTCTCGCCAACTTTTCCGGCGGAGAGATAATTTATTCATTTCAGGACGCGGCAGCATCTGTCGTTCCTTTCGTTGGCCGATCCGGCGAGGCGGTTTCCATTCCTGTTATGACCGACGCATCGACGGCCCTTTTGAGAATAGAAAACGGTCTATTAAAGAGCTATCTTTTGTCCGGCATGACTATATGCACTTATAACGACACAGTATTTGCGAGTATTGCCGACGGGCCCGCGAACGCCGCTTTGTCCGGCGGCATAATCAAAATAGACAGATATGACGCCGACTTCAGTTTTTATGCACCTCAGGTTGACAGTGTCTTCTACAGAAACCAAAGGATATATGTGGCAAATAACAGCGGTTATATAACCCCCGATCCCGTGACCGGATTGGATGAAGCGTCTCTCCCGCTTTCCGTATTTATTGTTTCGGCTTATCCCAATCCGTTCAACCCATCGACGACGATTATAATTGAACCAGCGGCGCACGTTAACCTCAGAGCTTCAGTATTCGATATCCAGGGCAGGGCCGTTAAAACCATATGGGATGGTTTGATGGAGCCGGGACCGCATCCGGTCAATTGGGACGGAACCAATAACAGAGGAGCCGAAGTTGCCAGCGGAGTTTACTTCCTTAGAGTAAAATCCGCTGGATATACAAAAACCATCAAGCTTACTTTTATCAAGTAGACGCTTTTTACTTGCATTCGGGGTCGGATATCTCTCCGCGTAACATTTTCTTGAAAACACGCATCGAAGTTCTGGCACTGATGGTGTAGCGTTTTATCTCTATTTCAAAACCCGTCCTGGCGGGTTCGACAGTTATGAACGACCCCTCCACCGGAGGCAGCATCACGTTGAAATTGAAAGGACTGTATCCGGCGGTGTATACTCCCGGCTTTTCTAGCGGACTCCGGCTTATTCTTGCCGGCAAAACCGTACTTCTTCGGTTCAATCCCGCCCGCAAAGTACAGATTCCTTCGAATCCCGCCAGGCGGGCCACGCTGTCCACTCCGGCGTCTCCGAATCCATACGGCCACGCAAGGAATTTGCAGGCTTCCCCGGTATGCGAGCTTATCAACCGGGATGATGTCAGCAGGTCGCCGGTCAACTTATCTATGCCGCTTTTATTATCCTCTGTTTTGTAGGATTCATTCAGAAGCGCCGAAAAAACTGAAACCGGGTCACCGTCAATATCGACTTTATAATGGAGGTTATGAGTGTGCGATTGAATAGAGAATACTCCTGACTGATGGAGCGCTTCGAGTTCGTCCCAGTTCATCACGTTCACTCCTTCCCAATCGTTCATACCCACGCGGGATGTGACCACAAAAACAACCGCCTGATACCCATATTCCTTTAGAATGGGATACGCCAGTTCATAAACGCTTCTGTCCGCGTCATCGAATGTCAGAACTACGCTTTTTTTCTTGAGGATCCTGCGCCCCCTTCTCCATTCCGACAGGTCATCCAGGCCTATCACATCGTATCCTTCTGTTTTCAAGTATTCCATTTGATTCCTGAAGGCGCTTGCGTTCATGGTCCAGGTTTCCATATCGCCGATAAGCGGCAGATTCAAAAGGAGTGCTCCGACAATTTTTGCAAATCGTAATGGGCCGGTTTTTTCCCGCAGATAGTGATAACACAGAACCGGAATTCCGGTTCGATCCCGTGGATGGGAATTGTTAATAGAAAACGGCGGCGCTATCGAGTCGGCAATTCCAGCCCGGTAAGGAGCTGCGGTTTGGCGGCCGCCCATAACCCGTTCCCCGCCGCGGTTGTCCTGGGACATCACGATAAAAAAAGCGAGCAAGGCGGAGGCGCCAATCACTGCGGTGGACAGGATCTTCAGAAAGGATTTAATGCGATTCTTTGTACTTCCCATGATTGTCAGAACCTATAATCCATATTTATAAAAAATCCGGACAGCCGGTATCCGGAAGATGAATCCAAACGAGAACGGGAATTGTGGTAACCCGCCGTGACGGATATAGTTCTTATCGGATTTATTTCGATTTTAGATTCAAAACCGCCGACGAGAACGGTTTCAGTGTTGTTCTCCCTTTCCAGCGACAACCGTCCCCTGATCGTAACGGCGGCCCGGCGGCCCACGGCGCTCATAAAATAGGTATCATTGTAAACATTCAAGTAATCCCTGGGATTGTAATAACCGTTGGCAAGAAGCCGGGTAAAATGAAAATATTCATATCCGACGGCAAATTTGAACCCGTTCTTCCAGGACACAGGGATGGACAAGGGGGAGATCCATTCGAACCTCTGATTCAAATTGAGTTTATTATTGGAATCGCTTAAATGTGCCAGGCTTGCATTCGCAAAAGCGGTTAATTTATGCGTCAACCGCCAATCCACGCCCAGGTTCGTGGTCCTGGCTTGTATCCCCTTGAACAGCGACAGGGGAATATCAAGCGTAGTCTGGGCGTAGCCCGTATCAATGCGCAGCCAGTCTATAGGTGTCAAAGTGAGATAGGTGTCAATAAGAAAGACATCGAAATGCCCGGCCCAGATAGATCCAACGTGAGCGAACAACGCATCGGACCGGCTGCGCTCAAACCCCGGAGCAAATGTTAACGCAATAGAGGGAGAGAATTGCTCCGTCAGCGTTAAAACAGCTTCCTGCTGTCTGATAGCGGGAAACCCTGTCTGGGTTATTTCCTTGTAGTAAAAGCCGGAGCCAATGC
Source organism: uncultured bacterium (assembly GCA_964654695.1). Taxonomy (GTDB): domain Bacteria; phylum Krumholzibacteriota; class Krumholzibacteriia; order WVZY01; family WVZY01; genus CAZZKJ01. The sequence continues at coordinate 9,252 of CAZZKJ010000048.1, read as the reverse complement.
GTGAAATACTTTTTGTATGTGTTTTGATTTCCATACCGGTTTTAGCGACTTCAATATCATCGCTGTCCAGCGTCATTGAAAAACCAAGTTCCATCGACGGGCGAAGCGATTCCTTTATTTCCGCCGACAACCGGGTGATTTCTTCGTTCCGGCGGGAATTCTCCAACCTGGCCAGCGCCCTATAGGGAAGCCCCATCCAGTTTTCCGCTGATGCCATTCCGGCCGCGGCTTCGGTGCTGAATGGATCCGTGAGGATGAGTTCCCGGTAAATCCCCGCGGCGGATCTGTGTTTTCCCGACCAGTTCTTGACCTGTGCCAAACCCAGCCTGGCTTCAGCATTTAGCGGCCGCTTCGCAAGTACAGAAGCATAAAATTTTTCTGAATCCGCGAGCTTGTCCTGCCAACTCAGCGCGCGGGCGAGGCCAAGGATTCCGTCAATATTTCCGGGATGCTTTTGGAGAAATAATTCGTACCAGGGCTGCGCCAAATCGGGTTTATCGGCCCACGTGTATTGATGCCCGAGTTCCAGAGCAACTTCGGCCGAATCCACCGAATCCCTGCCGACCGCCTGCAGATAAAATGCTATGGCTTCCGCGTGCCGGTCATCCTCCGCAGCAGAACGGGCTTCGGCGAGATATTTCGATTCGCCGGCGGTGCCTCGCAGCGGAATTTGAGCCGCAAGGAAGGAGAGAACAATCACGCCTAATATTTTTGCAGTTTGGATGTTCATCAACCGATCGTTCCTTTTTGTTCCAATTTTCTATTATTCGCGAACCGTTTTCCACCTGGTCGGAACACCCGCGGGCCTCTTTTTGAGTGCCCCCGGAGTGGAAACCACCGTCACTACCGCCATAAGAATCCAATATATCAACGGATAAAAAACAGCAATGAAGTAATATAAATAAAGTTTCTTGTCATATTTTCTATCCAGCACCACGCCCGTCATCAACTGCATCAGGCACATTGTGCCTATCAACATACCCCACCAGTTGGGAATGGGAGATGCACCTACGGGAGGATATCCCGCCGAATAAGATACGATCCACAACCCGGTAAGCAGTACAAAACAATAAGCCCAAAACACCGAGGCCATGGATTCGATAAACACGGGCCACAAGCGCCGGGATTTCCAGTTCATTGCTTGTGAACCTCTTCTTTTAAGGACCTGGATAAGTCCCTTGGCCCAGCGCCTTCTCTGGTGCCATAATCCCCTGAAGCTCTGAGGAACTCTCATCCAGACTACAGCCCTCGGTTCATAACGCACGTCATAGAACTGAAGCTGTAGCTTCCACGTCAGATCGATATCTTCCGTGGCCATATCGGGGCTGAAAAGCCCGACGTTGCAAAGGGTCCGCCGGTGGAAAGCGCCTACGACTCCGCTCATTGTGAGAATCCGCCCCCACACCCTCTGCGCGCGCCTCTGCAGGCTTATTATGGACGTAAATTCAATCGCCTGAAGTTTGCTCAGGAAGCTTTGCCTGTTCACCACGCGAGGATTGCCGGTTACCGCACCCACCCGGGGGGATTCAAAATGAGGTATCATGAACTTAAGGATTTCCGGCTCCGGCACTGCATCGGCATCCAGGATTAGAAGAATCTCTCCGGAAGTGCACGCCAGCGCGTCGTTCAGAGCCATGGCCTTGCCTTCATTGAGAAATTTGCGTATCAGCCTGACCTTGCCTGTTCTCACAAACGGAAGAATTCGTTCAACGGTCTCATCTGTAGATCCGTCATCTATGATTACTACTTCGTAATCGGAATAATCGACGGCAAGAATTCCCTCTATGGTGGATGCAATGTTTTTTTCTTCGTTGAACGCGGCAATGAGCACTGTTACGAAAGGAGCATAAGAGCCGCTTGGTATTTCCGCCCTCCCGCCGGTTTCACGGCGAAAGTAGAAAAAAAGCGAGGTGATCACCCAAACAGCGCTGCTGAAGATTGGATACCACGCAAAAAACGATAATAAGAAGAAATAGGCAGCATGATGCTGTATCGATTCGAGTATGCCGACAAGATCGACCATTAGCGCGGTACCCGCCTGAAAGTATGAAATACTTTTTCTTTTTCTCGGGTTTCAATTTCTATGTATCCGGACCTGGTCAGATTAGATTTATCATCCACCGTCAGCCACCTCCCCGCGTAGTCCCGTCTTCTGGGTTCGCTTGAATCCAGCCTCAAGCGGCGCCGTTGCAATTTGCGATGAAGGCGTATGTTATGAATAATCCACCAAATTACGAGGACGGTCGTTACGGCGACCATTATACCTATTACATACAGCGCGATTGTGGTATGGCGGTTCAACGGCCGCCGCCCCACCAGGTACCAGTAGTAAAGGAAGACGCCCCAGAGAACGAATCCCAACAATGAGTGCAAAATTTTTTTTGCCATATCCTATTTATAATCAATTAATTATGCGAACAGACCACACCCGGCACGGTTTTAAATGCAATGAGCATGCCATAACCGGAAATAATAAAAGGAATTAAGTTAAAGATGGGTCTGGAGAGGGGCGCGGCTTCACCCGGTCGATTTTTTGATAACCAGAAAAGTCACGTCATCCATCAAGTCGGTAGTGCCTGTAAATTCAAGCAGTTTGGAATGGATAGACCTGCATATGCTGCGGGCGGGCAGTTTGAGATATTCATCAAGAGAGTGCAGGACTCTTTCCTGGCCGAATTCCTCGTCTCCGCTGTCGGCGGCTTCAGTCAGTCCGTCCGTATAACAGAACAAGACTTGGTCGTCGATTTTGAACCTTCCCTCATGAAGAAGGGGTTTTTCGAAGACGCCCAGCACGGGCCCACCTATTTCCAGGAAACGATGCGAGCCGTCAGGTGCCATCAGAATTGGGGGATTGTGTCCGGCATTGCAGTATGTAACCTCGCCGGTTTCCGGGGATAATACTCCTATGAAACCGGTAACGAAATCCTGTGGCCTGACCGTCTCGCAGAGGATTCTATTGGCGGCCAGTGCGATGTCCCTGGCGCCTACAAGCGTGATCGCCGCGGCATGAATTGAAGCTCTGAAACTCGACATAATCAGAGACGCGGGAACACCTTTACCTGCTACATCGGCTATGGCAAAAGCCATGGAGCCGTTTTTAAGCGGGAAAAAGTCATAGTAATCCCCGCTTACGGTTCTACCCGGATAATTCAGCCCGGTTATGATAAAACTTCCGGCTCTTTTATCCCGCCGCGGGCTGAAGAATTCCTGGATGGTTCTTGCCAGCTTCAATTCCCTCTGGATCGCGCGCTTTTCACGGTGCTCTTCATAGAGCTTAGCCCTCTCAATCGTAACGGCGGCCTGAGCGGCAAAAGTTTCCAGGAGCCGCAGATCTTCCTGATTATAAGCATTCAAATCATCATTTTCGACATTGAGCAGTCCGCCAACTTTATTCCTTATCAAAATTGGCGTAACCATTTCCGAACAGGTACGGGGCCTGGCATCGACATACCTGGAGTCTAGTTTGCAGTTGCCGACAATAATGCTGGCTTTATTCTCGTTGGCCCATCCTACCAGACCCTCATCCAGCTTGAGCCTGAGTTTTTCCTCGCCTGCAATATCATAACTGCGGCAAGCAACGCTTTCCATCATTCCTTCTTTCTTGTCCAACACGAATATTGCGGCCGCATCATATTTGACTATCTTTCCCAGTGCCGTAAGAATCTTATCCAGGGTTTCATCCAGCGATAAAGATCGGCCCAACGCCGACATCACCTGTTGAAGCAGGCGGCTTTCCAGGTTTCTCTTTTTGACTTGAGAATAGAGCCTGGCGTTATCAACTGCCGCCGCCACATGATCTCCCAACGCTTCGAAAACTTGAAGGTCCTTAATGGTAAAATGGCTCTTATTCCGTCTGTTCACTCCTTCCAGCACACCGATCATCCTGCCCCTTCTCATCAACGGTATACATATGCTCGATCTGGTTTTTAGTCCCATTTTCTTCTCTAATTCCCTGGAATAGCGTCTGTCTTTATTTACATTGTTGATTATGAGAGGTTTTTTATGCGCGGCGACCCATCCGGCTATGCCCTCGTTCAACGGAATCAGCATTCCCCTGACCACTTTATCCCTGCGCCCCCTGGCCAGCTCTACAATCAGGTTCTTTTTCTCATCATCGAGAAAGAGCAGGGAAACTGCTTCAACATCGAGAGCGTTTTTAACGATCTTGATTATTACGGTGAGCACTTCGTCGAGTTTCAAAGATGAATTCAGCATACGGCTGGATTCGATTAGAAACTCGATATCCTTGAGTTTCTTGGATTTATTACCCATATGCGGTGTGGATTCTTTCGTTTCGTGAGAAGGATCGTGCAATAAAACTCTAAATAAGCCGCGTTAAAGAACTGCTTCGACGCGGGAAATCTCCGGAATTTTTTCCTTGAGGGCCTTTTCTATACCCTGGGACAGGGTCATCTGGGACATTGGACAGCCGCCGCATGCGCCGAGAAGCCTGAGTTGAACAACCCCGTCAACTATATCCACCAATTCGACGTTCCCGCCGTCCGCTTCGAGGGCGGGCCTGATTTCGTTTAGTACCTCTTCTACTTTGGCTCTCATTTTCTTGCCTCCTATTTCAGACAATCCTCGGCTTATGAAAAATGGCCGTCATTAACATTCTTAAAGGAAAACCATAAGAATATTTATCATAATCCTTCATTACGCCTGAAGTCTACAATTAACATGCATCAGTTCCGATGCACCGGGCAATTCTCAATAACGTTATCCGCAAGCCCAAAAAAAGCCTCTGCTATGGGCGATGATGCATCCGCTGCGACAATCGGCTTTCCACCGTCCCCGGAAGATCTGACCCCGGCATCCAGCGGAATCTCGCCGAGAAAAGCCGCATCGAGCCTGCTGCTGATAGCCCTGCCGCCGCCGCTGTCGAAAACATCCGTAGCCTTGCCGCAGTGAGGGCAGATAAAACCGCTCATATTCTCTATAATGCCGAGGACGGGAACCTTGAGCTGAACGAACATTCTCAAGCCTTTCTCTGCGTCGACCAGCGCAAGTTTGCTGGGAGTTGTTACTATTACCGCTGCCGTCAGGGGCACAGTTTGAACCAGTGTAAGCTGAGCGTCGCCGGTTCCCGGGGGAAGGTCGATCAAGAGATAATCGAGTTCTCCCCATTCGACGTCGCAAAGAAACTTTTTTACCACGCCCATGACGATAGGTCCGCGCCAAATCACAGGAGTTCCGGAATCGGTCAGAAAAGCCAGGGACATGATCTTGATTCCATCCTTGACTATGGGAGCTATCTCTTTAACGGTTCCGGGCTTGGGTTTGCTGTCTATACCAAGAAGTACTCCGAGACTTGGACCATATATATCGGCGTCCATGAGCCCGACTTTCATGCCTTTCTTTTGCAGAGCCAGCGCAAGATTCACGCATACGGTTGATTTGCCTACACCGCCCTTGCCGCTCGCCACTGCGATAATATTTTTTACGCCCGGAATGGGGGCCTGCATATCGAAGGGATTACGGTTTTTTTCGGAAGCTCCGGCGGCCCCGGATGAACCGGCAGCAGTCTCAAGCGTATCCGCACCCTCAGTGATTATCATTACTTCCCTTATGCCTTCCACTTTCCGCAGAGCTTCCCGGCATTGATCTTCAACCCGGTTCTTCGCGGCGCGATCTTTCGTGGGAAGATTCAGAACCAATTTGATGTTGGCCCCATCCATTATAATTTCCGAAATTCTCTTATTGGCTACTATGGTGCCGCCAGTCTTTATATCGGCAATTTGCTCCAGTTTCTCTATTATGGTTTGCTTTGCGAGCACTCTAAAAAACCTTTCAATTAATGGGATACGAATATCATTAATTCCGCCGGATTAGTTGAATATACGCCATGAGACGGGCGGAAGCAAACGAATTGCAGCCGCGGCAGGCCGGAACTCCAAACGGAGACTCACATTCACTGCACACGCACTTTGTAAACAATCGAACCTTTTTCACCGGGTAAAATTAATAGAGGGCTTACTTTGGAGAATGTGACCTGAAGCAGGTTTTCAGAAATCCTGTACTCGCACTCATCCCCGTCCAGAGGGTCCATAGTTAAATACCTGGCTCCTGAGCCCGGTATTTGCAGCTCCAGATCCTTGCCGGGGCCGAACGCGTCCGTTACCATGTCGACGAATTCGGATACAGGATCAAAGATTATCACGTTTTGAATCGTATCGATTCCCTCATTGAAAAAATCAATTGAGTACGTCACGATATCCCCCGGAACCGCGGAAGCCTTATCGGTATTCTTGCTAAGTTTCAATCTTCCTATGGAACTGCCTGCAACGACCGCGGCATCGGTGGCATCGGCGTTCGAAAGCAGCGCCGTACCTTCTATGGCTTGAACCGCATTCACGAGAACGGGCAAAGTCTGCCCTGCGAGGGATGACCCGGGGATAAACAACCTCACCAGAACATCGAGACGGCCGCTGCCCGTTTCGGGATCGAGGTCACCGTCGGCGGGTTGGAGCAGTCGATCCGTCCCGTCAAAGCCGCCGCTTCCGTTTGCATCCAAAAAGATCATTATTATACCGCCGGACGGACTGAAGGCGCTTACAGTCACGCGCCCTTTCGTAGAGGCGGTAACCGAGTGGGGAAAATCTACGTAACTTCCGGCCAATCCCAAGAGCACTGCGCCCGGAGACAGGTCTATCGGACCTACGTCTGCGAAAGAAATATCTACGGTATCTCCGGCCTGCACTGCGAACGGACCGGCGCTGTCCGGGTTGAGAGAGATGAATCCGGATGGATTTTTCTCCATTATATACGCCGAGGCTCCCCCCGGAATTATGAAACCAAACTCCCCGCCTCCCCCGCTGATTTCAACCGCTGCAGATAGAGCATCGCTCACCTTAACCCCGGGAATTCCCCGGTCGCCGGCCGAGAATACGGCATCATGGTCGACGTCATCAAAAACGACGCCGCGGATAAGCGCATAAGTCTGCGTAACCAGGCGCACGCTTTCGCCCTGCAGGGGAGAGTTCCGCGCATAAGTATTGAACAGCGCGGTAAAGAGAGCCGGCGGCGCTGTGGGCGGCACCTGAACTTTGACAGTGAAGTCTATAAAGGATCCGGCTGTCAGGACGGATGTCGTAAATGGTGAAAAGCGATCTGCCGTGCCATCATTTATCAATATGCTCCCCGCCGGCCATCCGGGCGGCTGCTCCCACCACACATAAAACGAATCCGAGCCCGCCCCGGCGTTTACCAGGCGAAGTGTTGAAGAATATAAAACGCCGGGATCGGCGGTTCTCAGTGAAAAACCGCCGGCTCCGGAGCCCGGAGAACCAAACACCCCAAGACCTGATCCGTCGATAACCAGATCGGGCTTTGCGGGCGGCGCACCTGCAATCACGTTGATTCGACCCAGCACGCTGTCATAATTGAAAGCCATGCCTTCAATCCATGCATCCAGAATGACATCGTACTGCCCCGGAAGCGCCGACTGCGGCACGGTCACCTTGAGATCATAAGTTCCGGGAGGATAATTCGCTACCGGCGAATTCTTTCCGTCGAACGTAACCAGCCAGCCCGGAGGCGTGTTCCACGACAAACTCATTACGCCGCCCGCAACATCGGTGGTCAGATCGATGGTAAAAATCGCAAACCCGCCGGGGGCGAGGTCAATGGATGCCGCACCTCCGTTTCCGGTCCCCAATTGGCCGTTTTGTCCGGCGCCGTCGCCGTTGATAATCAAATCGACGCAGGAGGAACACAGCATAAGAACGATGCCGAGAAAAAGATAGATAGCCGCCTTGAGAAATATTTTCATTATGCCGCTCCTGTCGGCCGTGGCCGAATACTTATCAAGTTTTTAACATTCGTCTGCACGGGACGTTTTCCTGTTGTGATCGCCACAGCGGTCATCAGGAACCGTTCCCCAAATCCTTCAATACCAATTCCGATAAAATTAGTTGAATACGAACTCCGAATCCTTTTTGCCAGGCGTCGTTCTCGGCAAGATCCTTGTCTTCGAATCCATTGATACTGTATCCCGCGCTTATTCTGACAAATTTTCTGAATGTTCTTCCAATTTCGAAGCCGCTTCCCACTCCGGCTTTTCCCCTTGTTTTGCGCAATAACCTCACCCATGCGTCCGTATCCCATACCTGCATGAAACGGTATATAAACTGGGTTAGAACGAGTTGAGTCGCGGCGTTCGAAGAGACTCCCATGCTGTAATCTTCAACATATTTTATAGCGTACTTGAAACGCGTTTCATAGCATGCGGCAGGAATAACATTTACATCCGCGGATAGAACCAGTTTCCAGGTAATTGCTTCCGGATCGATGGGAGAGTACCTCTCATATATATTCTTAAGCATTACCAGTCCTTTTATCATCGATCCTTCCGGCCTTTTCGCCATGACAATCCTGCTGCTGAAACTGACAGCATCCCTGTTTCCGATGCCGGATGTGTATGAAACGATATTTTTCAACAGAACCGACGTACCTCCTGCAAATTGACGCGCTCCGTTCATCCGCAGAAAATGCCGGTTTGAACCGGCTTGCTGTCTGAATTCGTATTGGCCTTCAAGGATACGGGATTGTCTCTTGATTTTGCTCAGCCCGGTTTTTACGGCTAAATAGTTTTCGCTGCTTCGGGACAGGGAGTGATAATTCTCCACGCCGAAAGTAGCCTGCGTCTCGGCATTAAGCTGAAAACCCTGTTTCAATCCCGTCACGGCGCCGAGACGCTCGCTGCTGGCGGTGCGATCCATAGAATACTTCGCATACACGCTTCCGTTCTTGTTGAATTTTGATTCGACGCCCAGGCGCGCCTGGTGGCTTGCTCCTCTGTATGCGGAGGTCAAGTATTCATGATTGAATACAACCTTGTATTTTCGAAGAAAACCCAAGCTGAAAGACGTGCGCAGTCTGTCCGGATAATCATCGACGCTTTTTTCGACTAAGTTTTTTTCCCATACGGTTTTTATCGCAGCCGGACCCTTTACGGCTCCCACTCCGAATACACCCAGGACACCGCCGGTATCCATTGAATCCTTCCTTTCCGAAGCGTACCTGATGCCCGCGGCGGCGCTGATACCTCCCTCCGCGAATTCGAGTAAACCGTTGATATTCCCCCGCCTTTCTCCCGTTTTGTCCAATTGGTGCCTGTAGCCTGCGGATTTCATAGTAAGCATCGGACCGAGTTCGGCTTTGACTTCATAACCGATTTTTTCACTTGCCAGCTCATGAGACGATCCGCTAAAGGATGGGTTTTGAAAATCGCCGTCAATTTTTCTGAAGTAC
>CAZZKJ010000047.1:0-18287 GCA_964654695.1 uncultured bacterium | reverse complement strand
ATTTCAGTGAGAGTTGAGAGTTCACTGGATACATACATCTCCTCTCTTCGTCAGCACCATCTTACTCCTCTTTTTATCGTTCCGGGTCACTCCCAGGGCTGCCGCCGGCGGCGCCCGAAACGCTATCCCCGCTGAAAACGTGCGGTGGGCTTCCTACAGCCACCGCGTGGATTTGCTGTCTCGATTATCAAAAGGAATAATCGTGCCATTAAATCCATTTCGGGCAATTAATTGCCCGCGGGGAACTTTTATAACTGCTTGAAATATCAAACGTTTTAATTTGGCGCTAATTATTTTTGATATCAGCATAACAAGACCCTCTAATAATTTTTACCTGGTCTAGACAAAAAATCAAGACCAAAGAACTCCAAAAAGGTGAATCAATGTCCTAAAAAGAATAAACATTATTAATTTCAATTAATTATGAACATTGCCAAATTGGCAAAATAATTATTCCTTTTCATTCTTGTCTTCGATTTCTTTGAGTTTGCGGTATATAGTCCGAGAGGCGATACCGAGCATTTTGGATGCAAGGATTTTATCGCCGCGGGTGCGGGAAAGGGTCTCTTTGATAATCATTTTTTCGATGTCATCCATCGTCATACCGAAGGGAACCTGCATGTACATCCGTGTATGATCCGTGTGCTTTACTGCCAGCGGAAAATCTTCCGGCTCGAGCATTTCATTCTTCGCAAGCACCACCGATCTTTCGATCGCGTTTTCGAGTTCTCTGATATTGCCCGGCCAATCATAGTTTCTGATAAGTTCCATAGCCTCCTCGGACAATCCTTTTATGTGCTTTTGATTCTGGCTGCTGAAGAATTCCAGGAAATGAGCCACCAGCAGAGGTATGTCTTCCTTTCTTTCGCGAAGAGGCGGGAGCTTAATATTGATCACATTAAGACGGTAAAACAGATCTTCCCTGAATTTTTTATCAGTTATAAGATTTTCCAGATCGGCGTTGGTCGCGGCGACTATTCTAACATCCGTTTTCAATGTTTCGGTGCCTCCAAGCCTCTCGAATTCGCCGTTTTGAAGAACGCGGAGCAGCTTGACCTGGATGTAAGGACTCATTTCGCCGATCTCATCCAGAAACAGCGTGCCGCCGTTGGCGAGCTCAAATCTTCCGACTTTCTTGGATACCGCGCCTGTGAATGCACCTTTTTCGTAGCCGAAAATCTCCGCCTCCAGGAGTGTTTCCGGGAGTGCGGCACAGCTGACCTTGATAAAAGATTTATCTTTCCTTTCGCTCGAATAATGGATTGCGTGGGCGATAACCTCCTTCCCCGTGCCGCTTGCTCCTTGGATCAAGACCGCGGCGTTGCTGGGGGCTACCTGCTGGATCATTTCAATAATATTCCTGACGGCAGGGCTTTGCCCTATAATGTTTTTGAAACCATAAATTTCTTCCAGTTTTCGCTTGAGATACTTATTCTCGGATAGCAGCGACTGCTTCTCTAAAGCTTTCCTGATCGCCCTGGTGATGCTGATTTTCTTGAAAGGTTTCTGAATGAAATCATAAGCTCCTTCTTTTATCGCTTCGACGGCCGTATCTATTGTCCCATACCCCGTCATGACGACCACTTCGATCTCGGGACGGATTTGCTTGATGGCTTTAAGAAAAGTCAAACCGTCGATTCCCGGCATCCTTAGATCGGTCAGAATCACATTAACGGAATCCTGGTTTATGATATCCAGCCCTTCTCTCCCGCCTTCAGCCAGCAAAACCCTGTAATGTTCCTTTTTCAGGGATTTTTCAAGCGTATCCCTGATTCCTTTCTCATCATCTACTATGAGTACCGTACGGCGCTCCACAACTCATCTCCTTGTCTGTAATATATCTCTTATCAATCTCAGACTTCAATACGGGCGCAAACCGTCAGTTCGATATGACGCATTCACCGCCTTCTGCCCGAGTAACGCGGCAGCGATATAATGAAACGCGTGCCTTTGCCGGCTTCGCTTTCGCATCTGATTGTCCCGTTATGCTCGCTTACAATCTGTTGGGTAAGAGGAAGTCCCAATCCCGTGCCCATTTCCTTGGTGCTGTAAAACGGCTCGAAGATCTTGTCGAGTTTGTCTTCCGGTACTCCCCTTCCGGTATCGCCGATTACTATCTCTATATTACCATCCTTGGATAATGTTTCAGCAACAATTTCGCCGCCCGGCCGAGAGGCCTCCGTTGCATTGCGGAGCAGATTAAGCAGTGCTCGCCTCAACTGATTCTCATCTACGAGTGCAATGAGCTTATCCGGATACAGATTCTTTTTGAGTTTCAAGCGTTTCGAATTCAATTCCTCCTTATAAAAGTCCATAAGACTTTTAAATATATCATTGATATCCGCAGCGTCGAAATCAGGCTTGGGAAGCCGGGCGAACTGAAGATAATCTTCGGTGATCTCGAACAGCCTTTTTATCTCGGCGTGGATCGCCTTGAGTATAGTTTCGATCTCCTCGGCCTGCAGAGTCGAACGCTCCATGATTTCATCTTCGAGCAATTCTGCGTTCAAACTGATGCTGCTCAGCGGATTTCTGATTTCGTGTGCAACCTGCGAGGACATTCTTCCGATCGTGGCAAGCCGTTCGGCCTGCATCAGCTGCTTCTCCAGCGCCCTCATGCCCGTCACATCCCTGCCGACTCCCAGTACCCCGGTATATCGGCCGTCCCTGTCTTTTAAAAACGAAGCGGAAAGATTCAGTTTCAAGATTCCCTTATCCCGGGATTTGAATTCCAGTTCGTAGTTTTGAATTCTCCCTTGGGCGCGTATCCCCTGCATTATCTTCCCGGCGGCTTCCCTGCCGCCCGCGTAATATTCATAAATTCTGCATCCCAGCATATGCCCGGCCGCGTATCCGCTTATGTTCTCCGCCCCCTTGCTGAAAAAAGTGACTTTGCCGTGTAAATCAGTTACTACTATGGCATCAACCGAGGATTCAATAAGGTTAAGATATCGTTCCTCGCTCGACTTCAGGTCCTGAGTCCTTTTCTTGACTTCCTCGGCCAGCTTCAAGTTCCAATTTTCCAGCATTTCTTTGTATCTTCCAAGGCTGGCCGCCATCGTATTGAATTCTTCCGCAATTTCCTCGAATTCATCGTTGGTTTTTATGCTCAATTTCTCTCCGAAAGCACCTCCGGCCATTCTTTTGGCTGCGCCAGCCAGTGTTTTGATGGGTCCCACGATATCGTGAGTGATTATAAATGCAGCCAATACGGCTGCTACCAGGATGAAAAGCCCGAGAAGAACAGTACGGTTGCGCATTTCAATAATCGGCTGAAAAGCTTCGTTGGTTTCTATTTCGGATATAAGACCCCACTGCATTTCTGGAATCCAGCGGCAGGCCCCTACTACTTCTCTTCCCTGATAGTTTACATAAATTCCCTTGTCGTTTTTGCCCTGCAGGCATGCTTTTATACCCGCAGACAACCTTGTTTCCCTCATAACAGCCAGGCCGTCCGTATCAACCTCACTGAGAAGAAGCCCATTCTTGTCCACGAGATATGTTTGACCCGTATTCCTCATCCCGGTTCTGTCGTTGATAATGTCATAGAGACGCTGGAGATTCACGCGAAGGACGAGAGTTCCCAAGATCTGTTCGTCATTATTAATAATTGAACACATCACGACTAATGTCGGCCGTTCGAGGCGATTGGAGTAAAACTGCCTTATCTGCGTTTCTTGTGGAGGAGTTCCCTGAAAAACTCGCGAATCCCGGTAGTCGTAATCCATATATGCCGGATCTGAAGAGCACAACACCCGCCTTTGCGGATCAACAATAAAGAGCTCATCGATGTTCTTATTATCTCTTTGTTTCCTGATCAGATGCGCCGTCAGTTTTCTGAACGAATCGAGATATTCTTTTGAATCTTTGGGGAAGAACTCGGCGCGCTGAACATTATCAAAGAGATAGTTGTTGCCGGCGGCTATGCTTTCGATCGCAAACCGGTTGTATTCCAGGAACTTAAGCACGGCCAACTTTTTCAAGCTCACAACCGAAGATAAATGCTCAAGAACATCCGTCGTTATGGCTGTGCGGTTATGCTGGTAGGATCTGACACTGGAAACCAGCAGGGGAACCAGGGAGAAGAAGGTGAGCCATATTAGAATTTTCCTGCCTATTCCTCTGAAAAAGATCGGCTTCAATCTCATTATCTGTTTCGAAGATTTTCGTTCCATACCAGCCGGCGCCCGGCACTCAGGTTTTATGATAAAACAATTGATAAGACGAACAAGTTCCGCCGCCAAATGATGATACGCGCTGGCGCTTAAGTAGTAAACCCCCTTGAACCTCAATAATGTTTCGTGAGATGTCCACTGCCGTGGGTTTTCCAGGAGGCCGCAGCGTTTCAGAATTTCCGGTATGCCGATTTATTGCAGTTCAACGCTTTTTGAGATCCGATGAAATGCATCGAAAAGGGATCAAAAAAAAGCCCCCCCCGGCACCAGATTTCTAAAGGACGCTGCGGGGAGGAGCAGCTGCCCAATCGAAGTCCATCATAAGATGCAACATCTAAATACCGGGGAGAACTAAAGGCTTAAGAAAAATATTTTCAAATCAATGTAAGTATTATTTTACATTTCCAGAACAATACAACCTCTTTTTTGACAATGATCACAGAACGGTCGATTCTGACCCATAAAATAAGATACAGTTTAAGAGATAGCAACAGCAAAATAGCCTTTATCAACATAAAAACAGAAATTAGCCAGCTAAAAAAGATATATATAAATAAGCATATATTATTACATCATTTAGTAGAACGTTGACGTGATAATATTGCATTATATCGTATTATTACATGTTTACTGTTTAAGAGGAGTTATCTCAACGGAATTTCTAAACGACATTGATATTGCCGGCCTATCCCGCAGGAAAGCCATGCGGGTGTCGGTCATTTATAAAAGATAAGGGAGAGCGCCGGTATCGTTTTTATTACCAAGAAGGTAATTCGGCACATGAGCACGAAAGAAAGGAGTTAAAAACTTTTGCTCCTTCCAGGAAGGGAGGTACCAATGATACCGGCGCTTTTGTGGCTGTCTTGATTAATATATAATAACAACACCGAAATATCCAGTATTATTTCTGGTTCGCTGTTTTTTCATTTTAATCAGCAAAACTTCCGAAACGGCGGAATGCATTTTTTCTTTTTAACTCTTTCCAGTGCCATATCAAGAAAGAGACGCCGATTAAACCCTTTGAAGCGCGGCCGCGTTTAATCTAGTATTGTTGCTTTCTGGCTCGGAGTTTTCAAAATCACATGAAAGGCCGATTAATGAAGAAACTCATTGCTCTGGAAGAAAGCCTTTACATCCCGGCGTTGTTATTATCAACGGCTGTTGTCTTGATATGCGCCGTTTCATCCTCAAAGGCAATCGTACCTGCCGATTACGCGGAAACCCACATTGATACCGCATTCAGTTCCAGAGTCCGGCAGTACACCACCGAGGAACGATTCCTATCGCCGATGGTGAGCTCTCTTCCTGAATCCGAATCTATTCCTTCGCCCAGGGACTACCTGGGATACATAGCCGGGGCTCCGGGCAAACTCTCCTCCTACGCCAAGATAAAATCCTACATGGAAGTTCTGGCTTCGGCCTCGCCGCGAATAAAACTGCTGTCAATTGGAAAAAGTTCCGAAGGCAGAGAAATGATAGTTCTGTTAGCAGCCGACGAAGCATTTCTTGATAATTATGAGCGCTACGCGGGATACACGGCGCGTCTAGCAGATTCCAGGATTACGAACGAAGCGGATGCGCAATCTATTATAAACAAGGCGGTACCTTTTTATTATCTTTCCGGCGGACTGCACTCTCCCGAAACCGGCAGCCCGGAGATGTTGATGGAACTCGCCTACCGGCTTGCGGCAGGGGAAAGCCCCTTGATCAAGAATATCCGCAGCCGTGTGATTACCATGATAACGCCCGTGCTGGAAGTGGATGGAAGGGAGAGAATGGTCGACTGGTATTACACGTGTACAAAGGACAACAAGGACTGGAAAAACAGTCCGCCAAAGTCCCCTCCATACTGGGGGAAATACACCCTTCACGACAACAACCGCGACGGACTGCAGATTTCACAGCCCCTTACCAAAAATCTGGCGCGCTTGTTCTTTCGTTTTCATCCGCAGGTAACCCATGATCTTCATGAATCGATTCCCTATCTATATATATCTTCAGGAACCGGACCTTATAACGATGCTCTGGATCCGGTGATTACCAGCGAATGGCAGTGGATGGCCAATAATGAAGTTACTGAGCTTACCAAGCTCGGTATGCCGGGAGTATGGACGTGGGGATTTTACACCGGCTGGTATCCCGGCTACCTGCTGTGGTTCGGCAATAACCACAACAGCCTGGGACGTTTTTACGAAACCTTCGGCAATGCCGGAGCATCTACCTATGACCGCGAACTCAAGGGATCGTTCGCAAAGAAAAAAATTACGAAGAAAGCCTGGTACCGCCCGGTCCCTCCGGATGAGAATGTTAAATGGTCTTTCAGAAACAACATAAATTATCAAGAAACCGGAGTGCTGATCGCACTGAACTTTGCCGCGAACAACGCCCAAACGCTTCTTTATAATTTCTGGAAAAAGGGCGATAACGCGGTCAAAAGAGGCCTAAATTCGCCTCCGTATGCCTGGATAATTCCGAGAAAGAATCAGAATAAATTTGAACTCTCTTACATGATCAACCAACTGCTCAAACAAGGCATAGATGTTAAATTGCTCAATAAGGATTTCAAAGACGGCGGCCGGAAATACTCGAAGGGAGATTTCGTAATAAGGATGGACCAGCCGTACAGGGATTTCGCAAAGAGCCTGATGGAAGAGCAGCGTTTCCCCGCCGACGCGGAGTATAAACCTTACGATGACGTCGCTTGGACCCTGCCGCTCCTCTACGGCGTAAATTCCGAGCGTATAGATAACAAAAATATTCTTGATAGGCCGATGCAAAAAGTCGCACATAAAATTCATATTGGCGGCAGAAAACCAAGGAAAAAATCCGACTGTTACCTGATCTACTCGTCATCATCAGAAAAATTCCTCGAAGCCAGGTTCGCATTAAAAGATTTTGATGTTTTCGCATCCGATGCGCCTTTCAAAGCTTCGGGCCGCCTTTTCCCGCGGGGCAGCTGGATCATTCCGGGAAAAGGCAATCCGAATGAAGTCTTTGCAGGCGTTTGCACTATCGCCGATTCACTCGGCCTGGACATTTTTTCTGCAGGCTCGATTCCTAAAACCGTCAAGCACCTGCTTGATATACCGCGCATAGCTCTCTTCCACACCTGGACTTTCACGCAAAATTCCGGATGGGTCAGATTCACATTCGACAAAGCGGGGATTCCATATTCACTCATCAATAAGGACCATATGCGCAAGGGAGCGCTATCTGATGAATTCGATGTTATCCTTATTCCCGACCTCGGCACATTTTTCAAACCCAAGACTCTCATTCATGGCGTCGACACCAGATGGAAACCCCTGCCCTATCGAACCACGGATGATTCGCCCAACATCGGCGTTATCGACAGCACCGACGATATCACCGGCGGCATGGGCTTCGAGGGGCTGCTGCATTTGGACGAATTCGTCGAATCCGGAGGTACCCTGATAACCCTCGGCGCGGGAAGCCTTATCCCGGTCGAACTGGGTATTGTCCGCCATATCAACCGCATCGATCCCCAGGGTTTCATGAATCCGGGTTCCATGCTCAGATGCAGAGTGGTCAATCATTCCAGCAATATTACATGCGGATATGACTCGTTGATGAGTGTTTTTCGCGGGTTTTCTCCTCTGTTGTCCGTTCCCGAACAATATGAAAACCTAGTGACCCTGCAGTATGGAACCGGCCTCAAAAAGGACGAAGAAGATAAGAAGATCCCCTCTCGGGGGGATACGTCAGCTGAAGAAAAAGAAAAGGCCGACAAAAGAGAGGACAAGATTTGTCTGAGCGGATTTGTTAAAAAGGAAAAAGCACTATCCCGCAAACCCGCCATTCTCGAAGTAAAAAAAGGCCGAGGGAAGGTGGTAATATTCAGCTTTAATCCGCTGCACAGATACCTTACGCATTCGAATTTCGGCCTCGCCTACAATGCGATACTCCACTGGAACGATTGATGTGCCGGGTTTCCATCAAGGCAGCGGCTTCATTGCATGGCATTGGTCGCAGCCCTTGCGTCCTACTTCGCCGTTGACATCCCAAACCAGACCAAAGGGCGATGAAGAACCGTGCACCTTATGGCACGATAAACAAAATACACCGTTGGAGGAAGCGTCGACTACCGATGCTTCGGCGAAATTCGAAGCGCCATCGACTACAAAGGGAATTCTTTCGGTTCCATCGAACCCGCTGCCGGATCCGTTTTCCCAGTGTGTGGGATCGGTGGTCCCTCCGGTGGCGCCGTCGGAAACATGATTGGGGTCGAACCTCTCACTGTCGTACGTTGGATGGCGCGAATGAACACCGTCCCCATCGGGGTCGGTATAGGAACCGCCGCTGAATACATGATGACAGTCCAGGCACATGTTCGGAACTTCCCTCATAGTAGTAGCATTCTCGGTCCCGTACCTGGTGTTCGCGCGTTCGTACTTGGGAAGACCGGTGGCGGCGTCCGGGTTGAAAAGCCCCAGCGGAGGAGTGCCGTCGGGATCGGATACCCACTGCAGGTTTCTCGCGTTCCCGTTTCCGTGCGGATTGTGGCAGTCAATACATGTAACCTTCTTATCCGCAGGATCGCCCCAATGGCACCTGCTGCAGTAACTTCCTCCGCCGCTGCCGGGCAGTCCCCTGCCCAAATCGTGCCCTCTGGGATTTGATACGGCCGGCTGATCGAAAAAACCTGCCGACCGTTCCGTCAACGAGTTGACATCCGAGGATACGACATCGGGAATGCCCGCAACATTATCATGGCAGGTCAGGCAGAGATCAAGAGGATCGGAGGCCTTAAGCAGATAGGCGGACGGGGTTGTCTGCCAAGGAAATGAGGTTATATTTCCTTCGGGATCGGTACCGCCGGAATGATTGTGCTGCATGGATGCGTGCATGGTGTGGCAGTCCGAACAGATCAAAGTAGCGCCGTAATGATATGGAGGGGTTGCCCCCATCTCCGCTGCTTCTATCCTTTGAAGCCGGGCCTGCTCTCCGCGGTCTTTATGAATGCTTCCAAATGATTTCAAATCGTCCCGGCTGATCGCCCCCACCTCCGTACCGAACGCGAAGATACAGACAAGGCAAAAAAACGCCGCCAGCCCCCATGCGATTCCGTTTCGTTTCATTTGTAATCCTCCACATTTGTTTGTTGGAAATCTACTGGATATCATCGACATTAAAATGATCCTCTTTAACCCAAACATTCCCCTCCACCGCTGCGAAAAACATTCCGGAACCGGGCCCGTATGCTAATTTTTTCACAAATCGATCGACCTTATAACATCGTGTAACAATTTAGGATATATATGGATCTTTAAGGATCCCGAATGAAGCAGACCGGCTGCGGGAGGGGGACGCAGACGAAGGTGCGAAATTTTTCTTTTCCATCGGAAATTATTGGCACCAACCTGAACCGCAGACTCCTGCAGGCAGATTTTTTCTCCAGCCGATCGGAGGAATTCCGATAAGATAATTTATTGAGGAACCCGCGCGGCAGGGGCGTGTATAAAAAAAACATGGGGCAATAACAAATTTAACGGAGGTGTAAAGATGAGAAATAAATTGTCAATGTGCCTGATGGGGGTTTTTGCCGCCGTCGTGGTATTTGCTTTTGCAGCAGCAGCTTCTGCAGCTGAAAAATCCCCGGCGGGCTCTAAGCCGGATTCCCCGCAGCGCGTCAGCCCGGCCAGACCGGATATCAAGCCTCCGTTTGCAGTTCAAGAGTGCTGCGCGCAGCAGTGCTGCGCCGTTGAATGCCGGCCAATGCGTATGAAAAAACTGATGATGCATAAACCCATGCCGGGCGGCAGGGCTCATATGATCAAGAAAATGAGAACACTCCATCCCGGGCATTTCGGCGGTGGCGTCCTGGAGTACGCCGAGGAACTCGGCCTGAGCAAAAAGCAAAAGGATCAAATCGAGGATATCATGCACGGCACCCGGGTGGCGATAATAGATCTAAAGGCCGACGCCGCAAAGGCGAAGCTGGAATTGAAAAAGCTGATTCATGACGACGCTTCTCTCAACAGCATAAGGACTCAACTGGAAGCTCTGAAAAAAGCCGAAATCGAAATCAAGCTCGCACAATTATCCATTATGAAAAAGGCTAATAAGATTCTTACTGATGATCAGAAGAAAAAGCTGCAGTCTCTCCGGGACCGTAAACTCGTTGTGCGCTGCGAAACGGATGGAACTGTTGATATCGAGGACATGGAAATGATCATGGAAGATTCATCTCCGGTTATCAACCGCTTTATTAAGGAGATCGAAATCTCCGATGATGACGACGACCTGGAGATCTAAAAGCTGCCCGTTTTTAGGTTCGCCAGGCCGGAGCAACCGGCAATTAGCAAGCACAGGAAGAGGCGCACGCCGGCCGGAAGGGGAGCTCACTGCACGTAACCTATGGCTCTGAGCTTCTCTTCCAATTTTTCGGTATCAAGGTTTTTCTCCTCAGATTCCCGCTTCGTCAATGAATAAGTTCTTATTTTGCTCGTTGAATAACGGGAAAGATATGTATCTTCGAAAACACTTTCCATTACTTTGCCGTCGAAATAATCCGCCTGCGGAAGCCCCAGGAGATAAAGTATCGTTGGAGCTATATCGTATATGTTCTGAACACCGGCATGGAATCCTTTCTTTATTCCCCTGCCCGAAATGACAAAAAGCCCTTTCCTTCTGTGGAAATATATGTGCCCATCCTGGTATGGAGGCCCTATCAATTCCGGAACTTTGTTTATACGGTTATGCTGCTTGACGAAATAATCCGGGTATTCGCCTCTCACGATTATATCAGGAGCAAGCTCATCCCTTTCCTTGGTGGCACGCCTCATATTGATCAGCAGTCTTTTTTTAGAAGCGTTTCCCGCAATCGATTTTGCTTTTTCTATCAGAAAATCGACTAGATCTTCATACACCGATTCTCTGCTTTTCGGACTGAATCCTCTTATCGAGTGCCATTTCTTCTCCAATTCAGGTCTGTTAATATAGATTCCCCAATCGAAGTAAAGGGCTATAGAATGCTTGAAGTCAACTTCCCCCGAACTTTTCCTGGCTATCAATCCCAGTTTATTCAGCCAGGCATTAAGATGTACAATCATAGAGTAGCCCCTGCCCCCGTGATCCGAGGCCAATACCAACACGGCATCTTTAGGAAGTCCGGCAATAAAATCTCCAAGAATTTTATCAACGCCCGCATAAACATCCTGCGTGTATGGTCCTTCCCCGTTTCGATGCTGAATTATATCGGTTACTTGAAATTGGAAAATAAATAAATCCCAATCGTCATAATTATAAAAATATTCAAGATACTCGGCATCGTCATATATTTGATCGCGTATTAGCGGCAGCATATGGCTTACATTGGGCGTAAATCTTTCAAATCTGTCGGCAATCTCCTTTCTGAGCGAATCCGGATAACAGAACTCGACATCGGTTTCAGAAAGATGTCCATAGACGGGCGAACACCAGATATTAAGCGAAATCGATCCAGGCAAAGCCGGCATTAATCTGACCCATCCGCGGCAGGGAATGTTATCCTTATAAACCAGAACCTTGAGCCAGGGCGTAAAGGCATCCAGAGAGCAGGAGGCTGTCTGTTTGGGTATAACAACCGTCGATACTTCGCCGTTTAACGTGTCGCGGATAGTTTCGCTGGCATGCACAATCACGAAAGCGCTGTCGTACAAACTGCTCCCCTTGTTGCGCGAATTCAACAGAAAAACCGTCACATCGCTGCCGTAGACTTTCAACTCAGCTTTTGCCGGGAGAGAAAAACTTTTTAAACCGTACTTTTTTATTTTTTGCTTTTTGATTTTGTGAATAGTTTTTTTGAATCCCGTCTGCTTTCGGACAATGGTGCGTCCGGGGGTCAGAAACCCCGTCAACATAATCCCATTGACCGGGGAGGCAGGATATGTCAGGGGAACTCTTATAACAGCGGTTTTGAGCCCCGCTTCGCTCGCCATATCCCACAGCCGCGGTACTTTTACGTCCCGCGAGGATACAATAAGAGGTTTCCGGGAAGCAGAATCGAGCCTGGTAAAGCTGTATATGCCGGTTTTCCAGGCTTTGCATCCCGAAAACATCGAGGTCCACGCCGGCGGAGTTATGAAAAAAGGCAGGGACAGCAAATCGCCGTACGCGCTTCGCTCCAGCAGTTTTTTCAAATGAGGCATCTTGCCGGTCTTGATCAAAGGATCGACTATATTCCATGAGGCCGCATCGAACCCCAGAACGACGACTTTTCTCCTGGGCCCCTCCGACACCCGTTCTCGCAGCGCCCGAATCTCCTTCGATGTCAATTGATAGTCCTCCCCTTTGGCGCCAAGGCTTTTTGCATCCTCCCTTTCACTGCATCCGCCGGAATACAGAACACTCAAAAAAATTAAAGGAATAAAAAATATTGCAGGGAAAAACCTCTTTATTCTTTTTGAAAACTTCACTGTACGTACCCTATGGCTCTGAGCTTTTCTTCCAGCTTTTCCCTGTTAAGATCTTTTTTCTTCGCTTTGTTTACGGGCATAGAATAAGAGGCGATGTGCTGCCTTAAATTTTCGGCAAGGAAATCTTCTTCGAAAATGCTCTCCATCACTTTGCCGTCGAAATAATCCGCCTGCGGAAGACCGAGAAGATACAGAACTGTCGGTGTTATATCAAAGATGTCCTGCATCTCAGCTTTGTATCCCTTCTTTATGCCTTTTCCCATTGCAATGAACATCCCCGTCCTGCGGTGATGAAACTTCTTACCTTTCTTGAAAGCCGAATCAATCAAATTCTGTCCCATCTGGAATAAATCATTCGGTTCGACGGCGTATTCCCGATATTCGGCCGCGACGACAAGATCGGGAGCCGGGCCGACACTGACGGCCGGGGAGCGCCACATTTTAATGACCAGGGGTTCGATCATCCTGGTGGCTGTGATCGCCTTTGCTTGAGCTATGAGATAATCGAGGAAATTGTCGTAAACAGTTTCCTCGCTCTCTGGTTTGAAACCCCGGACAGCGCTCCACCGGGCTTTAAGTTCACTTTTATTTATGTAGATACCCCAATCCATGTGGTAAGCGATTGAATTCCGGCTGTCCAAATTACCTTTCAGGTCTTTTGCTATAAGACCCATATGGTCGAGCCATGTGTTCAGGTTTATCCTGTTACTGTATTCCCTGCTTCCGTGATCGGAGGCCATAATCAGTACCGCGTCTTCGGGCAGCATCCGCACAAATTCTCCCAGAAGCTTGTCGATCCGCCTGAAAACATCCTGAGTGTAGGGGCCGTCTCCATCCCAATGCTGGATAATATCCGTGACTTGGAATTGATAGATAAACAGATCCCAATCATCGTAATTAAAGAAGAATTTCAAATAATCCGCATTATCATCGACATGATCCGGTATAACCGGCACTACATAACTTATATTCGGCGTAAACCTGTCGAATCGGTCAGCTATAGCCTTTCTCAGCGAATCCGGATAGCAAAAATTGACATCCGTCCCCGGAAGATAGCCATATACCGGCGTGCACCGAATGCTGATAACGGAACCCCCGGTTCTTGACGGCTCCAACCTGACACGGCCCTCATATGGAATACTGTCCTTGTGAACGAGTATCCTGACCCAATCGGTAAATCCGTCTATCGGACAGGCGGCGGTCTGCTCGGGGATGTGTATTATGGAATTATCCCCGGCAAGAGTGTCGGCAGCGGCTTTGCTTTCATGAATCACCATAAAGGCTTCATCATACTTTTTTGTATTTCCCTTCACCGTATCGAGCAGGTATACGGTTACGTCATTGTCATAAATTTTAACCTGGGCTTTAAACGGAGGGGAGAAGCTGCGCAGTCCGTGTTTACTCAACTGCCTAGAGCGTATTCTTCTCATGGCGCCTGTTGTCGTCGTTACTTTCTTGATTATCACCTGCCCCGGAGTCAAGAACCCGGTAACCATTATTCCATTCACGGGAGCCGCAGGATATGTCAGCGGAACTTTTATGACCGCGGTCTTGAGCCCCGCCTGGCCGGCCATATCCCAGATTCGGGGCACTCTGACATCAGCGGAGTGGACAGGAATAAACTCCCGGGTCTTTTCAGCCGGCTTGCCGAAACCATAAACCCCCGTTTTCCAGGATTTGCAGCCCGAAAACATGCTGGTCCACGCGGGAGGCGTAAGAAAAAATGGCAATGATTGAAGATCTCCATATGAGCCCTTGTCCATTATCTTTTTAAAATTCGGCAGCTGCCCCTTCTCGATCATTGGATCGAGCACATTCCACGTTGCAGCATCAAACCCCAGAACTATTATCTTTCGCTTAACCCTCTTGGCCGCCGCTTCGATAAGCTGTATGCTGTCCGCCCGCGACAACCGGTACCCGGAAGCAATGGCAGCCGTATCTTTTTGGGCAGGTCTTTCGCTTTTTTTCTTCGAGCAAGAGGCGAGCAGCAGGGCAGCGAAAAGAACCCATAAAGTCAATGAGATTTGCCGCATTTTTGTCATCTCAAAACCTTTCTACCTTATATAACCCAGGCTCTTTAATTTTTTCTCCATCGCTTCCCTATCATCATCGGGAAGCACCGAAGTTCTTGCTATATCTGCGTACTTATCCACCAGGGCCACCGGACGCTTCGTAAACACACCCGGCTCAAGAACGTTTTCCATGATCTTGCCGTCGAAGTTCCCGGCCAAAGGAAGGTTGAGAAGATAAAGAATAGTCGGGGATATATCCTGGATATCCTTGATTCCGGCATCAAACCCTTGTTTTATATTTTTCCCCCACAAATAATAAATTCCATCTCTTCTGTGCGCCCAGTTCTCACCGTCTTTGAGCTTGTACACAATGTTCTGATGAGGATTTTTGTAGTCCCAGAGCTCCACGTTATAATCGTCATATCCGCCAGTTACGAACAGGTCCGGCGCCTTCCCCAACGCGTTATCCGGAACGGAAAACAATTCCACCGGCATGTTTCTTCCCGTCTTTGGATCTTTAATTCCTGCCGCTTTCTCACGCAGATACTGTGAAAGAGCCTGCTTGGGCGTTTCGTTTGGTGCAAGGGGGATTCCCCTTCGATTGAGCTCTTTCACGCTCAGCATTGAATGATTAAAAAAGATGCTGTACATGTTATAGTAAACCAGAGTCTTGTCATAATCGACAGAGCCCCCCTTGCCCCATCTTAAAAGACCCAGGTTCGCGAGGAAGCTGTTCATATCTATGCTGTATTCATATCCTTTGAAACCGTGATCTGAGGCTACTATTAAAACCGCATCATCCGGGAGCCTGTCCATTAGTTTGCCGATGAATTCATCAATAATACTGTAGACTTCTCGCGTTTTTTGCGAAAAACCTTCCCTGTGGTGAATGCGGTCGGGGCCAAGAAATGCATATAAGAACAAATCCCAGTCTTCCATTTCATAAAAAAACGAAGCATAGCCGGTTGCATCCCGGGCAAAATCCGGAATCTGATCCTTATCGAACGGCGTATATGGAAAATAATATTTGAACTGCTTTTTCAGTACTTTACTGAAGTCGGCCGGATATGTGTTATAGACGTCCGGATCATCGGGAGCAATGAAGACGGGAGATCCTCTTATTTTGCAAATCGGAAACTGCGGTACGGTAATTTTGAGCTGGCACCAGGCGCCGCGTATGCTGCCATCCTTGCTGAAATCGATATTCAACCAGGGCGAATATGTTCCGGGGTGGAAATCATAGCAGGTTACTCTTTTTTCTCCGCGCTGCTTTTCCCTTGTGCTCAGAACCCCGATTATCCCCGAATCATAATCGGTTTTTTCATCATCATGCGAATCATACAGCACGATTCTCAGCAGATTATCATAAAGATTTAAATTGGTTTCGAGGGGCTCCGAGTAGGTTTTGATCCCAAGGGATTCTAGCAGCCCCCCCGAATAGTCCGTTAATCTACGGGCAAACACCGGGCGCTTCTCTTCCAGAGAGATCGGAGTCAGCATTCCCGATACCATGATTCCGTTGACTTTTTGAGCCGGATAAGTGATCGGAATATTGGTCACCGCCGTTCTTTTACCCGCCAGCGATGCAATATCCCATACGGCCGGCGCGCGCACGTCCTCGATAGATACTTTGTCGAACTTGTGGTTTTTTTCATCCCATTTGCCGAATGTGTATACACCGCTCTTATTGGGGAGCACTCCGGTCATCATCGTCACCCAGGCGGGAGGAGAAATATAGCATTCCACCGAACGCAGGGTTCCGTACGATCCCTCCCTCTTCAACCTCCTCATGGAAGGCAGATTCCCTGCCTCCAGCATGGGATCTATGACATTCCATGTCGCTCCGTCCATGCCAATGAACACGACCTTGGTTCTTGGAGATGCCTGCGCTTTTTCCCAGTCTTTGCTGGATAAGTAATCCTCCCAGGTCGGGTATGTTTTTGCGTTAGCATACGCTCTCCGGCCGGCCGGCGGCGAAAAAGAGCTAGGCTCGGGCTCCACTCTTTTTTTTGCCAGGAACAATACCGCGGCTGCTGCCGGAATTCCGATTAGCAGCGCCAGTTTTATTATTTTACCCGGTTTCATTTTACTTATCTGGACGCCGTGGCTGCATCGAGGTCGCACTCAAACACAATCCGCCAAAATTATTGGCAATCCCGCCACTTTTTCTGCAGATCTTTGTCCTTGAGCGTATCCATTAAATATTGAACATATTCTTTTCCATCCGCGCCTGTGGAGCGTCCGGTCATGACGACTTTTTTTTCGAAATTTCCACATATGTCCATGGCCATTTCGAGTTTCCCGGCTCTTTCCTCCATTCCTATATGGCGAAGGAGCATGGCTACTGCCCTTATCATGCTCGAGGGATCGGCGTAGTTAGCCCTGTCTTCTTCAACCATTCTGGGAGCCGAGCCGTGTATGGCTTCGAACATGGCGTAGCGCTTGCCGATATTGGCGCTGCCGGCGGTTCCCACTCCGCCCTGGAACTCGGCGGCTTCGTCCGTAAGTATGTCGCCGTAAAGATTAGGGAGCGCCATCACCCTGAACTGAGCGCGCCGCTTCGGATCCACGAGCTTGGCCGTCATAATATCAATGTACCAATCATCGAATTCTATTTCCGGATACTCTTCGGCTATTTTCTGCGCTATACTGAGGAACTTGCCGTCTGTGGTCTTAATGACATTGGCTTTGGTGACAGCGGTAACCCGGTTGATTTTATTATTATGAGCGTACTCGAAGGCCAGCCGCAGCAAACGTTCGCTGCCCTGTGATGATATCACCTTGAAATCGACGGCAAGATCATCTGTTACATTATGCCCGGAGCTTCCCAGCACATATGCCCCTTCGGTGTTTTCACGGAAAAACACCCAATCTATTCCTTCTTTCGGCACTTTAACCGGACGGACATTAGCAAACAGATCCAGGTGCCGCCTCAACGCCACGTTGCATGATTCAATGTTGGGCCATGGATCTCCTTTTCGAGGAGTAGTGGTTGGACCCTTTAGAAGAATGTGGTACTGCTTGATTTCATCCAGAACGTCATGGGGAACGGCAGCATTGTGCTCGGCCCTGTTTTCGATCGTAAGCCCGTCTATATCCTTGAGTGTTACCTTTCCGGCATCCATCTCGTCCGCCGCCAGGAACTTTAAAACTGTTTTAGCATGTTCGGCTATAAACGGCCCGATCCCGTCTCCCCCCAATATTCCGATTTTAATGGAAGCCAAATCGCTGTAATTGATCCAATCTTCACCGGCTTTCATACGGTCTACCCTCTCCAACTGGTCGGCCATTATTTTTCCAAAATGCTCCTGGGCTTTTCGAATTTCAGAATCGAATTTCATTTTTTCCTCCTCCCCCCTTTTTCCACCGGCCGCACGCGCGGCCTTTCAAAAATCGGGTGTTTTTTAGTGATTAAGAAATAACGTACTCGAGCCCCCTCCAGACGGACAGGTTTCTCCTATGGAGAGAGTCGATTAAAAGAAGTGAATATAGTTCATATCTGCATATTTTTCAATTGATTTTTATGATCGCTCCAGTGCACACTTGACCCGCACGGCGCTTCATATGACTGTTTACACGCGGCCATAAGAAACCGGGGTAATCGATGACAGGACCCGCGCGGCACTCTGCCCGGATAAGCGCGGGTGGCGCTGATGGGGCCCCCTCGCGCGCAGTTTTTCACG
>CAZZKJ010000046.1:0-19746 GCA_964654695.1 uncultured bacterium | reverse complement strand
CCTCTTAGTGCCGCGCGGGTCCTGTCGCTGATCACCCCTCGTGCTCGTGAAAAACCTGCGCGCGAGGGGGCCCCATCAGCGCCACCCGCGCTTATCTGGGCTGAGTACCGCGCGGGTTATTTCAGCCATTCATGGAGCCACTCGTGCACCGTTTCCCACCAAAGTTCGGCATTTTGCGGTTTTTGCACCCAATGTCCTTCATCCGGGAAGTAAAGGAGTTTTGCGGGTACTTCCTGTCGTTTGAGCGTAGTGAACACCTGCATGCCTTCCGCAAGAGGCACTCTGTAATCGAGCTGGCCGTGAACGATCAGCATCGGAGTGTGAAAATTAGCGGCATACGTATGAGGAGAAAACTCTGCATAGCCTTCGGGATTCTCCCATGGAGTACCGCCCAGGTCCCATTCCGGAAACCACAGTTCCTCGGTGGCTCCATACATGCTCGTTAAATTGTATACTCCATCATGGTTGACGAGGCACCTGAAAGGTTTTTTGAAGCTTTCCATGTGCCCTTCGATCCAGTTGACCATGTATCCGCCGTAGGAAGCTCCGGCCGCTGCGATCCTGTTTTCGTCTATAAAGGCGCCGTAATTATCGAGTATGAATTCCTGGCCCTTGATGAGATCTTCGAAGACTTTTCCTCCCCAATCGCGGGATATCTCGTCGGTAAATACCTGGCCGTAGCCGGTGCTTCCGCGCGGGTTGACTGCCGCTACCACATAGCCGGGGGCCGCAAACATCTGGTAGTTCCAGCGCCAGTGAAAGCTGTCGCTCCAGGCCCCCTGGGGTCCGCCGTGGATCAAAAATATCAATGGATATTTGCGGCCTTCTCTGAATCCCGGCGGCTTCAAAATCAGCCCGTTTACTTTCGCGCCGCCGGCTCCTTCGAAATCGAATTCCTGCAGTTGTTCCATGTCGAGGGCCGCGAGAGATGTGGTGTTGATCTTTGAAAGATTGCGGAAGCTTTTCGCTCTGAAAGACCGGTCGGCCGAAAAAACTTCATAAGGAGCGGCGGCGGTCTGTTTTAAAAAGACGAATTTCGCCGACCCGGGAGTCATCCGGAGAGACGAAATATAAATCTTTGATGTTAGCTGCCTGACCCTCCTGCTGTTAACGTTTATTTCATACACGGAAACATAAGCGCCGTCCTGGCAGGTTGCATAAATCTTTTTGCCGTCAGGGGCCCAGGCAATGCTTCTTGCCGAGCGATCCATCTTGTCGGCGAGATCCGCGCCAATGTCTGCGAATGTTTTCCTCGTGCGGTCGTAGAGAGTCAGCCTGTATTGGTCAGCTTCGAATCCGGCGCGTTTCATTGCGCGGTAGATAATGAATCTCCCATTCGGCGAATAAACCGGGTAATTGTCATTCGCAGTATTAGCGGTCAATCGGGTCCAACCGGAGGGAAAGTCTCCGGGACCGCGGGGGGCTGCTGCGAGATCGTTCAAGGCTATAATGAAGATATCGTTGTTGGTGTTTGCCGCGCGCATATCTGAAGTGTTTGCTACAACGCTGATTTCCGAGCAGTCGGGGGACATTGCATAATCATGCCCGCTTCCCAGGGCTATTGTGGGAACATTTGCCGTTCCCGGTGTCAGATCGCGAGGTTCTCCCCCTGCGATGGGTATAATGAATAAATGTTTTCTCCGTTCTCCGATCCAGTGATTCCAATGCCGGTACATCAGAGATGTAATTACCCTGGCCCGGCATTTATCGTTTTTCTCCTGTTCCATTCTGGCGGCGTTGGATGAATCGTCGGGGCAGTCGGGGTATACTCTGGATGTAAAAAGTATACTGCTCCCGTCAGGAGCCCAGACCGGGCCGGAAGCTCCGGTTGATAGATGAGTCAGTTGTCTTGCTTCTCCGCCCGAAACCGGGAGCAGCCAGATCTGCGGTTCGCCGGATCTGGATGAAATGAATGTGATCATTTTGCCGTCCGGCGAAAAACTCGCCTGTGAATCACCCTCAGGGCTTTGTGTAAGCCGAACGGCATCCTCTTCTCCCTCTAAAGACGCCATGTATATATCGCTGTTGCCTTGGTTGGCGGCCTTATCGTAATACACTACTTCGAATATGACTTTTTTGCCGTCGGGCGATACCTGGGGATTGTAAACGCGGCCTAAAGAAATAAAATCATTAAAAGTTATAACCCGGGCAGCGGCACCGGAGGAGGTGAGACCAAGAATCAAACCTGAAATAATAAAAAGTAGCAGGATTATAAAGCAGCGCTGGCGGTCGGCGGACGGCGCCGTGTCCATTATCGAATGCATTGAACTTCTCCTTTTTTCAACACCGGAGCGTAAAGGCAAGAACGGGTTGCTCCGCAATGAAATAATTCACAGCATGTCCAGAATACAACGTTCGTAACGCAGCAGGCAACGTTTCTTTATTGACAAAGTCATCGGAGGTTGCTACCGTCGGAGCGCTATGAGATCTCGTCTATTCTCAAGCACAAAATGCTATCTTCCTTTTCCGCTGAAATTGTTGATATTAATGCTTATCTGCCTGTTCGCTGCAGGCAAGGTCTGCCCTGCTGCAAATTCATCCAAATCATTCTCAAAAGAGGATATTGAAAAGTATTTTGCTGTTGGTATTCCGGGCGATTTCAGCAAGCGGGATGCAGTTATCCTTCTGCTTGAAAATAAAATAGAAATCAAAAACAAGAACAGCGCCGTCAGCACCGAGCAAGTCGTCATAAAGCTGATGAAAAAGAATTCTGATGCAAAAAAGTTTTTATACCGCGGCGGCTTTTGCAGATCCATAAAGACGATAAAAGCCAGGACAATAAAAGCCGATGGTAGCACGCTGGAATTGAACAAGAATAAAATTCTGGAAATCAGCGGGTTTGATCCGAATTCTATTTACAGCGATGTCAAAACCAAAACATTTACGCTGGAAGATGCCAGAGCCGGAGATATTCTGGAAGTGCAAACGGTTTGGCAGGTAAATAATATTCTTTTCTGCAATATGGCTGATTTCCGGAGATCCATCCCCATACTGAAGAGAAGGTTGATAGTAAAAGCACCGGAATCCATAAAGATCGAATATAAAACGACGGGATTTGATAATCCACCCGCATATTCGGTCAAAAAAGAGCGCGGCAAAACCAACTATCTTTGGGAAATGAATAACATTTCCGCTTTCAAAAATGAAAAGGGAGTCAGAAGCCTTATGGAATATGCTCCCATGATTTTCTTGTATTTCAGGGTAGAACACGATCTGGGGGTAAGGTTGGATCTGTCATCATGGGATGGAGTGGCCCGGTGGTACCGGAGACTTACCGAGGAAAGCAAGAAAGGCAAAAGCAAGGTAAAAGCTATTGTAAAAAATCTTGGGCTCGATGCAATGCCCAAGGATCAGGCGGTAAGGAAAGCATACGATTATGTCCGATCGAACATCCGCTATGTATCTATTAAACTGGGAATAGGCGGATATAAGCCTCATGATGCCGACGATGTAGCCAAATACAAGTACGGCGACTGCAAGGACAAAGCGACGCTGCTGAACTCAATTTTGGAAGAGTTGGAGATAAAGGCTTTTTATGTGCTGGTAAGAAGCAAACCGATGATTTCTTTGCCCGAAGATGAGCCGAGCATCTACTTCAATCATGTGATATCCGCGGTTGAATTTGCCGGCCGCCGTGAATACATGGATCCCACGTGTTCCGAATGTATTTACGGTGAACTGCCGCCAACGGATGAAGGAGCTTTCGCTCTTTTAGTCGGGTCCGACCGCGGTGAACCGGTTCATCTTCCCCGCAGCGATTTATCCACAAACTGGATGATAGATTCACTAAGTTTAGAAGTTGATTCCAGCGGCGAAGCTGGATTTACGTTCCGGCGGAGCGCCCATGGATTTTACAGGCATTATGATATTAATTATTTCGAAAAACATAAAGCCAGAGGAGTAAAAGCACTGGTTCAAGATTATTTCTTCAGCCCGGGATTTGGAGTTGTTGTGGATACCGCATATGTGAGCATGCCGGAGGAAAGCGGCGATTCGTTCGAATTGAAATCGTCGGGTATAATCAAGCGGCTTTCCAAGCGCGAGATGGAATATATAATACTCAACCCGCATGTGTTGCCGATAATGAGTCTCGTTCTCGAACATGATACATCGCGCGCATATCCATACTTTCTAGGTGTCTCCAGAATCCACGAGCAGAAGATACACATTCGCTACCCGTCTTCATGGATTCTCGCAGGTGCTCTGGATGATATGAGTCTTAGTATCGGCGGGTTTTCCTATGAGTGTAAAACGGAAGCATCCAAGGGAGATTTGATGATCCAATCAAGGATATTAAACTCCCAGACAGCAGTTCCCGCTGAAGAATACGGGGATTTCTATGAAATGTGCGGAAAAATTGCAGCGAATGAAAAAAAAGAGATCGTGTTTGAATCTCCAAAATGAGGATTAATAATGGCGGTTTATAATTTGTCCGAGGCATTTTCAAAGCTTCGCTTCCTCTGGCGATTGCAAGACTCTCAATCCGATAATATAAAAAAAGCTTTCGGTTCGAAGCATTGGCGGGGGGAGATCAGGCTGATGTTGATTCCCGTGCTCGCTATCACCGTTCTGTTGTCCGCCGGAAGCGGTGCGGCGAAGTCCGCTATATTCCCGGACCTGTCCAAGTATAAGGATTATTCGGCCGTGGTTCTGGAGAAAAGGCTGGTTTATAAGGTCAAGAAACAGCGGCTGCCGGAGTTTGTTACGGTTGAAGGCAATCGTTATTTCAAAACTGAAAAAGATATCGATCTGATGGAAAATGACCTCACTATCGAAGAATACAGAAAAATAGCCCTGTTATCCGATAAAGGGATAAAAATGTTCGGCGACTACGAATCTGATATCTATAACAAGGATGACGGCTTCAAACTCGAAGCTGAAGTGCTGCTTTCCGGCGGTAAAAAGGTCAAAGTCAAAAACGAGCATATACATGAAATAAAAATAGGCAAGGATCTCAGGCAGACCAAGATCAGCTTCCCCCTTTTGGAAAAGAACTGCATAATCAAAACAAAAGTCGTGAGAAAGATAAAACTAAATGTTTTTTACGGTGATTACGGCGATTATCAAATTGCAGAAAAAGTTCCCGTCATTGATGCATGTGTGGTTTACACCGTGCCGTCCTTCTATGATCTCAAATTCACTTTTTATCCCAGGGATTTTCTTGATTCCCATGAGATGCTGAAAACGGAAGAAGACGGCCTGACAACGTATAAACTCGAATTGAAAAACCTGTCGATACCCGCGGCGGAACCATACATGCCCCAGGTTCTGCAGGATACCCCGCGATTCTTTTACATTTTAGGGACGGATACGGAGCAGCCGATTACATACGGAGGAATGCGCTACCCGGTATTGTTCGGCCCCATAGGATACTTGAGCAGGATCTATTATGGAAAAACCAATCAGAAACTTGAAGAAAAAATAAGCGAGTATATAAAAAACAAGAGACTGAATCGTTCTTTTCCTTCTTATTATGAAAAAATCAACGCGGTCCTCGCCAAATTCAACAAAGAATTCGAGATTACCGACAAAAACGTGAAATGGAAAAACAATCTCAAATGCATGGAAAAAATGGGTGGAACATACTTCAACGCTGCTTCCCTGCTGGGCAGGATATTCAGCCATCTCGGATTCGAGGTCGTTCCAGTGTTCGTGCTTGATCGGAATCACAACTATAAAAACGAAAAAATCAAAGATTTTCGCAGGTTAACACGGTTGATACTCTTCTTAAAGGGCGGAAGATATGCTTATTGGATAGACCCCTCCCTTCAATTCGCAGCGGCCAATCAGCTTAATTGGGATGTTATGGGTTTAACAGGCAGGGGGGTATTCGTCGACGGCACTACCCGTGAAATCAGAATCCCGGGCTCCGCCGCTTCTCAGAATGAATCTTATAGAGCATATTATGCAGAGCTGAATGCCAACGGAGATTTGGTTGCCAGTGTTCGCTGGTGTCTTACCGGGCAGCTGTATTTGAAACTGAAAGGCCTAATGAATGAAGAAAACGGTCTGGAAGATTACATGCAGAGAGTATATGAAGGCCTTGAAGGCGCAAGAGTGGAGATGAATAATAATTGTTATAACGACCGCGGGGATTCCCTCTTTATCGACTTCAGGATAAAATGGCCGGCATATGCACGGGTTCTGGCAAATATGATTTATTTCGACATGCGCCTTCTCACTCCAAAAACATTATTTGAAATGTTCAGATCTGATGAGCGCAAATATGATATAGAATTCGCTTACCCGGTTACCATTACCAGCACTCTGGAGATGAAAATACCGGAAGGCTATATAATCAAATCCGGCGAGGATACTACGATGCTGGAGAAAGATTACATGTCTTATCAAAAAGAGGTGTGCCGTGATAATAATATTTTAAAAATAAACATATGGCAGGTTATTTCCGCGGCTTCAATCCCCGCGGGCCGATACCAGGAAATGAAAGCGTTTTTGAAAACAATCCACGACGCGGACAGATCGAAAATCGTAATTAAAAAATCAGATTCTTGACATTTCCCCGTCCTCGAATGGTGCAATCCGCCCCGCTTATTGCATTGCGCTTTCCCGGGCATTCCCATATAATTGTATTATCCTCACCTCTCCGTACCCAGGGGGTAAAATCATGATTTTTGCCATACGACGGATTGTAAATTCAGAAAAATGTATAGTGGCCGCTCTTTATGCTTTCATAACGGCGCTTGCACTGCTACTTTTTGCTTCATGCGGTGACCGCCCGGCCGGGTCCGGTTATGATTCATCATATGATGTTACGGGCGAAACCGAAGTCGATCTCTCTAATAATGCCAGCTTTTTATTGGCATCGGCGAAAATCGAGGATATCGCCTACGGCAGGATCGAACTGTGGGCTTATAACCTTGCATCCAACGCGGATTCAGGAACGGTTTCCTTCGACGCGGCCCTGGTGAACGGCTCCGATGCTCTCGTTGGCCCTCCGGTGAGATTTGTTATTACGGGAATAATGCCTGATGGCGTGAATGTGCTCAATCCGGACGGGTACGATAGGGAAGGACACCCCTATTTTGATTTCAGCAGAGCATTCGGAAACGACGGCGTCCTGACTCCGGGTGAAAAATCGGAGATAAAAAGATTCGTATTTCATACGGGAGTGCCAAAAACGTTCGCCATCGCCTACAGATTCGATTTTTCATGGGATCTGCCTGGAAAATCGGTTTCCGGTGTGGTTTTTTATGATTTTAATAGAAACGGCGAAAGGGATTCCTGCGAAGCGGGTATACAGAATGTGTGGGTGCATTTGTATTCCAACAATCCTGATGGATCCGGTATACACAGGTCGGTTCATTCGGGAGAGAGCGGGTTGTATGCTTTTTTCGGTCTGGATGACGGCGTTTATACCGTTCAAACGACACCGCCCTTTCATTTCGTGCATACTACTCCCAATCCCGTAATAGTCACATTGATCGGAGACCAGGAAAACTTATTGAGTATAAACTTTGGACTGGTTGATATAAACACCCCGCCGAACTATAACCTGTTCGGCCCCGTACCTGTTGGCCCGGGCAGCCCGATGGGGGCCGTGGTCGACAGCACGTTTTACCTGCCGTGCGATACAACCGGTTTTGATTTTACTACTCCGTTTGCCCTGGAGATAGCTCCTCCACCGATAATGAGTCCGTTGCCGATGATTATCGACACCATCAGGGTGTCGATAAACGACACGCTGGTCCACGAGTTTTTCCGGGATGAATATCCTGATTCTACCATAGATGCTTATATAACCGTTCCCGTTCCCGCCGAAGTTATGCATCCGGGGATTAACCGCGTTTATATGGAAGCGAGGGGCGAGAATCATTCTTTTCTCATGATGAGGATTTACAGTTTCTTCAGAATCAAGCCCGGGTGCTGATACGCCCGGAACGGATTGCCATGACAAGATATAGAACTGAGAAAGATACTCTGGGGTCTGTCAAAGTGCCGGTGGATAAGTATTACGGTGCTCAGACGCAGAGAGCAGTTGATAACTTTCCGATAAGCGGCTTTCGTCTTCCGGAGAGTTTTGTAAAGGCCCAGGCCGTTATAAAGAAAAGCGCGGCTAAAGCCAATATGCAGGCCGGGGTGTTGGATAAAAAAATCGCCGGGGCGGTTATTTCAGCAGCCGATGAAATAATATTGGGACGGCATGATGATCAATTCGTTGTTGACGTTTACCAGGCAGGCGCGGGCACTTCGCAGAATATGAACATGAACGAAGTCCTGGCCAATCGCGCGGAAGAAATACTCGGAGGTAAAAAAGGAGCATATAAGCTCGTTCATCCGAATGATCATGCCAATATGTCCCAGTCGACAAATGACACGATACATACCGCCATTCACCTGGCGGCAGCGGTTGAAACTCATGATAGGCTTCTGCCCTCCTCCGAACTTTTGGAAAAGGAGCTTCGGAAAAAAGCCAAGGCTTTCGATAAGATAATCAAATGCGGGCGTACCCACCTTCAGGATGCGGTGCCGGTACGCATGGGCCGGGTATTCGGAGCGTTCGCCGCCATGGTCGCTCATGGCCGTGAAGCGATAGGCAGGAGCATGGAGAGTATAATGAATTTGCCGCTAGGGGGAACCGCCGTAGGGACCGGGTTGAATACTCCGGCCGGATACAGGAAAAACGTAATGCGCCATATTTGCAAAGAAACCGGGATGGTGTTCAAAAGCGCTCCCGATATGATGGAAGCCATGCAGTCGATGGGCCCGGTTGTTGAATTTTCGGGCGCGCTCAGGGTGCTGTCTACGTCTCTTAAGAAAATAGCGGATGATTTCAGGCTGATGGGATCAGGGCCCAGAACCGGCCTGGGCGAACTGGATCTTCCGCCGGTGCAGCCGGGATCATCGATTATGCCGGGTAAGGTCAATCCCGTCATGGCGGAAATGCTCGATATGGTTGTTTTTCAGACGGACGGCTGCGATGCCGCCGTAGTACGGGCGGCGCAGGCGGGACAATTGGAGCTAAACGTGATGATGCCGGTTATTGCATTCAATTTGCTGCATTCCATAAAAATCCTCGCCTCAGCCATGGGTGTTTTTGCGGTTAGATGCGTTCGGGGGATAAAAGTCAATAAAGCGGCCTGCAGGCTTTATGCTGAAAGGAGCGCGGTCCTCGCTACGGCTTTGAGCCCGGTCATCGGGTATCACCGCGCGGCGGAACTTGCAAACGAGGCCCTGAAAAAAAACGTTTTGCTGCGCGATTTGGCCGTCCAAAAGAAGCTTCTCAGTGTGCGGGAATTGAACCGCCTGCTGGACGTTTCCGGGATGGCCGATGGGATCGATGAAGAAGAGGCCGCGGCGAAGAAAACGGCTCACAAACGCAAGCAATTATAATACTTAAACTTGCAGAAAATAATCCCGGTTTCGTCATTTTTTTCCTTCCTGGAGCACTCATTAATAATGAACAAGGATATTTGCGCCTGCGGCGGCCGCTTGCGCCGCACAGGAGGAGCAAAAGGAGGATGACGGATATGAACTGCTCACCGAAAACCCATTCTTTGCTTGCAGGAATGTTTTTTTTGATTCTTTTTTCCTGGGGCTGCAATAATAACGATCCGGTTATAACCGATATCGACAAAAAATTCGATGATGTGCCCGGATTCGATTTCAAGCTTCCCTGTCCCGTTGCAGATTTTTCACAGGACTACCTTTTTGCGAGTAATGTTCCGAGGGACGGTATACCGGCCATCAACCACCCGACATTTTCATCCGCCGGTGACGTTTCCTGGCTCGGCGACGATGACAGGGTGCTGGGGGTGGTTTTCGAGGGACAGCCGTATGCGGTTCCCATACGCATCATGGTTTGGCATGAAGTTCTCAACATTAAAGGCACGGCGGGAAATATAGCCGTTACATATTGTCCCCTGACGTTTACGGGTATTACGTTCGATTTGGACAAAAATTTTCCGGGCGCCGTCCAGAGCGCCGGCGTTTCGGGACTTCTTTACAACAGCAACCTGGTTATCTATGACCGCAAGACAGGCAGTTTTTGGACTCAAATGAGCGGAAGTTCCTACGGAGGCCCTTCGGCCGGAGAATGCCTCGATATAGTGCCGACCATGGATACGACCTTCAGGTTTTGGAAGGAGCTTTATCCGGGCACGAAGGTGTTGGATCGGCCGGGAAGATCCGACAAATGGAGCAAATATAATATTAACACCTATGCAAATTACTGGGCCACGGAGGATATTTTCTACCCGGTGCCGCTTCCTCTCGACAGCCGGCTGCCCAACAAGGAGTGGGTGCACGGGGTACTCGCCGATACCGGAGCAAAAGTCTTTCCAATGGGAAGCGGCCTGGTTGTCAACGATTCGCTGCCGGGTGTTCCGTTCGTTGTGTTTACAAAGAAGCTGGAAAAAACCCAGGCGGCCTACAAAGCATGGGTAGATGACGGCATAAGGTTGAATTTTAGTTCAGCGGGCAGTGTGGGAGGAATTCCGCTTTATACCGATGATGTAACCGGATCGACGTGGAACTTCAAGGGTGAATGCACCGCGGGACCTCTGGCAGGCAGTTTCCTGGAAAGAATGCCGTCGTACCTGTCCTTCTTTTTTGCATGGTCTGCCTATTTCCCGGGGACTGAGATTCATGTTCCCTAGCCGCAAAGTGCTTTTCAGAACACCGGTGGTTGGAACCTGGTTGATTATTGCACTGTTATCGGCCGTGCCCGTTTCCGCTGCCGCGGGGGCGTGGGTTATGAACCGGGGAGGTATCTCGGCAAAGCTCTCGTTTGTTTTACATTCGACCGATGAGGAGTTCATACTGAACCCCAGATTCATCGGGCCGACCGGTTTCGACAGCGGGGAGCGTCTGCGCTATTTATTCGGAGGCAAAAGCGTTTCGCGAGCGTACCTGCTGGATTTCAATTACGGTTTGGGTTGGAATCTGGAAATCGAGTTCGGCGCTTCTTATTACGATCTTCAATACAATGATGACGGCGGCGGCAGGCGGAATACAGGTCCGGGGGATATGCATGCCGGTGTAAAATGGCAGGGCCTTCAATTTCCATTCGCCGCCGCGCTTAGAGGAGGGATCAAGATTCCCACGGGCGAGTTCGATATAGATCCGGAAAGGGTTCCGCTGAGCGAGAACCAATGGGATATCGAAGGCGCTATCGCGGCGGGCAGGTCGTTTTATCCGGCGCCCGTGTACGCGGGTGCTGAGCTGGGTTACCGCAATCGATTCGAAAACAGCCAAACCCGCGTGAAACCAGGTAATGAAACCTTTTTCTCAGTTGAAACCGGCATATCTCCGCTTGAATCGATTCTCTTGAAGCTGGCATTCGAGGGACTGTTCGCCTCGGAACGCGAAAGCAGGGAATTCGGATTCCTGGTAAAAAACAAAGAAGGGAGAAAGCTGTTGAGCCTCTCCCCGTATCTTTCATATAACGCGCCGTCCGGTGTGTTCATAGAGACCGGAGCTAAATTTCTGCTCGCCGGACGGGATTATCCCGCGGGGACACAGTATACGGCGTCCGTGGGCTGGCGCCCGCCGCCCGGCCATTGATTTTGCAGACGGGCGCGGTTCGAAGAAATTCAATCTTGCTGCTATGCATCCGCCGCCGGAGGCGTAAACACCCTTTGACTCAATTCGGTGTCGAGCATGAATATTCCGCTCTTGGAATCGCCGAGCAGTCTTAATTTCTTGATAATAGCCAGCGCCGCGGCTTCTTCTTCCACCTGTTCGTTCACGAACCAGTGCAGAAAGACTTTCGATGCCTGGTCGTTTTCGCCGTCGGCCAGAAGAATGAGTTTATCAAACCGCTCCGACACTTTCTGCTCGTGCTTGTAGGCATCTTCAAATGCGTCCAACGGCGACTTCCATTCCTTGGGCGGAGCCTCCACCGAGTGAAGATGCGGCCTGCCGTCGCGCTCATTTATATAGTCGTATATCTTGACTGCATGGAAAAGCTCTTCTTGAGCCTGGATACGCATCCAATGAGCGGCGCCGGCCAGGTCGATAGAATCGAAATAAGCCGACATGGCCAGGTACAAATACGAAGAATAAAACTCATAATTTATTTGATCGTTGAGAGCGGTTTCCATCTTGTCGACAATCATGTAATCCTCCTTTAGTGTTCAGTTGGTTTTTCCAGCAATCCGCAACGGGCTGGTTTCGAGATCATCAGTACGGATTGTTTCGCCGTCATTATTTACCATTCCGAATGTTAACACACCTGTAGGGCAGATGTGAAGACATGCCGAGCAGCGAACGCATTCGGGATCGGCCATCGGTAGACCCTTGTTTGCAAAACTCATCACGTCAATGCCCTGATGACAGATTCCCGTACACATATTGCATGAAATACACTTTTTCTTGTCGGGAATTATTCTGAAACGGCTGAAACGGGCGTATATGTGCATGAGTGCGGCAAGGGGGCACATGAACCGGCACCAAACCCGCCCGCTCAGCCAAAAATACGCCCCGTAACCCACGGCTCCGGCAAGAAAAACGTCCACAATCCATTTGTAATCATGGAGCCGGTGCTCGAAAAACGAATTCAGACCTGAATCGCCCGGACGGGTCCACCCTATAATGCGAACAACCAGCAGCACGACCGCCGAGGCCAGAATTACCTGCCCAATGAAATTGAGCCGGTTCCATACCGGTCCGTGCGGCATTTTGTGGCGGTGTCCGTCTCCCAAGGTTTCCGCCAGCGCTCCGCACGAACATATCCATCCGCAGTATGCGCCCTTTCCCCAAAAGTATATGAGGACTGGAATGATAACAAAAGTCTGTATGACCGTGATAAAAAGCCACCACGGCAGAGG
This sequence comes from uncultured bacterium, assembly GCA_964654695.1. Classification (GTDB taxonomy): domain Bacteria; phylum Krumholzibacteriota; class Krumholzibacteriia; order WVZY01; family WVZY01; genus CAZZKJ01. The sequence goes on along the minus strand of CAZZKJ010000046.1, from coordinate 6,958 downwards.
CGAAACCGTAAAGACGTTGTACACATTCAGGGGCCAAGCCAGGATCAGCCCATATGCGCGCCAGAATTCATAGCCGTGTCCGTAGTTCACCGCCGGAAAAAGCGCATGCGAGAGCCACCCGGGAATGAGGCCGTTGTGCCCAAGAAGAGGAAGTATTACCTCCGGCAGAATAAACAAAGGAATAACTTGTATGCATACGAGTGTCAGGGTCTGGAATGTGATATACGGAGTTTTTCTGCGCGATATTCTGCGAATTCCGAACAAAGCAACTATGATTGAATAGGCGAGGGTGTACCAGAATGCCGGTCCCGATGCCGAAATAACCAGGGTGCCCATAAACGTTTTGGGATCGGCTGCTGCCGATGAGAAAGTTTTCACCAGTGAAAAAGGAAACCATCCGTGGTGGTATGAAACCGTGCTCAGGAATCCGCCGGATTTCCAGTTGTAAAGAGCCACGCAGAAAAGAAAGAAAGCCGCGAACGCCGCAATTCTTCCCGCAGTCCACTCTCCGGCAATGCGGATGGCCGAGCGTCGAAAAAACTCCAGGGGTGCTTCGCGCCCCAGCATTGTGAAAACGACATCATTATCAATTGTCTTGGTTTCATTGCCGGCGGTTTGAATAAGCACTTCTTTGTCCCGGATCTCCTTTACATGAGAGCCCAATTCAAGACGAAGGCTGCCGGGCGTCGATGGCGGCTTTATATATCCGTTTCCAGGACGACTTGATGAAGAAATTTTGGCTCTATTCTCGGGAGGCCGTGCAAGCGCATAGGTCTTTTGGATATTTTCAGCTTTGGGACGGGAAAATTCCTTTTTGCGGTAGGATAGCGTTACATGCGCTCCACACATGCCCAGAGCGACGGCCGTTTCCAAAGCGCTGTCGCCTCCTCCAACCACTAGCGCGGATTTGGAGCAGTAATCCTGGGGATCATGAAGGCGGTTATACACCTTGTCCAGGCGTTCACCGGAGATGCCCATCTCCCGGTAATCGCCGCTCCTGCCCAGGGCGATGATTACGCGCAGCGCATTTACCGGCTTTCCGTTCTCGATTTGCACTTCGATGTGCGTCCCCCGCCGCCGAAGGAACAAGACACGGGCCTTCAGGGGGACAAGACCGGTCTTAATAGTCTGTTCGATAAGCTCTTCAATAAGGAGTTCTTTGATTTCGGCGGAAAACCTGAGATCCCCCGTGGGCACCATTTCGTTGGGGTAGGTGTAAATGGGCTTTCCCTTGGGAAAATTTATTATAGTGGAAAAAGCTTCGTTGGCCTCTAGTATCTCGAATCTCAGACCGGCTTTCCGGGCTTCGAGCCCGGCTGCCATTCCGGCTATACCGCCACCCAGTATCGCAAGATCCAGCATGCCGGAATCCCCGGATGTATTGCTCGCGGTGCGCTCGGATTGAAAACCGGGATCTTCAACGATGGATTTGACAGCCCTGGCTCCAAAATCGGCGGAGAACTTGAGAAGCGGAACCCCACGCAAATCGCCGGCTATATAGACTCCCGGCAGGTTTGTACTGCCGTTCTCGCCGGACAGAGGCAGCTTTTCAACCAGGCCCGCAGGCCATTGCAGGTGCAGCCAGTTCATATAGCGCTTAACCGTGCTTATCATAGAATAAACCTTTTAGGCTCCGAAATAGTCTTTGGCTATTGGAATAGAAAATATTATCTTAAAACAAACCAAACCGCATGAAAAGAAAAAAGTTATTTTAATAATCCATGCTCAGGAATTGGAGAAAATGCCATGTACGATAACGGTTTTTACAAAGAGTTGGGATTGAATAATATCAAATCCCGATCCGGGTGTTCTGCATGCGCGGCCGTTCGAGGCGCTTTTATCACAGGGTTGGTTATCATGTCGGCCGCCGTTTTGATTTTGTTTTTCAGCGGCTGCAAAGAAAAGCCGACGGACCTGGTTGAAGACAACGGGTCCGGCGGCACCGTTGTCGACTCCCTGCTTCCCGACGGATTCGTAGCGGTTTCCAGACCCGCCGATCCCGAGCCGACATTTGTGATGCCCTGTCCGCTCGGCATTATTCAAGACCCGGTCGATAATCCTTACTTTATAATCGATGGCTTTCCCGAAGGAATTCCCGCGGTCGATCAGCCGGAATTTATTAGCATCGCAAAAGCCGATCCCAAGTTCGATGTGAACGAGCGAATAATAGCAATTGAGCACGGTGGCATGATACGGGGATTCCCGGTCAGGATCCTGCTTCATCATGAAGTGGTTAATCTTTGCTGGTCGGATCCCGGCGGTGAGTTTTATTCTTATCTGACCTACTGTCCCCTGGTTGACGGGGCCCTACATTTCAATCATGATTTTCCCTGCTTCCAGCCTAATGCAAAACGAGGAAAAAGTTTTGGCGTTTCGGGTTTTCTTTATAACGGCAACCTGGTTATGTACGGGCGCAACACGGACGATCCCCAAACCGGAACCCTTCCGGGTCTGTATTCCCAGCTCTATGGAGGAGGCGTAGATGGCACGTGTACGCCGGTGGAGCCGGTGATATTCGATATGACCTGGTCCATGTTCAAGCTGCTTTTCCCCAGGGGCAAGGTATTGAGCGAAAACACGGGATTCATGCCGGCCGGAGGGTATGACGCGTTTCAGCATCCCTACAGCGATTACTGGCGGAACAATGAATTATTTTTCCCGCTTTCAAACGAGGATGCGCGATTGAAAAGAAAAGAGCCGGTTTACGGTGTTATAACAGCTGCCGGGACCAAGGCCTATAAAACTTTTGGCAAACTCTACGTAGTAAATGATAATGTCGGCGGCTCGGACATCGTAGTGTGGAATGATCCAAATTTTGCATCCACCGCAGGGTTCGAACGCGTTGTCGACGGCCGGGCCCTGACCTTCTCGTTCCTGGCCAGGGATAAACAGGCGCTCCCGCTTTTCAAGGACGCGGAAACAGGATCGATCTGGACATTTGATGGAATTGCCGTCGATGGACCGCTGGCAGGGCGAAGACTGGCACATTTGACCGCTCTTCGCGTGTTCTGGTTTGCGTGGGCCTCTTTTTATCCCGCTACGGATCTTTTTATTCCCTAAGTTTGAAATATAAGCGTATCGGTCCCAGAAAGCATTTTAATAGTGCGAAACTTTGCACTATGATACTCCGTAGTAAATTCATCCCCCACGCTGTCAAAACCCATAGGAGGTATCGATGCGATTATTACAACATAACGTTCGGATAAATGCCGCACGCTTGCATTCTTTCATTATTACGGGGCTTCTGGCCGTTTCTTTCGCGGGCCTGTTCCTGATTGTTGGCGTTCCGCAATTGAAAGCGGATGAAGGTATGTGGCTCCTGCACAAAATCGACCCTGACAAGGTGGAAGGCTGGAAGGCCCGCGGGCTCGAGTTGGAACTCAAAGATATATACGACATAAAAGGCAAAGGACTCTCGAACGCGATCGTCAATATAGGCGGCGGTACGGGGTCGTTTGTGTCTTTCGACGGTTTGATTATTACGAATCATCACGTGGCTTTCGGCGCCCTTCAGAGAGGAAGCACGGTAAAGAGCAATTACATAGAAGAAGGGTTTCTGGCCGGGTCAATGGACGAGGAAGTCCCGGCCCTGGGTTATGAGATCCTGGTTCTTTTGGATGTCAAAGATGTCACTAAGAAAATATTACGAGCCGTTAATGATAAAATGAGCGATCTCGACCGGTACAAGGCCGTTGAAAAACAGATCAAAAAGATAGTGAAAAAAGCCGAGAAAGGCAAAGACGTTGAATGCCGGGTAAGTTCGTTCTACGGCGGCCTCGAATATTATCTGTTTACTTATTTTAAAATCAAGGATATCCGCATCGTTTACGCGCCTCCGCGTTCAATCGGCGAATACGGTGGAGACATAGATAACTGGATGTGGCCGAGGCATACCGGGGACTTTTCTTTCCTGCGTGCCTATGTGGCCGCGAACGGCAAAAGCGCCGAGTATTCCAAGGATAACGTGCCGTATCATCCCAAACGTTACTTAACTGTATCTAATCATCCTTTCAAGGAAGGCGACTTTACGATGGTGATCGGCTACCCGGGGAGGACGAGCAGGTACCGTACTTCGTATTCGGTGGACTTTATCGTGAACAGGTATTATCCCAAAGCCATCAAGCGCTATGAAGATGTTATCGGTATTCTCGATGATGAATCGTTAAGGAGCGAAGAGGCCGCCATCAAGCTGGCGTCGATGGTGAAGGGGTTGAACAACAGTTATAAGAACAACCAGGGGATGCTTGAAGGTCTTCTCAAAGCCGATCTTGTGGATAAAAAACGCAGGGAAGAAATGGAGCTTCGGCGTTTCCTCGAAGCCAATCCAAAACTCATGGATAAATACGGCGGTGTTCTCGAGGACATCAAGGACAAGTACGACGACTATCTGACCTTCTGGGAAAAGAATTCCACTTTGGGATGGATGACATATGCGAGCTCTGCGCTGCGTGCGGCGAACAGCTTGTACAGGTGGAGTTCGGAACGGGGGAAAAAAGATATCGAAAGGGATCCGGGATACATGGACCGCGACAAACCCCGCATGCAGAAAATGCTGGAACTGGGCAATCTCAGGTACTATGAACCGGCGGATAAACGCGTGCTGAAATATTTCATGATGCGCGCTGTTGAACTCCCTTCCGATCAGCGCATAGCGGCCGTAGACGGGATTTGCGGTGGTAAAACAGGCGAAGAAGCAGAGAAAGCAATGGATGCTTTTATAGATAATCTTTATGCGAACACAAAGGTTACCAATAAAGACGAGCGGATGAAGATGTTCGGTATGTCCGAGAAAAAGCTTAAGGCCTTGAACGATCCTTTTATTCAGTTCGCAGCGGAGCTCGAAAAAGAGAAGAAGATCCTGCGCGACAGGAACAAGGCGTTCGGGGGAGCGCTTCAGAAACTGCGGCCGCGCCTCATGCAGTTGAGGATGAAATACAAGGGCAATCTATTGTATCCCGACGCCAACAGCACTATGCGGCTTTCCGCTGGCGAGATTAAGGGATATTCTCCGGCTGATGCGGTTCATTATGATTGCTTGACTACGCTGACCGGCGTTATCGAGAAACAAACCGGCAGCGAGCCGTTCGATTCGCCTCGAAAGCTGAGGCAGCTATATCAGAGTAAGGATTTCGGTTCATACGCCGACGGTTCGGTGCATGACGTGCCGGTGGATTTTCTTTCCACTAACGATGTTACAGGAGGCAATTCGGGAAGCCCCATCCTGAACGGCCGCGGCGAACTCATCGGGCTCGTGTTCGACGGGAATTACGAAAGCATATCCGCCGATTATCATTTTATACCGCGGCTGACGCGAACGATAAATGTCGATTCGCGCTACGTGCTATTCGTTCTCGACAAGTTTGCAGGTGCCGAGGAACTTCTCCGCGAAATGAAGGTCGTTCAATAAACTTTTTTTCGGCTCGCAAGCGACTCTGCTAAGTGTCTGGTATGGTAAACTGTTAAGTTGACAAGCCGGATTATTTCTGATATTATGGATACCGAATTACATAAATTCTCACGCTTTTTTTTGAGCCGACCGCAGGCGACGTACAAGTGCGAGTCCATTTCGCCAGCAGGTCCGGCACAATCAATTCATTTAAGGGAGGCTATTATGCGATCTTTTGCTATCGTTCTCAGTATCCTCGTTCTTGTATTTACTGTAGTTCCCGCCGTCTCATTTGCCCAGGATTCGTTCTTTGATATATTTACTGAATTGGCTCCTTCCAGCGGTCCGCCGTATCCGAATGCGGCCCAGGAGGGTACCGTCGCCCACATGGTGAGCGGATCGCTCGTGGCGGACGGCGCATGCCTAGTCACATTGGATCAGTGCCAGCGCGCCGCCACCGGATGGGATTATCCAACCGATATGTCCGCCAGGGACAGCGGCGCCGGCGTGGGTTCCTTCGGAGTTGATTCATTCTTCGATATTGACTATTCGGCGGCGGGTGATACTACATATGATCCCTGCGATTTCTGTGTCGACAGCTTCTTCGATATTGCTTTCAGCTACAACGGTACGGGCGGAGGACCGGCGTCGCTTGCATCTCTTAACACGGGATTCCCCGTTGATGACGACCGCCGGTATTTCGATGTATATTTCATCGATTCTTTTTTCGATATTATATACGAGATTGATTTCGCCCCTGACAGGCGCCACCGTATAACTCTGCACGGAACGGTGCCGCCGGAACTCAGGGTTACAAACGTGTCGGTGGCCCGGCGCAATCAAACGTCGGTGGACAGCTTCTTCGATGTATTTGTGGATGTGAGTCCGAATTCGCCCGCGGATCCCCTCCTTCCGGTTATGTCGCTGCAGCAGACAGGGGTGTTCAATCCCGCCACCGTTCCGGCCCGGAGTTCGACATGGGGGAGCATCAAGAGTCTTTACGAATAGACGGTAAATATCAAAAGAGCGCCCGGCGCTCTTTATGAAAAAAAAGTGCATGGGCGGCCCGGTTTCAAATCCATTTGATCGGGTCGCCTTCTTTTATCATCCCTCCGCGGGCGACCCGCGCGAATACGCCTTCTCGCGGCATAATGCAGTCACCCACTTCTTTTTTTATATAGCAGCCTTCATGGCATTCCTTGCCGACTTCGGTAATGACCAGCACAACGTGATCGCCTGCCAGCAGATTCCTTCCCACTTCCGCCTGTTCCAGATTGAGACCGCGTGTCGTGATGTTTTCGGCAAATTCGCCGGGTTTTATTTCAGGCAACCGGGTTCTTATTTTGTCGAAAGATTCGAACGCTAGGAGCGATACCTGTCTCTCGGTGCCGGCATGGGCGTCATGGACAATACCGAAGTTCTCTTCGAGCCGGGCTTTATATGTGTTTCTTTTCTTTTTACCTTTCTTAGTTGAAATAGAAATCTTGTAAATTTCTCCGGTCAACAACAACTCCTTTGCTGAGTGCCGCGCGGGTCCTGTCGCTGATCACCCCTCGTGCTCGTGAAAAACTG
>CAZZKJ010000045.1:0-20015 GCA_964654695.1 uncultured bacterium | reverse complement strand
CTGGGGATGATGAAGTTATGCAAAGGAGGATCTCAAGTGGAATTCGAAAATATTATTATTGAGAAAAAAGATGGGATAGCCCGTCTGATTCTCAACAGACCGAAAGTGCTAAATGCCTTGAACGCCGCCCTGATAGCCGATTTGGAATGTGCCGTTTTTGATGTTGCAAATGATGACAGTGTGTCCGTTATTGTACTTACAGGCGCGGGAGACAAGGCTTTTGCGGCCGGAGCGGATATTATGGAGCTGTCAAAACTTGGGGCTCTAAGCGGTATCGAGATGGCAGAGAAAGGTCAAAGGGTTCTGCGCTCGCTGGAAACCATGGGCAAGCCGTCCATTGCCGCTGTTAACGGTTTTGCGCTCGGCGGTGGATGCGAACTCGCAATGGCGTGCACTGTAAGAATTGCTTCGGACAGGGCAAAATTGGGCCAGCCCGAGGTCAACCTCGGAATCATTCCCGGATATGGGGGTACCCAAAGACTCTCAAGATTGGTGGGAAAAGGTATCGCGATGGATCTTGTGCTTTCGGGCCGGACACTGAATGCCGAGGAGGCATGCCGGATAGGGCTGGTCTCAAGAGTAGTACCGCACGAAGAGCTAATGAAGGTTGTGGATGAATACGCACAACTTCTGATGACTAAAGGTCCTGCTGCTTTGAGATGCGCTATGGAGGCCCTGGACCGGGGATTCGACATGTCACTGGATGACGGGTGCCGTGTGGAAGCGTTGCTTTTCGGTCTTCTGTGCGCCACAGAAGACATGAAAGAAGGCCTATCGGCCTTTCTCGAAAAGCGAAAACCCGAATTCAAAGGAAAATAATCATGAAGCGCTTTGCCGGTTTTGATTTCGTCGACACGGAAAGTCTACTGTCCGAAGATGAACGGTTGGTCAGAGACACTATCAGGAATTTTGTTGAGGATGAAGTTCTGCCCCATATAAAGGATCATTATGAAAAGGGGATAATTTCGCCCGACACCGCCGGGAAACTGGGTGCTCTGGGTGTGTTTGGAGCCACTATTGAAGGTTACGAATGCGCGGGCGTAAACAACGTGGCCTACGGCCTGATGATGCAGGAGCTTGAAAGGGGAGATTCCGGTATTAGAAGTTTTGCTTCGGTGCAGTCGGCCCTGGTTATGTATCCCATTTACACTTTCGGCAGCGATGAGCAGAAAGATTATTGGCTTCCTCGTCTGGCCCGCGGCCAGTCCGTTGGGTGCTTTGGACTGACGGAACCCGACTATGGCAGCGATCCCGCCAGCCTGGTTACCGGTGCCGTCAGAGACGGCGACGAGTACGTGCTCAACGGGGCAAAGATGTGGATAACGAATGGTACTATAGCAGATGTTGCAGTGGTCTGGGCCAAGCTGGATGGAGTCATTCGCGGTTTCATAGTGGAAAAGGACAGAGAAGGTTTCGAGTCCAGGCAAACGAAGAACAAGCTTTCACTGCGCGCCAGCGATACCAGCGAGCTCATTTTCAACGACTGCCGCATTCCCGCCGGTAACCTGCTTCCCGAAGCCGAAGGTGTCAAGTGTCCGTTGATGTGCTTGAACCAGGCCCGGTACGGAATAGCATGGGGTGCAGTCGGCGCCGCGGGGGCGTGCCTGCATGAAGCCCTCGAATACAGCAAGGACAGGATTCAGTTTGACAAACCCATTGCGTCTTTCCAGATCGTTCAAAAGAAGCTGGCGGATATGGCCACAGAAATAGTGCTTGCCCAGCTTCTTTGCATTCAACTGGGGCGTCTGAAGGACAAGGGCGCCCTGAGATACGACCAGGTATCGATGGCCAAAAGAAACAATGTCAGAAAAGCCTTGGAGATAGCCCGATTAGCCAGGGGTGCGCTCGGAGCAAATGGAATCAGCGGGGAATACAACGTAATGCGGCATATGTGCAATCTGGAATCGGTGGATACGTATGAGGGAACTTACGATATGCATACTTTGATCATAGGCAGGGAACTGACCGGGATAGAAGCCTTCAAGTAGACGGCCGAATTATTCTAAAACAATAAGAGACATATTAGCAACTGGTTATAACGAACTATTAATGTAATTTATTATGGAGGTTGAATGAATGTATAAAATTGCCGTGCTTCCAGGCGATGGAGTAGGGCCGGAAGTGATCGATGAAGCCGTGCGGGTTTTAGAACGGATTTCGATTCTGGAGAGCATAGATTTTGACATGATGCCTTATGCTTTCGGAGCGGATCATTATTTGAAAACCGGCGAATTGATGCCTGAAAGCGTTTTCAATGAATTCGAAGAAATGGATGCCATTCTTCTCGGGGCAATAGGGGATCCGCGTGTAGAAATCGGGCTGCTCGAGAGAGCCATAGTAGGCGGTATTCGCTGGAACCTTGATCTATACGTGAATCTGCGTCCGATTAAACTCTATTCGGAATTCTTGACGCCCCTAAAAAATAAAAAACCGGGCGACATGGACATGGTTTTTGTAAGGGAGAATACTGAAGGTCTTTATATGGCTCTCGGCGGCAATTTTAAACGCGGAACCGCAGACGAAGTTGCAATCCAGGAAATGATCATGACGCGCAAGGGTGTTGAAAGGGTGACGAGATACGCTTTTGAGCTTGCCAGAAAAAGAAACAAAAAGAAAAAACTGACTCTTATTGACAAAGCAAACGCTCTTCCCGCCCAATCTCTATGGACCAGGACTTTTGATGAGGTCGGCGGGGAATATCCGGATATAGAACGCAATCACGCCTATATAGATGCGGCCTGCATGTGGATGGTAAAGAACCCGGATTGGTTCGACGTGGCCGTGGTTGAGAACATGATGGGGGATATCATTACCGATCTCGGGGCTGCGATCCAGGGAGGACTGGGGCTGGCCGCTTCCGGAAACATCCATCCCGGCAGGATCAGTATGTTTGAGCCTATACACGGCTCGGCCCCAAAACATGCCGGCAAAGGAGTGATCTGTCCACTTGCTGCAATCAGTGCTTTGGAGATGATGCTGAGAGAGCTGGATCTCATAGCCGCCGCCGACAAGATCGACGCTGCTATGGGAATGGCTCTGACATCGGGCCGTATTCCCTCCTTGGCGACTTCAAGCGGCATGAAGACACCCGAGTACACGGATATAATCTTGTCATTTCTTGAGTGATTTGGCTTGACCGAGCGCGCCCTGGATTCTTAGTATTGCCCCTCGCGGCATAAACGTATATATTGCTCGGAAATACCAATCACGGCAGATCTCGATCGGGGGGCGAGAGTGGCGGAACTGGCAGACGCGCTGGATTTAGGATCCAGTGATTAACTTCGTGGGGGTTCGAGTCCCCCCTCTCGCACCAGTTTTCAACAAGGATACTTATGAATAATTCGAATTTGAATCCCGGCTGCGAGAAAGCTTCAAAAGGAAGAAAATTTGCCGTAAAAGTTTCGTCCCCAGCCCAGTGCAAGAGACTGCTTTCGCTCGTGATACCTGTGGAGGAAGTAAAAAAAGAAGAAGACCAAATTTTCAAGAAACTCCGTTCAGATCTTAAAATACCGGGATTCAGAAAGGGTAAAGTTCCCCCCGAATTCATAAAAAAGAACTATGGAGAAGTTATTCATTCAGATGCGGTCCGAAACCTGCTACCCGCCGTTTATGAGGAAGCCCTGGAACGGGAGGGGATTGCTCCGCTGGGAGAACCAAATTTCGAAAATATCAAGGCAGAAAAAGATACCGATATTTCTGCTGATATAGCAGTCGAGGTCAGACCGGAAGTCCGGATCGGCAAATATAAAGACCTGAGCGTCAAGGCTGAAAAGCATGAGATCGGGGACTCGGATATCGACGAAGCCATGCAGAGCATCCGCGAGCGCATGGCTTCGTTCAGGGTAGTCGAAAGGGAAGCGGGAGAAAACGATTACCTGGTTATAGATTACGCCCCCATAATAAACGGGGAGATAGACAGAAAGAAACTGCTCAAGAATTATCCCGTGGATATGTCAAGCGATAACCTGCTACCTGATTTCCGCGATGGGCTAAAAGGGGTCAAGCCGGGAGATAAAAAGGAATTCACGGTCCATTATCCCGCCGACTTTCCCGAAAAAGAACTGAAAGGGCAGGACAGGGACTTTCATGTGGAGGTTCGCGAGGTCAAAGAGAAAGTTCTTCCCGAGCTCAATGATGATTTCGTAAAACAACTGGATTCCGGTTTAACATCAGTCGCTGAGTTAAAGAAAAGGGTCAGGGAGGACCTGATCGAACAAGAGATCAAGAGGTATGCGCACGAAATCGAAGAAAAAGTCATAGACGTGATTATAAAAAATGAGCCTTTTGAAGTTCCGGAGGCTATGGTCAACAATTACCTGGCATCAGTCCTTGAAGAGGACAAAAAACGCAGGCCGCGTGTTGATGATGAAGAAGCCCGGGAGAAAGAAGTCAGGAACCTTTTTCATGATTCGGCTGTTCGTACTGTAAGGAAGTATTTCATAATGGAATCGGTACGGGTGCAGGAAAATATCAAGATTTCCGATGAAGAGTTAAGCGGCAGAATGGACAAACTAGCGGGAACGAGCGAGAGGAAAGATGAAATATTGGGATATCTAAGAAGCCCCGATCAGAAATCCAGGATAGAGGCGGAACTCGCAGATGAAAAGGTGCTAAAATTACTGCGTGAGAGTGCCGATATAAAAAAAGTCTGACCGCCGACAATGACGATATCTTCTTCTTTATTGGCACGCCAGGCTCGGTTTTGTTATATTAAGGACGGAGAAAGGATGAAAGAAATTATGTCTTACGTACCTATTCCATTTGTAATCGAACAAACCGGCAGAATGGAGAGGTCCTATGATATCTACTCGCGGCTTCTCAAAGACAGGATCGTTTTCCTGGGCTCGGCCGTAGATGATACGGTAGCCAACGTCGCAATTGCCCAGCTCCTCTTCCTTGAAGCCGAGGACTCCGAAAAAGATATTTATCTCTACATAAACAGCCCCGGAGGAGTGATTTCATCCGGGCTGGCAATTTACGATACCATGCAATATATTGCGCCCGACGTTGCTACCATATGCGTCGGTCAGGCTGCAAGCATGGGTGCGGTTCTGCTGGCGGCGGGCGCTTCGGGCAAAAGATCCGCTCTTCCGCACGCCCGCGTAATGATCCACCAGCCTTCAGGCGGATCTCAAGGGCAGGCCTCAACGTTGGAGATTTATACAAAGGAAATCCTTACGTTGAGAGACAAGCTCAACCAGATTCTTGCCGATCATACCGGACAAAATCTCAAGAAAATTTCCCGGGACACCGATAGGGATTTCTTTATGTCGGCCGATGAAGCAAAGGAATACGGAATCGTAGACAACATCCTGAAAGAAAAACTCGAGATTAAGGACTAACGACCAACTATATTTGAGCGGGAGAATTCATGAAGAAAAAAATTGGAAGCCCTCACATCCTACGCTGCTCATTTTGCGGCAGAGGTCAGGACGAAGTAACAAAGCTCATTTCCGGGCCGTCGGTCTACATCTGCAACGAGTGCATAAAGCTCTGCAAGGATATATTGGATGATGAAATGGCGGGGCAGATGCTTTTCGATACCGATGAATTTCCCAAACCGAAAGATATAAAAGAATTCCTCGACTTGTATGTGATAGGCCAGGAGCCGGCCGAAATACTGGTTTCAGTGGCCGTCTACAATCACTACAAACGGATCATGCATGAACGCAGCGCCGATGATGTCGAACTCGACAAGAGCAACATTCTTCTGCTCGGACCTACGGGCACCGGCAAGACACTTCTGGCCCAGACTCTGGCCAAGTTCCTGCGCGTGCCGTTTGCCATTGTGGATGCAACGACATTCACGGAGGCGGGATATGTAGGCGAGGACGTCGAGAATATTTTGCTCAAGCTTTATCAGAACGCCGGATCATCGGTGGCCGCGACAGAAAAGGGTATTGTTTATGTTGACGAATTGGATAAAATCGCCCGCAAGAGCGATAGTCCATCAATAACCCGGGATGTTTCTGGTGAGGGCGTCCAGCAGGCTCTGTTAAAGATGCTCGAAGGATCGGTTTGTAATGTGCCTCCCCAAGGGGGGCGGAAGATTCCCAATCAGAATTATATCGAGATAAATACGAAGAATATCTTGTTTATATGCGGAGGTGCTTTCGAGGGTTTGGAAAAGGTAGTGGAAAGGCGAATAGGCAGGAAAGTTCTGGGGTTCGACCGGGAAAAGCAGTCAAAGCAGGATTTGGCAAGAACAGAAATTTTAAAACAGATAAGCCCGGAGGATTTGACCAAATTCGGTTTGATACCGGAACTCGTCGGACGTATTCCCGTTGTTGGGGTTTTAAGCGATCTTGATGAAGATGCCTTGATGGAGATACTTGTAAAACCCAAGAATGCTATTATCAAGCAGTACCAAAAGCTCTTCAACATGGAAGACGTGGAACTCGAATTCACACCTGAATCGCTCCGCGCTATTGCCGGTCTCGCCAAGAATCGTGAAATGGGAGCAAGGAGCCTCCGTTCGGTTTTGGAAAATACCATGCTCAATATTATGTACGATATTCCCTCCCGGCCCAATGTTCGCAAAGTAGTCGTTACCGAAGAGACTATTCTCAAAAACGCTCAACCGGAGATAATCACCCAGAGAGACAGAAGAGCTAAAGAAGCGTAGTCTTTAAATAACCGATTTACAAAGGACTCAACTCGCAGAGCTGGAAATTCTTGATAGGGAAACAATGTCCATACTAGAAAAAGAAGATGAAATAATAGAAGTTCCCGACATACTGCCGGTTCTGCCGCTCAGGGATGTCGTGATATTTCCAGGCATGATCACGCCGCTTCTCGTCGGCCGGCCGAAATCGCTCGCTGCCCTCGATGAGGCAATGGAGAACGACCGCCTCCTTCTTGTTGTTACGCAAAAGAATATGGGCGTCGATGATCCGACCCCCCGAGATCTCTATCGCATGGGCACCGTCATTAAAGTGCTTCAGCTTATGCGCCTTGTCGAGGGCACGGTGAGAATACTGGTCGAAGGACTGGCCCGTAGCGAGGTCGAGCATTTCATGAAGCATAAGCGCTTCTCAAAGGCTCGGATCAATATGATCCCGCCCGTCGATAAATCCAGTAAGCGCGTAGAGGCCCTTATCAGGAGTATTTCTTCGCAGTTTACCGAATACGTTCAATTGAACAAGCGCATTCCCGACGAGGTCCTGCGGTCGGTACTTCCCATAGAAAACTACGACCGCCTGGCGGATTCGGTAATCGCACATGTAATAGCAAAGATAGAAACCAAGCAGCCTCTTCTGGAAACAATTAACCTCGAGAAAAGGTGTAAAAAATTGGGCCGGCTGCTGGCGGAAGAGCTTGAAATACTCAACATCGAAAAACAGATAGAGGGCGAAGTCAAAAGCCAGGTTCAAAAAAACCAGAAGGAGTTCTATCTTCAGGAGCAGCTCAAAGCCATTCACAAGGAACTGGGGCACAGTGGGGATGAATCCAATGAGATTGAGGAACTCAAGACCAAAATCGAAGAAGCGGGGATGTCGCAGGAAGCACTGGACGCATCCATGAAGGAACTCGACCGCCTGACAAGAATGCCCTCGCTCTCTCCCGAGGCGACGGTCGTGCGCAATTACCTGGACACTATTCTCGCGCTGCCGTGGCAGAGAAGGACCGAAGATCAATTGGAAATAAAGCAGGCCAAAAAGAAGCTCGATGCCGATCATTATGGATTAAAAAAGGTTAAAGAGCGAATTCTCGAATTCCTGGCCGTCATGAAACTCTCCGAAACTCTGAAGGGTCCGATACTATGTTTTGTCGGACCTCCCGGTGTTGGAAAAACTTCGCTGGGCAGATCCATAGCCGGCGCCATGGGAAGGAAATTCGTTCATTTTTCGCTAGGGGGCGTAAGGGATGAAGCCGAAATCAGGGGACACAGGCGCACATACATCGGTTCTCTGCCGGGGAGAATTATCCAGTCATTGATAAAGGCGCAAACAAAGAATCCGGTTATGCTCCTGGACGAAGTGGACAAGATGTCCAGCGATTTCAGGGGCGACCCCGCGTCGGCGCTTCTGGAAGTTCTCGACCCCGAGCAGAACCACGCTTTCAGCGACCATTATCTTGAAATCGAATTCGATTTGAGCGAAGTGATGTTCATTACCACTGCAAATGTGACCTTCCCGATTCCGCCGGCTCTCCAGGATAGAATGGAAATAATCAGGCTCCCCGGTTATCTCGAGTGCGAAAAAGTACAGATAGCCGAAAAATTTCTTCTACCGAAAATGCAAAAGCTGCACGGTGTCAAAAGTGACATGATCGAGATTTCGCGTTCCGCACTGAGAAAGATCATAGAGAGATATACTCGGGAATCGGGGGTGCGAAACCTGGAAAGAGAATTGGCCAGAATATTGAGAAAAGTTGCCAAGGATATAACTTCCTCGACACGCCGAAGACGGCAGTGCATCATCAATCCCAAGAATCTTGAAAAATATCTTGGGATTCCCCAGTATACCGAGAAAGAAATCCCGACCGGCATGCTCACAGGGGTGTCGACCGGACTTGCCTGGACGAGTTTCGGCGGCGAGATATTAAGAATCGAAGTCGGTTTCATGCCCGGAACCGGCAAATTGACTCTTACCGGACATCTCGGAGACGTCATGAAGGAGTCCGCACAAATAGCTTTAAGTTATGCCCGCAACCTGGTGCGAGTGCTGCCATTAAAGAAAAACTTCTTTAATGAGATCGATGTTCATATTCATGTTCCGGAAGGCGCGATACCCAAGGACGGGCCCAGCGCGGGCGTTGCAATAGCGCTGGCTTTGGCGTCCAATTTCTTCGGCATACCCGTTCGCCCCGAAGTCGCTGTGACCGGCGAGCTGACTTTGAAGGGCGAGGTGCTTGCCGTTGGAGGTTTGAGTGAAAAAACCGTAGCGGCGCTAAGATCAGGTATTAAAGAAGTGATAATACCCAAGGCCGTAGCACAGTCGGTAAAAGAGCTTCCCAAGGAAGTCCGCACCGGTCTCAAAATATATACCGCCGAACACATGCGCGAAGTGTTGAAGATCGCCCTTTCCAGACCAATTCCACGAAGCGGGCGGCGTCAAATGAAGAAAGACTTGGAAGAACGCAAGGGTTTTTTCGAGTATTTCGAAACAACAATCACTCATTGAGAATACAGAGTTTCGAATTTTGCGGTTCTTTCGGCCGCGCCGAGGATCTTCCCGCCGCCGGCGTACCGGAGATCGCTTTTTTCGGCAGGTCCAATGTCGGAAAATCCTCGGTTATCAATACGCTTTTCGGCGTCAGGAACGCCGCGTTTACATCCAAGACTCCCGGCAGAACCGGCAACGCCAATTATTTTCTCGTGAACAACAGGTTTTATTTTGTCGATGTGCCTGGATACGGGTACGCGAAAGTTTCAAAAGAAGAGAAGAATAGATGGCAGCGGCTGCTGAAGAGCTATCTCGACCGGGGCGGTAATCCCAAGGGGATAGTTTTAATTTTAGACGTGCGCCATAAACCGAGCGTGCAGGACCAGGAAATGGTCGGGTTGCTGTCGGGAAAGGGGAAAAGATTCTGCCTTGTATTCAATAAAGTGGACAAGGTAAAGAAAAGCGCCTGGGGCAGGGAAATAACCTCTCATATAGAGTGCTTTTCCGTTGGGGGAGAAATCGGACTTGTACCGTTTTCTTGCCTGAACGGACAGGGCAAAAAAGAGCTGGCGGCATGGATCGAGGATACGATATCCGAGTGAAAAGCCCGGGTGAACGCGTTTAATCGCTTTTTTCATGCCTGTACTTTGGTTATAATCATAAAGCACCTTTGGGCTCCTGAAGGTGCAAGATTATTTTTGCAGGGAGGATCATGACTTTCAAGAAGAGAATATTTACACCGGGTCCTACGGAAGTCCCGCCGCAGGTTCTTGAGGCGCTGTCCCGGCCTTTGATTCACCACCGTACGGATTCTTTCAAAACGATATGCAAAGAAATTGCCGAAGGTCTGCGTTATGTCTTCTCGACTACCGAGCCGGTATTAGTGCTGACATCATCGGGTACGGGCGCGCTCGAAGCGGCCGTTGCCAATCTGACCATGCCGGGGGAAACCGTAATTGTAACGCCGTGCGGCAAGTTCAGCGAACGCTGGCACGAGATCGCGAAAGTCTATGGTATGGATGCCGTGAGGGTTGAAGCCGAGTGGGGAAAAGCCGTAAAGCCCGAAGCGGTGGAAAAAGCTTTCAAAAAGAATCCCGGCGCCAAAGTGCTTTTTTGCACGCACTGCGAAACTTCCACCGGAGTTCTTCACGACGTCAAGGAGTTTGCCCGCATTGCGCATGAGCACGACGCGCTCATAGCGGTCGATGCGATCACCAGTTTGATCGCCGAGGAAGTTGAAACCGAAACTTGGGGATTGGATGCCGTCGTCGGCGGATCGCAGAAAGGATTTATGATTCCTCCCGGTTTGAGCTTTATTTCGCTGAGCGCGGATGCACGCGAACGGGTTTTGCGGCCGGGACATCCAGTTTACTATTTTGATCTTGCCAGGGCCCTGGATTCCGCGGTAAAAGGAGATACTCCTTATACCCCGGCCATATCACTCTTTAGAGCACTCCATAGTTCCTTGGAGATGATCAAGGCCGAGGGTTTGCAAAATACGCAGTACCGCCACCAACGAAACGCATCTGCGGCCAGGGACGCGGTCGCGGCGCTTGGACTCGAACTTTTTGCGGACATTCCGTGCAACGCAACCACGGCGGTCCTGACTCCCGAGGGCAGCGCGGCAAAGATAATCGAGCTTATGAATACCAGGTTCGGCGTACGCGTGGCCGGCGGTCAGGCGCATCTCAAGGGCAAAATCATCCGTCTGGGACATCTCGGCTGGTATGATGAAACCGATATGCATACCATGATCGCGGCTCTGGAAGGAACTCTGTCGCATTTGGGTTTGAATCCGTATCCCGGGCGCGGGATTGAAGCTCTTCTTGGATCTTTCGGCAAGAAGTGAGTTGCCGTTTCACGGTGACTGAAGGTTAAGGAAAATTGCCGAAGCGGCGAAAAAGGCCGGCGACTTATTATGGCGGAGTAGTAATGTATAAAGTACTTCTTACTGATAATTGTGCAGTTGAAGCTCTAAATGTTTTTTCACGATATCAGAGCATCGAAGCCAAAAGAACGGAAACGCTTTCCAAGGAAACGCTCTCCGAATCCATAGGGGCATATGATGCGGTAATTGTCAGAAGCCCGACCCGTATGGATGCGGACCTGATTGCTTTGGGCAGAAATCTCAAATACATAGGACGCGCAGGAGTAGGAGTGGATAACATAGATATCGAAGCTGCGACCGGGGCCGGAATAATCGTGATGAATTCTCCAGGCGGCAATTCGATATCTACGGCCGAACACACGATCGGTCTTATCCTGGCCCTTGCCCGCAGGATTCCGCAGGCTCATAGCTCTCTGTGCAGCGGTCAGTGGGATCGAAGCCGTTTCAAAGGTGTTGAACTCTACGGCAAAACCGCCGGCGTAATCGGTCTGGGCAGAGTCGGACGAGAAGTCGCCAAAAGGCTTTTGGCATTCGATATGAAGATCCTGGCAGCCGATCCGGTTGTCGGTGTTTCCGAAGCGCGCGCAATGGGTGTTGCGCTTGTAAGCATGGAAGAACTGCTTGCCGAAAGTCATTTCATAACAATACACGCGCCTCTGATTGAATCGACTAGATCGCTTCTATCAAAAAAAGAGATAGACTCGATGCGCGAGGGGGTATTTATAATCAATTGTGCCCGCGGCGGCATAATCGATGAGAGCGCCCTTGAAGAAGCCTTGGCCAAAGGAAAAGTTGCGGGTGCCGCATGCGATGTATTTTGCAAGGAACCACCGGACGGGAAACCGCCCCTCGACATTGAAAAGACCGTTATGACACCGCATATCGGTGCAGCTACAGGCGAGGCCCAGGTCCGGGTCGCAGTGGATGTGGCCGAGTCCGTAGCAGAAGCTCTTGTGAACGGCAAAATAAGAAACGCGGTCAACAGGGTGGTCTAATCGGCACCAGGGGATTATTCGAGCGGAAGCTTCTAAACGATAAGTAACAATTATGGATGCACGGCAATCGCTTTCATCATTTATTTGAGCCGGTATTGACGGTACGCATCGAGTGATATATAATTAAGCTTAGGTAAGTGTATGGTAATTAAGCGTGTCCATAAAACCCTTTTAAAGACCATCTTGGGGCTGTGTTTTATAAGCACTGCGGGAATAATACTTTACGCGGAGCAAGCCGTAAGTACTACCGAGCAGATGCTCAAGCTGCCGTCATACAGTCGATTCCAGTGCTCGCTCTGCCACACGCACGCCAGACCCACATCTTCCACAGGTCAGCTCAACTTGTTCGGAGAGGATTTCCAGGCAAACGGCAACGTTTGGAATAAGACCCTGGCAATGATGAATTCCGACGGCGATAAATGCGCCAACGGTTTTGAGCTTGGCGACATGAACGGGGATGGAATACCCGATGAACCGGGGGTAGGCGAGCAAAGCAATCCCGGCGCACAGGACTGCACGATCACGCTGACCCGGCAGACATGGGGTATTATAAAAGAGCTGTTTTCCGGAGAATAAAACATAAAGTCATCATTTCACTTGATTATTAACCGGCCGGCGTAGTATAAATACCTGGTCTTATTTTTTGGACCGCCCGTTACAGGAGCGGTCGTTTTTTGTGTTCGCAAACGGGAGTTTTTTAACCACGGGGGAATCATGAGCGTATCCCTGGTTATCGGCGGACAGTGGGGGGACGAAGGCAAAGCCAAGATCATTGACAGCCTTGGAGGAGGAGTCGATTACATCGTTCGTTTTCAGGGAGGTGCGAACGCGGGGCACACTGTAGTTGTGGGAGACGAAGTGTTTGCGTTTCATCTCGTACCTTCAGGTATCCTGTATCCTGGGGTTCGGTGTATTCTCGGCGGCGGCATGGTCATAGATCCAATTTCACTGGTCGATGAAATATCATTGATTAGAAAAAGGGGAATTAAAATAAAGGGAAGAATCCTCATCAGCGCCCAGGCACATGTCGTTCTTCCGCACCATATAGCCGCGGATAAGCATTCCGAAAAGCGAAAAGGGAAGAGCAGAATTGGAAGCACAGGCAGGGGTATCGCGCCCGCCTATGAAGACAAGGTGGGGCGAAGCGGTCTGAGGATGTGCGACATGCTGTTTGGTGATAAAGTTTTCGAAGAAAAGCTTCGCGCAAGAATAAGAAGCAAAAACCGCGAATTTCGGCTTATGGGAATGAATTCACTGTCCATGCAGAAAACTGTATCTAAAATGATTGATGCGAGGAAAATTCTAAAACCCATGATCGTCGATACCAGGCAGCTTCTATGGAAAGCCGCCGATCAAAAGAAAACCATACTTCTTGAAGGCGCCCAGGGGACACTGCTGGATATAGATCATGGTACTTATCCTTTTGTTACATCGAGCAGCGTTATCGCCGGCGGGGCGTCCGTGGGAACTGGTATTCCGCCTTCGGCCGTCAAAAAGATTATTGGGGTTTTCAAGGCCTACTGCACACGCGTCGGCAACGGTCCCTTTCCCACAGAAGAACGGGGAGCGCTCGGAAATAAACTGAGGGAAAAAGGCCGCGAATTCGGCACCACCACCGGACGGCCGCGAAGATGCGGCTGGTTCGATGCAGTTGCAGCGCGGACGGCGGTCAGACTGAACGGCATAACCGAGATAGCCCTGTCGAAGCTCGATGTATTGGATTCTTTCAAGACCATAAAGATATGCGCGGAGTATGGAATGGGCAGAAAAAAGCTACATTATTTCCCCGCGGACACGGCCCTTCTCGAAAGAGTAAAACCCCGGTACATTAAAATGGATGGTTGGGGGGTTGTATGCGAAAGCAGATCATTCGATGATTTGCCTGCGGGCGCGCGCAAATTTGTAAGAACATTGGAAAAGCTCATTGACTGCAGAATTCGCATGATTTCCATGGGACCGGAACGGGGAGAATTAATGCGGTTGTAGAAAAACTTCCCGGGCAATTGATTGCGGGAGGCCGAAATTTTTGATCTGTTTGCCCGGAAGGTTCGATCCTGAACCATTCACCGCTTGACACAAAGGTTATATTCTGAATAATTAAAACGTCTGGAAGGGGTGGGCCGCTAGCTCATCAGGTAGAGCACTTGCCTTTTAAGCAAGTGGTGCTGGGTTCGAGTCCCGGGCGGCTCACCATTTTCTCCTGCCCCCCAGGTTTATAAACGGCCTCCGGTCTAAGATAATCCTTGTGGATTATTATTTTTTTTCTTGCGGTGCATACGTTTGTATGCTATTGATATATCAGCTGCGAATCCGCATCGGAACCGGGCTGAGATCTGAGCTTCGAAACGAACCGGGTTGGGTACATGCTGAAAAATAAAAACCTGCCTGCTTTTACACACCTTCATGTTCATTCATGCTACAGCATTGGACAGGGGCTTTCAACGCCCGCCGAGATATGCGCCTTCACCAAGCTCGCCGGATTCGGCAGCGCGGCGCTGACGGACAGCAACAGCACCATGGGATTCATGGAATTTCACCGTGAAGCCAAGAAGCTTGAGATCAAACCCATATATGGTACGGAAGTGATTTTTTCCAGGGACGGCGGCGAGAGAAAAAACGGGATGCCTTTGATTCTGATAGCGGTTTCCCGCGAAGGCTTACGCAATCTCACTATACTCTCAAGTTTATCCGGATATCGCTGCGATAATGAAAAATCTCTAAATGCCGCCGATTTTGAGAATCACCGTATCGGAATGATCGCCGTGTTTCCAGCTGTTTCGACCCTGGGTTACGCGGACTCTGAGAGCAATATGATTGATGAAGCCCAAGACACCGCTTTTTTATTGAAAGAGATTTTCGGCGATGGCTTGTTTTGTGAAGTCCGGGCCGATGACAGCACGGAAGGGAGGTTGTTGGCGGAAACCTGTATTGAGCTGGCTGCAAAAGCGGATATCAGACCACTTCTGATGCAGGATGTTCGTTATGTAGGACGCGAAAAGCGCAATGTTTTTGACCTGATCAAGGATGTGTTTTCATCGCAGCGAAACGAGGATTTTTTCGCCGGCGATCCGGAACGTGGAGAAAAGGGTATGAGGACACTGCAGGAAATCTATGCATTTCATGATATCTTCCCAAAAGCCTACGAAAACACTGCTGCGATAGATCGTCTCGTGCCGCGCGATCTCCTAGATGAGTTTACAAAAGAAATTGAGGATATCGAACACCCCGCCCAAAGCGGCGGCCCCAGCGATGCCGAAAAACTCTTTTCGGAAAAAGTGATCAGGAGATTCAACCTTTATTTTCATAATATCGAGCGGTCGCGAGCGGCGGGATGGAAGAATTTGTTGGAAAAGGAAATCGCATTGATAAAATCCGAAGGTCTCGCGGGCAATCTGCTGCTGTTTCACGAGATCATATCGGCGCTGAAGCAGCAGAAAGTGCAGACCGGGCCGGCTACGGGGCTCAGCGTTCAGTCTCTTTGCGCCTACCTGCTTGATATAACCGCGTTCAACCCCTATGGATTTGATGAGAATTTCAAACCTCAGTTCGATCCGGAGTCGCTTCAGAACAAGGTTCTCGAAATACAAATTGCAACCGAGGACAGAGAATCAGCCGTAAGGGCTTTGATGAGTCTAGTCGACAGGAAATATGCAGCTTACGTTCCCAGCATAGAACGCTTGACACCCGTGAGGGCGCTGAAGGCGGTCGCCAGGAAGGTTGATATGCAAGAAGAGGAACTGGGAGATCTCCTCAAAATAATCGTACAGCAGCCGGGGATATCTCTTATGCGTCTATGCGGCGAAAATAAACCTCTCGGTGTTATATTCAAAAAATCGGCGAAGGCGAGAGAACTGATCACGGGCGCCGCGCTCCTCGAAGGTCTTCCTTCGGGATTTATAAAATCCAAGCGCAGTCTGGTCTTGTCGCCGAAACCGCTGAGAGATTTTCTTGGCGTATTCCCCGACCATGCCGGCGGCGATCTTTTCATTCAGGCTACCAGGGAGTCGTTTCCAATTGGAGGATTGTTCAGAATCGATTTCACTCCGCTCGCGGGCCTCAGCGTCTGCCTGAAAATCGAAAGAGAGATGCGTAAGCAAAGAGTACGGGTGAGAGGATGGGAAGACCTGCCGAAGAACGATGAAACCGTTTGGAATGCTATCCAAAAAGGCAAAGCCGCCGGAATTTATTTGATGGACAGGTCCCACGTGCAGAAGCAGTGCGAAGCTTTCGGACCGCAGTCGATAGGCGATCTCACGGATTTTTTGGCCTTGATGCGGCTGAGGATCGACGAAAAAAGTTTCAGCGATAAAATTGAAGAGTTCAAATCGCGCGATCTGCCCGACTGCGATTATAAGCCCGAGCTTATGGCGGTGCTTGTAAAGATAGGAGGGATGATTCTCTATGACGAGCAGCTCGAAGATATTTTGAGCGCGCTGACCGGGCTGTCTCACGGCGAAGCATCGCAAATGCTCAAGCGATTTGCTGCTACCGATCCGGGGCTTCTTTCTACTCTTCGGAAAGAATTTATGAGGTATGCCGCCAATGAAGATATTCCCATGGAGGAAGCCAAGATCTGGTTCGAGAAGATTATTCACCATCTCCCGCGCACGATAAGCCGCCAGCGGGTCCTTGCCGATGCGATGCTCGTGTACAAGATGTTCTATTTGAAAGTCCATTATCCCGCGCATTTCTATCTGTCGCTTCTCAATACCTACTGGGACAATGAGGCCAAGGTAAAAAAATATCTCGCTTACCTTCATGATCTGGATATGCTGCTGCCGTTCGATATAAACAAGAGCGAGCTCTATTTTACCCTCGAAGGGAACAAGATCCGTCTGGGACTACACATGATAGAGGCGATCGACTACCCGGTGCTGCTGCATATACTCAATGCCAGGACCGGAAGAAAAAAATTCCGCACGATCGAGGATTTCATAAAGAAAACCAAGACCAGGGGCGTCGGTATGGAGGAAACGGGCAAACTCATCATGGCGGGGGCGTTCGATTTTACCGGGATATCCAGAACCAACATGATAAATGCGCTGCCGGAGCTTTATGAAGGCCAGGGATATTCGTCGACAAGGCCGCTTAGGGATCAGCTCGAACTGCCTTTCGAAAATGTTCGGCACGTTCAGACATCGGGAAGCGACCTCATGGATATGCTCATCAAAGATAAACATCCGGGTGCAAAAAGCGGAATAAAAAAGGAATTCGCAGTGCTGTCCTCTCTGGAAGAATTCTACAAACAAAAGAGCTCCGGTTTGATCGAGATCGCCGGCCGGGTAAGCAACATCCAGCGTTTCAAAACCAGTTCCGGTAAAATCGTCGGGTTCTTCGTGTTGTTCGATTTCAGCGCGTTCGTTCATGTGTTCATCCCGTGGGCGCGTTTCGGCCAGTTCAGTTCCGAGATGGAGGAGGGCAAAAGGATCATAGTTAGAGGGCGAGTGAGCATGCGCGACGATAAAAAGATATGCGAGGCATTGGCAATAAAGTCGTTCGAAGAAGGAGCATTGGAAGATGACGAAAAAGGACCCGACGAACCGGCAAAGAGAAATCCTTGATACGATAATGAAGTTCATCGACAGCCGAGGTTATCCTCCAACCGTACGCGAGATAGGGGCGGCATGCGGATTGAAATCACCCCGGAGCGTGAGCCTTCATCTGTCGGCACTCGAAAAAGCCGGATATATAAAGAGGGAAAAGGACAAGTCGCGCGCCATTGAGATCGTCGAGGGCGGAGTTCGGGGATACTACAAAGCTGCCGGCAGCACAGCGCGGGAAGTGCCACTAATAGGAAGGGTGCATGCGGGTTCGCCGCAGCTTGCCGTCGAAGATTATGAAATCTCCTATCTTGTCGACAGGGATCTGTTCGGCTGCGGCGAGTTATTCCTGCTTCGCGCCAAGGGCGAAAGCATGCTCGGCGCCCATATAATGGACGGCGATATGCTCGTGGTTGAAAACCGGCCGCAGGCGAAAAACGGCGATATAATAATCGCTATAATAGATGACGAAGCCACGGTAAAAAGATATTCCAAAAAGGGGCGCCGTGTTTGTCTCGTGCCCGAGAACGACGCGATGGAACCCATCGAGCTGTCACAGAAAGGAGCCGACAACCGTATTCTCGGCAAGGTGGTGGGAATAATAAGGAGAATCGACTGATCCGGCGCAAATGATCGCCGTATATCAAGAAATCAATTGACTTATACGGGCCGGAATGTTAATTGAATATGTCTTCTTTTTTGATATAATTCCAGCCATTGATGCGTCCCCATCGTCTAGCCTGGCCTAGGACACCGCCCTTTCACGGCGGCAACACGGGTTCGAATCCCGTTGGGGACGCCATTCTATAGCGGGTCCAATTTAACGCAGGACCGCGTAGGGCGATCCCCTCAGGGGCTTGTTGTTTTTGTCGTGCCCCCAACTGCCCGGTCTGCCCAACGAGCCACGTTTGTAATGATCGGAACTGGATCTGCATAGGTTTCACAAAGAAACTTGTGGTAGAGGCACTCCTCCGTTGATCGGAGGCGCGCGATTGAGTGATCCCGCGAGTACTGCCTGGCCTCCGCCGCAGGCATCCAATGACCCATGGCTTCGGCGAGGAGATCCACCGTACCGCTGCCTTCGTCGAACTGCTCCTTGTCTCGCCAAACGATCTCTGCCGGCAGAAGGTCCTCGCAGGCCTTGCGCAGCACCCACTTCTCAACCGGTCGCGGGCCGCGGTCCTTCTTGAGCTTGAACTCCGGCGGGATCGTCTGCGCGAGCTCGATCATTTCTACGTCCAGGAATGGTACGCGTCCCTCGATCGAGTGGGCCATCGTCATGCGGTCGACCCGTTGTAGATTGATGTTGTGCAGGGACCGAATCGAACGGCGCAATTCCCTCTGAAGGAGTGCAGGATCCTTGTAGTCCCGGTAGTACCGGTATCCCGCGAAGAGCTCGTCCGCTCCCTCGCCGGTGAGGATGACCTTCACCTCCTGGGACGCCAGGCGAGCAGTGAAGTAGCAGGGAATGGCGCTGCGCACCAGATCCTGGTCGAACGATTCCAGGTGAAAGAGGATATCCGGGAGGCTCTCAGCGATCTCCTCGTGCTTCAAGACATATTCATGATGAACGGTGTCGAGGTGCTGAGCCACCGTGCGGGCCGCCTCGAGGTCACGGCTACCCTCGATGCCGACCGAGAAGGTGTGGAGTTCATCGACTTGGGGTCGGACGAGAGCCGCAATGATGCTGCTGTCCAGGCCACCGGAGAGGAAAGCCCTGATCGGGACGTCGCTCATCAGGCGCTTCATCACTGAACGTTCTAACGTCTCGCGGACAAGAGCGACGTGTTCGTCCATGGTTCGCAGAACGGGCGTACGGTCTGGCACCTCGTAGTAGGCTCGAGTGCCGATCCGCGAGTGGAACCACGAGCCGGGTGGAAACTCGCAAACGTCGTCGGCAATACCGATGAGGGCCTTGATCTCCGAAGCAAGGAGGAGATCACCGTTCCGCCGGCCGAAGTAGAGGGGCTTAATGCCGATCGGATCCCGCGCAACGAAGAGATCGTCGCCATCAGCAATGGCGAAGGCGAACATTCCGTCGAGATCGTCGGCACACGCCGTGCCACGTTCCGCGTAGAGGGCGAGAGCAGCCTCGCTGTCGCTCCGTGTTTGGAACCGATAGCGATCCTTCATACGGGATCTCAACGAGGCAAAGTTGTAGATCTCCCCGTTGGCAACGATAGCGCGGTTGCCTTCCTCGGAGTGGATTGGTTGATCACCCCCAGAAGGATCCATGATGGCAAGCCGGCGGTGACCCAGCACGGCCGGCCTGTCCGGGTTGCGGAGGATCCCCTGCGAGTCGGGGCCGCGGTGAACCAAGCGGCGCATCATCGCGCGGACGGTCTCCTCGTCACATTTGCCCCAGATTCCCGCGATGCCACACACGGCCTTTACTTACCCTCCCGCAACAGCCCGAGACCTTCCAGAAATTCCCGGGCGACGTCATTCGGGCGGCGTTTCTTCTCGTCCACCTCGAAGTTGAGTC
>CAZZKJ010000044.1:0-20634 GCA_964654695.1 uncultured bacterium | reverse complement strand
TTGTTGCCCGCGCCCCTCTTTTTTCGCGGACCCGAACCGGGCAAACCCGGAGCCGTTGAGCCCCTGGTGAAGAATCCCGGCCTCCGCAAGCATCTTGC
The DNA here is from genome assembly GCA_964654695.1 of uncultured bacterium. Lineage (GTDB taxonomy): Bacteria > Krumholzibacteriota > Krumholzibacteriia > WVZY01 > WVZY01 > CAZZKJ01. Next base: position 20,536 of record CAZZKJ010000044.1, on the reverse strand, counting down.
CGGCAAGATTCGCCCCCAAGCCGCCGATACTTTCCAAGCGGATTTCGAAAAAACCCAACGGATTCTTTTTCGGAATTTCGATGCTTAACTGCATAATGCCCCCTATATATTACCCGAGCCGTATCATCTTTATCTTATAAACGGCCGCCGCGCGGGTCCCTGTCATCGATCACCCCTGTGCTCGTGAAAAACTGCGCCGCAGGGTACTCCATCGACGCCACCCCCGCTTGAACAATATCAGAACAGTCTATCACAACAGACCCAACGGTTACATCCGGAAAAATATACTTTATTGCCGGACTTTCCATCGCAGGCTTCAAACGTACAATTTACGCTTTGCCGCTAATAGCATTTGAAAAGGCCTGTAAGCTTTTTATCAAGATAAAAGGGCGCAGGGCGCGGGTCAAGCGGTTCGGAGATGATGAAGACGGCTGAAATAAAAAAGATAGCCCGCAGGAATCAGAACAGGATCATTCAAACACCCCGGTCGACCAAAAGCAGCTTCATCTCGTTTCACAAGCCCCAATTTTTATCAAGGCCTTATGCACCCAACCCAATCCTATGAAACGTATGAGATGAATCAGCCGCTTTCCCCGCTGGTCTCACCCGCGCACATTATCCCGTTCAATCCGCCGCACTCACGGCGCTACGACGGCACCATCCCTATCGGGCTATCTCATTCTATTACAGGACTATCGGTCCGTTTAAGCAGGAGCGATAAAATTGTGTCTCTATATGCGCCCCCTAGTCATTTCATTTGGCAAGTACCATACCATCAAGCACATGGAGATGTTTCCATTGCTTTAATCGCACAACCTCAAATGTTAAAATTAGTTACATTCGTGTTCTCTGATGCGGATTTTGCTTTATTCCCCATTGAATAGGATAATCGCTGCCATTTTAGCAAAACCCGGGCTTTACAAAAGACAAGTTGGCAATCCTGGGAATGGACCATTGCTTAATGGACCAATAAAGCATAAAAGCGCGTTTTCAATGGGGACTCCAGATTCCATGCGCCGAGAATTCTTAGCACTCGGCTGCAGCAACAGGCTGTGGATCCTTTTAGCGAATTGACAACTCGCGGTTTATTTCATCAACTATCAGTTTGCTCAGTCTGGGAATTATATGCTCGACTTCTTTTGTGCATCCTTTGCCGAAACACTGCGTGCTGGCGCTTTCAACAGCGTATAGAATTATCCGTTCCGGGATATATATATTATTGATATTACTCCTGTTTGTCAAAATATCGATATCCGTATGAAGGGGGGGCGGGCAGCCCCGGACTCCGTCCGGTTCACTGAGATTATAACGATAAATATTTCCAGGGATTCCGAAGTCGGTTTCAACGCAATCGATAATTATCACGTCATCGAAACCATCGATAAGTCCGGGTATATTAAAGCCCGACAGGTCGGATTCCCTAACGCTCACGATATCCGGAGGCACCATTTCTTTTATGCGCCTGGCCGCATAGATCCCAACACCACAATCCGACTGGAGTGTGCTGCCAAGACCTAGAACCAGCAATTTCGGCTGCTTGTTCATCATAGGGCTTTTCTATCGCATAGAGTATTCCAGAGATGCCCATAGGGACGTTGAAAGAGAAAAAATATGTATCGCATTCAAATTCCACTGCTTAAACTCGTGTTATACCGTTTGAATATCATACTTATCGAAACCCCTTCGTGGCTTCGTTGACAAAAAATCCATCAGAAATTGGCCATTCAATAGGAGAATCCACTATGGTAGCATTGTTGAGCTTAACGGCGCATTTTAAAAAACCCGGATAAATAATCATGAAAACAACAAAAAGAAGACCTCACGTTGCCATAAATATGGCGATGAGCGTTGATGGGAAGATCTCCTCCAGCCGACGCGAGTCTTTCTCGCTGGGTTCCAAAAAGGACCGGGAACTGATGAACAAGCTCAGAGCCGCCTCCGACAGTGTGATAATAGGAGCCGGAACTTTCAGGGTTGACGGATTCCCGCTGATCGTGCGCAGCAAAAAGCTCGTGGAGCAGAGAACCTCCATGGGACAACCCCCTCAACCCGCAAACATCGTGATAAGCAACACCCTGGACTTGCCTGCAGGTAAGAAATTCTTTCAACATCCCGATACGGATAAGATTATTTTCACAACCGAGCGCGCCGGAGCCAGGCGTATAAAAAAATATGCAAAGCTGGCCAGAATAATTGTGCATCCTACGCGGCAGGTTTCGCCCTTAAGGGTTTTGTCTTTTCTTTACAGGGAAGGAACCAGGAAAATACTCTTAGAAGGGGGAGGAGCGTTAAATTACTCATTCCTGAAATCCGGACTTGTGGATGAAATATACATAACACTTGCTCCGCTTCTCATCGGCGGTGAAACGTCACCCACTGTGATCGACGGGCGGGGTTTTCTTAAGGATTCTGTTGTCAAGCTGGAACTAGTAAAGCAGAACGTATACGGCAGTGAGATTTTCTTGAAATACCGCGTCGTCGGGTGAAACGAAGACCGGGGATCCGGCCTCCAAGATCGAAAATGATGCTTCCCGTCCAGCGCGGGTGGCATCGATGAAGGGTCCGCGTGAGTACTCGACTGAATCAGGCAAGCTCGAGCATTTTATTCAAAGCAGCCGCCGCGTTTTCCGATATTTTTTCTTCAACGATTATTTCATTGGAGAAGCTTGCGCTTTGATCTTTGCGTAGACTTTCGAGCGTAAAAAGAAGCCAGGCCGGGTTGATTTTATACATATTGTGGCATAGGCTCCTCGCCAATGGCACTATGGTTTTGTCCGGATGCTCCTCCGCGAGACGCGCCACGAGGTTGATTTCGGTCCCGATTATAATCTGTTCGCCCGACCCGGCATCCGCAGCATAATCAACCATAAATTGGGTCGATCCTGCGTAATCTGCTTCAGCCACGATTTCTCTTTTGCATTCAGGATGAACAATGAGCTTTGCTCCGGGATACTTCACCCGCGCAGCTTCAACATGCTCGAGAGTAAAATACGTATGAACGTGACAGAATCCTTTCCATAGAACCACGCGGCTTTTGTGAAGATTGGTTTTTGATATGCCTCCGCCCGTTTTCTTTGGATCCCAAACCGCCTGCATGCTATCTTCAATCATCAGGGAATCGGCGGTGTTGCGTCCAAGATGCTCATCAGGCAGAAACAATATTCTCGCGTCCTGCCCCAGGGCCCACTCGAACACCTTGCGCGCATTTGATGAAGTACAAACGGCTCCTCCGCGCTCCCCGCAGAAGGCTTTGATCGCCGCAGATGAATTCATGTAGGTAACCGGGATAATTTTCTCGCCGTTAAAAAAGTGCTCCATGTATTCCCACGCCGCCAGCACATCATCCAGGTCCGCCATATCGGCCATTGGACAGCCCGCCGATGTGTTAGGCATAAAAACTTTTTGAAAATCTGAAGCCAGGACTCTGGCGCTTTCTGCCATGAAATGAACCCCGCAAAATACTATGAACCGAGAGCTCCTTCGCCTGGCGGCCTCCCGAGAAAGCGCAAAACTGTCTCCCCTGAAATCTGATATGTTCACTATGGAGTCGCGCTGGTAATGGTGTGCCAGCATGATGAGTTCATTTCCTAATACCTGCTTTTCAACAAGAGCTGCCGAGATCTGCTCCTCTTCAGTCATCGCGAGGATTCGATCGGGGATAACTTTCCTTTCATGTATGATACTATTCATAACCGCATCTTCTTTGTCAATAATGCTATATCCTACGCGGGGTCATCCCGTGCGCCCAAAGCTTTCATCCTCCAAGTCTGAAAATCTCCGGCCTTTTTTCAGAAGCACTGCCTAAGTAATCTTGTCTTGCCTGTTTTTTCCCTTTTACATGCAGTTTTACAATCTCGCGAAGTTCTTCTTTGCCTGCGCCGTTTTTTATTATTGCCCCAAGATCGCATACTCCGCTGGAAAACAAGCAGGGATATAAAACGCCCCTGTGATCCAGGCGAATTCGGTTGCAGGTATCACAAAAGTTTTCGCTGTATGGGGAAATGAAGCCGAGCGCATTTCCCGTTCCCTTGACTCGAAAATACCGGGCCGGCCCTGCTGCCCGGGAGTTTTCGCCGTAGAGACCGGTTGATCCCGTAAATTTCATTTGTTTCATTCCGACCCATTCGGTTTCCTCATCGGCTTTCTCATAGGGCACGAGAGGGATCTTGGATGCTATCCTGGAAATTACTTCATCGGACGGAACGAATTCATCCTTGAAAAAAGCGGCGGTTGCTGAAGTTTCCATCAATTCTATAAAACGAATATTGATCCGGCGCTCCGCGGCGAATTTAATAAAATCGTTCACTTCGCGGTAATTTCCATTTCTCGTAACGACTACGTTTATTCCGACTCTGTCGAATCCCGCCCCAGCGGCCGCGTCGATTCCTTTCAAAACAATTTCAAGGCAATCGCGGCCGACAATGGCGGTAAACCTGCTTCGATTCAGCGAGTCCAGGCTTATATTTATGGAGTTCAAACCACAGCTTTTCAAATTTTCTGTTTTCGCTTCGAGAAGCACTCCGTTTGTAGTGATGGCAATTTCGAGATCCAAAGAGAGAGATCTCAGGTATGCTATTAACTCTTCGAGATCCTTTCTCAGCAAAGGCTCTCCACCGGTAAGTCGGATTTTCTTAATGCCGAGCGAAACAAATACATCCATTAGCAGCGTAATATTCCCGAGGTCAATGGAATTTTCCATTTCAGAATGATGCTCGTCCTGCCGGCAGTATTCGCAGCTTAGATTACATTTATCAAGCAGTGAAAAACGCAAATAAGTTATTGATCTTCCACATTGGTCCAAAAGCATGGCTAACCGCTTATCCCCAGTTCCTTTCTTAATGGTTCCCACAATGCTTGTGGCAGTTCAAGCTCGCCGATCTGAATATCCCTCCCTGAAAATCCGTGGTAATCGGTGCCGCCCGACATGAGCAGGCCGTATTTATCGGCCAGAGATTTGAGCTTTTCAGTGTCGCTGTTGGAGTGATTCGGATGCACGACCTCAATTCCATCGAACCCGAACGGCATCAAATCCTGGATTCCGTTATCTAGCAAATTCCCCGGATGAGCGATAAATGCCAGGCCGCCGGCCTGGTGAATACGTTTTATTGCATCTTGAGGCGATAGCTTGTGTTTCTTAACATATGCCGGACTTTGCTCACCCAGGAACTTCGCGAATGCTTCGGAGTGATTCGACACAAAGCCGTTTTCAATCAAAGTTTCGGCTATGTGCGGTCTGCCCAGTGCGCCATCAGCGCTTTTTGCGAGCACCTCGCGCGGATCCAGTTCGACCCCCATTTTCTTGAGGTTCTCAATTATTTTTAATCCCCTTTTATGCCTGGTGTCGCGAAACCGCTCCAGCATGGATTTGAGCTCATCGTTGTTTTCATCAAAAGCATACCCGAGGATGTGAAGATCTTTTTGCTGGAACTCCGAGCTGAGTTCCACGCCGGAAATTATCGCAATACCGGTATCCCGGGCCGCGTTCCTGGCTTCTTCTATGCCGTCTACGCAGTCATGATCCGCGAGGCTCAATGCAGAAACCCCCCTGCCGACCGCCAGCTCAACCAGCGCGGATGGAGCGTATATTCCATCGGAATAAGTGGAATGAACGTGTAAATCAATTCTCATCTTTGCTCCAGAAGTAAAAAATTCGTTTCATTAAACAGCCTGAGGTCGTGGATGAACGGCGGCTCCGCTGCTAAAAAAAGCCGACAAAAGCAGGTTAATCCTTCCTTATAGGATATAGCCCGCCGGGCAAGTTCGCAAGTGATTCATGGAATGCCCCAGGCACACCACCGCCGGCGAGATACGGGCCAAATTAGCCTTTACACTGAAGAATAAAGCTGCAATCATTTTTATCCTGAATCAATATAAGAGATGATTTTGATGCTCATACTGCGGAACATTACAAAAGAGAAAGGAATCTCGATGAATAAGATAAAACCGGCCAAGCGCGGGAGCACTTCAATACTTTTGTATGCAAACAGCGAAACGGACGCGAATATTCTCTACGCCACTGATTTTTTCGCTCCCGATCCGTTTATATTCTTTCGCACTCCCCGGGGACGCCGCATCATGGTCATGAGCGACCTGGAGATCGACAGGGCGAAAGCTTCATCCAGCGTTCATAGAGTTCTTTCGCTTACCCGTTACACAGAACTCGCAAAAAAGCGCCTCGGCAATACTCCGGAGACAGCTGACATAATAGCTGAAGTATTGAAAGATTTTCGCATACGAAAGGTATCCGTTCCTGAAAATTTTCCTGTCGGCCTTGCGGACGTTCTCAGGAAACGAAAAATAAAAGTCACTGTCAAACGCGATCCTTTCTTTCCCGCGCGTTTGATAAAGAGTGCCGACGAAGTAAAAGAGATAAGAAAATCAATGAGAGCCGCCGAATCAGGTATGCGCCTGGCAATGGAAACCCTGAAAAAAAGCCGCATAAAAAACGGATTCCTATTTTATAAAGGCCGGAAGCTTACATCTGAAAAGCTCAAGGAAATAATCAATACCACCATACTCGCCAGAGGCTATATCCCCATCGGCACGATTGTAGCTCCAGGCAAGCAGGGATGCGATCCGCACAACGAAGGTTCCGGCCCCATAAAAGCCCATCAACCCGTAATCATTGATATTTTCCCCCGTTCCCTTAAAAGCGGGTATTTCGGAGATATTACCCGGACGGTTGTCCGCGGCACTCCTTCTGAAAAAGTAAAGAATATGTACCGCGCCGTTCTTAAGGGCCAGCGGTTGGGGCTCAGCATGATTCGGGACGGTGCGAAAACCCGGCCGATACATGAATCGATCCTGGATCTTTTCAACAAGCGAGGATTTCCTACCGGCAATATCAAGGGACGCATGCAGGGATTTTTTCACGGCACCGGGCACGGCCTGGGATTGGAAATTCACGAATCACCCAGAATCGCCGTGAACAAGTTGAAATTGCAGAAAGGAATGGTTGTTACCGTGGAGCCCGGCCTGTACTACACCGATGCGGGAGGAATGCGAATCGAAGATACGGTTCTGGTAACAAAAAACGGGATCCAGAATTTAACCCGTTTTTCCAAGAATCTCGTGATAACCTAGCCAACCATTTCGTTAATCGACTAAAAAAAACCGGGAAGCGTCCGATGTGCTTTCCGGTTTTTTCTTACAGGTGAATTATATGATTCGCTTGAGAAGATGATGCTCAAATCAATTGAGGCGCACGGCCCCGGCGTCAAAAAAAGCCGCCCAGACGTGGTTTTCCGAATCGACGTAAACATTCTTAACCCGGCTGCCGGGCAAGCCGTTCGCGGTTGTATAGCCTTTGAATCCGCCGCCGCTTTGCACGGCGATACCGTTGTTGGTTGCCACCCAGATAGTGCCTGCGGAATCGGCAGTTACGGCATGAATGACTTCGCTTGGAAGTCCATCGACCATATTATAATTAGTCCAAGTGCTGCTTTGCAAATCGACGGAGGACAACCCTTTATTAGAAAACGCGATCCAGAATTTGCCGTCCTTTTCATTATAATAAATATCGTTGATGTCCAATCCCGGCATGGCGGTGTTATCCATATCGAAGTACACCGCGCTGCCCGTCAGAGGTCGCCAAACAGTGATGCCGGTATATTTGGAACCGAACCATATTTCAGAGTTTCCCGAGTTCGATCCCACGGAGACAGCTGATGTAACCGTATTTACGAATATGCCTTTTCTATTTACAGTCCACTGCCCGGGAGGGGATTTCTCAATAAATTTTATGAAATTCCCTGTTACCGGATCATACTGGGTGGCGCCGCTCGGCGTGCTGAACCACAGGGAAGTATCATCGGATGCTATATTGAAAACTTTCTTATCGACCAATCCATCCTGCGTGTCGATGTGACTCCACACAGCGCCGTCGTAAACTGCGACACCGCCTCCCCACGTAGCTATATATATTTTGCCGCCGAACTCATGGATGGATCTGCAGTTGGGATGAATCAGACCGTCCGCCTGATTGAATTTGGTGAGGTTGTTGTTCTCAAGCATTCCCATACCGAGATCGGTGCTGAACCAGGTTCTGCCCTGCATGTCCGTAAAGATATCATAAACCGAATCATCGGGAAGTCCGCCGGCCTCCGAAAAGCGTGTCAGGTTGAGCTGCGGCGGAAGCGGAGGGCCTTCAACATTAATGTTATCATCGCAGGCCAACAGCGCCATGGCCAGTACAGTCAGAAGGCAGAGCCCAAATATTCTCAGAGCAGACAAGAGAGAACCTCCTTGAACAGATATAAAATACAGGCAATCGATGTCATGCTTCGCGAAACCATTTCGTTTTGATTCTGAGGGGTCGTAAGATCCAGGGAAACAATACTTCCCTTTGGTGGGGTGGATTATATTTCCCGTAACGGTTGAATGATAAGCGGCCCGGCCGGATATGTCAAGCTCTTATAGCAGGTTCCGGGGCATATGGGCTCGGTCGTCCGCACGGAAAAGAATTTGAATAAGCGCTATCCCGGGCTAGTCTTCGCCCAGAAAACCCTTTATCCTGGAGGCCAATTCCGATGAGATTCCCTTTATCGCCGCCAGTTCCTTTGCCTGCGCCGCCCTGATTCTTGACACGCTGCCAAAATGATCCAGCAGGGCCGTTTTGAGACGGGGGCCGAGGCCGGGAATATCATCGAGAATGGAAGCTGTAAGCCGTTTTTTTCGCAAATTTCGATGATATGCAATAGCGAACCTGTGCGCTTCATCCCTGATTCTCTCAAGAAGATAAAGAGCCTTGGAATTGCCTTCTAAAAGCAGAGGCTGTGCATTCGTACTAGTATAAATGCGTTCTGTTCCCATAATCTTCTTACCTTTTTCCACATCACGGACTTTTGCAATCGCCAGCGCGTCCAAATCATACGCGTCCAAAGATTCCAGAACTTTCAACGCCGCATTTAGCTGCCCCCTGCCTCCATCAACGGTCAGCAGATCGGGAAGGTCGCCTTCATTGAGCCCGCGCGATATCCGGCGCTCCAACACCTCCCTGAGCATCGCATAATCATCAGGACCTTGAACTGTCTTAATACGGTAGCGCTTGTAAAGCTGCTTTGCGGGGACCCCGTCAATGAAGGTAACCGCGGAACCGACAGCATCTTCGCCTTGAATGTTGGAGATATCGAAACACTCGATCCTGCGCGGAAAATTCTTGAGTTCGAGCATGGACTGCAAATCTTTAAGCAGTTCCCTGTTTTGCAGGGGCTCCATTCTGCCTTCGAAAGCCGCCCGGGCATTTTTCTCCGCCATTCTTAGCAGGGCTTTTCGCTCGCCTCTCTGCGGCCTGATGATTCTAACTGCGCCGTCTTTTTGTTGGCACAGCAGTTTAACGAGGGCTGCGGATTCTTCGATCTTTTCCGACAAAAGAATTTCTTCCGGAATAACTGCTCCCCGCTGATAATACTGGCTTAAAAACGACGCGAGATATTCTGGGGTGGGAAGATCGGCATTGGCAAACACGAATGTATCACTGCCGGATATCTTGCCGTCCCTTACATAAAGACTCTTGATAACCATTCTTTTATCTTTTCGGTAGACACCGAAAGCGTCCCGTTCTGCACGCTGCGGCGATGTAATTGTCTGCTTCTCTATGGTTCTTTGCAGCGCCCATATTTTATCGCGCACTCTTGCCGCTTCTTCATAGCGTTTCTCAGCGGAATCGAGATCCATCTTATCCTTAAGTGATTTTATAAGTTCGCTGTTCTTGCCTTTTAAAAACATTATTACCTTGTTTACGGTTTCTTTGTACTCCTGCGGATCAATAAGATCTACGCAGGGCGCCGGGCACATTTTTATATCGTAATAAAGGCAGGGTCTCTTTCTGTTTCTGAGTTCGGAATCGCTGCACAGCCGCAGGGGGAACACCTTTCCCACAATGCGCAGCGTCCTCCGTACTGCACCGGCCGATGCGAAGGGGCCGAAGTACCTGGCCCTGTCTTTGTGCGGGTTGCGGACAACAGTGATCCGGGGGTAAGGATGATCGATGTTTAATCTCAGGTTGACGTAGGTTTTGTCGTCTTTCAGAAAAATGTTGTAGCGGGGTCTGAATTTTTTTATCAGATTATTCTCGAGAATAAGAGCTTCCTGTTCGGTTTCCGTGATCGTAAAATCAATGGTCTTCACCCGAGGAAGCATGAACTTAATCTGATGGCGGCCGTCCGCACCGGAACGAAAATAACTGCCGACTCTGCTGCGGAGATCTTTGGCTTTGCCTACATATATGATTGTGCCTTTTTCATCTTTGAAAAGATATACCCCGCACTCATGAGGGATTCTTTTTAGCGCTGTTTGTGGGTTCATGCTTTACACCCTTAATGGCATCGGGCTCTCTCTTGGAGGGCGTCGGTTCACCCGCGCTGATATGGTGTCATTGTTTATGTCGATTTGTTGCCTCCTTTTTCTTATTATAACATAAATCCTTTCCAGAGCAGGTGCACATGATTATTGATATCACAGATGACTTGGGATTCGAACTCGCCTTCACGCGGGAGCCTTCCAGGATCGTGTCTCTGGTGCCCAGCCTCACGGAGACGCTGGTTCTCATGGGAGCGCGCGCGAGACTCGCAGGAATTACTAAATACTGTATTCATCCTCAGAATCGACTGGCCGGAATTCCCCGAATCGGAGGCACCAAGAATCCTTCGATAAGCGCCATTCTTTCACAACAACCGGACCTTATCATAGCCAACGCGGAAGAGAATGAGGAAAAGGATATTGATATATTAAAGAAACACTGCAAAGTTTTTATAACCTTTCCCAAGACCATCGAAGGAGCGGTCAAAACGGTAGTTGACCTTGCGACATTAACCGGGTGCGGTAAAATTGGGGAAGCCTGGATTGACAGATTCCAGATGTTCTTTAATAAATCGAAGCGCTTCCGCGAGGGCCGTCCCGTCCGCTCTCTCTGTTTGATTTGGAGGAAACCCTGGATGGCCGCCGGGCCCGATTCATATATCAGCGGTCTTCTGGGAGCCTTTGGATTCACAAACGCAATAGACAACGTGCGCCCGCGCTATCCCAGGCTCGAGCTCGAAGAAATCAAATCTTTGAAGCCCGAAGTAATATTTCTGCCGGACGAACCTTACCGTTTCGACAGGAACCAAATAGCTGAAATCGAAAACGCTTTTCTCGCCGGAGAGAACATTCCACGCGTATTGCCGATGGATGGAACCATGCTGGCTTGGTTTGGTTGGAGAACATTGGATGCATTGAAGTACGTGATGAATATTAGAACGTCATTTGATTAATAGATTGATGCCGATGAGCCTTGTCCGGTGCCGGAGTCTCTGCTAATATTTTTATGACATTCTTATTACCGGCGCCGTATAACAATAACCATAGTTTCAGGCTTAAACTGCCATGATCTATTTGATTCAACAATACTTATAATGATCGAACGCAGACAAACCAGACGGATAATGGTGGGCAAGATCCCCGTCGGAGGAGACTCGCCCATATCGGTGCAATCTATGACCAAAACGGCCACGACCGACTGGCGATCCACGCTTGACCAGGTGAAGCGCATCGAGGACGCCGGGTGCGATATCGTTCGCATAGGTATTCCTGATAAGGACAGTGTTCTCGCGCTCGAGAAGATTATACCCAAAACTGCCATGCCTGTGGTTGCGGATATTCATTTCGACTACCGCCTGGCCATTGGAGCCTGTGATACAGGTATTGCCAAGCTGAGAATCAACCCGGGGAATATAGGCTCCTTAGACCGGGTGGAAAAAGTCGTGGAAAAAGTCAAATCCTGCGGCATTCCAATTCGCATAGGAGTAAACGCCGGATCACTCGAAAAAGATCTTCTCGCAAAATACGAGCACCCAACCGCCCAGGCCCTACTCGAGAGCGCTATGCGTCATGTACGCATATTGAGAGACCTCGATTTCAACGATATAATTCTGTCGCTCAAAGGTTCGAGCGTCCCCCTTACTATTGAATCCTACAGGTTGGCGGCAAATGAATGCGACTATCCGCTGCATATCGGTATTTCTGAAGCCGGCACCAGGATAAGCGGCATGATCTACTCGTCCGTCGGGTTGGGAGTGCTGTTGAACGAAGGAATCGGAGATACAATGAGGGTTTCCCTTACGGCGGATCCGGAAGAGGAAATAAGAGCGGCCTGGAAAATTCTGGCTTCGCTCGAACTGCGATCTTTGATTCCGCGAATTATTTCCTGCCCGACATGCGCGAGGAACCATCTGGACCTGGTGGGCATTGCGGAAGAGGTGGAGAGACGTACCTTCGATTTGAAAAAACCAATCAACATCGCCGTTATGGGATGCGCGGTAAATGGGCCCGGGGAAGCCAGAGAAGCAGATTTCGGCATTGCCGGGGGCGATGGGGCCGGACTCATTTTTGTAAAGGGGAAAATCGTCCGCAAGGTGCCGGAAAAAGACCTGGTCGACGAACTGGAGCGCGAGATCCGCCGCCGTGTTTAGCTGCCGGGAATGGTCGCTTCGAATATCGCCGGAACCGGTTCGCTAGGAAATAATCCCTTTCTTTCTTCCAATATTCTTGAACGAGTCTATCGCCGTGTCCAGATTCTCCACCGTGTGCGCCGCCGATATCTGAACCCTGATTCTTGCCTGTCCCTTCGGCACAACCGGATAACTGAATCCGATCACGTATATACCTTCATCCAGAAGATCCCCGGCCATATCCTGAGCCAGCCTGGCATCCCCCAGCATGATCGGAACTATCGGATGGGATCCCTCCTTGATATCGAACCCCGCTTTCGCCATCTCCGCCCGGAAATACGAGGTATTATCTTCGAGCTTATCGCGAAGTTCGGTGGTTTCTTCCAGCAGATCGAGGGCAGCCATGGCCGCCGTTACAATAGAAGGCGTAAGCGTGTTTGAAAAAAGATAGGGGCGGGAGCGCTGCCGCAAAAACTCGATGATTTCCTTGCGGCCGCTTGTAAATCCTCCCGAAGCCCCCCCCAGGGCTTTGCCGAGAGTTGAGGTGATTATATCCACGCCGCCCATCACGCCGCGATGTTCGTGAGTCCCCCGTCCCGTTCTGCCTACGAAACCGGTTGCGTGAGAATCGTCCACCATCACCAGTGCGTCATATTTCTCGGCAAGAGAACATATATCGTCGAGCCTTGCTATGAAACCGTCCATGCTGAACACTCCATCGGTGGCTATCAATCTGGTTTTGTAATCGGCACACTCATTGAGTATTTCCTCTAAATGCTTCATGTCACAGTTGCGATAGCGCTTCCTGCCGGCCTTGCAGAGACGCACGCCGTCGATGATGCTGGCGTGGTTGAGTTCATCGCTTATTATTACATCCTCTTCGCCAAGAAGCGCCTCAAAAAGACCTCCATTGGCGTCAAAGCACGAGCTGTAGAGAATCGTGTCTTCCATACCGAGAAAATCCGATATTTTCCTTTCCAATTTCTTATGAATATCCTGGGTGCCGCAAATGAACCGCACCGACGACATGCCGTAGCCCCATTCGTCCAGACCTTTGTGCGCCGCTTCGATTATACGCGGATGCGAGGAAAGACCGAGATAATTGTTGGCGCAAAAATTTATAACCTCTCCGCTTCGAACTTTTATTTTTGCCGCTTGCGGACCAAGGATCACCCTCTCATCCTTATAAAGACCCGCGTTCCTGATGCCATCCAGTTCTTTCGTCAAATTATCTCTTACTCTACCGTACATTTCCTGCTCCTCCCGGTTATCAAAACGGAAAAAAGAGGTGTGTGTATTCGGTGCCGTCACCAATGTATGATAATTTTAGGGTGGTTCATTATACACTTCTCGAAATCATCTATGTCATAATCATCAATATGCATCACGGTATCCCTGCCTTTGTTGAGGATAATATTGTAGATTTTATCTTGAATACCGTTTTCTTTCGATTCCAGCAGGTTTTTTGTAAGATCCCACGTCTCGAAAATACGCCTTCCGATTACGCTGTGGATATCTACTCCTCTCACGATCATACGCGAGAATTCCTCTATTTTGAAAGTCCCGCTCTTGAGTCCGAACAAGACAACTTCGCCTCCGCGCCGAACCGAGCGAATCGCATTATTTACCGACGAGTTATAACCGGACATTTCAATTGCGACATCTACGCCGTTTTCTCCAATTGATTTGACCCGCTCGACTATATCGGGATCGCTTTTCCACGTATCCTTGCCCGGCTTGAACCGAACCATATCGTTTATGCCCAGCGCTTCCGCCATATCCGCGTTGGCATCATTGGGCTCGATGCCGATGACTTTGGAAGCACCCAGCGCGCGTGCGACCAGAATCGTGAAGAGTCCGATGGTTCCGCAGCCGAATACCGCCACGCTTTTTCCCCGAAGATCTACTTTTGTGCTGGCATGCACGGCATTTCCAAAAGGCTCCTGCAGGCAGCCCACTTTTTTCCTTATTTTCTTCGGATTCGTTCTCCATAGCACTTCAGCGGGCAGTTTGATGTATTCCGCGAAACATCCATCGAGTGTTATGCCGATAATCTGCTCATTGCTGCATACATGCGTATCGCCGATCAGGCACTGTCTGCATTTTCCGCATATGATATGAGACTCCGTCGAAACAATATCCTTAGGCGAGTAACCGTAACGCTCTCGGGCGACCGATCCGGTTTCCACCACTTCACCCAGCATTTCATGACCCAGGATGCGCGCGGTTTTCTTTTCACTCTTTAGAGAGCTGTAGATCATTCCTTTGAACGATTGCCTGAACCAAATGCCCCGGTCCGAGCCGCAAAAACCCGAATATATAACTTTGACTATTACTTTGCCCGCATCCAGGGGATTCCTGCTTTCGTCTATGACAGGTTTGGGCACCCGGGCTTTTCTCAATCCCCTGGTTTTATCCCATACATCTTTGCCTTTATCGAAAACCAGCGCCCACATTTCATCTGTCATAGCTTTCCCCCCGGTTTTTCTCCTTGTTTTGTTTATACTTTGCTTTCGCACCGTTATAGTAGCCATGGTATTCCGATTTCGTTGATTAAATTTTCCCGTACTAAATTTCCGCATTCGCCGCCGTTCCCGTTCCATAAAGAGTACCTCCCCTGGACCAGACGATTGTAACCGGCACTATGTCGCCTATCGAATGTCCGGCACGCTGAAAAACCGTCGTCTTGAACGTGTCGGTTCTTCCAGTAAAAAATGAAGACTCTTTTTTAGATACGTCTTCGGCCAGGATGTCAAATGTCCGGCCGACGAGACTTTTATTTATTTCGCCTGTGATGTTTTTTTGCAGGTCAACCAGTTTTACAATCCTTGCGGTTTTGTCCTCAGCTGCAACATCGTCCGCATAATGCCGTGCGGCATAAGTTCCCTTGCGTTGAGAATACTTAAAAATGAACGCCGCATCGAAGCGAAGGTCCTCCATGGCCCGGTAAGTGTCCTCGAAATCCGCATTCGTTTCGGTTGGGAATCCTACGATGATATCCGTGGTTATGGACACCCCCGGAATTGCTGCGCGTATTTCGCCTGTTAGTTCTTTGAACTCTTCCAAGGTGTAAGTGCGTCTCATCAACTCGAGCACTCGGTTGCTGCCGGCTTGCAGGGGCAGGTGAATGTGCCTGCAGAGTTTCGGATGCTCTGCAATTAAATTAATTAACTCACGGGGAAAATCCTTGGGATGCGGCGATGTAAAACGAACACGCTCTATTCCGTCGATGCCGGCCACCATCCCGGCCAACTCCGCGAACCCTCGGCCGCCGAAACGGTATGAATTCACGTTCTGACCGAGAAGAACAACCTGTTTGAATCCTTCCGCAGCCAGAATCCGGACTTCGGACGCGATGCTTTCAGGATCGCGGCTTCGCTCGCGGCCGCGCGTGTATGGAACCACGCAGAATGTGCACATATTATCGCAGCCGCGCATAACCGCTATCCAGGCGCTTACTCCTCCGGTTCTCAAGGGATTGACTCCCGTATAGGTTTCGGTACGGGACAGCTTGAGGGCCCGGCCCTTGGCGCCATCGGCGCGGGCCTCCATTATTAGACGCGGAAGATCGCGGTAGCCGTCGGGCCCGGCTATGAAATCTATCTCGTGGTGGGAATCAAGAAGCTCGTCCCTGAGGTTTTGCGCCATGCAGCCGAGAATGCCTACGGTGAACGACTGCCGGCCGGCGGCTTTGACATGTTTCAGCTCCTGGAGCCGCCCGTATATTTTTAAATGAGCGTTCTCGCGCACCGCACACGTATTCAACAATACGATATCGGCGGAGGCGGCCTTATCCGTCAGCGAAAATCCCCCGCCCGTCAATATGGAACGCACCAGTTCGGAATCATATTCGTTCATCTGGCATCCGTAAGTTTCTATATAAACGTTCATGCTATTTTTCATGATAAAGAGTCAGTGCCTGGAAAATTGGTAATATGTCCCGATGCCAGCACGCAGCCGCTTGCGGACCTGTTCTCAACCGCCGTCACTTTTACATGCGCCATGCGGTTGGATAAATCGTCCGAATAATCCACGGCGGCCTTCACGTAATTATCAGAGAAGCCGGTCCAGAATCCGGCGCTGTCGCGTTCTTCGAAAAGCACCCACAGCGCGCGGCCGATAAGGCTTTGGTAGTATTCGAACTTTTTTCGAGCGGCTATCTCGTGCATCTTCTCGCTCCTGCGCTTTATCACATGTTCGGGAACCCTGTCCTTCATGAGATATGCTCCCGTTCCGCTCCGCGCTGAAAAGCTGAAAACATGCACATGCGTAAGCGGCAGGCCCTCTATGATTTCACAGGAACGTTTGAATGCCTTTTCATCCTCGCCGGGGAATCCCACCATTATATCCGTTCCCAAACCTGCGCCCGGCACCGTGTTAATATACGTGCCGATGAACTCTTTGAATTCGCCAACCGTGTATCTGCGCCGCATTCGCTCTAAAATACGATCGTCTCCGCTCTGGAGGGGCACGTGAAGATAAGGACATAAAGACCCGCCATCGTTCATAAGTTTGAAAAGATCCTTATCTATTGTGGTGGGTTCGATCGAACTCAAGCGGATGCGTTCGACGCCCTCGAGCAACGACATGTTTTTAACCAGGCTGCTGATCCCGCGTTCTCCGTCGCGGTACGTTCCCACGTTGATCCCGGTAATAATAATTTCCTTATGGCCTTCGGAGGCGAGATGCCCGGCTTCCGCCAGAATATCATCGAAATCCCTGCTCCGGGCCGGGCCGCGGCTTTTTGGGATTATGCAGAATGAACAGACGAAACCGCAGCCCTCCTGGATTTTAATATTAGCGCGCGTATGGGTGGGGTAGAATCCTGAATGTGCGATCTTGAAACTCCCGCCGGGAATCCTGCTCCTGATTACTATCGCTTCTGGAAGTTTGGAAGGCTCGGGAATTATCTCAGCCAGGCGAAGTTTGTCCGCCGTTCCAATTATATAGTCCACTCCCTGGATTTCCCTCAAAACTTCGGTGTCCGTCTGCGCGTAGCAGCCGACGGCGGCGATGCAGACATCCGGGTTGCGGGTCATGACCGACCTTATCTTCCTGCGGCACTTGGAAGCGGCCTGCGATGTCAGGGCGCAGGTATTAATCACGCAGAGATCGGCCTCTTCGCTCTTCTCCACTATATGACAGCCCTTTTCAATAAATGACCTGTGGAGGCTGGCCGTCTCCGCCTGGTTGAGCCGGCATCCCAGGGTTTCAAATGCGACTTTGTAATTCATGGCTTAATCTTTGCAACAGGCTGCCGCGCGGTCCGAACCGGCGGAGCGCGGTTTAAACGAGAAACTTCTAATATTATAAAACTATAACAAATCTCCGGCGAAAAAGAAAGCAGGCGAAAGGCCGGCACACATGCCCTCCCGGGACGAGAGTGAAAAGCTTTTTGCCGCAAAAAAACGATTAATATGATATCCCGAATATGGAGTATAATAATACCGGCCGGGGCGCGGCCGCCCTTGTCCGTTCACCGGAAAACAACCGGCCTGATTTTAATGAACGGTTTCATTGAACTCGAAACAAAGATCCAAAAAGGACGGTAGACCATGAAAGAAAAAGACGCGGCAGAAATAAACGAAGCGCAAATAGCGGTTCACTGGCAGGAAGAGGAAAAATTCCATCCTCCGGCAGAGTTTATAGCGCAGGCCAATATGGTCGATCCATCCATATATCACCGCTTCAGTTTGGATAATTTCCCCGGATGTTTCAAGGAATACGCCGACCTTTTAACATGGTATGAGTATTGGCACACGACGCTCGACACCAGTGACGCACCCTGCTGGAAATGGTTCGTGGGCGGCAAAATAAACGCAAGCTTCAACTGTGTGGACAGGCATCTGGATAAATACAAAAATAAGGCGGCGATTATTTATGTTCCGGAACCGGAAGATGAGCCACACACAGTTCTTACATACCAGGAACTGTACATAAGAGTAAATGAGCTGGCGGCACTGCTTCGGGATTTTTGCGGCCTCAAAGCAGGTGACCGAGTAACACTGCACATGCCGATGGTACCCGAACTTCCCATAACCATGCTTGCGTGCGCGCGTTTGGGCGTTATTCATTCCGAAGTATACGGAGGATTCAGCGGGAAAGCCTGCGGCGAACGCATTGCCGATTCCGGCAGCAGAGTCCTCATAACCATAGACGGATATCACAGGAACGGACAAATGCTGGATCATAAGGAAAAAGCGGATACCGCGGCCGCGGTATCCGGGCAAGAAGGACAGGCCGTCGACAAAGTGCTCGTATGGCGACGTTACGCTGATAAATACCTTTCCAAAACTCCCATGCAGGAAGGCCGCGATTACTTCATGGACGATCTGCTGAAGAAATACAAGACCAAGCGCATCGAACCGGTAGCAATGCCGGCGGAAGATCCGCTTTTCATCATGTATACCAGCGGGACCACGGGCAGACCCAAAGGCTGCCAGCACGGCACCGGCGGATACATGGCATACGTCGCCGGTACATCCAAATTTGTCCAGGATATACATCCCGAAGATGTTTATTGGTGCATGGCGGACATCGGATGGATAACCGGGCATTCATACATAGTCTACGGGCCGCTGGCCCTCGCCGCCACCAGCGTAATGTACGAAGGAGTCCCTACTTATCCAGATGCCGGGCGGCCGTGGAGAATCGCCGAACAGCTGAACGTAAATATTTTTCACACCGCCCCAACGACGATCAGGATGCTGAGAAAAGCCGGGCCGGATGAGCCGGCAAAATACGATTTCAATTTCAAACATATGACAACGGTAGGCGAACCGATTGAACCCGAAGTATGGAGATGGTATTTCCACGAGGTCGGCAAGGGAAAAGCCGCCGTAGTGGACACCTGGTGGCAAACCGAAAACGGCGGTTTCTTGTGCAGCACCATGCCCGCACTGCATCCCATGAAACCCGGAAGCGCGGGACCGAGCATGCCGGGGATACATCCGGTGATCTACGACGAGAACGGCGGTGAAATCGAAAAGGGCGACGGCCGGGCGGGGAATATATGTATACGCAACCCCTGGCCGGGTATCTTTCAGACTATTTGGGGAGACAGGGATCGCTATGTTTCCCAGTACTTTGCCAAATACTGCAGGGACAAGAACAGCAAGGATTGGCGGGACTGGCCGTACTTTTCCGGGGATGCGGCAGTACAAGCTTCTGACGGCTATTACCGGATACTGGGGCGGGTCGACGATGTGATTAACGTTGCCGGCCACCGCCTGGGCACCAAGGAATTGGAGTCCGCATGCCTGGATGTCAAAGAGATCGCCGAGGCGGCGGTTGTGCCAGTGGCCGATGAGATCAAGGGCAAGGTCCCGGATATATACGTGTCTCTCAAACCCGGACTCAAACCGAAAAAATCCATAAAGGATAATGTAACCAAAGCCATCGAAACGACTATCGGCAAAATCGCCAGGCCGAAAAATGTCTATATTGTCCACGATATGCCCAAGACCCGTTCGGGCAAGATCATGCGCCGGGTGCTCACCGCTATTTCCAACGGGCGGGACATTGGCGATGTGACAACACTTGCAAATCCGCATATCGTAGAGGAGATACTGAAGATGGTGCAGAAATAACAACCCGGGTCAAGGACGGATAACAGGGAGCAGAGCGTGCTCAGACTGTCAAAGAAAGCGGATTACGCCCTTATCGCCCTGAAGTTCATAGCATCGGGGCAAAACAGAGGCCTGGCGAACGCCCGCCAGATCTACGAGAAATATGATCTCCCTCCTGATTTGCTTGCAAAAATTCTTCAGAAACTGGCCGGGAACGGCATAATCGAATCCCATCATGGAAGCGGAGGCGGCTACAAGCTCGCCAAAGACCCTTCGTGCATAAGCCTCAAGGATATCGTACAGGCTATTGACGGTCCGGTGCATTTTCTTGCCTGCAAAAGCCGGGACATGGACTGCGAGCATATAAAGAAGTGTACGATTCGAAAAAATCTTTCCGGGTTCGACAAGAAAATGTCGGCGCTGATGGATTCGATTACGCTGAAAGACATTTGACCGGAATCCACAGCGGGTGGCATCGATGGGGTACCCGCGCGGCACAATGAGGCACGGCCGGGCGACGGCATGGGGGCGCTCCCGCTC
>CAZZKJ010000043.1:0-22163 GCA_964654695.1 uncultured bacterium | reverse complement strand
TCGCGACCTCCGGCGTGACAGGCCGGCGTTCTAACCAGCTGAACTACGACCCCGCCATAATAGATAGATGCTGTGTTTCATTTTGAGCCTGTTTAGGGGCGCAAAACCAGCCATAATTTAACATACCAAACGGCCGTTGTCAATCGGCAAACCCTAAATAAAAAAAGGTTTTATGAAAATTTCGCGAACGATGCAAACAGTATGTGCGGCCGGGAAGTTAACGGTGTGCGCAGGGCGGGAAGAAACGGATCTCGGTACCGCCAGGACAAACTGATGCGCTCGAACGTATTCCAAACCGGGCTTATTCCCTAACGGCCGCCTTTTCGCCATATATGAGACACGCGGCCCCTTGCTTCGATCTTGCCCGACATCACGCCTGCGGCCGCCGAGGCAGCCTCGGGGCCGGAGCCGAAGGTGACCATTACCCCTATAGTCTTGGGTATCCATTCTATGAGCGGCCATCCGGTAACGATAACAAGCGGCGACATTTTGCTCTCGGCAAATTCCGCGAAACTGTCCAAAAACTCCGCTGGAGGAGAGCCGCGCGATGAAAATACAGGTATAACGGCGTCGGCATCGTCAGGAACATCTTCGAGAACTTCATGCACCCCTTTGCGCCTCGATTCAGCGAACACGGGGCGAGGCGTACCGGAAGGATCGATAACAAAATCGACGGCGATACCGGTTCGCTGCCATGATTCGAAATGCCGCAGGAGCATATCAATGAATGCATTCAGATCCTGCGAGCCGATCGGGCCTCCAGGATCGCACACTACCGGCATGAGAACGTTACTTGCACCCATAGCGGCTGGCACGAAGCAATCGGGATCGCGCACCAATGCAATACTTCTTTCCGCGGCGGTCATGTATATTCCGGGTCTGGCGGGATAATTGCTGAGATCTATCACCTTGCCTCTATCAGGTTCCCTGGGGGGCGGAGCGCAGTGCGTCGCTCTGCGCCGAAGACGGTTTATCCTCTTTGCGGACGTTTCCAGCAGGTCGAGCATGCTGCCCAGCCCTTCGATTTTATCCGCGGCATCTTTGAGCTTTTTTTCTATTCGGCTTTTATCAACGACACGGTCGAGGGTCTTGATGATCGTTTCCATAACATTGAGCGACATTACCGAATCTCCGTTTTCACCGACGGTCAGGCGCTCGGGAAGAGGCTCGCTCAAAAGCAGGATGTCCGCGCCCGCAAGGAGCGGCCTTTCCAATCCTCCGGTCAGACCCCCATAAGTGCCGCGCGCGTGTTCTCTGGCGCCGGCCATTTCAAGCGCATCCGTTATCACAACTCCGCCGAATGCCATATCTTTTCGAAGCACTTCCCCAATAATATATTTATCAAAACTCGCAGGACATGTTCCGCTGTTTTCCCGGCCGATATCGAAAGCGATATGGGACATCATGCACATCTCGGCTCCGGCTTCAAAAGCTCCGGCAAAAGGCACCAGGTCTTCGGCTTTGAGTTCTGCCATGGATTTATTAACGACCGGAAGCGCGGTATGCGAATCCTGGGCGGTCGAGCCGTGCCCGGGAAAATGTTTCACGCATACGATGAGCCCCGCTTCGTGGTAACCCCTTATCATCTGTGAAACATACTCTCCGACGCTCCCAGGATCGGCCCCAAAAGTCCTGAGACCGGTAACCGGACTGCACAGATCGAAACAGCAATCGGCTGATGGCCCTAACACCGTATTAATGCCAAGCTTACGCATCATCGCCCCGGTGGCCCGGGCCACATCCAGCACGAAAGCGGGATCACCGGCGGACGCGAGAGCCAGGGGCGATGGAGGAACACCGATTATATTTTTAAGGCTGCTTACGAGATCGCCCTCGTGGTCGGTCATTATCAGGGGATCGAAGCCTCCGTCCGCGAGCGCTTCCGTTACGGCGGTGATCAGGTCGCCCAGCTGCGACAGGTTGGAAACATTGCGTTCGAATAAAATCACGCCGGCGGGTTTATGAAACTCTAGATATTTTTTTTCATGGACAAGCAGAGTCTTACCGGTAAGAGCGAGAACCTTATGGTTTTCGATTTTCCTTACGAGTTGAAACTTGATTTCGGGCGTGAGCGCGTCGGTCAATTTTTTTCCTTAATTCAATATCTCTTGCTTATTCTGCAGCCTGGATAATAATGATTCAATATCATCTCGAATGTGTAACCGAGCCTGGCCATTTCGAGGGCTCCACTCTGGCACATACCGACGCCGTGTCCGTTGCCTCCCCCAGTTATACTCACGAACGACAGACGTCCGCCGTTCATGATCTTATTCAGAGAAAACATGGCGCTCGGAAGTATGTGTCCCTTGTCATAATCAACCAGCAGTATCCAGCGAATGCGGTCACCGACTACATTGAAGCTGCGTTTGGTCGTTATTATTTCCAACGCCTCGACGCGGCCGGATGAACTCCTTGCTGCAATGCGAAGATCTCGAACCCTTCCAACCTGGTGCTTCGGCACATGGAGAACCGATGGAATGGTTTTGCGCAGAAGACGTCCCAATTCTCCGGCGCTGTAAGAATACCGCCAGCGAAAGTGCCGGCCGCCGATGCAAAAAGCGTTCTTTCGGCCGCGGGCCCTGTCCAGGACACCGGATAAATAGGGAGCCGGCTCTCTCGCGGGCCACATAAGAGCTATATCGGAAGTATGCCCGCCGCAGTTGGCACTGTAATATGTTCTGGCAAGGTCCCCCCTGTATTCCAAAACCTTGCCCCTGGTTTTGCGCACCGCGGCCTTCGCGAGCTTGCCGGTTTTTTTCAAGCCCATATAAACTTGGTCGCGCACGCCGGCATGTACATCGAAAATATCCGACCGTCTGTAGGCCATTCGTGATAACGCATATGTCCGGGCCGCCACCGACTGAGCCTCAAGCGCGGCAAACTCGTCGGGGCCGCGGACTCCCAATTCATTTGGGACTACTCCATACAGGTATTCTTCCAAAGGCAGCGTGTTGACAAGATCAAGCCGCCTGCCGGCAGCTTTCGAAATAATAAAACCGCCGCCATAGGCGATCCCTCCATAAATCAATCCCGATGCGCGGTTGGGTTCTATGCTGACCGGATTTCCCGCTTCGATAACGCGCCCCGATGGTTCGAGACTGATAACTATTTTCCCGCCGCTCGAGCCGCATATCAGCCTTTCCCCGCCCTTCGCTTTGCAGAGTTTCTCGCCGCCCTCTGAAAGAACGCTAAACCCATTCTTCGACTTGATCATAAGTGACTTTGTCGAAGAAGCCAGAAGCACGCGAATCAAAGGCATCCGGCCCCTGCCGGCTCCGGACACCGGGCGTTTGATAGTACTGACCGAAGAGCATGATGCGAGCATCGGAACGAACAAATATATGATCAGAGAACGAATGTTTTTCATGCTTAATATATTTCCCGGAAAATAAATGCGCGGAAGACGCATATCCGAACATGCTATTTTTCAGATCCCGGCGCGATTATACCGAGAACCAAAGCCTTGGACGCCCCCGTTACTCGCGATATCACGTTCGTTCTGAAGAAAAGAGTTTCCCTGGCCAGGACTGCGAAATCGATTGCTTCCTTTGCTTCCGCGGAAACGCCGAGGTCGTCTACGGTTCCGACTTCTATAGGAGCAAGCGTACGGCCAAGGAGTTCAATAAGAGCCGTGTTTCTCGCACCTCCGCCGCTCACGAAAATCTCATCAATATCGCCCAAGGGTTTTATGAACCGATCTATGGATAACGCGATGCTTCTGACGGTGAGATGCAGCGACGACGCCAGCGTATCCTCGCGGTTCATATCAGCTTCCCTGGCGCGGGCCAGAAAATCCCACGCGAAGTGAGCCCCAAATTCGCTGTGCCCCGCGGATTTGGGTGGTTGTTTCGAAAAAAAAGGCATCTCCAAGAATTTTTCAACCAGACTTTCTTTCGCCCTGCCCGATCCGGCTTTTATACCCAGCGCATCAAACTCACCAGAACCCGGATAGAGCCCCCTGAATATAGCGTCGCTGACCATGTTCCCGGGACCTGTATCGAACGCGGCGGTTTCTTCTATTCCGCCGCCGCGCGGCAGATATGTGATATTCGCGATACCGCCGATATTTAGAATGCACCGGCTGGATCTTCTGCTTCGCAAAAGCAGATAATCGGCATAGGGCACGAGGGGCGCGCCCTGGCCTCCGAGGGCCATATCTCCCGAACGGAAATCCCCAACGGTTGTAACACCGGTAAGCGCGGCAATCATCCCGGGCGAACCCAATTGGAGCGTACCCGTCATCAGCTTGTCCCCGTCCCCCGGCGGAACATGAGCGACGGTCTGTCCGTGGGAACCGATGAAGTCTACGCTGCCGGGTTTGACTCCCGCTTTCTTGCATACTGCGAAAAAACTGTCGGCGAATGCTACAGCAACACCTGTGTTCAATGTCGCAACCTCTTCAGCCGTGCACTGGTGTCCGGACGCTGTTTCCATCAGGGCGTCCCGCTGCTCCCCGGTATAGGGCCTGGTGTGGAAAGCCATCAGCTTGGGATCGGGATCATTTCTCGCCGTTTTAAGACGCACCAGAGCGGCATCGACACCGTCCATCGATGTTCCCGACATGAGACCTACCGCGAGCAAATCTTTTTTAGACGACAAACCTCCAAAACCTTCGGCTTCACACATTATTTTCTCCAGGGAAAATCATTCAGACAATCTAGCGCGTCATGCCGGCGGTGAGTCCGCCGATGATACGGCGTTGAAAAACGACAAATGCAGCCAAAACAGGAAGAGCCGAAATAACGGCCCCCGCCATCAGATGCCCCCAATCGATGCTGTGGGCTCCTTGTGACAGCATTGCGAGCCCCACCGGCAGCGTTCGCATGGATGTGCTGTTCGTGAGTATAAACGGAAAAAGAAACGAATTCCAGTTTATTAGGGACGTATGTATGACCACAACGGCAAGCGCCGGTTTAATGAGCGGCATTACGATGCGGAAAAGCACGGTCAGTTCTCCCGCTCCTTCAAGTCTTGCCGCTTCCTCGCAGTCGGGAGGAATCGATATGAGATACTGGCGGATCAGGAATATATTGAATGAATCCGCCAAAAAAGGCAACGTCAGAGCTCCGTAGGTATCCAGTATTCCGAGTTTCTGCATTATAATGTACATAGGCACGAGTATGACCTGCTTTGGCAGCATGATCGTGGATATGACCAGGAAAAACAGCATTCTTCCCCCGCGGATATCATAGCGGGCGAATGCATAACCGGCCATAGAGCAGAAAATGATATTACCCGTTACCACAATCATAGCAACGAAAATACTGTTAAAAAAATACCTGTCAAACGGCCCCGCCTGCCACACTTCCTTGTAGAATCTCAGCGTCACTCCATCTCCCGTTCTCAGGGATATACTGAGCATCCAGGCCAGAGGATAGACCATAACCGCAAGGACCAGAATCAGCAAGAGCACTGCGGCGGCGCTTTTTATCTTGTTTCTTTGCATAATTAATCCCGGTTCCCGGTCGAATCTCCACCTGCGTCTATGCTCCAGAAAAAGCCGCGGGTTTGGGTTTCATTCGTTTGATTGCCAAAATCGAGAAAATTCCGGAGAGCATGAAAACTACGTAAGCAATCACACTGGCGTATCCATAATCGAGTTTCCGGAAAGCAACGTCATATAGATATAATACCAGTGTGTTTGTAGACCCCATGGGGCCTCCCTGCGTCATAATAAACACTTCTATGAAAACCTGGAATGATCGTATGGTATTGATTACGAGGACCAGGCTCAAAACCGGTTTGAGCAGCGGCAGGGTGATATGCCTGGCGGCAGCGGCCGCTCCCGCTCCTTCGAGTTCGGCGGCTTCATAGAGCTCCCTGGGAATGGCCTCGCAGGCCGCGTAAAAAATAACGGCGTAATAGCCCACCGCCGCCCACACGTCCATCAGCATCACCGCCCCCAGCGCGGTGCGGGGATTTGTAAGCCATCCCTTTTGCCCGGCGCCGGCGGCGCCTAAAATACCGTTCAAGGCCCCGCCCGGAGAATAAAAAAGTTTGAAAAGCAGCGATATTACCACCATCGACAGAATGGAAGGCAAAAAGAATCCGGCTTTGAAGACACCCTTGTACGGCACCTTTCCCGTCAATAAGAGAGCGAGCCCAAGCGCCGCCGCGGTTGTTACGGGCACGGTTCCGAACACAAAGATTATCGTATTTTTGAGAGCCTGATGAAAGAGCGGATCCTTCACAAGGCGGGTAAAATTTGAAGCGCCCACAAAAGCTACATTCTGCGCGTTCAACGGATCATACGAAGAAAAACCGAGGGCAAAAGAAAAGATGAAAGGAAAAAGATAGAATATGCAAAACACCAGCGCCCAGGGAAGGATGAATAAAATAACATGACTATCGCGGGAGGGGAACATCAAGGACGGCGGCTTTAATTTCATTTTGCGCATTCCACTCCTCGGACTCTGCGGCGGTTTGCCGGGATCAAAAAGCTATTTGGCTTCGAACTGATCTATTATTTCCTGGATTTCACTATCGGCCTTTTTCAAGGCTTCTTCCGGTGTTGATTTATTGTACAGCACGCTTTCTATCGCATCATTTATCGTATCTTCCATTTTTACCCAATGGGGATGCGCAGGGGGGCTTTGGCTGGTCAGCGCCTGCATGATAAAGACCCTCAGTCTTTCATTGCCGGTAAAAGATGTGTCCCGAAACGCCTTTTTGGCTGCAGGAAAAACACTAAGAGCGTTCAAGGACAGTTTCCTGGCCTGCGGATACGACTGCAAAAAGCGCGCAAATTTCACGGATTCAGGTTTTAACTGCGAGTTTTTGAAAACTACCAGCATCTCCGCTCCGGCAAAACTGCTGTGATAGCCCCCCTCGTCCGGTTTTGGCACGAGCGCCACGGCATAATCCAGCTCAGGGGCTTCAACTGCATAATTCTTGAGATTCCACGCCCCTGATATCTGCATACCGAGTTTTCCGCTTTTAAAATAATGATCCAGGACTTCCTGCTTTTCTTTCAGGGAGTACGAGGCAAGCTTGATATAAAACCGCATGCATTCGAGTACCGGCGGACTATTGAAAACCGCTTTCTCAAGACCGGCGTCGATAATGCGCCCCCCGTTTCCCCACGCAAGGGCCATGAATTTTTTATAAAGCACGTATCTCTCGCCCATGTTCATTCCGAATCCGTGGATTCCACCACCCAGTTCTTCGATTCTCTTTGCCGCTTCGAGAAGAGCGCTCCATGTATCAGGCGGTTTATCGGGATCCAGGCCGGCCCGTGCAAAGAGCCGGCGGTTATAAAAAAGTACGCGCGAACCCTGAACCCAGGGAAGGCCGTAGATCCTTCCCCGCCATCGGGCGCTGTCCCACATCAGGAAACTGTCCGCGAGTTCTTGATAAACAGGGGTCATATCTTCGAGAACGTTTTCGGAACTGAATCTTGGAACCCAGGTGGATCCTAATTCGCAAACATCCGGTTGAGTTCCGGAGGCAACCGCCGCCTGAATCTTCACGAGACCCGTCTGCCACGTGAGCTGCTCTATTTGCACTCGTACGTCTGGATTGCGGGATTCGTATTCCCTGGCCATCGGTTCGACGACCGCACTATCCCAGAACTGCCAGAAACGTATAATCTTTTTGCCGCTGTCGCTTCCCCCGCAACCACCGGCCCCCAGAAGCGCTATCAGCCAGCAGGCTCTCCTCAAGTTTGCGGCGCAAAAGAAGAGGCGCTTGCGCCGCCCAACGGACGGATGCAATGTTGCAATCGGCGTCATCTTTCTCCCAGGGCACGGGCAAGAAAACCATCTGCTTTTGCCAGCGCGCTTTCGGCTTCTTGCCTGCCAAGATCGAGTTTTGCCATTAGTATGGCCGTCTTTACGCTGCGGCCGGATTCATCAAAAAGTTCCGATGCCCGTGCATAACCGATCCCGGTCTGCATCATTATTATGCCTTTCGCCCTTTCAACCAGCTTTTCACTCGCCGGCTTGAGATCCACCATGAGATTCTCATAGACTTTGCCAATTGCGATCATGCTCGCAGTTGATATCATATTAAGCACCATTTTCTGCGCTGTTGCGGCCTTCATCCTCGTGGACCCCGCAAGCGCCTCCGGGCCGACAATAATATTTATCTGCGCATCGACATCCAACGGCGCGGATTCATTGCATGTGATCAAAACTGTTGATGCACCAAGGGCGCGGGCCCCGGAGAGGGCGGCCATAACGTAGGGAGTTCTCCTGCTGGCCGTTATGCCGATCACGGTGTCGGTTTCGGACACGCGGTTTTCAATGACATCATCCTTTCCTTTTTTTTCATCATCCTCTACGCCCTCCCGGGACAGGAAAACCGTGTTCCTTCCCCCCGCAATCACTCCAACGACCATGGCCGGGTCCGCGCCGAATGTCGGAGGGCATTCGGCGGCATCCAGTATGCCCAGCCTGCCGCTGGTGCCGGCACCGAAGTAGAGAAGCCTTCCCCCCCTTCGAAAAGAGTCAACCACAAGGTCGACCGCCTCCGCTATTGCCGGTATTTGCCCACCCACCGAAGCCGCAACCGACTGGTCTTCATTATTAATAAGCTCCAGGATTTCAACAGTAGGCGCGGTATCTATAAAACGGGTTTTTGGATTCCTTTTTTCCGTTGTCAGATCCTGCAGGGATTCGAAAATCTTCTTCAGCCGTTCGTCAATTCCCATATTTTTCCCGATCGCGAGATTTTATACGGCGCTTTTCAGAGGACGCAAATTTGCCACAACTAGTCTAACAGACTCAAGTAAAAAGGAAAATTCTTTTAACCGGTTCGGGATACTGCGAAAGTGCTCTGCGGAAAATCTCTAAAGAAGTCTGTGTATCATTTGACATGCACTATTTTGCCGGTAAACCTGCGGTTTGACCCGTTCTGCACAATCGTCACCACGTATAAATAAACGCCGTTCGCAACACGATCTCCCGCCAGATCACGTCCGTTCCAATAAACGGCGTTTTGTCCCGGCATGCGTGACGAATACGGAAAATCTACAGCGGCAATCTTCTTTCCGCTGCTCGTGTATATATCAACACGTCCCGACTGTATGGGAATTTCATTCGTAAAAACGAAGTAGGCTTCATCAACGAATGGATTGGGATAAGCGATCAGCTCTTCCAGTCCCGGCCTGGCGCTTACGCGAAGCAAGTAATGTTGGCGTTCAACACCCGAAACGACAACACTCAATGTATGTGTGCCTTCTGAGAGAGACCGGCTGAACGCAGCTGTCCACGAGAGAGTATCTCCTTTTGCGGGGCGGCTGAAACTTACGGGACTAACGGGAGTATCATCCATGTTGATTTCAATCTCCTGGGCATCCACAATCACTGGAAGACGCAGGCTGAGGGCGTACCCGGCTTCTGCCGGTACCAGGTCGCCGTCGCCTATGCTCCTGCCGTTTACCTTGAGACTGATATCCAGCGGAACCGACAGACTAAACTCGGCGGCCATGTGATACGATCCGGAAACGGTGTCGGGGGCTTGATAAGCCATGAGCTTGATATCATATGATTTCGGCAGCAGCTTGTGCGAAAACCGCACTTTGTATTGTCTTGATGCCGACAGGCCGCCGTCGATCAGCGGCTGAATATCCAAAATCGAAGTCTCGTTTATGCCCGCTATCTCAAGGGCAAGCGAGTCTATTGCATTCTCGTCCGAAACCACCGCTTCAACTTCAACGGAATCACTGCTGACCCCGATTACCAGATCTCCGGAATTCGCCGGAGAACCGTTGACCTTGACTTCGAAACGCGGAGGACCGGCATCAATACGCAGAAGGGGATCCCCCAAGATATGATAGCGTTTGATCTGGCCGTAAGTTGCTCCCAGCATCTCGCTCACCGTCATGACTTCACCGAAAATCCATCGGGCCTGGGCCCGGTTGGAAGCGGTCATTGTATCCACGGGAGGATTATTGAAGAATGTGTCGTATATTCTGTTTGTAAAAACCATGTTTTCGCCGAGGTATTCGAATCCCGAGCTTCCATACGAAGACACCGCACCGCGGTTTTTAAGGAGCAGCAGGAGTTCATCGATGCAGTCCCCGTTGATATCGTTATTCAGTGTCCTGGCGAGTTCCCGGTGAACGGCATAATCGCTCAGATGGCATCCCATTGCAAATACAATGAAAGGTTTTCCGAAGTTTTGAAGCTTGTAATGATCCCTGCCGATTATATCCGAACTGGAAAAAAGGGTTTCGTGTGTAATCAGGTAGCGATTCATATGCGCCTGTATGCTCAAAAAGGTGGCGCCCAGCTCTACCGCATTGAGCAGAGCGGGAAGGGCATGCGATCTGGTGTAGCTTTTTACTTGATCCTTATCCACGCAGCCGCTGTTCACGGGATGAATCACGTTCGTATGAAGGGATAAATACTGTCTGTCTATATCGTATCCGCCCGCGAGCGAGGATCCCATAATAAAGGCGGCGCTCTCCTCGCCCTGTTCAAATCCAATCTCGCTCGATCGAAAGCATGTCGTACTCGAAAAACCGTCATCCGACCAGGAATCGTCGGCTATTTGTATCATACGTTTTCTCCAAAAATCAGAAGCATTAGGATTCTCGAATAAAAATATCTTATCAAGCATAATCTTCAATTCGCTTACCGATCCTGCGGGAAGACGTCCGACAATCAAGTCCGCCAAATAATCGCTATCCCCGACCTTGTAATCATTATTCATCAGTGCGTACCATTTATCCGAAGTTACTACTTCATCCTCGTTGAAAGGCGGAGACTGGATCCTTTCCGGGTAGGATTGAGTAGGAACGAAGTTTTTGCCGGAATCCGCATGAACACGCTTGGTATCCTCACTGCCGTCGCCCACCAGGAGAACGAATGCGGCTCCCCCTTTTATAAAAAAATAGCGAATGACCCTTTTTACGGCCGAGGCCGAGGGAACGCCGCCGTTGAATTCATCGAAAATATTTTCAACATCGGCCATGAGCACCTTGTAGCCTTGAGCCCTGCGGTAATCCACCCACCTTTGCATTTCTGTAAGGAAATCTTTGTGGCTTATAACCAGGACATCTACCCCACTTTCCGATGCGCTCCCAATCAAGCCACTTGGGGAATCGCCGACCAGATCTGAACCGCCGATTTCCGTCATGCCGTCCAGCGGTGTGAGTATGTATTTTTTCTTCATATTAATCCGGTCCCGGAAAGACAGAACCTGGTCCGTACCCGTATCCGTAAACAGGCTGTCGGCGATGATGCACTCCTCAGGATGCAATGGGTTGGAAACATCAAAGAGCAGGAGATCCCGCCTGGAGATATGGGTTATGCTTATGGTCGTATCTCCGAGGAATGACGATGTATCGAATTGAATCCGGCCGGATTCGGCCTGGTAGAGAGAATTGTACTTGACCCTGAACCTGTTCAAAGAAGCATTGATAGTGCTTTTTCCCGCATCCGGAGCAAGTCTCAGACGGTTGGAGCTTCGCAGATCCGAAGAAGATATCGGCTTTGAATAATAAGTCACTTTATTATTCCCTGAAACAAAAGCGCTGTTTATGGGCAAACTGCCGCCCTGGTTTTCGATCGATAATAAGATTTCTCTCAATTTCGTATTCGCAAGATTTCCGCCAGCGAACTCGGCCTCTATGCTGAGACTGGAGCCGGGTTTGATTCCGTGCGCGCTGAACGGGATTTCAATGAAGCGGCTCTGTGGATCCAGAAACTGCACGGGATCGTTGTAATAAAAGGAATCCTGCTGCAAAGGAGGATCGCCCACGGCAGGCTTGGGTGTTTGTTCCAGAAAGAATCTATCCTCCTCGTAGAGCTTATCGACCTGAAACACGGCAAGACTGGTGTCAACGGATACATATCCCCTGCGCAGAGCCGCCCGGTTCATAAAAGCCCCCGCGCCCATTCCGATCCAGTAGACATTATGATCGGAGAATTTTTCTATGGGATCATTCTGCAAAGAATCATCACGGAGCCTTTGGCCGTAGAATACCAGGTAATCATTGCCGTCGAATTCGCCGCTTGTGCCGCCTGCGGCTTCCTCGATGATAATAGGAATGTCAACCACACCCGGAAGCATGGTCATATCGTCATAAGTCCTCTTGAACATCTTTATATCGACCGTGCTTGCTCCGGGCGGAAAGCCCGCGGATATCAAGTTTTGAGCTTTGATCTTCTGCATACCGGTTTCTCTGACAATTACCTTGATAAGCTGTCCAGCGGGCAGCTCGAACGAAACCGGGTTGGGCTCGATGCCGGGATCAGGACGGAATCCAGGCTTTATCGTCCATTTTCGAGCTGTTTCAGCATTTACAACCGCTTTGGACATGATCCTGTTCCAGGATGCCTCTTCCCGGACGAGTTCTCCATGTTCCGCCTCCCCGGAGCGCCTGTCTCCGCGTGTGAAGCTGACCGTAATACGAACCCTGGTAGCAATCGTCAACCGGCGTTGGACGGAATCATAGTTCACGGGATTGATCCACACCGGCAGAACTCTTTGATGGCGTATATAGACAATTTCATCGGCTTCTATCAAAGGACGCGGTTTATATTGATTATATATCTTGTCTTCAATGAGGAAGCGCCCTCCCATGAACTTGCCGCCGTAACCGTCTTCTTCGATAAACGGCATCGGTACCGGTTCCAGAAGCCTGCCGCCGATATTGCTTACGTGGATAACGCGGCTCTGCAATAAATATCCTCCCGAGGGCGGCAGCGCTATGAGAATTCTGCGTGAGGGTACTGCCGGCTCTCCGGGACGGGCACGCGTTGAGAATCCCGGCAGGATCAGTTCATCCGAACCGGCCAATCGGCGCGAAGGCGACAGCGAATAGCCGTCGGCCTGAATTTCCAAGGTTACTCCGGATTCATCAGAACGCACAGTTTTTACGGCGGTCCTGGAAACATTTTGAGGGCTCAAGGCAAGGGCAGAGCCGGGGATAAACACGGCGGCCAGGCAGATCATCCCGCACCGCGAGGTGATCCTGGTGAGAAAACCGGGTATTATGTTCTTCATATTAAAGACTTCCGGGCCGGTTAGCCTCGCGGGCGATCCGGCGGCTCTCCAGAGGTAAATAAAAAGCAGGCACAGGCGGATTAAAGCAAAAATATATATTTGAAGATACCATTCTCAACGCGTCGGGTCAATTCAAATCGCAGCCGCGTTTTGATTTCCACGAACTCTTGCCAGGCAGGCGCTTCAAAAGAATGCGCAAAAAAGTCCGGCCTCTACTAGAGAGGCCGGACATAGAAAACAAGAAAAAATCAAGCCGGTTTATTCATACAACGACTTGATCTGTCCCCATGAATTCTGCTGACTGGGCACATTGCAGGGAGCATGACAGGCAGAAGTGCTGTTTATAATTGCCTCTCCACCCGTAACCGCAACCAGGTTTCCATCGATGGTACAATCAACTGTCCAGACTTCGCCGGCAGGTATGGCATTGGGATCCGGAACGACATGCAGGTAGCAGCAATCCGGAACCAGGCCGAAAAAGTTGATGAAACCCAACGGAATAGTACCGTTCAAACAGGACTGGTAGGATATGGATACTCCAGTTGTGAAAGTACCGATATGAACCGGGAAATTGTGGGTTTCACCGAGGTTCAGCGCGGTATTGCACGGATCCATAGCAAGCATGAACTGGCTGGCGGTCGCGCCGATTGCATAAACATGAACCAAATGCACCTGAAACGGCGCAGTCCCGGGGTCTACTATATCACAGCTCGCAGCGGTTGCATCGGAGAATACACCTATTGAGCCATTCTGAGCAAAAGCAAGGCCCGCGATACAAATAATAACCAAACTCAGTAACAAAGCCTTTCTCATCTCGACTCCTTTTCGAATAAAAAACGAAGTCACAATTTAGACACTGCGTTCGAAAACAACGATCTTACTGCACTCAGAGCATTTGTCAGAGCGGGGAGGACGAATACACCTCGAAAAGCTCTTCAGCTTGCTTTCAGGTGGACCCCTGCGGGGCATCACCCCCTCTACGCTGAAATGGCTGGATGAACCCGCTTGGATGAACCTGAATTCGAGGCTCATCCAGCCCCAATCAAATCCTCTTACTTCTTATTCACCATAAAGCGCTTTTACGCCGCCCCATGTAGAGTTTTCCGCCGGCACGTCAACCGGGCAGAAAACCGACGTCATACCAACGGCATTTTGAAATGCCAGGTCCGGATACCTGGTTGCCCTGATGAATCCTGAAATCGGATGAGGAACAACCGATAAAGGAGTATCGGGAATACAGGCATTACACAGCAAAGTGATCGTCGCCAATCTCACGGGACCAAACCCGTTCTGCGGTGTAGACCAGACTTCGGAAATACCGCCGGATAAAAGAGGCGTGCTTCCAAGGGTTGTCGGAGGAATGTCCGAATCACCCAACCATGTCACCATCGGAGGGTAAGCGACCGCATACTCGACACCGACAAACCACATGTTGAAGTTCTTGGCGACAACATAGGCTTGGAAAACCTCGGGCGGCGTGCAGTTGCGAGTCTGATATCCGTATCCTTCATCGAAGAATACTTGGACATTCGGAATTTGCGCGTTAACAAGCGAAACTCCAAACGCAAGAACCGCAAGCACTGTTACTAAAGCGAGAACTCTTTTCATATTTAACTCCTTTTTAATGCAAACCAACAGCAGCTAATAAAACCAAGGAGTCAATCAGGCCACTTCGGTCGGCATAACTACTAACAAACGTGGTTGTAATGCAGCCCGAAAACTGAGAAATCTTGAAGGTTAATCAGGTTATCGCAGTTAAAATCCGCACAAGTATTTGTAAAAGGATTGGGCGGATACTGGGCACCAAAGAGTGCCAAGTCGGGCAGGTTAACAACAAGATCACCATTCATATCAGGACTCTTTACCTCAATTGCAGTCAGGCAGGTAGCAGGGCATCCAATTGCAAAACCCTGAACGATAACCGATACGCCGATGGCGCATCCGCCGGCGGCAATGTCACCGCTCATCGTAGTATTGCCTGATGCATCAGTAGCCGCATCCGCGTTCGATGAACCGGAGCCGCCGCAAAGAACCATTACTCGAATGGGATCACAATCAACCAGCCAGAAATCGCTTGCAGGAATACCTTCAATTCCTGTTCCGGTATTGTCATTGACCGTAATAGAGATCATGGCTCCCTTGGCTGACAGCTGATCGCCGTCACCGGCAGGACAGATCACTATACAACCACCCGCGCTGGATGCGGTTGATTGACACGGATCAATGATTCCCCCGAAAGCTACTCCGGCTACCAATAAGACAGCAGCTGATACTACTGAGAGAATAGCCACTTTTCCTTTGAACATTCCTACACCTCCAAAAAGTTTGGAATGAGCCGTACAGCGAAAAACAACGCTGCACCACTAGATTGAAAGCAGGGGTAAAACACCTCCTTCCACCGTTGATTTTAGGTGCTACTCTTACTCGACTGCGTCGATTATATCATACTACCGGCGGAAATGTCAACACCTATATCCCGGGGCCGGTCGGAGGGTTCGAAGCAGAATCCAATAAGCAGGATGAACTGAGATATCGAACCTAAGTGATTGCAATTACGGCATATCAACAGTAATACCCGATGCGGGATACATAAGGGAAGGTTCTAAAGTGGATGGTGGGCGAAACAGGACTTGAACCTGTGACCTCCTGCTTGTAAGGCAGGCGCTCTAGCCGGCTGAGCTATTCGCCCATTGCTGCTATAGAAACGATACCGGGACAAGAACACAATAGCCCAAAACGAGGAGAATCGGTGCGATGGTTATGTCATTCATCGCAAGAAATATGAAACCGGTTATAATAAACGCAATTCCGGCAAGGAATAATTTCCAGTTAAATTTCATGGATTTCTTTTGATTCATGCATTCCTCCCGCTTTCTGAACCGGGCCGACAAACCACCGAAGGATATTATCAATTCCGCATTTAAACCGCAAGCCGATTATACTTTATTACTTCCCGCCGGTTCGCAGCAAATGGATTCCTTCAAGAAATATTCCCGCAGTGTGAGAAATTCATTTATCTTTCTTGCCGCGGTTTGAGATTGCAGCATTCAAACCGCCGCTCTTAAATCCTTCGAGATCAAGGGTCACGAACAAGAATCCCGCTTCCTTCACCTTGCGAACGATATCGGACCGTATTTTGTCTTTTAAAAACCGTTCCCTGTCCACGGCGGGAATCTCTATTCTCGCAACATCTCCGTGGTGCCTTACACGGCATATCTCGAAACCCGCATCCTTCAGGATGTTTTCCGCTGTTTCCACCTGTTTGAGCTTGGTTCCATCTATCGGCGAAAAATACGGTATTCTCGACGCCAGGCACGGCGCCGCCGGTTTGTTCCAGATGCCGAGACTCAAAGCTTTGGCCAGTGTCCGAACTGACCGTTTATCGATACCGGCTTCTACCAGCGGCGAGACTACTTTATTCTCTGCGGCGGCTTTGGTTCCCGGTCTGAAATCACCCAGATCATCCATGTTGGCTCCGTAGGCCAGGCACTCGAAGCCAAGTTCTTCAGCCACACCATTCAATTTATTGAAAAGCTCGGTCTTGCAGTGATAACACCTGTCGGAATTGTTCTCCCGATATCCCGCGATGTCAAGCTCATCGGTACAAAGCACCCTGTAAGGAATCCCATGACCGGAGAGAAAAGCCAATGCCGCAGCCTCTTCTCGGGCCGGTACAGACGCAGATCGGCCCAAAACGGCAATCATGGATTCACCCAGAATGCGGTGTGCGCAAAAGGCGAGAAGTGCGGAATCCACACCGCCGGAATAAGCAACAACCATCGAAGAGTGTTTTCCGATGGCTTCTTCCAATCTGGCCAGGATTCTGCCGGTTTCATTCTGTATTGAGTTTTGGTCTTGCATATCTTTATTAAAGACGGCGGTTAAAATTTAACGGCTCCCCGTCTTTCGCTTTTTCAATCTGGAAATAGCAGCCAGGTGATTTTTGAGATTCATTGAAAATATATGCCCTCCATCCCCGCGCGCAACAAAATAGAGCGCCCTCGACGTTGTATCAGGGTAAAGGGCGGCAATTAAAGATTGCTTTCCGGGACTGCAGATGGGGCCGGGGGGGAGCCCGTAATGAATATACGTATTGTATGGGGAATCGGTCTGAAGATCCTTCCTGCGAAGCCGCCCCCGGAATCCTCCCATGGCATAGGCCACCGTCGGATCGGCCTCGAGCTTCATGCGGCGTTTCAGCCGGTTATGATAGACCGCAGAAATAAGCGGCCTCTCAATTGGAAGCTTGGCTTCCGCTTCTATGATGGAAGCCAGGGTAACGATATCGCCTACACGCATTTGCAGCTCCCGGGCCCTGTCTCTCATAGTATCGTCGAACTCGACACGAAAGCGCCCAGCCATGGCCCTCGCCAGATCTTCGATGTTTATACCCCATGGAATATTATAAGTGTCGGGAAACAGGTATCCTTCCATTCCGGGAGCATCGAATCCGAATGCCAGGGCATTCTCCCGGTTCGAGCAGAAAGCTATGAAAAGGCTTGAATCCACGCCGGCCGCAGATCGGAAAGCTCCAGCGATCTCCCACACCGCAAAACCTTCAGGTATGGTCACGGCCGCTTTAAAAACATCCCCTGAAACCAGCTTATGTAGGATGCTCTTTGCCTCATCCCCGGGTTGGAGCATGTAAGTACCCGCATGGATATTACGGTCATATCCTCTAAAGGCGGCATATGTATTTATGATCCAGGCATGTTCTATCAAATGCGCGTTTGATAATCTTTGCAAGACGGCCGAGAAATTCTCTCCCTTGTCGATAATAAAACGCACCGGAGTGCTCGTTTTAGCTTCGGGCTTGTCATATAAAGCATTCAGGACCAGGCCGGACAGAAAACCCGCGGCACCGAGTCCGAGAATCACAAAGAGAATTAGCGCTTTTTTCATTAAACTTATTCGCTCTAACCGGCCAACGCGTCCAAAACTCATCCGGCTTCGTCGCGGCTCCGGAGTGAAATCCATCCAACCAAGGATCTACTTGCGGCCCCCATCGTTGGACCGGCTGCCATCGCCGTTTATGAAATCCAGGTAGTTTTGCAGAATAATAACGGCTGAAATCTTGTCAACAGCTCCCTTGGAAGCCCGGCTGCCTTTTAGCACGCGCTCCGCCTGCCTGCTGGTAAGCCTCTCATCCCACAAAGTCACTCTGATTCCAATTCTCCGCTCGATCAAACGGGCAAATCTCTCGGCTTTTTTGGATGCGCCGCCTTCCCGTCCGGAAAGCATGAGGGGAAGGCCAACGACGATTTCACCGATTCCCATACTTCCGACGAGTTCGCTGAGATGATCCATAAAAGAGAGGCCTTCGCGCCGGTCGAAGGTTTTCAAGCCCTGGGCGGTGAGACCGAGTTCATCGCTAACGGCCAGGCCTACTCTGCGTTCGCCGGGATCGATGCCGAGTATTCTCATCTTTAAGCTCCCCGCAGATCTTCTCCTGCGCCCTGCCGCCGAAGCACCAGCAGGGTTAAATCATCCTGTGCCTCGTTTTGTCCGGCAAACCGCTTGACTTCGGTAAAAACATGCTCGCACAAACCCGCCGCGGATTGGAAAGAATGGGAAGATATAACCTGCTCCAATCTGCTTTTTCCAAAAAACTCCCCTGAAAAAACTGTTTCGGTCACGCCGTCGGTGTAAAGTACAAGACTTCCGTTTTCTGGAATGACGCTTTCATGTTCTTCGTAATCGTAAGCATCGAGACAGCCCAGAACGATTCCGCTTTTATCTAGTGAGACCGAACCCGAGCCGTTGGAAATCAACGGAAAATCGTGGCCGGCGTTGGAATATTTTATTGATCCGGTTGAAAGATCTACAACCGCGTAAAACAAAGTTGCGAACTGCTCGGGAGAAGTGCTTTTATAAAGCAGCCGGTTTATTCTGTGCATCATTTCCTTGGGGCGGGCTTGAACATCTTCATTTGATCTTACCGCTGCATGAATGGTTGCCACGAGAAGCGATGCGGGGATTCCCTTGCCCGAAACGTCCGCCACCGATATCACCAGCGTGTTCTCATCCAAAAGAACGAAATCATAGTAATCACCGCCTACGTACCTGCTCGGGTAAGTAACCGCATGAAGGTCATATCCTTTGATAACGGGGGCTGCTGCCGGAAGAAGCTGCGATTGGATGCTCCGCGCGTGTTTAAGTTCCTCTTCGAGCACTTCCTTTTCAACACTTTCCCTTAACAGCCTTATGTTCTCTACTGCAACGCTGATCTCATTCGCGAGAACGGACAATAAAGAAAGCTCCTCGTTGGTGAAGCGCATGTCGTAATCCTTAACTCCAAGGCCCAAAAATCCCGTGCAGCTTCCCTCCTTAATGATAGGTACAATGACGGCAAAGTCTTCGGTCAGTTTTTTGAGGCCGAGTCCTTGTCCGCTTCCGGCGCCCCCATCAGCAGAAAATGCGGCTGATATAGCGGGATCTCTTTTCCGGACCGCTTTCTCCTTGATCCGGAGAAGCTCTTTTGTGGTTACAGGTTCTCCGATTTCGGCCAACAGACGCGGGACGGCTTCGGATGAATCTTCTTCACTTAAAAAACTCGTTCTTACCTTCGCAACATCCATTATGGAAACCAGCCCTGATTTGAGAACTCCTTCCAGTTCATCGAGGTTGGCGGTATTCATCAGGTCTTTTCCCAGGGACTTGAACATATCCCTGAGATCTTCTTTTCCGCGCAGGAGAAAATGTTCCAGAAGTTCCTCAACCCTTATAAGCGCAGGTTGAAACGCTATTATTGTAACAATAACGAATCCGGTTTCGAAAGCTTCCTTGCCGGTTACGCTGTAATTACCGAAAAACGTGCTCACGGGCTTTACAACTACCAGATAAAGCAGTGCGAAAAACATGGACACACCCCCGTAGAGGACGCTTTTTCGCATTACGAAACGGATCCCCAAAAAGCTCTGCCTGACCACCGCGTAACCTACGGTTCCACCTCCGGCTACCAGGGACAGGTTTATCAGAGCAACTTTTATGTCCTCGGGCAGTCCTCTGCCGATTATTGCCGGGGCGATTTTGGTAGCGGCATACATGACTATGCTGATCGACAGGCCGTAAAGAATGGTTTTCATCTGCCGGGCGGTTCTGGGATTGAGCAGACTTCTCCTGTTCCCGGCAAGAAAAACAAAAGCCATAACGGCAAACACGATATTAACCAATGAAAACAGCTGCCGGTGCAGCCTCACGAGAAGCGAGGCGGCGATGGACAGCAGATTGCCGAATCCCGCAAACGCGAGCCTACCTTTTTCGCCCGGCAGCTCGGTATAAGAAGTCAAGTTCTTATATATATCGGTCACGAAATGGGATGAAGCATCCGCCAGCATAATCGTAATCAAGTGCGCTATATGAGGAAGAAATATCAAAATAGCGAGAAAACTATGGTTGCGAATGAATCTGTTTTCCTTTGGGAAGGTGAGGGAAAAAAGGAAAAGCGACGGGAAATAGAATTCCCAAAGATACTCAAAATTATCAACCATGGATGTGTAAACAATCGAGCCTTCGCGAAGGGAGCCCAGCAGTATGATATTAGTTGCGGTGAGTATCGGGCCCAACCCGCAGAAAAAAAGCATGAGCGCGGTGGAACGCGTAATTTTACCGCTGCCGCCGATTCGAAGAATAGTCAGACTCAACAGGAAAATGAATATTCCGAAGGCGAGATCAATCGAGGCCAAAATGAGATGATAAGATGCCGCCATTCATGAACTCCCGACAACCATTACGGCAAATACGGTTTTAAAGGTAATACGAAAACGACCGAAGACTGGTTCCGTGGAATATGTCCTGAGGTGGACAGCTCACGTCTTGAGGTTCAACCGGATTTTCCGCCCCGATTGTTTATTTTCTTCGAAAGTTCCACACAGAGCCCCGCCGACGGCTCAAAAGAGAATTTCAGTGAATCCGAAAATGCTCTCATGATAAGCAGTCCCCTGCCTTTTTCGCTGAATTGATCGGGCGGACTCTCGTTGGAAAGCCGCGATTTAAAATCGAAACCGCCGCCTTGATCATAAATTCGCGTGGTAATACTATCGTTATCAAGTTTCAGGACAACATGAACCTTCTTGGTTTGGGAAAACTTGTTGCCGTGCTCTATGGCGTTGGTACAGGCTTCAATAACAGCCGTGCTGATATCATCAATCGACTTATCTGGAAAGGAAAATTCCCTGGCAAGATCTTGGACTACAGAGTCCACAGCTCCCAGATATTTCATGTCACTGGGTATGTATAATTCAACCTCTTCCGGGCTTGTCATAGTCCGCTCCATAAAATGAGTATTACTCGCCCGCTTTTGAAAAGCTCTTTAATGCTTCTTCCTCGCTTTCGAACGCCTTGAACAGAAGATTCAACTTGGTAACATATAGAATGCTTTCAATCCTGTCGGAAACGTGAGTGAGTACCAGGTCGCCTTCCCCGCGGCGGATAGTCGTATAGCCACTAATGAGAATGCCGAGACCGGTACTGTTTATCCATGATACTTTTTCCAGATTCACGATGATTTTTTTCTTCCCATCCTTGAGGAGATCCTTGAATATCGTGCGGAAGGTTTCGGCTTCAGGCCCGCCGGTAAGCTTGCCGTGCAAATCCAGAACAACTGCTCCATCAATTTCTCTTCGATTGATTTTCAACTCTTCAACCTCCTTTATAACTGTCTTCGCAAAAAAGAACTTCCAGAGCCGCGGACATATCCAGCGGCAGGCATGTCTTAAACTTCATCAAATCCTTCGAAACCGGATGATAAAAACCGATGGCGGATGCGTGCAAAGCCTGACGGAGCATCATCTTGCGAAGCTTGTCCAAAGTGTTTTTCACCGAGGCACTCTTTACCGATGATTTTCTCCCCCACCCACCGTATAAAGCGTCACCCAATAAAGGGTGCGATAAATCGGATAAATGAACCCTGATCTGATGAGTTCTACCTGTAACAGGTACTATGCGAATATAATCGAAATGATGAAAGCTGTCTATGACAAACACATTTGTCAAGGCTTCCCTCCCCCCATCTCTAACAGCCATCTTCTGGCGGTTGGACGGATGCCTGCCCAGCGGCCTGGTTATCCTGGT
Organism: uncultured bacterium; assembly: GCA_964654695.1. Classification (GTDB taxonomy): domain Bacteria; phylum Krumholzibacteriota; class Krumholzibacteriia; order WVZY01; family WVZY01; genus CAZZKJ01. The sequence continues at coordinate 137 of CAZZKJ010000043.1, read as the reverse complement.
TTCATCAGCACCCAAATTGCCCCAGACGATAGCGTGGTAGGTCTTCTTGAATACCCTTTTCTTGAGCTGGCCTGCCAGCTCCGTATAGGCCGCATCGCTCTTTGCCACAACTATCAGCCCCGACGTATCCTTATCCA
>CAZZKJ010000042.1:0-22845 GCA_964654695.1 uncultured bacterium | reverse complement strand
CATTGCCACACCGGACGTGATCCAGTGGGCCGACTCCCTTCCCAAGACCCGCTCTATCCCCGAAAGATCGTGGCGTTCCCTCAATTCCTTTAACTCCCGGCTGTCATAGGTAAGCAGGATAAGAGGAATATCGAGACCGGATTCTTTGAGCCGCCCGGCGAATTCGACGGCATGCATATCTTCCAGGCGCCTGGTCGTTATTATGAGATCAAAGCGCCCCAATTCCTTAGCAAGCTCGATAGCTCCCCTGCCGCTCGATACGCGTGTTATCCCCGGCATATGTGTAAGATTAAGGCCGATGTATTCACTCATCAATTCTTCATACAAGCGGCCGTCTTCGGAAAGAATGAAGGAATCGTACAAACTGGATACGAGAAGAATCTCTCGAACCCTGTAACGCATCAGGTCGCGGAAACGTTCAAACCTGTTGCCGTACCCCAATTCAAATTCGGATTGGTCGAAAGTCTTCAAGTCAACCTCTTTTGTATCCGTTCCTGGTTTCTGCGGCGAGCGAACCCTTAACTCATAATATAAAACGGAGTGGACAATCGTCCACCCCGTTTTACCTTGCTCATGAATCGAAACAAACTTAAACGATGCCCTGATCTATCATGGAATTGGCAACCTTGATAAAACCGGCGATATTAGCGCCGTTAACATAATTGCCGGGGGTGCCGTAACGCTCGGAGGCATCGACACAGGCTTCGTGGATGCTTTTCATAATGAATTGAAGTCGATTATCAACTTCTTCCCGGGACCACGCATACCTCATGCTGTTCTGAGCCATCTCCAAACCCGATACGGCCACGCCGCCCGCATTGGCGGCTTTGCCGGGACCGTAAAGGATCTTTTTATCGATGAACTTGTCTACGGCTTCTATGGTGGTAGGCATGTTTGCGCCTTCGCAAACGACGTAAACGCCGCTTCTGATCAGGTTGTCGGCATCCTCGGAATTGATTTCGTTTTGAGTAGCCGAGGGAAAAGCGCATTGAGCTTTGTGGTTCCAAATATCGTTATGACCTTGCGAAGGATCGGCCGGCGTATATTCAACTCCGGAAAACTTATCCGCGTACTCCTTGATACGACCGCGCTTTATATTCTTGAGTTCCATAACGAACTGAAGTTTTTCGGCGTCAATGCCGGCGGGATCGTATATATAACCGCTCGAATCTGAAAGCGTAATCACTTTGGCCCCTAATTGATTGAGTTTTTCCGTAGTATACTGCGCGACATTGCCCGATCCGGAAACTAGACAGGTTTTGTCTTCGAAAGTTTCGTTTCTGGTAGACAGCATTTCCTTGGCGAAATACACGGAACCGTAACCGGTTGCTTCGGGTCTGATCAACGAGCCTCCCCAATTCAGGCCTTTGCCCGTAAGTACGCCGGAAAACTCGTTGCGTATACGTTTATACTGGCCGAAGAGAAACCCGATCTCGCGGGCTCCAACGCCTATATCACCGGCGGGAACATCCGTGTTCGGGCCGATATGCCTGTTGAGCTCGGTCATAAAGCTCTGGCAAAACCGCATCACTTCGTTATCGCTCTTGCCTTTCGGATCGAAATCCGAACCTCCCTTGCCCCCGCCCATCGGCAGAGTCGTCAGGCTGTTCTTGAATACCTGTTCGAACGCGAGAAATTTGAGGATGCCAAGATTCACCGAAGGATGGAAACGCAGGCCGCCTTTGTAAGGACCAATAGCGCTGTTCATTTCGATACGGAATCCCCTGTTGATCTGGATATCGCCCTGATCATCTTCCCACGGCACACGGAACATCACTACTCTTTCCGGCTCGATAATTCGTTCTATTATTTTAGCCTTGCGATATTCCGGGTGCTTGTCGAGAACCAAAACTATGGATGACAAAACTTCTTCGACCGCCTGATGAAATTCCGGTTCCGAAGGGTTCTTGGCCTTCACGTGTTCCATCATCTCGGTTTTGTAATCAGACATGGTACGTTCCTTCCTCCCTTCACCCTTATCAAAAGGGCCCATACCATTTCAAATAAGATAAAACAAAAAGGAGATACCCAGCCCGCGGGGGCATTTCTCGGTTTATCTCCTTGCTTCCTTCTACTCGGCAAGAATCTATATCCCCCGCATACCGGAGTCAACAGTTTTCTCCGCTAAAAAGGTGTTTCCGGGGCCGGCTCCTCCGCCGGTGGCACGAGGGAATTCAATTATTCATCGATATATCCCAATTCCCGCAGTTTCTGGCGGATGGTATTTTTATCTTCATCGGTAATTTTCCCGGATATTTGGATATCTTCCAATTGGTGAACCCGCCTGCCGAACCGCAGGGAAGCCCAAAGCCGTTCGTGCAGGAAATACGCTATAATCTTAACCGCCGAATCGAGCAGGCCGATGCTTATCGCGAGAACACCTTGATGGGTGAAAATGAAGACCAGCGTGCCGGTAACCAGCGACGCCACGATGCGCCAGCTCAAGGCCTTCGCCAGGCTTCTGAGTTTGGTTTCAGTCATATATCCGCCTTAATGACTGCCGTTCGCCCGGGATACATCGGGTGCCATGTGAACGACCCGCTGCGGGAAAGGAATCTCGATGCCATTCTCGTCAAATGATTCCTTCAACCTGCGGGTCATGTCGAATTTCACTCCCCAGTAGTGTTCTTTTTTCAACCAGAAACGTCCTATCAAGTTGACGCTGGAATCCGCAAGCTCCGACACCACGACTTCCGGAACTGGATCTCCGAGTATCCGGTCCTCCGATTTCAGAAGATTGAGAAAAACATCATGAGCTTTGCCGATAGGAGAATCATAACCAATACCGACTTCGATATCCAGACGCCTGGTATCGTATGCTGTAAAGCATTTTATGGTGTCTCCGAAGAGTTTTCCGTTGGGAACCATAATCTTGATATTATCGGGCGTGGCAAGAATGGTCGTAAAAAGTTTTATCTCCTTTACACTCCCCGCGGTTCCGGCACCTTCTATAAAATCGCCCACCTTGAATGGGCGAAGAACCAGAATCAACAATCCCGCGGCGAAATTGGACAATGATCCCTGGAGGGCGAAACCGACTGCGAATCCGGCTGCTCCGAGTATCGCGATGAAAGATGTTGTTTCGACGCCAAATTTACCTAGCGCTGCCACCACGGCAAAAACAATTACCAGAACATAGACGAAACTCTCCGCGAACGATATGATGGTAGGTTCGGTGTTGGCTTTAATTAGGATTTTTTTTACAACATTCCTCGCCAGGCCGGCGCATATGCGGCCTGCAATCAATATTATAAGAGCGCCAAGGACCTGAAGGCCGTAGCTGGTTGCAAAAGCGGTCAGCTGGTCAACAATATCGTTCATATGTATTGCCTCCTTGCATTACTTTCGGGTTCGAATACGATAATATATCTGTTATCATTAAGCAATATTATTATTTATAACTATTCGATTCCAAAGGAGATGCCCTCATGCGCTTAATGAAATATTTATTGATACCTAATCTGCTTTTATTGCCGGCCTTCCTGCTTTCTTTTATCTTCACGAACTCCGCCGCCGGCCAACTCACCGTCGAGGATGTCGTAAACCTGGAGTCCGCTTCGCAGTTCGACATATCTGCGGACGGTTCGATGGTTGTCTGGGTAAAAACCACGCCCAATAGATCCAAGAATCGAAGGCAGAGCAATATAATGCTGACTTTTTTCAGCGACACCACAACGATCCAGCTCACAAGGGGATTCAATACTGATAAATTGCCCAGATTTTCTCCCCGCGGAGGCAAAATCGCTTTTCTAGGTTCCCGCGGAAAAAGCAAGACCCAGATTTATGTATTCGATCTGCGGGGCGGAGAACCCAGAAAGCTCACAAAAAGCCGGGCGAGTGTGAGAAGCTATGAATGGATCGATGAGAAAAACATCTTGTTCTCAGCCAGGGAAGATTCGACTCTGAGAGAAAACCTGCTCAAGAAAAACCATGATGATGCGGTAACGGTTGCCGACCAGGAGCATTACCCGCCGGTTCGCCTTTTTTCGATAAATATGCAGGGGAGGATCGAACGGATAACAAGAAACGGAGGCGTAATAAGCGAATTCAGCGTTTCACCCGACGGTGCCTGGACGGTTACAAATGAAAATCAGAGTGTGGATTATTCCTACGACCACCGAATTCATCCCAGGCAGTTTCTAATCAATCTCAAGACCCGCGAGCGCCAGGAGATTCTCGCAGCTCCCGGCTATCATCCTTTCGATTTCAAATGGTCGAGTGACAGCAGGGGATTTTACTGCAGATTTCCGCGGGCCAGCGATCCTGCCGATACATACGTCAGCATAGACCTTCTCTATTATTATGAAATTCTCAGCGGCGAATTTAAGGAGATTCCTCTGAACTGGGAAAACGGTCTTGGTTATTCATTCATGGCGGTTGGAAATGGAGTCATTGCCGCACTGGCCGATGGGACTGAAGACCGCATAATTCTCCTCACCGGACGAGACGGCCGGTACAAAAGCGCACGGCTGATATCTCCTTGCGGAAAACCGATGGTTCTGTTATCAGCCTCCCGGAGCAACGACCTCCTCATGTACGCCGTATCGAATTCGTCATCGATCCCGGAAATAATGATATCCAGGCTCATTGACGGCGGTATAAAAAATGAATATAAGCTTATAGACCTCAATGAAAAACTGAAGACGAAAACCCTCGCACGCTCGGAAGTGATCTCATGGAAAGGGGCCGGACGGGACGAAGTCGAAGGGATACTCTATTATCCTCCCGGATGGGAAAAAGGAAAGACCTATCCGCTGATAGCCCTGATACACGGAGGTCCAACGGGGGTGGACCGGAATTATTTCTCCGAACGATGGTCGAATTATCCACATGTCCTCGCATCCAGGGGGACATTCGTACTAAAAGTCAACTATCACGGCAGCGGCAACTACGGTCTCAAATGGATGGAATCGATCAAGGAAAGTTACTATGAACTGGAGGTTCCGGATATACTCAAAGGCATCGACCGGATTGCCGAAGAGGGGCTCGTCGACAAGAATAAGATCGGCATAATGGGATGGAGCAACGGATCCATACTCGCCATAGAATGCTGTCTTCGCTCCGATCGCTTCAAAGTCCTTTGCGCGGGCGCGGGGGATGTCAACTGGACGAGCGATTACGGCAACTGCGCTTTCGGAGCAGCATTCGACAATGCCTACTTTGGCGGCCCGCCATGGGAGAAACTTCGAACGTATATCGATAAATCCCCTTTGTTTCGCATGGATAAAATGCATACCCCCACGCTGATACTGTTCGGGACCAAGGATACCAATGTTCCCACCCAGCAGGGATGGGAACATTTCCGGGCAATGCAGCAGATCGGCCGGACTCCGGTGCGTTTTGTTCTTTTTCCCGGCGCCAGCCACGGGCTTCGCAAGCTGTCCCACCAGGCACGCAAAATGAATGAGGAACTGGAGTGGTTCGACCGCTACCTGTTTGCAGATTTTCGCGAGAAAAACGAAGCTTTCGATGAAGAGTCCCCGTTGGCCCGGGCCCTTAAAAAAGCAGCCTCGAAAAAAACCATAGGTATTTATGGAGAAGCAAATGCGCACATGATTATTCCGGAAACGGTTCCTTTCAATGGCATCAGAGTCGGCAGGTTCGAAATTACCAACGCACAGTATGGGAGCTTCAATATCAATCATAGTTTTACCGAAAGTTTTGCCAACTACCCGGCCGCCGGAATCTCTTTTGAACAGGCGCAGCTCTACTGCGAGTGGCTGTCCGTGAAAACCTCAAGATCATTCCGGCTGCCCACATCAGAAGAAATGACAAAGCTGCTTGAGCTCGCCAAGCCGAATCTCGCAAATGAAAACAATCTCGAGTATTGGGCCGGATACAGCCCGACTCCGGACGAGATGGATCTTGTAAAAGAAAAAATTGAAGAGCTCGAAAAAACCAGACTGCTGCTCGAGGAAGCAGGATCTTTCAAACCTGTTGGAGACGGGACTATTTACGACCTTGGAGGAAATGTTTCAGAGTGGGTAACCACAAACAGCGGGGGCAAAGTAATGGGACTTTCGGCGGTATCCACCCGCGACGAACGCGTTTCATTTTCGCCGCCTCCATCAAAATACATCGGTTTCAGAGTGTGCGAAGATGCTCCGAATAAAACCGCCGGCAGATAATTCGGGCCTCCCGACTCTTGAGCCCGAAGAAGGTTCAAAGTCCTGGAGCTCCAAAACAAGCGGCTTTTCGCAATAAGACGGCCATGTCGAACTCTCGGACATCCTGCCGTTTACGATCTCTACGCTATCCGCTATGCGCCCTTCCCTGAGGAAGAGCACTCGATCGCAAATCTCGGCGAGAAAATCGACATCATGGGAACATATCACCGACGCCGCACCTCGCGACCGCAGAAGCCATATCGATGAAATCAGTATTTTCAGGCCGCCTCGGTCCAAGCATGCAGAAGGTTCATCGAAAAACACGAGAGCGGGGTCGAGAGACAGCGCGATTGCCAGCGCCAGACGCCGTTTTTCCCCAAAGCTCATTCTCACGGGCGATCTTTCAAAGAGGAGATCGAAATCCAAACCGGCAAGGGACAGCGCATGGGAGGCTTTAGAAAATATTTTTTCCGTTCTAACGCCGATATTACGCAGACCAAAAGCAAGTTCTTCAAAAACCGTTTCTGCGAAAAGCATTTTTTCGGGACTTTGCATCAGATAAAAAACCTTTCCTTGCTTATCAGATCCACCACGTCCCTTGCCTCTGTGATGGACGCCGGTATTCGATGTTATCCTGCCCGCCCTGGGCTTTATAACTCCCGCCGCCAATTCGATCAAAGTGGTTTTGCCCGAGCCGTTATTTCCCGTAATGCCCAAGCATTCGCCGCGCCCTACTGAAAAACTCAAATTTCTTATTACATCATCCCCCCGGTTATATGCATAAAAAACAGAATCGAGCTCCACCGGGCATCTTGCCGGACTTTTTTCACCCCCGCGGGAAATCTCCCCTTTCTCGCTGCCTGCCGTGTTGAGGTCTTCGAATGTCCTCTCGGATAACCCGGAATTATCGCAAGCACCGGTTTTATTGCAAATTATTTGGCCGAACTCCCGGCCGATTTCCAGTATTCGCGGCAGACGGACCGCAATATCATTTTTCCGCAGAAAATTCATAAACGTTTCGAATCCGCCATGGAATTTAAGTTCGCCGTGATCCAGACAAGCAAATGATTTTGCGTGGATCATCTCATCTCCGCCCGGGGAAGCCCAAATTATCGTTATCCCCCTTCCGTTCATCTCTCTTACGAACCGGATGCACCGAGTTTTTGCTTCACCGTCTAGAAACGAAAGCGGTTCGTCCAGGAGCAGGCATTCCGGATCGCTCAACCAAACAGATGCCATTGCAAGCATTTGTTTTTCCCCTGCGGATAAGTCATGAGGATTATTATCCAGGAACGAACCAAGGGAATACATATCGACCGCCTCGCCGACACGCTTTTCTACTGCCGAACGTTCGGCGGCGTTTTTCGCCGACCCTACGGACCGTCCTCCGCCGGATGACCACGCACTCAGGAAAAGTTCATTTTTTACCGAGCCGGCCGCAAATTGATCATCCGGATCCTGGAACATCACGGCAAACTTCAAAGATCGACCGCAATCAGCAGGTTCTTCATTTCCATCAAAAGCCATACTGCCTTCATCCACCGTATGGATTCCGGCTATGGCTTGAAGAAGAGTGCTTTTGCCCGAGCCGTTCGGTCCGGCCAGCAGAAGCCAATCGCCTCGGGGAATGTTAAGAGTAATGTTTTTCAGGATTTTTTCATGCCGGCCTTTGGAGCCGGGGAGACTTACGGAAATTTGGTCGAGACGGATCATTTTTCGAGCCGATCCAGCCTGCTCCGGGCTTCGCGCGCCCACTCGCTTTCATTGTCGAGTTCCAGATATTTTTTCCAGGCGGCGCGAGCGCGGTCGGCGTCCCCGAGTTTTTCCAGGGATGCTGCCAGCGAGAAACGAGCCTTGAGGTTTCCGGGAGCAAGTTCTATCACGCGGTCAAAGGCCTTGACGGCCCTGGCGTATTTGCCCTGGTAGAAAAAGCAGCTGCCGAGGGCAAAATGGTATTTGCTCCGGTTCGGACGCAAGAGCACTACATCTTCAAACTGTTCGGCGGCTCTGTCGTATGCCTTCATTTTCTGATAGGTAACCCCAAGATTATATCGCGCGTCCGTGAACCTGGGATCCACCGCCAGTGCCGCCTGAAATTTGGCCACTGCCTTCAGGTACGAACCTTTTACGGCCAGTTCGAGTCCTGCATTATAAGGAGTTTTCGCAGCCATGCGAAGCTCCAAGTATTTCATTTCTTTTCCGCGGATGGCAATCTGAAGCACGGTGCCTTCTGCAAGCTGCTCATCCTTTAATGCGTTGGCGCGCTTGATTTCTGCGGCCCGGGAAGCATCACCATAATAATCATCGGCAATCTGCTCGAGGGTTTCCCCGGAGGTCACTTTGTGTATCAATACTCTTTCGCCGCCGCCCATCCGGTCCGCCCGTCCGGCACATCCGAAAAACGCTAAACCCGTTACCACCGCAAAAAATAGTATTCTTATAGAAGGAGATATAAACTTTCGTTCTCGATCCTTAAACGTTCCGTATACGAGGCAAACCATGAGCGGTATCAACTCCTTTAGCCGGTTTTTTTGGCGGTCCATGCCGACCGTGCCGCTTCGAAAACATCGAGCAGTCCCGTATGGTTTTTTTCAGCAGCAGCCCTGCAGGATTCATATTCCGGACTCATTTTCGTTCCACCCCCGGGAAGCTCGGCGATCTTGACAATAATCCTGCCGTAGGGTGTATCAACCGACATTTTTTTACGGGGAAGTTCCTGGCGCTCCTCGCGGCTGATTCTGACACCCAATGTCGTGGTATTGCTCAATATGAACGACGATACCGCTCTTACGGAATGCTCTTCGGTTATAACCGTTATTTCAAGCGCGGGGCGGTTCTTTTTCATCATTATGGAATTGTAATAAACATCCAGAGCTCCCATCTCCAAAAGTTTATCCATTAGGAAACCATAAATCTCGGGATTCATATCATCGATGGTAGAAGTGATAACGCAAACACTCGAAGGCTTGTTCTCGATCCTTCCTCTTACCAGGCGGAGAACATTGGGAAGACCTCCCTTTCTCTCGCGGCTGCCGGCTCCATATCCTACATTGTCGGAGATCACCTCCGTGTCGGCCGGAAGCGGGTGGAAACAAGAAGCAATAACGGCGGCAGCAGTCGGCGTGACCAGTTCCTCGGAGCGGCGGGAAAAGACGGTTTTCTGGCCTGCCAACAGCTCGAGCGATGCGGGGGAAGGGAGCGGAATTTCGCCGTGTTCGGACTGCACGGAACCCGAGCCCAGCACAATCCTGGTGTAGCAGCATACCGGCGAACCTGCCATCTCCAGTACAATATGCCAGCCGATCATATCCAGGATCGCATCCAGTCCTCCTACTTCGTGGAAATGCACCTGCTCGACACCACATCCGTGAACCTTTGCTTCAGCTTCCGCCAGAAGTGTGAACGTTTTTTTCGCGCCCTTTTTGACGTTATCGCTCACCCCGGCTCTATCGATTATCGATTTTATAGAGCTTAGAGACCGATCCTCGCTCTGAGGAGGCAGCGCAACTTCCAAACGGGACGCCCTGAAAAAACCCCTTTTAATGTTCCTGACTTTCATTTTGACTCCGGAGAGCCCGGGCACGGATCCGAGGCCTTTTTGCAGGGCATTAAAATCCAGACCCGAATCGATCGCGGCCGCAAGGAGCATGTCTCCGCTCGCACCTGAAAAAGGATCTATCAAAATAACTTTGTCCATTAAGTACTTTCTGCGGGCTCTCCGGCGAGACCGTTCAAAAAAACCGCCTCTCAGGATTCATTGCCGCCTCCAGCTTGTTTCTCAAAAGCTTTCCGGCAGATCAGGGCCGCGTTGCAGCCGGCTCCAAAACCATTATCGATATTTACAACACTTACCCCCGGTGCACAGCTGCTCAGCATGCCCAGCAACGCCGCCAGTCCGCCGAATCCCGCCCCATAGCCGATACTCGTCGGCAGCGCTATTACCGGAGCCCGGGTCAGACTGCCCACCACACTGGCGAGCGCTCCTTCCATACCCGCGGCAACGATAATGACATCAGCTTCTTCAAGCATGGATCGATACGCGAAGAGCCGGTGAACACCGGCAACGCCGACATCATAAATACGGTCGATGCTGCAGCCGAAAAGATCCGCCGTAACGGCAGCTTCCTCGGCGGCAGGTATATCCGATGTTCCCGCGGTTACAACCAGGACATATCCAAAATTTTTCTTTTGCCTGATTTCCAGGGCAAAAATTCTGCCCTCATTATAATATGTTCCCTTAGGATACTTTTTTATCAACTGTTCTCCCCGGTCGCGGGAACATCGTGTAACCAGAAAATTGCTGCCCTTGTTTATAAACGCCTCCGCTAGGGACAGGATCTGGTCATCGGTCTTGCCTTCTCCATAAACCACCTCGGGAAAACCCGTTCGAAGTGCGCGGTGATGATCGATTTTGGCGAAGCCCAAATCCTCGAAGGGCAGGAAACGAAGTTCCGCGATAATATCATCTTCGCTTTTCTTTCCGTCTTTGAACTCTTGAAGAAGGATTTTCAAATTCTCTGCATCCAAATTTTGGCCTTTCATGTTTTTACTTTTTATCAGCGCGATTGAAGAAAAACCTGTTATTGAACCGCTCGGCGGATACCGGATGGAAGCACAACCGCATTCTGAAGCGCCAGATAATCGGCCGTGCATTCTCTTGCCTGGGAAAGCCTCGTACACTGCATCAACCTGCTTCGAAGTTTGCGGGCGTTCGGCAAGTATTTCACATACGCGGCAGAGATCTTGCGGGATGTAATCAAACCCATTGGTTCGCCCACGGCCTCAACAGTCCTTTCGAGATGCGATAAAAGGGCACCTATGCGCTCCCGGACGCTTGGAGGCGCATGCCGCTTGTTGTGAAGCCTGTTTTTGATTTCGGCAAATATCCAGGGGTTGCCTATTGCCGCACGGCCGATCATTACCGCATCGCAGCCCGTGAGTGTTTTCATTTCGAAATAATCATCTGCTGATTTCACGTCGCCGTTTCCCACCACCGGAACTGCTGTTGATTCCTTCAATATCCTGATCAGTTCCCAATCCGCCCTGCCTCTAAAAGCCTGTTCCCTGCTGCGGGCATGCAGGGTTATACAGGACACTCCGGTTTCCGCCGACGCTCTGCCGATCAGTTCCAGGCGGCGGCTGTCGGTGCCGCTCCATGCGGATCTTATTTTTATTGAAACGGGCACACCGCTGCGGTTTACAACATTGGCGCAGATATCTTTCAATCTGCCGGGATCTTTGAGTACGGCGGCGCCGCTGTTGCTGCTGATGACTTTCTTTACGGGACAGCCGAAATTCAAATCTATAAAGCGCGGACCCCAGCGCGATAGAACCGCTGCCGCACATCCCATTACATCAGGATCGGAGCCAAAGAGCTGGATGGCAAGAGGATGATCACAGGCGTCCAGATTCCTTATGGCGCGAAGCCTGTGCGGATGGCGCATGATTCCTTCGGCGCTTATCATTTCGGTAACCGTCATATCGGCCCCATACGAACGGCAAATTTCACGAAAGACGGAATCCGTAATTCCCGCCAGGGGCGCCAGAACCAGATCTATTCCTGCAAGCGGATTCGAGTGCTTTTTATTCATGACTTCATGATAATGTTTAGCGCCCGCCCTTGCAAGGTCTAAGCCTTGCAATGTCAATGAGAATACCCTATTTTTATTAGTACTTTATGCCTGCAGCCTTACAGGAATCCTTGATTATTCCCACTCGGGACCTTTGTCCCGTAACGGCCGATCTCTATATGAACGGACAAAGCGAATCCGTTTGCATTATATGTCACGGTTTCAAGGGACACAGCAAATGGGGATTTTTACCTTACGTAGCCGGCAAGCTTGCGCAAGCGGGGGTTGCATCTCTGGCCATCGATTTTTCCCACAACGGTGCCGTTGCGGGGCGAGGCCTGCCGGACATTCAAGTCCGGAACAAATCGCTTACGCCGCACATGGATTCGGAATTGTTCCACAGGAATACTCTCAGCAGGGAAGTTTCCGACCTGGGATGCGTAATCGAATTCGTTATGAACGGGGGTCTGGATGATTTCTTCACTGAAGCACCGTCCATCGGCTTATTCGGCCACAGCAGGGGAGGAATATCGGCCATATTGAATGCAGTTGAATTCGATAATATAGGCGCAATATCTACCTGGTCAACACCCGTTCATCCGGATGTCTTTACATATGAACAGAAACAGAAATGGAGGGCGCAGGGCGCTCTTGAATTCTCAGATTCACGAACAGGCACGCAACTATCCGTTGGTATTTCGTACTTGGATGATCTCGAAGCCAACAGGCGGCGCTTTGATATGAAGAAAGCCGTTGGGATGTTGAAACCACCGCACCTTATCGTTCACGGCTCCGGGGATGTACCGATCCCCGCAGATTCGGCGGTTCAACTATTCCGCCTGGAAAAACATTTGACCAACAGGCGGTTGTTGCTTGTAAAATCGGGGCACACTTTTGGCATAAATGATAACCGGAAACAGGCGGGCCTGGCTCTAGTGCAGGCAGCGAAAGAAACCGCCGCGTGGTTTGCGCGCTTTTTAAACCAAAAAGAGAAATAACATGAGAAAAGCCGCTGTAGCACTACTGATGCTGCTCGCACTCGGAATACTGGTCTTAAGCATTTTGAAACAAAGAAACGGATCGATAAACGCTGAATTGAGCAGGAACATAAACGGATTTATGCGGTGCCTGCCCAGCGAGAGCGGAGACAGGAAGACCGAAGAGGTGCGTAAAACGCTGGAACGCTTTAAGCGTTCCGTAGCTTTCGGGAAAGTCGCGAAGAAAGACAGGAACAACGTCCTGAACATAATGGAGCATTATATTGAGCAGGGATCAATCAGCAAGAAAGAGCTGAGCATATTCATGGCCAAGGTAAGCTATTACACTTTCCGTCTGGCAGACGAGAACCGTGCCTCCGATGGAAGAATCAAGCCTCCCGATCATCCGCTGCTGGAAAAGCCGGATCAAGCCGGCGGCACAGACTCCTCGGGATCCTGAAACATATTCAAAGCAAAAATTAACCGCCGGTGCGGATCTTTTTGCGCACACGAAAAATTATTGGCATGAAGAGGCTTGCGGGTCAGTTATTCAAAAATTCACCGGAATCGCCATCATCCAGCAGAGAATTCTCTATCAATTCTCTTTCGACATCCCTGAAGTTATTAAAGACCTTGTGATCTATGCCGTTCATCCTGCAGTGTTCGGCCAGATCTCCTTTTGCAAAAACCATATCGGCGTGCTCCGCCGGGCATCGGTCCGACAAACCGTCGCCAACATACACGATGAAATAGCCGTCTTCCCTGTACTTTTCCAGGTGATATTTCTTGCAGTTACCGCAGTCCTTGCAGTCAAGAAGATCGAAGTACGGAAAATGAACCGTCATTGAATGATCCGTCATTTCCATCTTATTGGCGAAAAAATTGACCTCCGCGGCGCCGGAGCGAAGGAGCATCTTCTCTATATAATAATCCAACCCGTCACTCAGTATTACCAGCTCCATTCCGCGTTTCTTGGTAAAATCCAGAAAATCCTTGAAGTACGTATCCAGCTTGCGGTCGCGAATGAACCTGTCGAGTTCCGTTCTGGACGCCTTGGCAAGAGCACATTCCTGCTCCAGACAGTCGCGTGAAGAAAGCAATCCCTTCTTCCATTGAGATACGACTTTCAGGGAAGCTTCATTCTCCGTAAATGTTCTGAAAAGAAGGTTGCCGACATCTTCACCGGCAACCGTTCCATCGAAATCACAAATTATTGCTATTTTTTTCACTCGAGGCTCGCCTTTTTGGTTCCCTGCTGTTCGGCGGCATATGAATAAAGCGCTTGAAGAGTAGGAGCCTTCTTAAGCAGGGAAATGGCTTCTTTCAGCTCTTTATCGTTATCCAGCAGAACTTTGTACATTGCTTTTCTTCCAAAATTCTTGGAAGCTATTTCCCGCAGGATAGCTACGCGAATATAATGCTGGGCATCTTCGCTTAAATCCTCATCAGTATATTCGAATTTCTTCTCTTTAAGGAAGCTCTTGAAATCTTCGAACACGGCGTCGACAACCTGGAAATCCTCCTTTATCTTATGTGTTTTGCAGTATTCTACAACGAACGAGAAGAACAAAGCATCCCGCTCCAGGCGCCTTTGAAACTCGGTATAATGCTGGGGCTTCAGTTCCAGGTCCGGAGTTATTCCCCCCCCGCCGTATACCACCCTCCCGGATGCCGTGTTGAACACCGGTTTCTCTTTTTTCGATTCCTTTTCCTCTTCTTTTATGGATATTGAATCGGCCCTGCCGGCTTTTCCTGCATCGGCCGAGCGCTTGGTGTGATCCATATTTATGCTTCGGCCCGACGGAGTATAATATTTTGCGGTGGTAAGCTTGATGGCTTCGCTGTCGCTGAGGCTGAAAACCGTCTGCACCGATCCCTTTCCGAATGTCGGCTGGCCGATAATGAAACCTGAGTCCCAATCCTGAAGCGCTCCGGAGAAAATTTCGGAAGCGCTCGCGCTCGCTCCGTTCACCATTACAACCACGGGATAGCCGTCATGAACGTGCGAATTGCCGGAATAGTATTTCTGGTTGCTGTTGGGGAGGCGTCCTTTTGTATAAACAATCAGTTTGTCTTTTTCCAGGAAGAGTTCCGATACTTCCACCGCCGACTGCAAAAGACCTCCGGGATTCGTTCTGAGATCCATGATTAGACCCTTTATTTTCTGTTTTTCAAGATTTTTAAGCGCTTCCCGAATTTCATTCCTGGTCTGCCTCGCAAAATTAGCTACTTTTATGTAACCAAAATCATCAAATTTCCCCGCGTATGGGACACTGTGGATCTGTATTATTTCACGCTTGAGCTCATAAGCAATGGGTTCGCTTAATCCCGGCCTGCTGATTTTGAATCGAACTCGTGTTCCGGGCTTTCCCCTGAGATATTTCACGGCCTTATCCGAACCCCAATCGCGCGTATCCATATCTTCGATCTCGGTTATCTGGTCCCCCCCCTTGATGCCTACCTTGAATGCCGGCGTTTCTTCGATGGGAGACACTACCGTCGGATAATGGTCCCGCAGGGAAATGTACATCCCCAGCCCTCCGTATTCACCTCTTGTGCTCATCATCAAGTCTTCATAATACAGCCCGCTCAAAAACTGGCTGTGAGGATCGAGGTCCTTGAGCATGGCTTCAATTGCATCTTGTATAAGCTTATGAGTATCTACTTCTTCTACATAATTCGAACTCACTCTCTCGACTATCTTGGCGAATATTTCGAGATCATGGTAAATATCGTCATTTTTTTGCAGCCTGTTCTTGGCTCCCGACCCCAACGCAAGCATCAGCAAAATGATAAAACCCGCTGTCAGAGCTATTTTCCGGGATTTCATAATTTTCATCATAATCTCCTTCTGGTACCGCCTTAGGCGGCGCTTCGCCTTTTAACCGCCCGCAGTGAAGGGGCATAAAGCATTCCATATATCCATGAGCTTCAAAAATATAACAACCCGGCCCGCACTTGGCAACCCCGCTTTTGCGCAGGTTTGGTTAAAACGCCGCCGCGTGACAGCGCAGGCCGGCGGAATCATTCCGGAGATTGATCCGCAATCATGCGAAGGGCAGATGCAGTTTGAAATGAACGGCTTTTTGAATTTCTGCCTGGACTTCTTCCACCGTTCCCCTGCCGTTGATTGTTACAAGCGGGCCAAAGTGCCTGCGGTAAACCGGAAACATTTTATCGTAGTTACGGTCTATAGCAGCAAGTGTTTCTTTTTTCTCATAGATAGTGGGAGTTTCTTTTCTGTTTCTCAATCGCTTTGCGCATTCTTCGGCGGGCACTTTGAGCAGCAGGGTCAAATCCGGGCGGGCGCAGCCGCGGTTCGACTGTACGACCCATGACGCAGTTATACCTTTGCCCAGAGTCTGATAAGCCAGAGAGGATAAAATGTATCTGTCGCAAATGGTATGAACTCCCCTGGCGCTGTCGGCGGAAATCCTCCCCGAGTGTTCCTGTCTGTCGGCGGCGAATAGAAGACAAAGCGTCTTTTCCGACAAAATTATTTTCCTTCTGTTCGAGGATGTCCATATACGTCCCGCGAGAACGTCGCGTATAAGCTTGCCGACCGGGCCGTCGGTGGGCTCGAACGTAACAGAAGATGATATTTTCGATCTGCGGAAGTATTTGTGAAGAAGCCCGGCCTGCGTAGTGGTGCCTGCGCCGTCTATGCCTTCGATAACAATGAAGAATCCTTCAGGTTTTTTCATGGACCAAGCCTATTTGGTGAGATTATAAACGTGATATATTCTTTGGAAGAAAGTCAACATGGTGCTGACGGCAAGGAAAACCAGCGCTACAATCAGCACCCTGCTGCCCAGGAGAAGACCCAAGGTCAGTACCGCGATCCTTTCCGGTCTTTCCAGCAAGCCGACCGAACAAGCCAATCCCAATCCCTCGGCCCGGGCCCTGGCGTAACTGGTAAGGACCGATCCCGCGAGAGCCGTCAGGACGACTATAACCTGGATGGAGTTAAATCCTTCTATGCGATCCACATAATAATAGAGGATGGCCCCGAAGTAGGCGAATTCGGATACGCGGTCAAATGTCGAATCTATGAAAGCTCCGAAGCGGCTTACTATATTCTGCCTCCGGGCCAGCGCCCCATCCGCCACATCGCAAATCCCGGATATGATCAGGAAAATTCCGCCCAGAAACAGCGACCCATTCCCGGTCTGCAGGGCTCCGTACAAACCGAGAACCAGTCCGATCAGAGAAATCAAAATCGGCGGTATCCCCGATGCGGCAAGAAGCACTATCAGCGGATCAATGGCACGCCTGGCTTTTTGTTTAAATTCTTGTTTATCCATTTATAAAAGTCTCCGGGATGCCGGGCTCTTAACCATGCTCCCTTGGCACTCCCGCAACTACGAGAACCATCTCCCCCCGGCTTTGAACCTTGTCGAAGTGGTCCAGCAGTTCCTGGGCCGTGCCCCGCACTACTTCCTCGTGCAATTTTGTCAACTCGCGGGCCAATGCCAGTTTCCTGGAAGGAACGGTCTTTTTCAAAACATCGAGAACCTTGACAAGCCGGTGCGGGGATACAAAGAATATGGATGTACGCCGCCGATTTGCCAAGGTTTTTACAGTTTTTTCGACGGCACCCTGTTTTTTGGGAAAAAAGCCATCGAAAACAAAAGAATCCGTGGCCAGCCCGGAAACCACGAGGGCGGATAGAACGGAATTCGCTCCGGGAACGACCGTCACGGCGATATCGTTCTTGAGGGCCTCCCTGACAATATAAAAACCCGGATCCGAAATGCCGGGAGTCCCAGCATCGGACACCAAGGCCAGATTTTCTCCTTCGCGCAACCGCTTTATTATCTGCGGAGTCAGTTTTTCTTTGTTGAAATCATGATAAGACAGAAGCCGGTTGCGAATTTGATAATGGGCAAACAGCTTGCGGGTACGGCGTGTATCCTCGGCCAGCACCGTGTCCGCGCTTTTAAGCACTTCGACTCCTCGATAAGTCATATCCGACAAGTTCCCGATCGGCGTGCTGACAAGAACAAGTTCCCCTTTCTGATTCTCGGCTTGTTTCATATGCGGCGCTTTACTGATTGAACCGGCTCTGAAACATTTCCTTAGTTCCGCTTGAACTTTTTCAACGCTTCGCCCACCAGATCGATATCTTTTTCGCTGATATCCAAATGTGTAACCATGCGGACAAGCCGTCCTCCGAAAGGTACGGCCAATATTTTCTCCCGTCCAAGCATATCCAGAAGTTCTGACACCGGTCCATACTGTTCATCTACGCTGAATACGACTATATTGGTCTCGACCGGATACAGCAGGGACAGTCCCGGCGTGCCCTCTATAATCCCCCCCAACCGCCGGGCGTTGTTATGGTCCTCCTTTAGCCGGTCCATATGATTATCAAGAGCGTACAAAGCCCCCGCGGCGATTATGCCGGCCTGGCGCATGCCTCCGCCGAATTGTTTTCTTTTGCGCCGGGCTGCATCGATGGTTTCAACTTTTGAAGCCACAATGGAACCTACCGGCGCTCCCAGACCCTTTGAAAAACACATGCTCACGGTATCGGCGCACCCGGCGTATGCATCAAAAGCAATTCCGGAAGCCGCAACCGCATTGGCAAGCCGGGCTCCGTCGAGATGCACTTTTAGTCCAAGTTCCCCGGTCATTTCGCGGATTTTGAGCATTTCCTCGAATGGATAAACCCTGCCGCCGGCGCGGTTGTGCGTATTCTCCAAAGCTATGACGCTTGTCCGGGGATAGTGAACGTTGTCGGGCCGGATAAGGGCGGTCAGTATTTCCGCCTTCAAAACTCCGCGCTCTCCGTCCACAGGATTCAGCTGCACACCGGAAAGAGCTGCGGGCGCAGCTGCTTCATAATTGAAAATATGAGATTGGCGGTCCAACAGGACTTCATCGCCGTGGCGGGTAATGCTTGCAAGCGCGATCTGGTTGGCCATCGTTCCGCTCGGAACGAAGAGGGCGGCTTCCTTGCCCAACAACTCCGCAGAGCGTCTCTCCAATTCGATCACGGTAGGATCGTCGCCGAATACGTCATCTCCAACTTCGGCGCCGGCAATGGCCTGTCTCATCTCCGGGACGGGACGCGTTACGGTGTCGCTGCGGAGGTCGATAATCCTAGTCATTGCAATAAGTATCCTGCAGAAAGTAGGAGGGCTCAAGGGCGCAGCCCAAAACGCCGAAGATCAAGCGTTGGCAACCATATCTTTGAGTTCTTTTGAAACCTTGAAGATCGGAACTTTCCTGTCCGGAACAGGAACGGGATCGCCAGTGCGCGGATTACGGGCCATCCTGGCCTTTCTGGCCTTGACCTTGAAGGTGCCGAAACCGCGGATTTCGTAGTGCTTGCCAGCGGCGAGAGCTTTTGAGATCGATTCCAAAAACTGATCCATAGCCTGGGCGACATCTTTTTTCGTTAATCCTGTCTTTGTAGCAATATCTTCTACGATCTCGGCTTTAGTCATCTCAATGATCCTCCTTTGTAAAGAGTGGCCTGCCTGCATTACAGGATTATCGCATAAGTGACGCCGAGTCAAGGATTTTTTCATCTTTCGGCATCTCTTTTCCCAAGCTTTCCGGTGGGCGATTTCAGCCCCCGGAATATCATGATGAATTGTTCATTTTGCATCGAGGATGCAATAAGCGACTTTTTCGCAGTTGTTTGAAAGTTATTTTAAGAAACAATCCTACCTTCCCGGAGTAGCCGCGCAGACATTATAATGAAGGGCCGCGTGCCAAAACCCGCCGCCGTATGCGTCAAAATTCGTTTTCAACAGGTACGGAGGAAATTGGTACAGGCTTTGCTGAATGACCCACGTGCTGCGGGGTAGTCGCCGCTACCGCTCAACATCATACATCGTACTATCTCGCAGCTTCGAAAAAGCAGGGCAAGCCAGGTACTATTCACTAAGGAGGCACGAAGCATGGCTGCTACTAGGATTTTTGCAATAACTGTAATTCTTTTGTCCGTCGCCGTATTTGTTGTGGGGTGTGGAAGCGATTCCGTTGCTCCTAATTCATCCCAGGAAGCACCTCTTTTGCCTCCGCAGCATGTAATGACGGCCAGAAATGAAAGCGGACAAGTGCTGCTGGCCTGGGATGCGAACACGCAGAGCAACCTGGCCGGGTACAACATCTACCGGAGCGTTTTCAACGCTAATACTTTCACCAAGATCAATACCAGCGTTCTTACCGCTACGAGCTACACCGATGTTACTGCGTTGGCCAATACCACGTATGAGTACAGGGTAGTAAGCGTCAGCAATACGAATACCGAGAGCAATTATACGTTCGCGGTATTCTTTAACGGCTTAAGCAGCGATACGGAAAAACACAAGAAAGTATTATTCTAGGCTTTTTTTCAGAGTTGAAAAAGCCCCCGTATGACCTGCGGGGGCTTTTTGTATATCCGGAGGCGGAGGTCAGAGCGCGATGACTACAGACTGGACAAAACTCGTTAAATTATAATATACTAAATAGATAGGCAGCTTAATAATCCATCCCAGCACGCCGCTCCACAACAAAAATATGAGAATGAAGAATCCATAGGGACGAATGAAGGCCAGCATCTCGCCCCATCTCGGCGGCAAGAAGCGAAACAGGATCCAGTGGCCGTCCAGGGGAGGAATCGGCAGGAGGTTAAAAACACCCAGAACACAGTTTATGAGCAGCAGGTTGTTGAAAAGCAAATCGAAAAATACCAGCGTTCCGCCTGCATATTCGAGCATAAACGGCGCGTGCTTGTAAACTAATCGTACGGTTATCCACCCCAAGGTGCCGGCTGCAATCAGAAGAAAATTGGATGCGGGCCCGGCCGCCGCCACATATGCATTATGAACAAAGGGGTTTCTGAGTCGAGAAGGATTGACCGGAACAGGCTTCGCCCAGCCTATAAATGGAATATGGCTTATGAACGCCATAAGAGGGAGCAAAATGCTCCCCACGGGATCGATATGGGGTATGGGATTGAAAGTGATCCTGCCGGAATCGCGGGCGGTGGAATCCCCAAAATATTCTGCCGCCCTGCCGTGTGAAGTTTCATGAACTACAACAGAGAAAACAAATACAGCAAAGCCTATCAAGCCCTCTACTATTTGGTTCATCATGCCTTCCTTGCGGTGTTATCGCACTCCAAGTACTTTATGACATTGGGGAATAATACGAACGTCTTCCAGTACCGAGAGCGACTTTTTTTGGCAATCGAGGATTTTATCCATGAATTTGCGTTTCTCTGCATGCGGTAAAAGAAGGGCCTTGCTCTCGGGTTGAAGCACGAGGGGAATACCCGGGTTCGCCGCCGAGATGAGCGCGGCGGAACGCTGAATTTCGCCCACGGAGGTATTGACGTCAACGACTATTTTTACAAATACCGAGCTGTTTTTTATTTCGTGGAGGAATTGTTCATGCTCATCCCAATGCGGACGTCCCACGGCCGAAGGCATTTTCAAATCCACTGCGGCGATATCCACGTACATAGCTGTTTCCGCAATTGCTCGAGCATCTATTCCGTTTGTATCGAGATAGATAATGAATCCTTCCTGCTTGAGCACCCTGCAGAGATCTTTGGTGAAGCGGGCTTGTTCCATCGGCTCGCCTCCGGTGATGCTTATTGAATGAACCGGCCCGTATGCATTAATAACGGCTTTTATTTCTCTCATTACTTCGACCGCGCCGACCGGGTTGTCAATCGTTTTCATCTTGGGCAAATGCACCGAACATTTTTCGGCGGTACTCCTGCTTCCCGGTGTATCGCAGTAACAGCATTCTTCACTGCACCCCGCGGCTCTTACGAAAACCTGCCTTTTCCCAACGTATAAGCCTTCGCCCTGAACGGAAAAAAATATCTCGGAGACAAATCCTTTTGACACTATTCTCATTCCCAGGGCGACCATCTCTCGGCAGGACGGCCGTCTTATTATTTATACGACCGGGATCCCATGGTTCGACGGGCAATAGCCCCAATCAAACTACGGAATCCTTCTTACTTTGGATTCAGCATATTCGCAGCCCTGCATTTCCCGGCCGTATAGAAAAAGCCATTTATCCAGGAGGGCCGCGGCTTCGATCCCAAAATGCGCCAGGCCGATTGCTGGAACCGGCGCTCCGCCGGGATCGATATTGATCCCTGTGTGAATGAGCGATGATGCGGCCGAAGGAGCAGCAATAGAAACAGTAAGTTTTTTTCCTTCGGCGAAAAGATCATCCCCATCCCTTCTTGCGTTTATTCCGTTTTCGTGCAGAAATTCGCGAAGAATGCATATTAACAGCCTCTGCCTGAGAACCGCCGTATGCAGGCTGCAGCCGGGATGTTCGATTATTATATGTCCCATGAGCGCGCTTTCGATAACCGCTCCGGCCCTGAGGTCATCCATGTCGACCAGGTCTTCCTTTGCTACTGAGCATGAACCTATGAAGCCCGCGGCCGCGTCCCCACTAAAACCCGTGGTTTCCTTCACCCAACCGCTTCTCAATTCCCTGCCGGTATAAGCTATGCTTTCAGACAGTATTTTATAACGGAATTCCATCATATTAACTCCGCACCGGTTTCATCCTGTAAACTCGATTAGAGGCCTTTTTTCTTTTTCCAAGGAATAGAGCGCACGCTTGAGCATCACGCAGGATCCGCATCTCCCGCACATTCTCTCGCCGTCCATGTAACAACTCCAAACCAGCGAGAAGGGCACTGATAGTTCAACTCCTTTTTCGATTATTTCTTTTTTATTCATATCCCGGGTGAAGCTTACGACTTTGATTTCTTTGAGCGTAGATAAACCCAGACACCTGTTCAAACGGGCTATATATTCGCTTCTGTTATCGGGAAAAGTCTCGGCTTCCTGGAGGTTGAATCCCGTTACGATAACGCCGCATTCACAGCTTTCCGCAAATGCAGCGGCGGCATTGATGATTATTCCGTTTCTGTTGGGTATCCACACATCTTCCAATTCGCTGAGGGCGGCGGTTTCCTCCCCGGTTCTTTCACTGCCGGCGCGCATCTCACCGGGCGAAATACTTCCCAACCATTCTATATCCACTTCCCTGAACGGCAGTCCGTAATATCCGGCGGCCGCGGTCGCGGCCGCGCGCTCTTTCGCGATGCACCGCTGCGCATAATCAAAAACAAGAACGAGACGAACGTCGTACGTCTTCCAAGCGGCGGCCACTGACACAAGGCTGTCCATCCCTCCGCTCCACCGCGCCACTGCC
>CAZZKJ010000041.1:0-23500 GCA_964654695.1 uncultured bacterium | reverse complement strand
GAATCTTCGCTCCTCACTTCTGGATATAATCGACGGCGAAGTATTTTTCCTGGAGGGCGAAATGGGAACGAATATCCAGGAGCTCGACCTCGGCCCCGCCGATTTTAACGGCAAAACCGGATGCAACGAATACCTGAATCTATGTAATCCAGAAATTATCGAAAACATACATGCAGGCTTCATCCAGGTGGGCTGCATGGGTCTGGAAACCAATACCATGGGCGCGTCCGGTTTTAAATTAAGGGAATACGGTCTGGAGGACAAGGTCGAGCTCATCAATATCCGCGCCGTAGAAATCGCGCGCTCGGCTGCCGTCAGATGCGGCATGAGTGTGCAGGTATTCGGCTCAATAGGACCCACCGGCATGCTTCCTTCTTCCAATGATCCGGATCTGGGAAATATCACTTTCGAAGAGTTGGCGAAAGTTTTCGAGGAACAGGCTGCTGCGCTCTTGAAAGGAGGGGCCGACGGACTGCTCATAGAAACATCTCAAGATATACTGGAAGCCAAGGCGGCTGTTGCGGGGTGCCGCCGTGCAGCCCGTGCTTTAGGTAAGGAAGCGCCGATTATAAGCCAAATAAGCCTCGATCCAACAGGAAGAATGCTTATGGGAACCGACGTTGGATCGGCCCTGGTTACTCTGGAAGGCATGAATGTAGATGTTTTCGGAATCAACTGCAGCACGGGTCCCGAAGAGATGAGAGACAGCATTCGCTTCCTCAGCACCCATTCAACTATACCGATTTCCTGCCTGCCAAACATGGGTATGCCTCAAAACATTGACGGCATTCCTTCCTATCCCTTGGAACCGGAAGCTTTTGCATCTGCAATGGAAGAATTCATCGGAAAATTCGGTATCAACATTGCCGGAGGCTGCTGCGGATCGACCGCCGCTCATCTGCGGGCATTAATCGAGAAAACCAGGAGTATAACCGTGCCCACAAGGAATCCAGCCGCGCTGCGAGCCGTATCCAGCGCGATGACCTATGTGCCCCTCGAACAGTCGCCCGCTCCCCTTCTGGTTGGGGAACGCATAAACGCCCAGGGGAGCCGGAAGATGAAGCAGATGCTTCTTGAGGACGATCTCATCGGAATCGGCAATCTTGCCCGCGGCCAGGCCGAAAAGGGAGCGCATGCGCTGGATGTGTGCGTAGCTCTTAACGAAGTCGAAGGCGAAACCGGGCGTTTTATGAAAATAGCAAAAGAACTTGCGCTCAGGGTTGGAACGCCCATCATGATCGATTCCACCGACAGCGAGGTCATTAATGCGGCAGTTCGTAATTATCCCGGCAGGGTAATAATCAACTCCATAAATCTGGAAAACGGCGAAAAGAAAATCGACGAGCTCGGCAAATTATTAAAGGATTACGGCCCCTATGTGATAGCTCTCACAATAGATGAACAAGGAATGGCCGAAGATTCTGTGAGAAAAACAGCAGTTGCTGAACGAATAGCCGGGATCCTGCTTGAAAAGTTTTCAATAAAAGCGGACCGCCTGATATTCGATCCTCTTACGTTTACTTTAGCAACAGGCGAAAAACAGTATAAATCTTCCGCCGTCGAGACCCTGGAGGCATTGAAGAATATTAAACGCGTCCTGCCCGGCTCGATGACCATATTGGGAATCAGCAATGTATCCTTCGGACTTTCCAAAGCCGCCCGGGCGGTTCTAAACAGTGCATTTCTCTATCATGCCATCCGAAACGGTCTTGATCTTGCCATCGTCAATCCTGCCGATATCATTCCCTATTCGGAATTATCTCCCAAAGAAAGGAATCTCGCCGACAACCTCCTTTTCAACAAAAACGAAAGCGCCCTATCAGACTACATTACTTACTATGAAGGCGCAGCCCTGCAGAAACATGAACAAAAGAAAGAATTCGTTTCTCCGGAAGAAGAGGTTCATTATAAGATTCTCAACCGCCGCCCCAAAAATATTGAAAAGCTGCTTGATATAATACTCGAGAAACAGGACGCCGTTACCATACTCAATAACGTGCTACTGCCCGCAATGAAGGATGTGGGAGATAAATTCGGCAGCGGAGAACTTATCTTACCGTTCGTACTGCAGTCTGCAGAGGTAATGAAAACCGCCGTCAAACATCTCGAACAATTCTTGGAAAAGCAGGAGGGGTATTCGAAGGGCAAAATCGTTCTGGCAACCGTTTATGGAGACGTGCACGATATCGGCAAAAACCTGGTTCGAACCATACTTTCCAACAATGGATATGAAGTGCACGATTTGGGCAAACAAGTTCCCGTTCATGAAATCGTCGACGCCGCCGGAAAATTCAAGGCCGATGCGGTCGGCTTGAGCGCGCTGCTGGTTTCCACCTCGAAACAGATGGCGATTGTCGCCGAAGAAATGTTCAGAGCCGGAATTGAAGTGCCCATTATTGTGGGGGGAGCGGCCGTAACCCGGCAGTTTGCAGGAAGAAGCTCTGTCCTTGAAAACGGAGAAACATATGCCCATGGATTTTTCTATGCAAAAGACGCATTCGAAGGCCTGAGGATTATGGACGAATTCATGAACTTGGATTCCAGGAATGACATGCTCGCAAATTATAAGAAAGCGGTGGAGCTCTTATCACAGCGTACCGGACCTTCTCGGAGATCGGGCTCTCGTGTGGGAGCCTCCAATGCTGCAGTTATAGAAAAATCATCTCCGCCCTCGCCGCCGTTTTGGGGAACAAAAATCGTGGATAGCCTGGATATCGAAAAAGTTTACGCATGCATGGATTTGAATTCACTTTTCAGGCTGTCGTGGGGGATCAGGCGCATGGAGAAAAAAGATTATGAAAGAATCCTCCGCGAGGAATTCGAGCCCTTGAGGCTCGAGCTTCAGAAAGAAGCAAAAGAAAAACATTATCTCCGGCCTATGGCCGTTTACGGATATTTCCCCTGCAAATCGAACGGAGATAGTCTGCTGATCTTCGATCCAACGAACAGGGAAAAACTGCTCACTGAAATGACTTTCCCCAGGCAAAAGACCAAAAAGCTGCTTTCCATCCCGGATTATTTCAGAAAGGATGTCTTCGACGTCCTGCCTCTTCAATTGGTTACGATTGGCAGCAGGGCAAGCGAAATATGCGAAGCTTTGAATGAAGATGGAGAATATTCCCGCAGCTATTTTCTGCACGGGCTCAGTGTTGAATCTGCGGAAGGGCTGGCCGAATATATGCACCGAAGAATAAAAAGCGAGCTGGGCATGGAATCCGGCCAGGGAAAAAGATACAGTCACGGATACCCTGCATGTCCCAATCTGGAAGATAATAAGACTATTCTCGAGCTCCTCGACAACGGCGGGATCCTTGGAGTCGAATTGACATCTGCATTTCAGTTCATTCCGGAACAAACCACCGCCGCTTTGATTGCCCACCATCCCAGGGCCGAGTATTTCAGTGTTTGAGAAGCGCTTTGTTCTACTATTTAACTTCGAGATAAAAATCGGATCGGAAAGTTCTTGACGAAAACATTGCTTGCCTTGTTCTATTATTCCAGGCACCACTGTATCGGCGATCAAGACGGAAAGCAACATCCGGATTCACAATAAGGAGGATTATAATGAACATTCAAAGTAATCGTTTTATTGATACCTTGACTGCTTCGGGCGCCTGTGCGGTTTTGATAGCGGGACTGGCCCTATCGAGTTTACCCGCCTGCAGTTCCATGAGCAAAACCAAGAAAGGAGCCGGAATCGGCGCCGCTGCGGGGGCAGCCGTGGGAGCCGTTATCGGCAGTCAATCGGACAATACCGGCAAGGGGGCGGTCATAGGGGGAACGGCCGGCGCACTGATGGGCGGCGTAATCGGTCATTACATGGATAAACAAGCCAAAGAACTTGCCAAAATAGAAGGCGCAAAAACCGAGAGAATCGGCAATGAGATAAGGGTAACATTCGATAACGCCATTCTATTCGATTTCGATTCTTCCGCGCTCAAAGTTTCTTCGCAAGATCAACTCAGGCAAATGGGAGATATTTTCGCGAGATACCCCGACACTGATATTATTATCTCGGGACATACCGACAGCCAGGGTTCGGAAGATTACAATTTGAAACTCTCCCGCCAGCGAGCCAGATCCGTCAGGGATTTTCTTACCGACAAGGGAATACCTGAGGGAAGATTGACAGTGCGCGGATACGGCGAGCTTCGGCCGGTTGTGGCCAATGCATCTGAAGAAGGCCGCAAAATGAACCGCCGAGTTGAAATCGAAATAAGAGCCAACGAATCCCTAAAAGCAAGAGCAGAGAAAGAAGCCAACGGCTGAGAGATCTTTTCGGCAATAATCGGCTTAGCTGTAATCGAGTACAACAGCGGAGAATTTTAAAATTTTTGCGATGCTCCTCAGATCTTTTCGGATACCGATTTGGCCTGCGAGAACAAGAGGAGATAGTCCCTGCCTCCCGCCTTGCTGTCCGTGCCGGACATATTGAAGCCTCCGAATGGATGGACTCCTACGAGGGCTCCTGTGCATTTCCTGTTGAAGTACAGGTTGCCGACGTGAAAATCACGGCGGGCTTTTTCGATATGCTTCCTGTCGTTCGAATACACAGCGCCGGTAAGCCCGTACTCTGTATTATTTGCTATATCCAGAGCTTCATCAAAATTAGAGGCATTGATACAGGCGAGAACGGGTCCGAAAATCTCTTCCTGTGATAAGCGCGCCATGGGGGATATGTCGTCGAACACCGTCGGCTGAATGAAGAATCCATCGCCGGCAGCCCTCATTCCTCCGG
This sequence comes from uncultured bacterium, assembly GCA_964654695.1. GTDB lineage: Bacteria > Krumholzibacteriota > Krumholzibacteriia > WVZY01 > WVZY01 > CAZZKJ01. The sequence goes on along the minus strand of CAZZKJ010000041.1, from coordinate 18,762 downwards.
CCAGTAGCTCTCCTTCCGCTTTCCCGACTTCCACGTAATCGAGGATTTTTTTGCAGGCACTTTCGTTTATGACCGGACCCATGTAATTATCGCGTGACTCATACGGCGCGCCGATTTTGATTGCTTCTATTTTAGGCAGTAAAAGATCGAGAAATTTCCGGTGAATATTCTCGTGAAGAATTACCCGCGAACATGCGGAGCATTTCTGTCCCTGAAAACCGTAAGCCGAAGCCATAACCCCCGAAGCAGCGGATTCCAAATCGACATCATTGTCGACTATAATCGTATCCTTGCCACCCATTTCCAGAATTGCCCTCTTGATCCATATTTGTCCCTGCCTTGATTTTGCCGCTTCTTCGTTGATACGCAGCCCAACTTCTTTCGAACCGGTAAATGCGATCAAGCGGGTTTTAGGATGCTGGACCAAAAAGTCGCCAACATCGGCGCCGCTTCCGGGCAAATAATTCACTACACCATCTGGAAGGCCGATTTCCTGCAGAATCTCCATAAATTTGGCCGCTATTACCGGCGCATCGCTCGAAGGTTTCAGCACGACAGTATTGCCGGCCGCAAAAGCTGCGCTGGTCATCCCGATCATGATTGCGGCCGGAAAATTCCAAGGCGGAATAACGGCCGCAACCCCGAGAGGGATGTAAAACAGTTCACTTTTCTCTCCGGATATTTGTGTGACCGGTTGTTCACTTCCGATGCGCAGCATTTCCCTGCCGTAGAATTCGAGAAAATCAATGGCTTCGGCAACACCTGCATCCGCTTCTACCCAGTTTTTCCCCACTTCGTAGCTCATCCATGCGGCTAATTCGAACTTCCGTTCGCGCACTTTCTCCGCTGCCTTGAATAGATATCCTGCGCGTTCTTCGGGGCTCACGCGCTTCCAGGCTTCAAACGCCTTTAGCGCTGCCTCCATGGCGGCTTCCGCATCCTTTTTCGACGCCTTTGAAACCGTCCCCACGACATTTCCGGGGTTGGAAGGGTCGATGCAAGTAATTTTTTCAACCGATGAGATCTTCTTTCCCCCGATGATCAGGTCATAATCACGACCGAGCGAAGAAGATACTTTAGATAAAGCGGTTTCCATGGCTTGATTATTCTCTTGCAGATTGAAATCTACAAGCGCTTCATTCATGAATCCCGGTGTCATATCAAGACTCCTTTTTAATTGATCAGTTTGTCCATTTCAAAATGTATTAACGGAATATTCAGCAAATATGTTCAAGAATATATTGGATAAATCGGACTGTTGGCATCGGCAACTATAATAAATGTGGATCGATCTGTAAATATATATTTGAATTATTGCAATAACGTCGCCTGTATGCTAGGTTTTATTCCCAGCAGCTCTAATGAAAACTCATATCACCCGAGAAACCGTCCGTTATAACGAAACCGATCGTATGAAAGTCGCCCATCACGCCGGCTACCTGATTTGGTTCGAGCTCGGCAGAACCGGGTTAATGAATTCAGCGGGCTTTTCTTACAAAAATATGGAAGATAACGGTGTATTCTTGCCTGTAATCGAATACACCTGCCGCATTTCGAATTCGGTCGGTTACAATGATCGGATCGAGATCGAAACCTGGATCGAGGAACTCAAAAACAGGATGGTGGCGTTTGGTTACGAGGCGAGAATAAACTCCATTCTCGCTGCTACGGGAAGAACCAGGCATGTTTGCATCAATTCTGAGAATAAAATCATAAAGCTTCCGGAAAACATTATGGATCTGCTCAAAACCTTTCAACAAGACGAATAAGCGCTTATCAGTAGAGAATACTGAATCCCTTCAGGCTCGGATCTTCATCTTCCCAATTTGATTTTACTCCAGTAACCGAGGCTGCGGCCGGACCACAGCCGGCATATTCCAGCGCTTTTTTGCATAAAAACAGTTCGCCTTGAAAGAATGCTTCAACCCTGCCGTCCGACAAGTTCCGGACCCAACCAACCAGCCCCAATTCATCGGCCTTACGCCTGGTTGAATCCCTGAAAAACACTCCCTGCACCCGCCCTTCAATCCACACATGCAGAGCCGCCATATAATATCCTTCCTGAAAGACATCGATCAAAATCGTTTGCCCCGGAACCCATCACCGGCTTTTGGAGGCGAACCAGATCTTGAACGCCCTATCTCCAACCGGGCCCAAGCTGCTTAAAATGTATCCCGCCAAAGATTTCAAGTTGAGCATCCGGGATTTTATAGATCTCGCGTATGCTTTCCTGGCCTCAGCTCTCTGGCCCTTCATGGAATAATAGCCTCCGAGGTCACATAGCAGATTGCTTATTCTCTTTTGTTTCAAAGGCACTATTTCCGGCATTTCCTTCGTGAATGCTTCTATCACCCTGATTGCATCGGGAACAAGCAGAGAAGCATCGGTATAATTTTGCCCGTGAATACGCCTTACAGCGAGAGCTTCTTCGCAATAAGCGATCTCATATCGCCTGAGAAGCCTGAGACAGAATTCATAATCATCCCCTCCGCTCGTAATGCTCTCGTCTAAAAGACCGAGTGTTTCAAAACATTCTCTCCTCACCACAGATGTTACTATGGGGATGAAGCTGCACATGAAAAAGGCCCGTAAATTCTCCTCCCTTGATGCAGAATTCACGTTGCGCGGCACCCGTTTCCTGGGAGCGGGGCGGTAAACGCCGGATTGGTCCAAGATATCATAACCTGAAAACACCAGGCCCGTATGAGCGGAATCCGTCTTCGAGAAGACGCCCATCTGGCGTTCGATCTTGTGCGGCATCCAATAGTCATCCTGATCCAGAAACGCGATATAATCACCCTTGGAAGCCCGGATTCCTGAATTACGGGCGGCGGGAATCCCGAGATTTGTTTCATGCCGGATAACCGTCGCTTGGGTAATATTTGAATACATCTCCAGGATTTTGCTTGATCCATCACTGGAACCGTCATCAACCAATACGATTTCAATACCACCGTATGTCTGCGCAAGAACGCTTTTAACGGCATCCTTGATAAAGGCTTCGCCGTTGTAGCAGGGTATAACAACCGATACTTGTGGTTTTCCTGAGCTCATATAGAGTCCCCGAAGCACAGCTCCCAATCCCGGTTGATCGTAAGCCGCGGCAATGTAATTTTCAGCGCGGGTGGTGCCGATGCGTACCTCCCACGCGGAGCTTGCGAGCACGAGCGGTAATCGGTGACAGGACCCGCGCAAACACCCATCACGATAATTGGATGCATGGATGCAGGCAGGAATCGCTTAAGTGCAGCGGCGCCGGCCGCGGATCCTGCGGCCGCAGCCAGAGTATACGCGCCGTATTCACGCGCACGAAAAATTCTGGTAAAAACCATAACGCTCAATATACTCGTTCCAGCCGGAATCAGGGAGGCCGGAAGGTAGCGCAGAACATCGCATCCCAATTTTTGAACATACATGCTCAGGATTTGGTCGCCGCCCCTATCCCTGGAGGTATCGGATCCGGCGTCGTCTTCTGCCTGATGCATAAGGCCATCTCCTTATTTCCCGAGTCAAAAACGCGCGTCTAAAATATCCGTTTTGAAGCGATCGCATTCCATAAGGATTCAATCTTCCCTGTTGGGTAAACTCCCGTTTCAACTGCTATGAAGTCAATGCGGCTCGAAGGTATTTTTTCAAAATAGCAATTATTTATATGGATCATCGAAGGTGCTTCCTGCCAGACTTCCCCGGGAGAATGCTCTTCCAATGCCAAAGCTTCAACGGAGCAGAACTTGAAGCTGTCTCCAACAACTATGACCGGTTTTCCTTCGCTCCTTGCGGCCATTGCCAACAGGCCTGAACCAGTTTTATTTATTATGCAGCCGTCACTACAAACAGCGTCGCATCCCAGCACCACGGAATCCGCATCCCTGACTGCGGAGAGGATCTGCGCCTCGGTGATTAAACTCACCGATTCGGCATGATCAAGGAGGAGTTTTGCCGTCTTTCTTCCCTCCAGGACGGGTCGGGATTCGCACACCGAAATTCGCCAAGGCCTGCGAAGCGTTTTGAAGACGGATACAACTGTTGAGCTGTAACTTATAATTACAGGGCTGTTGATGTTTGGAAACATTTTTGCGAAATGGCCCGCAGTCAGAGTCGGCGCGGATAGCAGTTCTGCTGCGACGGTTTCCACGCTGCGCTGGAGGGTTTCATACATTTTTTCACAGTCATCCAGAAGTTTTGAAGCCTCATTAAATTCAAAGGCGACCCTTGAAGCCGATCCGAGCAATGAAGCCATAACCGGGCGTAGTTCGGACACGCGCCGGGAAAGCGACAGGACGGCATTCCTGTAAAGATCCGGTGCGAGTTCGGGCAAAGGTTTTGCTTTTCTGAAAACTTCAAGCGATTCAACCGCCAGTTCTCCGGCGCCTTTTTCCACATCCCCCGCAATGCGCCCGAGAACTTCTTCAATTCCAGTTTTTCCTTCGAAGACATCGTTCTTCACATAAACTCCCGGTCTTTACTCATTACGGCTGCTCCTTTTTCAAGGAATTAAGTTTCTTATAATAGCTGCCGATGACATCCCTTCTTCGTATCATTCCAAGCAAGTTTCTGGAATCATCTTTTTCCACAACGGGCAGAGTATCGACTTCATGCTCGGCGAATTTCTGCAGCACGGTGGCCAGGTTTTCATCTATTCCCACCACCGGCACGTTATCGTTGGCTATTTCCTTAATTATGAGAAGATTGTCCAGGTCTCTTTCAATCAGAATATCCCGAACGTCGTTGATAGAAAATATGCCGGTCATCTCGCCGCCGTCGTTTACAACCGGAAAGTTCTGCTGGTGAGTGGCCGTCATAATGGGAATAAAATCCTTCAAGGTCATGTTTTCCGGAATATAGTGCATAGAAGGATCGGAAACGAAAATATCTTTTACATGCATGTCCTCCAGCAAATCGCGAACGAAATCTCCGTAATGCGCAGGAGAGTCCGCCCGTGTGTGTACTTGTTTTTCATAAATACTCCATCTTCTTCCGATAATAAAAGCTATCGAGCATACCCACATTGCCGGAACCAGCAGGTTGTAGTTGCCTGTCATTTCGCTAACCATTATGATAGTTGATATGGGCGCGTTGGAAGCCGCGGCAAAGAATCCGGCCATTCCGACAATAACAAACGCCCCCGGATGACTGATCAGAGTCGGCGCAACTCCGTTGAAATAATTACCTACCACACCGCCGATGCATCCACCGATTACCATGGATGGACCGAAAACGCCGCCGCTACCGCCCGAACCAATGCTCAAGGAGGTCGTCAGTATTTTACCTGCAGCTATCAAGAGCAGAAGTTGAATGCCTATAGAGTTGTCGAGGGCGCCTTGAATCACGCCGTATCCAAAAGCGAGTGTTTGAGGCAGAAAAAATCCTATGATACCGGTAAGCAAACCTCCCAATGCCGGCTTAATGTGATTAGGGATCTTGAGCCCTGCAAACAGAGTTCTGGCGCCATAAAAGCATTTTACATACAAAGGAGAGGCTAGAGAAACGGCAAGGGCCAAAACCGTGTAAGGCAGCAGTTCGAACGGGTGTGAAAACGTGAAGCTGCTCTGCTTAAAAAGAGGATTGAATCCAAAGAACAATCCAAAAGTCGAATATGCCACAATCGTGGTTACTGTTGCGGGAATTATCACTTCGGTTTCGAACTCCGGTTCCCGGTACAGTATTTCAGCAGCGAATAAAGCCCCTGCAAGCGGCGCGCGGAAAATACTGCCGATCCCGGCCCCCAGACCGGCGGCGAGTAAAATTCGGCGCTGCCGGCTGTCGAGTCCCAGCCTGTCGGCAAAAAAAGAACCGAAACCCGCACCGATAAGAGCGATGGGTCCTTCACGGCCGCCGGATCCGCCCGAACCCAACGTCAGCATCGACGCTATAGTCTTTATTAGCGGGACTCTTTTTCTAATCCGGCCGTAATTATTGTGAAAGGCGTCGATAGCAGAGTCCGTTCCGTGGCCTTCGGCTTCCGGAGCGTATTTATAAACAATCAGGCCGCTGATCAGACCGCCGAGCGCCGGCAGGATAATGAGAAGATACCGGCGAAAAGGCACCGACGTTTCTCCGAATAGCGGAGGTTCTCCGAAAGGCGCATTAGGCCTGTAGCCGGCAACAGCATCCAGCAGGAAATGGATGCCGGTTTGGCAGAGCACGTAGAACAAAACCGCGCCCATACCTGCTATTACACCCACGAATAGACCGTATACCATGTATGTTCCTATCGATTTCAAACTGAAAGTTGAAAATATTCTTTCGAAAATATTCTGCAGCTTTGCCATAATTCATTCCCGCCGTATAACGATCCTGGAGGTTGCCCCTCATGTAGTGAGGTTCATTTTGATCGCTAAATCTAAACTTCTCGGCTGTGGTTTTCAATGAGAAAAGACTATAAAATGATCCTTTAATCGCTCCGGGACGGCCGGAGACACCATTAGATTGCCGGTTTCCCGGCTGTTGGATATCGGTTAATGGTGGAGCGAAAGGATGAACAGATCATACGTCGTATTTGGCGGCGATAGGCATCCGCCTGCCGGGGCCGAAGGACTTGCTCGTTATTTTCAAGCCGGGGGGGGTCTGATGCCGCTTGTGCTCATTTTTTCTTATCGCCTCTGTGACCCAAGATACGGTTGCCGGATCGAATCCTTCCGATATAATCCTCTTCGCGGATTCTCCCTGATCGATATAACGATAGAGGATTTTATCCAGGACGTCATAGGGAGGAAGCGCGTCTTGATCCATCTGACCGGGTTTAAGCTCGGCCGATGGAGCCTTGGTGATGATCGACCGCGGTATTGTCTCTCTTTTCGAATTAATGTAATCCGCAAGTTTATACACCAGCGTTTTGGGAACATCGGAAATCACCGCCAGGCCTCCGCTCATATCTCCGTATAGAGTACAGTATCCTACCGCGAGTTCGCTTTTGTTGCCTGTAGACAGAAGCAGCCAACCAAATTTGTTGGAGAAGGCCATGAGGATATTGCCTCTAATCCGGGCTTGAATGTTTTCCTCGGTGACATCCGGGGCTTGTTTCTTAAAATGCTTCTTGAGAGCTTTCTCGTAAGCATTCATCAACGCGTCTATCGGCACGGTTTCGAGAGCGACGCCCAGGTTATCCGCCAAAATAACGGCATCTTCACAGCTCTGTGCTGATGAATAAGGCGAAGGCATGTTCAGCGCCGTTACATTTTCCGGCCCCAGGGCCCTCGACGCAATTGCGCAAGTAACGGCCGAATCGATCCCCCCCGAAAGACCCAGCACCACTTTGTCGAAACCGCTTTTGCGAACATAATCTCGCGAACCCAGGATCAGTGCGTCATGAACGGCAACGACATCGTCGATCGGCTCATAATCCAAAGAGGCGTTGAAAGCATTAGTGTCGATAACGCCTGTTGATTCCTCGAAGGCCGGCAGTACGCATCTTGGAACTCCCTCGGAATCGAAACAAAAGCTTCTCCCATCAAAAATGAGATCATCGTTTCCTCCCACCTGGTTAACCATCAAGAACGGCTTTTGATGATTTTCAGCGCGGCGCTTTAACAAATCAAAGCGTACTTTTTCCTTGCCTACGGTGAACGGGGATGCTGAAATATTTATCATTAAAGTCGCACCTTTTTCCGCCAATGTTTCTACGGGATCGCTGGAATACGTTCGATGGCGGCAGAGTCCAATATCGTTCCAGGCATCCTCGCAGATCGAGATTCCGAGTTTTTCGCTTTTGAAAGAGCAGATATCGACATCTTTCGCCGGGTCGAAATACCTGGCTTCATCGAAAACATCATAAGTGGGAAGAAGCGATTTAAACTGCCTAAACAGGATTCTACCGTCTTCGATCAATACGGCGGCATTCATGATGCCTTTACCTTCGCTGAGACTGGACTTCATAGGAAGACCGGTTATGATCCCCAAACCGGGACAGCTTTTTGAATGCTCCACTAGTTTCCCCAATGCAGCTTCAGCCTCTGCAATGAATTCGTGTTTCTCCAGCAGATCCTTCGGCGGGTATCCTGTAATAAACAGTTCGGGAAACACAACAAGATCGGGCGCAGCATTGCGCAGTTTATTTATGATGCCGGCCGCTTTCGCAATATTTCCTTCTGTATCACCCACAGTAGGATTGCATTGAGCCATTGCTATTTTCATGTCAGCCTCTTTTCTGCAATTTTATAACCGCGACCGCCGGTGAGTAAAGCTCCTTCAATAGATATCAATTGTGCCCACCTGCGGTCCATCATTGTCAAAAAGCAGGTCTCCAAGACTGCTGTTGGGGGAAAAAGCCGTTTCAAGAAGCTTTACTGAAATCGAATAGGTTCCCTCTTCCACATTTCGCGGCACGGATACGATCCTTTCATCAAGTACAAGAGCTCCTTTCGGCCATGTATCAGGGCTTAAAAATCCATTCAATATTTTATGATCGGACCTGAATCTGTAACGCCTTCCCGTCAGCCTTTCTTTAGCCTTTCGGATCGCTTTGGGGAAAGGCTTTCCATTGAACGGCAAAGCAGCATTCAGATGATTGAACCGAAGAGCAACTACGTAGCTTCCCATACGATAGGCCCCGCGACCGGACCAGATCAGTGAAATAGTGAACTCGCCTCCACGTTTAGCTTGTAGTTCATGAATATATACAGCTTCAAGTTCGGCTTCTCCGGCAAAAAGCCCAAAACGGGTGAATCCACCGGGAATGCTGTCGAGTACATACGGATTTGCGGCAAAATCGTCGGCTAAAGGCCGGAAGCCTTTTCTCTTCAATAAAACGAATTCATCGCGATTTAGCAGCACATCGAAAAGATCCCGACGAGACGCGAATTTGCTGAACATGCCGGAAAACAGATTCGGTTCCATCGACCAGTAGAAAAGCTGCTGTGGATCCTCTCGCATACGGTTATTCAATATCACATAGTCCGCCCGCAGCGAATCCATGCAGTCGATAGTTCTTCTTATTCCTGTAAAAGGACTAAGGACCGCTCTGCTCATCTGCAGACGCTTTAGAAGCGAATGATCTAAGGGAGAAGCATGTTGATCCAGTGTGCAGGCGGAAAAATGCGGCGTTAAAGCAGTAATCGAATAGCAGGTAAGTGGATCGGAAACTATAACCGATCCCCGGGTAAGATTCCGGCTCAAAAACGCGAGTTCATCACTCCACAGCAGGTAGCTGTGTTCCCGTTGGTATTTCAATCGGGATGGGGCAAAAATGCTGCTGGTGACAGCCTGAGTTATTCCGACGGCTGCGGCAATAATAAAAGCTGCAAAAAGTACCAATCCGGCGGCGCGTCTTTTTTTTGGGGAATTCCTTAACTTCGGAAAAACCGAAACGAAATAACCGGCAAGCATATAATGGGGAAAAAGCTGCGGGATTCTCAACACCAGGTAGGTCAATCCCCTTTGAAGCGGTTCGAATAGTGCGGGGTTGAGCATAACCACAGGCATGGTAAAGCATGAAGCTACAAGATACCCGAGACCAAGGCTTTGCTTGCGTTCCCTCCAAAGAAAGATTGCAGCGAAAAAAGCAATAAACCCGGTCATACCGTACGAAGAAAGCAGCTTAAACGGGCCGAAAATAAAAATACCGCGTGTCAGATAGAATACCCCTTGAATATCGCTGTGAAGCTCGTTGGGCCGACCGAAGGCTGTAAAATACCTGTAGATTACATACGGCGCCGCTCCTGCCACCACCGCTGCGGCCGGAGCGAAGGTTCGCGCCATGTGCTCTTTCCAACCGCCCGATCGGAAGCAAGCTTTCCAGATTGCAATTATCGCGATAATAAAACCTGCCAGGATTGAATAGAAGATATGCACCGCGGCCGCAGCGAAAGCAAAAAACGCGCACGCTACCAGCATGCGTTTGCTCCGTCCAGATATGAAAGAAAGCGTGAACACCATAACGAAAAGCAAAAAAGCGAAACCGAATCGGCTCGCATAAAAGGATTCCCGAACGGTCATGCCGCCCGTGCCGTTAAGCAAATCCAGAAGGAAAAATATTGTGGAGGCCGACGCGGCCCACTGATTTTCGAAAAGCATCATGGAAGCGGCATAAACAGATAGAATAAGGAGAACGGCAAAAAAAGCGTTCCAGGCGCCTAGAACGGGGAGAGCATCCAGATCCAAATATTCAGCGGTAAAACCGTAGAATACATGGAGCAGTCCCTTACGGGTATCTTTGCCGTCCTCTCCCGCATCTATATAGAACTCCGAGGAGGGAAAGGCTCCGCCCGTTGCGCTTATCTCGTTTACATATGCTGCATGGTCCAGAGTATCCTTGCTATAGCTGGTATCTACACCGCTTTTCCATACGAGAATGAAAATCGCTGCGCAAAGAGCCAACACAACGATCGTGCCCGGGCTCATTCGACCGTATGAATAATGCCGGCATTTATTCTTAATGGCCCAATACGCAACAAGCAGCGGCACAAGCGCCACCGGATAAAGCGTTCGGAACCAGCTTATATCCGATCCCGTCAGGGCCCATATGAATGAAAGAAATAGAAAACAGACAAGCCCGTAGAGCACTGAAAGCACCGCACGCTCTATGCGGCTCCCACATCCGGCATGTATGATCTTGAAAAGAATCGAACCGGGCAGGACCAGCAAGAACAAGAATAAGAACGGAATTCCCCACATGTCCGAAGACCCCGGAAGAGTCCGCCACGGGCATATATAATAGAGCGTACTTAGAGCAAGCGCTGCAACCGGCAACCAAATCCTGTTTATATCAAAACGTCCATTCATCGAATCAGCCGTTGGAAAAAATCATATCAACTGCGCCTTGGTTTTTTATATTTGCCTATGCTTTCGGCAATCTGCCGATAGAGCTTTTTTCTTTCCATTTTCGTCATGAGCAGTTCCGATCCAAATAGAGCAATTAATACCGCCGCAAATACGATGACGATTATAATGTTATTAAGCAAAAAAACGCACGGCAGAAGACATACGAACATGGTGTTCAGCTTCAAGCCGAGTCCTTCCTGATGATACCACAAGAGCATGACAATCATTGTGATGCTGAATGCGATCGTCGTCGCGGCCGCCGCTCCGGCGATACCATATCTCGGAATGAAAACGCAGTTGAGAATTATATTGCTTATAAGTCCAGCTGAATTGCAAATAAGTGGAATGTAAGTCTTCTCGATGAGGCCCGAATATCCTCCAATCGTCCAATAAATAGTATTAAGAAGCCAGAATATGAGCAGCACTCCTATTATCCCGGCTCCCTCCACGTAATCCCCACCGTAAAACAGTGTGATGATCTCCGTTCTGAACAGCATTACCAGCACCGCCGCGTTAAATACCATGATGGTATTGGCTCTGATCGAAAAATCAATTATTTCCAACGCTTTCTTTTTTTCATCATCCTCCCAAAGCCTGCTAAGAGTAGGCATCAACACGTTGCCGACCGCGATGCCGAATGCGAAAAGCAGGCCCGCTACATTCGAAGCCACCGAATAGATGCCCACTTCGTGAAGCCCCTGAAAGTAGTTGAGCATCCACCGGTCGGTGTAACGGAATAAATTGAAGACTATTGGCGAAATAACATACCAAATGGAATATCTTAATATCTTGCGGTAAAAACCGTTTTCGGTAAGCGGATACTTTTGAGCATCTCCCCGGTTCAGATAAACAACCAGCAGCGATCCGAACAGGATCACTACTATTACTAATGATACGAGATTCCCGATGACGGCAGACTGGGCATTGCGGAAAATCAACACCAAGATTATGCCGACAATGGTAAATAAAATGAACTGCGCAAATGCGAGCGAATAGCTAAGTTTGAAAAGCCTGAGCCCGCTGAACAATTGCGTTATGCACTCGAAAAATGATAACGGCACTATGGAAAATGCACAGATTATGATTATGTTGGAATACCCCTTTATTCCGTAGAGCAGATTCGATAATTGACCGGGGAAAACGAGACATCCCGAAGTGACTAAAATGCTGGCTCCTATAGCCATCGCAAAGGTCCTGCTCGTAAATTCCTTGAGCATGCCCTCCTTCTCGTAAAGCGGAACGTAACGGGCGAAGGCCGAAGATACACCCAATCTGGCCACTGCCGCCACGAGCGGTATGAAAAAAAAGGCTAAGGTGTAGACACCGTAATTGCTCGGTCCCAGCACCCGGGTGAATACTATCCCTCGCCCGGTCTGCAGGACCTGCTTGATTACAGTAAAAAGCAGCACTATTCCTGCCGATTCGGCTAAAGTCTCTTTCCTGAACAGCTTATTCAATATCATTTAATCACCCTGTTGGAGCCGTCTGCACAAATCGGGACCAAGTGTATACAAAGAGGCGTAAATAATCTACTGAAAAGGGCTTAAGTTGAGACCTCAAATGAATGCTAAAAGCCAGGCGTTTGACACTCATCTGGTTTTGAACTAAAGTCCTACGATAATAATCTTTTAACTGCCGGCCGCCACAACAGCGCCGGGATTTCTTCTGATTGAGCAGCTCAAAGCAATGCTAAAGAATTTCATAAGATATTTTATTTTCAGATTGCAAAACGAGTATTACAAGAAATACCAGGCTCTCAATGCGCTGGGGAACCCCGCAGAATTGCAGCATTTTTGCGATGGGAATCTTCAAACTCTGCTGCTATCCGCATACGATCATGTTCCATATTACAGGAATATCTTCGATCAAATTGGCATCCTGAGAAACGGGGCAATTGATTTATCGAAGTTCTATAAAATCCCGATATTGACAAAGGAGACTATCAGAAATAAGTGCAGAGATCTCATCTCCAGCGATCATACAAAGAGAAAATGGTTTTATAATTCTTCGGGCGGGTCGACTGGAGAGCCGGTAAGATTTATTCAAGACGATCAATATCTAGCCTGGCGAAACGCCACGAATTATTATTATCACAAGAGATTCCTGGGTATGAACGAGCCGGCTGCAAAAAAGATCATCCTGTGGGGCTCTGAAAAAGATATTTTCAACGGCACCATAGGCCTTAAAGCCAAGACATACAACTGGCTCACAAATACTATCTTTTTCAACAGTTTCAGAATGTCCGAAAGCGATTTAGCACGCTTTGTGGAAAAGGCCAATACATTTGAACCTGAATTAATAAGAGGATATGCCAGCTCTTTGTACGAACTGAGCAGGTATATCGAGAGAAACGGCCTGCGCGTTCATACTCCGCGAATTGTCTCCAGCTCCGCGGAGATGCTGAACGGGATAATGAGAGAGAAAATAGAGAGTGTTTTTCAAACCAAGCTTTACGATTTCTATGGCTCAAGAGAAGTGAGCAACCTTGCCGGCGAATGCACGGAAGGGTTGATGCATGTATTCATATTTTGGAATTTCGTGGAGATACTGGACAGCAATGGACAGCCGGTGGAAGAAGGAGAAACAGGCAGGGTAGTGGCAACCAATCTTTTCAATTATTCCATGCCCTTGATACGATACGATATCGGGGACACCGCCGTGCTGGGGCCCAAAACCTGCAAGTGCGGGAGCATTCTGCCAACATTGACAAAAATCGCCGGAAGGATGTCGGATCACTTTATAAAGGAAGACGGCGCTATTATTCACGGGGAATATTTTACCCATTTGTTTTATGCGAAGCATTGGGTAAAGTCTTTCAAAGCGATACAAGAGGATTATAAAAGAGTCCGTATATTGACGGTTGCCGCAGGCGACCCGATAGATGCGGAAAAAATAGATATCGAAGAAAAAATAAAATTGGTTTTGGGACAGGATTGCGCTGTCATTTGGAAGTTCGTAGAGTCGATCCCCGAAACCCAAAGCGGCAAGCATTTATATACACAATCGTTGATCAAAACGTAGTCATGAAAGTTGCTATTTTAAAAAATGAGAATTTGCAATACAGCAATACCCCCCCCTTCAGTCCATCGACCTCATATCCGGAATATCCATTCAAAGATGTTCAGCCGCACAATGCGGTCTACGAGTCAATCAGAAATCTTCTTTTTAACCTGGGCTTGGACAGGGAGAATTTCGACAAAGCTTCGTGGAATCCGTTCGGAAAGATAATCAAGCCCGGCACCAGCGTTCTTATAAAACCTAACATGGTAAGGCATTACAACAAGGTCGGCGGCACCATCCAGCTTTTGACGCACGGCTCGATAATACGAGCTATGCTAGATTATGTTTGCATTGCTTTAAAAAACCAGGGCCAGGTGACAATCGGAGATGCTCCCGTGCAGAACGCGGATTTCGAGAAAATCGTTGAACTGGTCGCATTGGATAAGGTGGTGGATTTTTGCAGCAGGAACAGCGGGATAACCCTGCAGATTGTCGACTTCAGAACGGAAAAAGCATATACGGGATCGCTAGGCAACATTGTCAAAAGAGAGAAGCTCAACGGCGACCCTTTGGGGTATGCAACCATCGATCTCAATCAAGACAGCGAGCTCATCGATATCATCGGCGCATCGGCCAGATTCCGCGTTACGCAATACAATAATGAAAAGATGATACAGCACCATAACAGTCGAAAGAACGAATATATCTTTCCAAACAGCGCATTGAATGCGGATGTAATTATCAATCTGCCCAAGCTCAAATCGCACCGGAAGGCCGGCATGACCTGTGCGCTGAAGAATCTAGTGGGGCTGAACGGGTGCAAGGATCTGCTTCCTCATCACCGGACGGGCTCTCTGGAAGAAGGCGGCGACGAGTATGCTCTTAAGAGCAGGAGAAAGGCCTTGATGAGAATGACTATCGAAAAGATTGATAATACATCCAATAAATTCGCACTTAGCATGCTCAGAGCTGTTCAATTGTTAATAAGGATTTCCAGGCTGCTTGTCCCATACAGGGATTCCTTTCTCGAAGGCAGCTGGTACGGCAATGATACAATAGGCAGAATGATAGCGGATCTCAATAAGATCATTTTCTACGCAGATAGAAATGGAAACATGACTGACAAGATCCAGCGCAAAATGTTCGTGCTCGTTGATGCCGTTATAGCCGGGGAAAAAGAGGGGCCTCTGGAGCCCAGTCCCAAGAATGCAGGCGTGCTTGCCGCCGGCTTTAACCCGGTTGCTGTAGATCAAGTGTGCAGCCGAATAATGGGCTTCGACCCTTCAAAGGTACCAACATTGAAATATGCGGCGGGCTCCGGCAAATATCCGCTGATCGGCGCCGATGAAACAATCGAAATCGCATCGGAGAACTGCCAGTACCTAGGCGACGTGCACCGGGTATTCAACTGCGCTTTCAAGCCTTCCAATGGATGGCAGGGCCATATAGAAATCGAAGAGTAAATACCGGCTTTATAGCCTTCAGACATTTTTCATTTCCGCAATTCCTGCAAGCCTCTGCGCCATATTCATCAATTCACGGGCAATTAAAGAAAAGCGGCCACCCAAAAACGGTTTTGACGCCATTCATAATCGCTGCCAATCACGGGAACAAAGCGAGCCGCATATTATATTAAGCGCTTGACATATAACATATTATCTGATAAAATCTTTGCAATAACGCGCATATTTTGTCGCTTAACCAGCGTCCGAACCGTATTCCGGCATCTTGTCTGATTTATCCGCAAATGTCTCCATACGACATTTGGTAAAAAGCTGTCCATGGAAAGGATAAACGTAAATGTCAATTGAAACGAGATTCTCCAAAAGATTCGCTGTCGGCCTGGCTATGACATTGTCATTCACGGCCATTTCAATATCGGTTCTGGTTTCGCGCCCGGACATAGTCGAATCGACTCGTGAACGGCACAGCGTATGGAAGCCTGAAATATCGCCGATGGGGAAATACGCCCGCGGTGACGAGCCTATTCCGGTAGAACCATTCCGACTGCCGGCGGTTACCGGAGTGCATCGAATCGAACGCGCTCCGTCCGGCTTTCAGGGCAACGACCAGATAGTTAATAATCCGCTGCTTTCACCAGATTTCCAGACCGAAACGACTATTGCCAAAAACGGCAATCAGATAGTCGTGGGTTTCAATGATGCCCGCGGTTTCACAAACCTGGGGACTCATTACCCGGCGACCAGTTTGTCGGGATACGCATATTCAAGCGACGGCGGAGCAACATGGACGGACGGCGGACAGCTGCCTCTGCAAACCAGCACGGATAAAGTATGGGGAGACCCGGATGTGAAAACATGGACCGATACCGGCAGCGGGCAGAAGTATTTCTTCTATTCGTCCATATACGTGAACAACGCCGGTGAAAACAGCCTCTGCATTCATGTTTCATCCGACGGCGGGGTTTCGTGGACCCCACCCCGCGAGATAAGCACGGCGGCGAGCGCAATCGATTTTCCGGATAAGCCTTTCATGGACGTGGATCCCGAGACCGGCAGGATTTTCGTAAGTTGGACCAATTTCGGAAGCAGCGTAACGATGCGTATAACCTATTCCGACGATATGGGACTCACATGGAACGGGCCGGTTACCTTCGGCGTTTCCGGCCAGGGATCGGTGCCCCGTGCCGACGGGGCAAGCAATTTTGTTTACCTTGTTTGGAGGAACGGAAGCGATATAGTCTTCGCTCTTTCAAACGACAACGGCACCACATGGGCGTCTCCAGCCACTATAGTCGCCAATCTATCGGAGCCGATGAACCCGTACGGATCAGATCGTATCCATGGGTTCCCCTCCATGGATATCGAGGACGCGACCGGAAACGTATACATCGTCTATGCCGCCAGACAGCTGCCTCCCGACTTCTCCGATGTCTATTTTATATCATCGGTGGACAACGGTTCTACTTGGAGCTCTCCTGTGGCCATAAACACCGATCCCGGCAACGACCGCTCCCAGTTCTTCCCGTGGATTACATGCGATGCTGTTGACAAGGGGATATCGGTGATCTGGTACGACCAGATTTTGGGATCGGGCACATCTGATATCACCGATGTTTTCCATACGCATTCGATTGATGCGGGAGCGACCTGGGACTGTCCGACGCCGATAACCGATATACGTTTCCATGCGGAATTGGGAAACACGACCAGCCAGCCGAATCTGGGAGACTATATTCAAGCTGTGTACGAAGGCGGAGATCTCTATTCGGCGTTCGGCCGCACCGAGAAAAATAGCATTTTCGAACAGCCTCCAGACTGTTATTTCGATCATTCCTCTTCTACTCCTCAAGCAATAACGGCCCGATATTTGGGATTGAATTTCAATGATTATGGGTGCACATCGGGAAACGGCTATTGGGAATCGGGAGAAACCGTAGATCTCTATGTTACAATCGAGAACTACAGCGCATGCACGGCCGGCATAACCGGGATCACCGGTGCGCTCACCACATCGAGCCCTTATATAACGATAAACTCTTCGCCGCAATCTTTCGGCAATCTCGGGGGACCCGGCACGACCAGTAGCAACTATAGTCCGTTTGTTCTCGTTATCGATCCGTTGATGCCGTGTGGGGACGAAATCGAATTTGTCCTCAACTTATCGAGCGCAAGCGGAAACGCTGTTATTCCTTTCACTTTCCGCACGGGACATCCGGTGTTCGCTTCGCTTCTGGACGAGAACTTTGACGGCGTATCCGCCCCCAATCTGCCCGCGGGTTGGACGACCATCAACGTGACCGGCACGGCCAACCCCTGGGAAACCTCTACGACATACTCTTCGACAGGTCCCAATTCGGCCTACTGCACCGATATTTCTTCGACCAGTCTGAACGAGCTGGTGAGCCCATCGATGTACATACCGCCCGGAACAAAACTCGTGGACGTTCAATTCAACGTAACCCACAATATCGAGCTCGATAACGAGCGCAAGGCTTGGGACGGAGCTCTGATGAAGATGCGGGTTGAAGGCAAAGACTATCTGGCCGGGTCCTTTTCATCGCTTTTCGAGCCTTTCTACCCGTGGCAGATGAACCGTCAGCAGAGCACAGATCAACCGCTGCAGGACCTCTCCTGCTGGGCGTCTGATGTCACGCCGAACTTCACTCATGTCCACATCCAGTACCCATACTTGGCCGGCCTGAATATCCAGCTGGTGTTTTCAATGGGTACGGACGCTTTCTACGGTACGGGATCGGGAATGTTCGCAGACGATGTCAGGGTACAGTACATAACATACGGATGCGATTGCAGCGATCCGCCATCTTTGGCCGCAGTGCCCTCTTCGGTGTCCTTCACATCGGTCCCGGTAAACCAGACAACGTGCGATACGATACTGATTTTCAACAACGGCCCAACGAGTCTGAACATAAGCTCCATAAGCGGTTGTTCAATGACGCCGTTCAGCATAGATACTACCATGACCAACCATATAGTTCTTCCCTACGACACCACCATGATGGAGGTCTGCGTTACACCGACCGGCGCCGGTCCGGATACGTGCAACATAACGATTGCATCCAACGATCCCGCCGGCCCTGCGATCATACCGGTGACACTGCAGCAGGTAACCGGAGCCGGAGACAGCGGCCCGCCGCTGCTAAGCGCCATATCCGTTGCACCCAACCCGTTCACATCCAGGACACGAATCGGTTTCTCTCTCCCCGAGAGGATGCCCGTGACTGTAGAAATATGGTCTGTTACCGGAAGGAAAGTCAAGACACTGGCCCGCGAAAAAGTGCTTCCAGGAGGGCCCCAGGGACTCGACTGGAAAGGACGAAATGAAAGAGGCGAACCGGTCGCGTCAGGCGTTTACTTCATAAGAATGAAAACCCCCGCCGGCAACCGGAAGGCCAGGATGGTGCTTCTTAAGTAGAAGATCGATCAGAGGAAAATATTGACGCTGGACACATAAGCCTGCGTGCAGGGGGATATTATTTATTATTTTGCATGACTTTTGCCCGGAACCCTTTAAGCAAGAAAG
>CAZZKJ010000040.1:0-23532 GCA_964654695.1 uncultured bacterium | reverse complement strand
GTTCAGATATCTTCAGCCCAGCGCTTTTAACAGGCGGTTGGGGACTGCCTTCCTCGAGTTTTTGAATAATATAAGCAGCTTTGTATCAATCCTTGAGACTCACTATTTCGGCGTCAAGACGTTTGTTTTTAATCGATAGCAACGCGGCCGTATAGGTTGGCTTGAAACCCTCAGGTCCCGAGCTTCCGGGATTGAGATACAGAATCCCGCGGCGGCGCGATATACCCGGTTTGTGGGTATGGCCGTGGATCACCGCATGATATCCCGCGGCCGCAGGGTCGATATCGAGATAGTGCAAATCGTGAAGCACATAGATACGGACAGGCCCCGCTTCCACCGTTCTCGCCCAGGGAAGCTCCTCGGTCCATCTTTCCTTGTCCATGTTTCCCCTGACCGCATAAACAGGAGCTATCGAACTCAGGACGTTAATCACTTGTTCTTTAACCACGTCGCCGGCGTGGATTATAATGCTCACATCCTCAAAAACCTTGTGCACGGCAGGCCTGACCATACCGTGGGTGTCAGATATAACGCCAACGAGGAAACGGGATTGTGAACTAGATTCCGGGGCCACATTTGTCCTCCCGCAAAATCCTGGACAATGCTTAAAACCATTACAAAATTCCCGAAACTGTCCTGTTACATACCGCTCTTGTCCGGATAAGAAGGGCGCGGTGGCTTTTTGTACGGATGCTCGGCCAGTTCCTTCAGCATTTCTTTTACAGCCGCATCCAGCTGGGGATCTTCCCCCTGAGTCATTTCAGCGGGATCATCTATGACCTCGATATCAGGATCGACGCCATGTCCTTCGATAGCCCAGCGGCCGTTTTTATTGAAGAAGGCAAAGGTGGGAGCTGATGTGTAGCCTCCATCAACCAGAGGCGGGTTGCCGCTTATTCCCACGAGACCGCCCCAGGTTCGGGTGCCGATCAGTTTGCCGAGTCCCACTTCACGAAACCAGAACGGTAAATAATCGCCGCCGGAACCAGCTAATCCATTTATCAACATACACTTGGGACCTTGGTGGGCGTCGGGAGGCCATGGATAATCTTCCTTGGTATCCCTCAGCGCCCAGTAGTTTGCTATCGGGCGGTTAAGTAGTTCTATGAAGCGTGTAGGTATTTGGCCGCCGCCGTTCCATCTTTCATCTATAATAAGCGCCTGTTTGTCAAGCTGCCCAAAAAACTGGCGAACCAGCTCATTCTGACCCTGGATACCCGTGTTGGGAACATATAAATATCCCACCCTGCCGCCGGTTTTTTCCGAAACATACCGGCGCCTGCCTTCTACCCATGCCCTGTAGCGAATGTCGCGTTCGCTGTTCATGGTTTTAACCAGAATATGACGAGCCTTGTCATTGATTTTAGGATCTTCGCTCACAGTAATGCTCACGGTTTTTCCCGCCAGTCCTTGAAACGCAGCCCATGGATCTTTCCCGGGATCCAAAGGAATCCCGTTTACCGCCAGAAGGTAATCCCCTTCTTTAACGTCAATCCCGGGGCGGCTCAACGGACCTCTACCATCAATATCCCATGATGCTGCTTCGATGATTTTAACAATCCTGAAAGCATTGTTTTTGAGCTCAAAATCACAACCGAGCATACCTACGTTCACACGAGGAGCATCTTCGGTATCTCCTCCGAAGTAATAAGCATGGCCAACGTTCAGTTCGGAAATCATCTCCCTTATTATATAGCTCAAATCTTCACGTGAGGCACAGTCGTCCAGCATTGCACCATAACGCCTGCGGATCCCATTCCAATCCACACCATGCATATTAGGGTCGTAAAAGAAATCTCTTTGAATCCTCCAGGCCTCATTGAAAATCTGTGCCCATTCTTCACGCGGATTGATTTCCGCTTTCATTATTGATGTAGCGATTACATTCTCCATTTTCTGCTTAGGCTTGGCATCGATGATAGCAGGTTTGTTGTTCTTGAATACCAAGAGTTTCTTGCCGTCACTTGAAATAGAAAACGCCCCTGTACCCTCAATAACGGTTTTTTCTTTTTCCTTATCGTCATCAAGATCAAGAAGATGAATCGACGGCTTGCCTCCGAAGCCCCGGACGGGACGGCGGGCATAAATAAGCTGGCCCTTATCGTTCACGGCCAGGCCGGTAAATAATCCTTTTTTTACCGGCAGTTGAACCGTTCTTCCCTCGAATCCATCGATATCGATCTTTACCGGCTCGGGGGATTTTTCATCATCGCCATTTTTCTTTTTATCTTTCTCGTCTTTCTTATCCTTGCCGCCGCTTTTGTCGTCTTTGGATTTCTTTTTGTCTTTCTCCCACTCTTCGTCATCGCTCTTGGGGGCGAGCGGAGACTTGGTATCATTTTTGAGAGGGATTAAATAGAGACGCTCTGTTGCGCCGTAAATCCATGTCGTTCCTAAATCTTCGTACATCGGGGAACTGAAATCCCTGCTGCTGGAGAAAAACAGGTACTTGCCCTCCCGGTCGAACACCGGCCATGAATCCTCGAACATCCCGCTTGTTGCTCTATGCTTTTCGTTTTTGGAAACATCATACAGCCATATAACATCTAAAGTATTAATCTTCTCCGAATGAGCGTAAGCAAGCCAGTTCGAATCGCTCGACCAGCTGACCCGCGAGCGGCCGTTGCCGGAAGATTGATCGACTTCAACCGTCTTGTCCTTATCAATATTATAAAGAAATAGTTTTCCATTCTGGTCCCAGAAAGTAATCATTTTTGAATCAGGAGACCATGAGGGGTTGAAAAGGAATCCGCGGCCCAAACCGGTAAGCTTTTTGGTGCCGCCCCTGCCGTCCGATTGAGTAATGAAAAGCTCATAGTTTTTGCCGTTGCTATCGGAGAAGAACGCGATCCACTTGCCGTCGGGACTCCAGGCCGGGTTTCTTTCTGCTTGTCCACTCGAGCGTGTAAGATTGAAAGAAGCGCCTTCCTTGGCCGGCAGGGTCCAAATATCGCCTCTTGCTTCCAGGACCGCGCGTTTGCCGGTGGATGAAATGCCCCCGTTAAATATCAGGTCCCCGGTCGCAACCGTTTTTATGCGCAGCCTGGGCCGATCTCCGGGAATAGTGATCTTTACGGTTTTCGCTTGACCGGTGCCGAGGTCCAGGAGGTAAAGATCCGCTCCTCTTTGGAACACGATTTCGCCGGCACCCGCCGGGCCGGGTCCTATGGAAGGCCATTTCACATCGAAGTCCTTGAAATCCGTAACCTGCTTGATCTTTCCGGAAGAAGTGTCATATGTCCATATGTTCAAACGGTGATTCCTGCCTGCGTCTGATAAATAATAAACACTCGATCCGTGCCACATGGGCTGTGTATCCGTACCTTCCCAATCTGTTATTTTTTTTGAAGTATGCTTTTTGAGATTAAAAAGCCAGATGTCCGTGGCCATTCCACCTTTGTATCTTTTCCAGGTCCTGTGATCGCGGCTGTGTGGAGTATAGGCGAGCCATTTTCCATCGGCGCTTATGGTCCCGTTCGCTCCATAGGGTACCGGCATCTTTTGGGGAATACCCCCCATGATGGATACTGTGAACAGCTCCTGAGCCCGGGGATATTCCTTCATGCCCCTGGAGAAAAAAATCAGCCGTCCGTCATTTGTCCAATCGGTAAGAACCTCGTACGCGGGATGATGGGTAATCCTGAGGGGCGTTCCCCCCGATACCGGCACAATATATAAGTCGGAATTGCCGTCATAATTGCCCATAAACGCAATGGAATTGCCGTCGGGGCTAAATCTCGGAAAGTATTCCTGGCCCGGCGGGCTGGCCAGAGGGACCGCCGTTCCGCCTTCCCGGGAAACAAGCCAGAGATCGTTGGCGTATAAAAATGCTATATGAGTACCGCTGACATCCGGGTAGCGCAGCATCCCGGCATGAGGCTCGACTGTTTTAGCCGGTGATGTGGTGCCGATAAGAAAAAAAATAAGAATAAACGGGTAGAGAATCCGGGATTTCATGTGTGCCTCCTGCTCTGATCGAGATTAAAGGACTGAAGGATTTGAGGTTGATATATCTATTACGACGCCTGAACAAAAAGGTTCACGGATTCGGAGAAAATTGCATCATCTATTGGGGGGGCTCGTATCTTTCGAAATAACCCAGCAAGTTTCCCTCTTCATCTCTTACGGATCGCATAAAAATCCTGTGTTTTTCACTGTCGGTTATGAGGCGCTCTTCCTCACCGAGAAGCATGGCTTCGTATATCTCTCGTATCATTTTACGGGACCCTTCGTTGTGGCAGTCCAGAACCGATTTCCCGATCAAAGCCCTGCCACCGTCTTTTTCATGGTTAGCGACGGCGGTTTTGTTCATGTACCGTATTATATGTTCCGTATCAACAAAAACCACAGGGTCCTTAAAACCGTCCAGGATCAGAGCCGCTATTTTGGCGTTATCCATTATCAAGTCCTTGTTTAGCTCGGATTATTAAAAAAAACTCCCAAATTGCCGGGCCCTGCGACCGCAGCAATCGAAGCCGCATTATAACAGTAATTTCAGTCCTTGTCTTTGTAGAATTCCGGATACAGTTTCTTTGCGCATTCCGGGCACACGCTGTGACTGAATTCCGCCTCGGAGTGCTTCTGCAAATACACTTCGATCTGGCTCCAGCTGCCGCTGTCATCCCGGATCTTCTTGCAGGAAGAACATATGGGAAGAAGGCCGCTCAAAGTCTTGATTTGCGAAAGGGCTTCAGTGAGATCGCCTATCAAGTTCTCTTTTTCTTTCTGAATGCGGGTTATTTCTATTAATTCGCCGGCGAGATTCTTGTTGGAATCCTCGAGTTCGGATGTTCGCTCTCGAACTTGTTTTTCAAGGTTTTCTATCGTTCCGGATAATTTTTCTGACATCAAATTAAAGGAAGCGGCCGCCTGCGAAAGCTCCATACTGATCGGCTGGTCGATCTTCATTCCGATACTTCCACCATTGCTGGACAATTTTACTACGCTGTCGCTGAATTTGGCTATCGGCTTCACGATCAACCGGTTATTGATCCAGTGCACCAGCATAAGAACAGCGCCCAGCACCCCCAGCAGCAGGATTATCTGCTGGATCGACTCCTTGTTCACGGACATGAATTCAACGGGCAAAGGCACACGAATCGATATTGCCGATGTTACGGATCCCGCTTTCCATTTGAATCCGGCCTTGCTTCCGTAAACAGCCGTCAACCCGGCGGGAGCAGCCGATGGATCGCCGTGACAGCGCAGGCACCTGAGTGTCACTGTCCTTCCGCGGGAAAGCAAAAAATAATTCGGAGCTTTATTTACTTCCATAATCCCTGTCTGTTCCTGCAGGCCCGGATCCAGTTGGGCTTTTTCTATGAACTTTTTTTCCAAAGAATCCGCCTGATTAACAGGGTTTTTGGCATCGACGGCGCTAATTTTGAAATAGTAATCCTCGGATTCAGATCGGGAAAACCCCTTACCCGCCGGGAAAGACACTTGAAACGGCTCAACGGGAAAGAGCGCAAGGGAATCATTTTGCTGCGTGAACGTTTTATTCAAGAATCTATTTTCCACGGCGGCATGAACATATTCGAAGCGCTTATCACTGTAGTAGTGATTGAAGATAATTCGTGCCTCACGCTCTGCAAAACTAAGGGCTTCTTTTCGTTCATGACTGCGATATCCGATTATCAGGGCAGAACCAACAGCAATGAACACCGTGAAGGTAATAATAAGTTGAAGTGTCCCCAGATTCGGGCGGGTGAATCGAGGTCGAGGCATTGATACAGGATTTAACGGTTTCATGGGATCAGAATAGGCGGCCCAGGGTGAATTCGACGGGCGAGATCAAACCGTGTATCGGTCGAACCGCTGGATTGAGATGTGTTCTTCAGTCCATTTGACAGGTCCCGGTATCCAGGCGTTCAAGCCTGGGATTATTCTTCCGGATAGATAAACTGTAAGAAATGTCTTCCGTTTTTGTCAAGAACGGTTTTGCCGGTGCAAAACGGTTTATGAGCACAGCGATGCCGGACCTGGTGACCGGGGGAACGATCTCTGTTTCAATCTTTCTTGCCTAAGCGCGCCGTCTGGATTACACTTGCTTGGATTTGTCTCCGTTATTGGCCGATGGGATCAATTGCAATAAATTCCTCATGGACAATCCGGCGGTTTTTTGCAGATTAACCGACCGCGCGGCAGGACGCAAAAGGAGGTCTTAATAATTATGAAACCTGCTCTTACCGGCTTATTCCTTTTCGCTCTTGTTTCTATTCTTACACTGGGAAAAGCCCGAGCCAAAGATATATTTCCTTACCCCACTCATACCAGAACCCTGGCCAACGGCTTGGAAATCGTCATGGTACCTTTCGACAGCCCCGGCATAATCGCCTATTACACAATCGTTAGAACCGGTTCGCGTAATGAAATCGAGAAAGGAAAATCGGGGTTTGCCCATTTTTTCGAACATATGATGTTCCGGGGTACCGAAAAATATTCAAGCGAAAGCTACAATGAGCTGTTCAAGGAGCTGGGAAGCGACGCAAATGCTTTCACCACTGATGATTATACATGCTATCATGCTCTTTTCGGCAGCGACGGCCTGGAAAAAGTGATCGAAGCCGAAGCCGACAGATTTATGAATCTCAAATACACTATTTCCGATTTTCAGCAGGAATCCAAAGCCGTTCTGGGCGAGTATTACAAGAACTACTCCAATCCGTTTTCGAAGATTTACGAAAAAGTCAGGGACACGGCTTATTCCGCTCATACCTACAAGCACACGACGATGGGATTTTTGAAAGATATAGAAAACATGCCGAACCAGTACGACTACAGCATCGAATTCTACGATCGCTGGTACAGACCGGGCAACGTTGTAATCCTCATCGTGGGCGATATAAACGTAGAAGAATCATTCGAGCTCGTAAGCAAATACTATGGAAAATGGAAACCGAGGATCTACAGCCCTGATTTTCCCGTTGAGCCTGAGCAAAATCGTTTCAAAACAGCACATATTGACTGGGAGAACGAGACCCTGCCCTATATGGCAATAGCCTATCATATGCCCGCCTTCGATGCTTCAAATAAGGAGAATGCCGGCCTGGATATTCTCGCCCAGCTGATTTTTGGATCCAACAGCCCACTCTATCAAAAACTCATAATAGAGGATCAAAGCGCGGAGTATCTATCTTCATACGTTCCCGACCACCGGGATCCGTTTCTTTACATAGTGTTTTCACGAATAAAAAATGATGCAAAAATCGACGAAGTAAGAAAATCGATTTTCCAAGCGGTTGAAAAAGCGCAAAACGAGCTTGTGGATACGGCTAAGCTCGAGTCGATCAAATCGCATATCAAGTATTCTTTTGCTATGAACCTGGACACCGCATCCTCGGTTGCCGGCAGTCTGGCGCATTTCATTCAACTTACCGGGGATCCTGCATCGATAAATGAACTGTACAGACGTTATGAAGAAATAACGCCCAAGGATCTGCAGAAGCTGGCGCAAAAATACTTGAGAAAAAGCAATTGCACCGAAATAACGCTCACGGGGGTGAAGAATTGATGAAAAACATTCGAATATTGATTATACTGCCGGTCGTGATGCTTATTTCAATCGCAGGTTTCCAGGGCTTCAGCGGTAAAGCAGGGGCAAAAGATAAACTCCCAACCGTTCTTCTGCCTGTAAAAGATTCCCCTCTTGTAACTTTTCGGATTCAGTTCAGGGCGGGGTCCATCAATGATCCTGAAGGTAAAAAAGGTATCACCGCCCTTACCGCCCAAATGATTACCGACGGCGGCACAAAAAAGAAAACCTACAAGGAGATCATCGACCGCTTCTACCCAATGGCGTCAGGTGTTGGCGTTCGGGTCGATAAGGAAGTTACCACGGTAATAAGCACTGTTCACAACGATAATCTGGCCGAATTCTATCCTCTTATGCGCGAAATGCTTCTCGAACCCGGATTCAGAGAAGAAGACTTCGAGCGTATAAGAACCAACCAGATCAACTACCTCGAGAAACACTTGCGGGGCAACGATGACGAAGAGCTGGGAAAAGAGGCTTTAAATATGTTTTTGTATGACGGCCATCCATACGGCTGCCCCGTCGAAGGACTGATCGAAGATCTTAAGAGCATAAGTCTGGAGGACGTGAAGAAACACTATGCTCAAATCTTTACATGCGACAACGTAACCGTAGGCCTTGCGGGCGGTTACGATGACAAGCTGCTTCAAACCGTCATCTCCGATTTAACAGCTCTCCCATCGAGAAGCACCCGGAAAATCGCTGTGAGCAGGTTCGAGCCTATTCATGGTATAGAAGTCATGGCCGTCGAAAAGGAATGCCGTTCAACAGCTATATCTATCGGTTTCCCTATCGCCGTCACACGAAGCGACGAAGATTATTACCCGTTGATGATTGCCAACTCCTATCTTGGAGAACACAGAACCTTCAACGGCGTCCTTATGATTCGAATGCGGGAACTGAGGGGATTGAACTACGGAGATTATTCATACATTGAGAATTTCATCCAGGACGGCGGCAGTACTTTCCCGGTTCCCAACATTCCCCGGCGCCAGCAGCATTTCAGCATTTGGATACGGCCGGTCCAGCATGATAACAGGCACTTTGCCCTGAGGCAGGCGATACGGGAACTTGAAAAGCTGGTAACAAACGGTTTGGATAAAGATGAGCTTGAGCTGACAAAGAAGTTTCTAAAAAACTACAGCAAGCTGTGGGCACAGAGCCAGGACCGCAGGCTCGGGTACTTAATGGATTCCAGGTTCTATAGAACCGGTGATATTATTGAGACCCTTCCATCCAAGTTGGATAAAATCACGTTGGAGGATGTAAACCGCGCCATAAAGAAGCATCTTGACTTTAATAATCTCAAGGTGGCAATTGTTACCAAGGGAGCAAGACAGTTTCTCGATGAAATGATCGCAAACAAACCTTCGCCGATAACTTACGGAACTCCATCGATATCCGGGGAAATACTGGATGAGGACAAGAAGATAGAGGGTTACTGCCTGAAGATCAACAAGAAAAAATCCAAAGTAGTAAACGCTGAAGATCTGTTCGAGAAGTAGAAAGCCTATTCGCCGGGTTCCGAGGTTTCCGAAGGCTTTTTAAGAATTTTGATGTAGGCAAAGAGATCTCGCATTTCCTTTCCCGACATTGCAGGCCAGTTTGTTCCCATATCGAGAGCGGTTTCGGACATCTTATCCGCTTTATTGATCATCGCCCGCAGAATTGACAGGCTGGACTCCAGGTAAGAGGCACCATAGAGGTCGGATCCGATCGTCCCACCTTCGCCCTTTACTGAATGGCATGAAATGCAGCGGTTGAAAAACACGTCTCTTCCCCGTCCCGCATTTCCCGCCGGATCCTGGAAATTGATAAAATATAAATAGGCGATGAGATCGGCCATTTCCTTACCGCTGAATGTAGTCCACTCGATTTCTATACTGCGCATTTCTTGCCACATTTTTTCGCCGTGGTTCCACATCATACCGGCGATCTCCGTAACACTTTGATTAAGGTCTATTTCATCCAGATCGGGGCCGATGCTTCCGCCGCGCTTGCCAACCGAGTGGCAGGACAGGCAGCCTTTTTTTTCAAAAATCTTTTCACCTTTGTTAGGATTTCCGGGCGACAGATAAACTTTTTCCTGTTCATCATAACGACTTACTGCTCTTATGTAAGCACTCATATCGGCGATTTCCCTGCCGCTGAAGGTGGGGATCTCAATACCCATCTGGTTCATTCTCTCCAGCATCATGGGTCCGTGATTCCATATGGATTGAACCATGTAAATCGGGGATACGTATCTCTTGAGCTTATCGAGACCCGGCCCCACATCACCGCCCTCCTTGCCGCCGACACTGTGGCAGTAAACGCAGCCCTTACTGTGAATCAACCGTTTTCCGTTTGCTACGCTTCCCGGTTCTCCCAGGTAGCGCAGGTAATATATGTATGAAATCAAAGAATAAACGTCTCCATCTGTAAAATCAGGCCACGGCAGGATCAGGTTCTTGTATTCCACAACCATATCGGGTATGTGATTCCATAGAACCGCGGACAAATCCAGGAAGCTGCCCTTGAATCTCACTTTGGATAGATCCGGGCCTATCTCCCCGCCGGCGCCGCCGATGGCATGGCATTTTATGCAGTACTTCTCTTCGAATGGAAGACGCCCTTCAAGCGGATCGGTCGGAAGCTGCCGCATCTCGTCATCTGCCGGAAAAGCGAAAAGACTCGAATTCATCGAAACCGCCGCAAAAAGGACAGCCGCCGCAATTGCTAATATTCTGACTTTCGAAATTGGAATGTGCTTCATACGAAGTTCCGTTTCATGTTCTGCTCGATCCGCCTGTTCGCGAAACGGCGGTCTGTTATTCGTCGTCTTTTTTCCCTCTTTGAAGACCAATAAAAACATATGTCAAGACCGTGGCTCCTGTCAGAAAAACCGGGATGGCTACAATACTTATGCCGACGGAAGCCGAAGCAGCATCGTGCAGCTTGTGCGAAATCTTAATGAGATGAATGATCCAGACGCTTATTCCCAGCACGAATACCCATATACCGAAAAGCGAGAAGAGCTGGAAAATAAAAGTAATTTTTTCTTTCAACAAGATCACCCCTGATTGGGTCATTCAGATCAACTTTCGGCGCTCTCTGAGGCCGGCAGATAACCTTTTACCCTTTCCGTAACTTCCTGTACGCCGAGAGTTCTTCCCTCTTTCATCTCCCAAATTGATATAAGAGGAAATAGTTTTGAAAATATTACGAACCCGAGAACGAAAACTGCGGTAGCTCCGGCAAAAAGCGACCATTCAGTGAAAGAAGGAATATAAAAACCCGTTGGATAAGGCAGTCTGGGATTTGCCAGAGAAGGCACGACTATATTCAGTCTTTCCAGCCACATTCCAATCACAATGGTAATCGACGCGATCAAAACGCTCGGAATCGTTCTTACCTTAGGAGATGAAAGCAGGGCAACGGGGATAACGAAGTTGCAAACCAGCATTCCCCAGAACAAGGGGGCATAAGCGCCGGTGAATTTATACATGATTACGCGCATCTCATTGGGCTCGTTACCATAAACCCCCGTTAAATACTCGGAAAAAGTGAAGTAGAACCATAACAAGGACATAATAAGCAGCAGCTTGCCCAGATAGGAAAAGTGAACCGGTTTCAGGTAATCTTCAAGGTGAAACGCTTTCCTAAAAGCTATCATCGCAATTAATAGAGCTGCAATTCCGGAAAATATTGCTCCGCAAACAAAATAGGGACCGAAGATCGTGCTATGCCATCCCGGCTGGACCGTCATAGCAAATATATATGATATTACCGTATGAACGGAGACCGCTATCGGGATTACGATAATCATCATTACGGTCATTCCGTTTTCCAGAACCAGCTTTTGACGTTTCGTTCCACGGTATCCCCATGACAGAAAATTATAAAACCAGCTTCTTTTCCCTCCCCTGTCCCGCAGCAAGGCGATATCGGGAATCATGGGGAGGAACAAGTAAACAGTGCTCGCCATGAAGTAGGCGGAAATGGAAGTAACATCCCACAAGAGCGGAGACTGCAGCCGTCCAGACCTGAAAATATTTAAAAGCCGGTCGGGACGACCCAGGTCGATGATCGGATGCACGGCGCCGATGGCGAGTACGAGAGCGGTTATAACTTCTGCCATCCTGGTTATCGGTCTTCTCCATTCCGCCTGAGACAAGCGGAGGATGGCTGATATCAAGGTTCCGGCATGGCTTATTCCTATAAAGAAAACAAAATTAACGATATAAAATCCCCACGTCACGGGTTCGTTCATGCCCGTGACTCCCAATCCCAGCCACACCTGTCTGCCGAACATATATAACATGTTGAAGATGAGAGCCAAGAGAATCGCCACAAAAATGTAAAGCCGCGTCGAGGATTTAAAAATCGGTTCGACGAGCAATTCATCCCGGTCGAGGCCCTGTTTCCGGCTGCCCGGATCAGCGTGCATCTTTACTCTCCCTTTGACAGATAAAAGACTTTTGGTTCGGCGCCCAGATCCTCGAGCAAACGAGTCGCTCTGGGACTGCGGTTTAGTTTATAAACGGTGGAGTTTTTATCTTCCAGATCTCCAAAATATATTGCACCGGCCGGACAGGCGTCCTGGCAGGCTACTTTGTAATCTTCTTCCCTGAGCTCCCGGTTTTCGAGCCCCGCTTTTTCACGAGCGATCTGCAGTCTGTGGTAGCAGAATGTGCATTTTTCGACAACCCCTTTGGGCCGCAGAGAAACGTCCGGGTTGACACATGTCAGCCTCTCTTCGCTCCATTCAGGTTCATACCAATTGAAAGTTTTTACGGTATACGGGCAGCCCGCCATGCAGTACCGGCAGCCTATGCACCTGCCGTAGATCTGGGCAATCAGGCCTTCATCCGATTTATATGTGGCTCTCACCGGGCAAACCTTGGTGCACGGGGGATTGCTGCAGTGAAAGCACGGCCGGGGAATATAGCGGATGATGATATCCGGATACTCGCCTTCTACAATTTTCATTATTTCCATCCAGAACATGCTCCGATTCTCGCGGCTCTGTTTCGGAGAAACCACCGGCACATTATTCTCGGTTTTGCACGCGGCGACGCAAGCTCCGCAACCGGTGCATTTATCGAGATCTATCGCCATTCCCCATTGAGGCATTCTTATATCTTCTCCCTTCTGGTTTTCGCGATTTTAACTCTCGTGCACGCTTTTGCAGGTTTGCCCCACAGGTAGTCGCAGTCTTCGCTTAAAATGTTATATGGGTTCACTCCTATTCCCTTCGCATATCTTCCCCCGGAGGTGTGTCCCATACCGAAAGGCACCGCCACGACATGAGGCTCCAGGGCTTCGTTGATCACGACCCTGGCTTTGACCGAGCCTTCGGGAGAAGCCACTTCCGCCCAGTCCCCCTCGCTGATACCATGCTCGTGCGCCAATTCCGGATTCAGTTCAATCCATGACTCCCAATAAACCCTTCGATAATACCCAAACATTTCCTGCAGTATGGGAGAAAAAGACCCCGCACCGGTGCGGTTGGAAAGCACACCGAACGTTAGAAGCAAATATGGATAATCATCTTTACTTCCGCTGAAACGCGGTTCTTCAAAATGCGGCAGGCAAACCGAATCGCCCTTCTCGCTTATCTTCCATTTACCGAGCAGCATACGTCTAGTTTCTTCTTTCGATTTGTCCCTGCCGAGGGCGGCTGCGAGCTCATTTACCCTGGAATCAAACAAACTGCAGTAAAGCTCAATTTTCCGGCTGGGTGTTTTCAACGTCTTCTCCAGCTGCATTTCCGCTTCGCTCGGATTCCACCATCCTCCTCTTTCCACCAGCACATTCCAGAAATCATCGAAGGATTCATAGACATAATTCTGCCAGCCTCTTTCCTTGAGATACTTCACCCAGGATTCCTCGAAAGATCCCGACACTACGGATCCCTCGCCGGAAGTATATATACCATGAAAACGCTTTTTGAGGGCCGCCAGAAAATCATCGCTCGGCAGCGATCTGGAGACGCTCCCCCCGAGGCTGGCTGCCAGCGCTTTCAAAACATCGCCGGCGTGTCTGGTATCATAAAGCGGCTTCACCACCGGCTGACTTACAGCCGCGTGGGCGAAATAAACGCCGGTCGTGGGACCGCTGTCCATCCATCTTTCCAGCGGCGAGTGCTCGGGCAAAATAATGTCGGCATACTCGGAAGTATCGTCGATATGACCTGCGAAGGATACGATGAAAGGAATCTTATCAAGCGCCCTGCGGATCTTTCGCGCATAGGGGTGATCGAATGCCGGATCTGAACCATAAATTAATAGAGTGTTAATAGGGTAAACTTCCCCTTTTTCCAGATTATCACAGAAATTCAAGATTTCATTTTCGGCAAAGGGGAAACGGTAGGTCTTATCGGTGTAAAGAGGCCGTGCTGCCAGCCCTGACTTTGCAATCGAATCGGGGGAAGCGCCCGAAAATCGCTCAAAGGGAACGCTCCTCTTGAATCGCAAACCGCCGGGCTTCTCTATATTGCCTATCAGGACATTTAGAGCCAGGACCGCAAAAGAGTTAAACATTCCGTTTGTTGTATTTGTTCCCGCTTCGCCTATCATGGCGACGGCAGGCCGGGTTTTTCCAAATTCTCTTGCAACCTCGACGATCGCGCGGGCAGGGGCGCCCGTAATTTGGGCAACTTTTTCAGGGTAATAGTTTTCGAGAACAAATTGTTTGAATCCGGTACGGCGTTTACCCGCTGCATCTATCCACGAATCGAATCCTTTGACATGGCTGTCGACAAAGGATTTATCATAGTGCTTTTCCTTGATGAGCACATAAGCCAGACCCAAAGCAAATACCCCGTGGGTTCCGAGTTTTATGGGTATAAATCTGTCAGCACTACCGGCGGTCAAGGAATGCCTTGGATCTACGTAAACGACCTTGGCCCGGCCGCCGGATTGGTTTTCGCGCATTTTTCCGTACGAAAATGTGCTTCGGACAGGCGAGGGGCCTTCTTCCAGGAAATTAGCTCCCAAGCTCAAAACATATTTTGAATCGGCAATATCGTATTCCGGGATCTGTTCCCACCCCAGGAGCATCTGAAAAGGACCGGCGCTGAAGTTATCCGGATTAAGAGCTATCAGGTTGTTCGAACCAAATCCCTTCATAAAAGATGAAATCAATTCATACATAAGACCGCTTTTGCGATCCGTGAAGAAGGCCAACTGCTCGGGGGTTTTGCTTTTTCTTATATCGGCGAGCCGTTCGGCAACAATCTTTATCGCTTCATCCCAGGTTATCTGCTGCCAGCGCCCTTCTCCTCTTTTGCCCGTTCTTTTCATGGGGCCGGCCAGACGGTCGGGATTATAAAGGAAATCCAGCCCGGCGGAACCATGGGGGCATATTCCACCCCTGTTTACGGGGTACATGGGATTGCCGTCCAAGTGGACCGGGATTCCATCAATCATGCGGACGCGGATACCGCAGCCCGCAGTGCAAAGCTGGCATATAGTGTTTTTGAAACTCTCGATGCCGGGTCCTCTGAGAGCTTCATCGATCAAGTCATCGGGCGCGGCCCATACCGAATCCAAACCTCCCATGGCGGAGCTGGAAACCGCCAGGCCCATTATTTTCAGAAAATCTCTTCTCTTGAGTTCTTTTATTTTCATATCCATTCCAGCCCGCCGCCGGCGGCCCCGTACCTCTAGCGGTGGCAGCGGGTACAATCGTTATCGACGTTGTTATTTTCGTGACACTTCATGCAATTATTCATGGAAACTCGAACCGGCTGCCTGGTGAAGGGGCTTTCCATTTCCGATACATCTCCATGACAAACGCTGCAGTCCAGTTCCGCAAGCACGGTATGTCTCCTGTGGGAGAAATACACATGCGGCTTTACGCGGTAAATCTTTTTCCAGGGAATTTTCTCCTGATCGGTTATATATTTAACCAGTTTCTGTTCTTCGACGCTTTCCGTCATTGGTTCCGAATGACAGTCCTGGCAAACTTCGATATTGGGAATAGTGGCTCGAACCATCGATTTTGCATATATATGGCACTCGGTGCATTCCATCTCCAATTCTTGCACATGTTTTTTGTGATTATACTGGATAGGCTGGTTGATGCGCTTGGCAAAAACAGAGGCGGCAAAAACAGCCGTCAGCAAAACAAGAATATAAAAGCATGCGGATTTCATTATCAGGTGAATCAAGAAACAGGAATTCCGGCCGAATAAATCAGATAATAACAGCCCCCATTTTACTTGTTCCTTATTGTCTGTCAACCAATTTTGTGATTATTTTCACACAATTTTATCAATAACCCGTCAAGATAATTAACCAAAGATATTTTTGTCAACTTATTCTCAAGCATATTATTCATATCTGTCATTTAAGATATTGCTTCAGAAATTTTTCTATCTCCGGAATACCTCCCTGATATATCAGATAACCATTATAGGGCTCCCGGTCGGTTATCTCTCCCGCCACCGGCGTCAGCATAATTTTCTCGACTTCCTCCAGGCCGCCGCTTTGGGCCAATGCCCAACCCAATTTAACGTACGCAACCTCCGGCAGCATGTTGGCGGATGGAACAACACCCAGTTCCATCATGTCGCGGCCGGTGTCGTAGACATACATCTGTACGAATCCCCATAAGGTTTGAACAGTCATATAAACAGCAATTCCTTTTTTATGTGCTCGCTTGAGACCGGGATAAAGCGGCTTATTTACATGTCCCAGGCCAGTACCCGCTATTACAATTCCCTTGTAGCCGTTATCGATGAGCGAATCGATGATATCGGGAAGCATATTGGGGTAATAATATACGATTGCAACCTTTTCTTCGAAAACGGCTTTCACATCGACTTCTGTGTCCTGCCGTCTCTTCTTGTAATCATCCCGCAAGTAGCTTATATCATCCTTGCTCACGGTAGCCAGTGGAATATCGCCGATCGTCCTGAATGTGGATCGATAACTCGAATGCATCTTTCGCGTTCTAGTACCGCGGTGAAGAAGCCCGTATTGATCGCTCGTGGGTCCGAACATGCATATCATTACTTCCGCAATATCGGATTCCGACGCCGTTTTGGCGGCATGAATAAGATTGAGCGCCGCATCCGACGACGGCCTGTCGCTCGAACGCTGTGAACCCACCATGACAATGGGGATGGGAGAATTTTGCACCATAAATGACAATACGGCGGCGCTATGATGCATCGTATCGGTGCCGTGCCCGATTACTATGCCGTCTGCTCCGCCTTTAACAGCCTTCTCTATCGCCCTGGCTGTGCCGATCCACTGTTCCGGCCCCATATTTTCTGAAAATACGCCGTAAAGCTTTTCGGTTTCCAGATTGCAGATATCCGCTAATTCCGGCACGGAGCCGTATAGCTCGCCGGGCGAAAAAGCGGGAATTACCGCGCCAGTACGATAATCGAGCCTGCTGGCGATAGTTCCACCGGTACCGAAAAGTTTTATATTGGGTTTGCTTCCATCCGTAGGAAACTCTTTTTCGGGAATTTTGTAATGAGCTTCCTTGATCCCCGTCTCCTTTATATTTGAAATATCCGACGCGGCTACTCCGATGTTATAGCCGTTTCTGAGTTTCAAAACTATATGCTTGTCGTCCGCAGTTTCGCTCCTCGGAAGAATTATGCCCTTGAAATCTCCCCGCGATGACGCGATCTCTACATCGCTCCAAACACCGACGCCAAATTCTTTCAGCACGCCGAGAGTGTTCGCTCTATAACCTTTATATTTGTCGCCGCTCAAGCTCATTATTATTCCGCGGAAGCAGATTGAGATGAAATAACCTTGGCGAGAATGTCGTAGATATTTTTTCCCGGCAGCCAATTTCCATATTTTTCCTTAACCCGCCCGATGTAATAATTCATGATTCCCCGGGTGCTTGCGCACCGAGGTTTTTCGTTAGAAACCAGGTGTTCCACTTTACATGATAAAATTTTTATCGACCCGGCCTGCGAATTTTGATCCGGCCGCCCGAATTTCCGGCTTCGCCCCTTGCCGGCCCGGCCGCCGGCCCAAAGTTTAATCTCATCCTTGGAAATTGTACCGCTGCCAAACGCCGAAAATACGGTCCGTATTTCCACTTCGGAAGGAACAGTAAAACCCTTTTTTTTGCGGGCTGCTATTTTATCAACCAGCATGGATGCAGCAAAGGAAGCATTACGGCCTCCACTGCGCATGATTTCCAAGAACAGCCCTGCGTAACCGTGCCTGTAAAGTCCCGATCTTAAATGAGAGCTCATATTGAATTTCCGGCTTGCCTTCTCCCACTTCGCAGCGGTCAGCGTCAATTTCTTCTTCAACGATTCAAGCTGTTCGCGGGGAATTATTTTCGGCGGGAGATCCGTATCGGGATACATACGGTCGGGACCCGGAAGAATACGCTCGAATCCGTTTGTATTATCGGCGCACGCCCGCCGGGTTTCACTCGGAACTCCATCAAAAGCTTCGCGAGCCCGGCTTTCTATCTCCTCCAGCGCTGTAAGGAGGTCTTCTGCTTCTCCCCAGACGATCACGGCCGCATCGTCGGGGCCGGCATCGGCTGCCGCCAGCACTTCCTTCCAAATGTCAGAACTGATCTCCTTGCCGGTATGGTCCGAGCAAGCAATATTGGGAAGATCGTCAAGGCATGCAACCACCCGGACCCTGTCGGAAAACTCATCGAAAAGGAACCTTCCCGGCTGGATTTCCCTGTTCAACAAGCCTCTGAAACCGTCCAGGCGGGCCACCGCAACATCATTTCCCTTATGCACGGCATCCAGCGCCGGTTGAAAGCCGCTTCTCTCCATAATACTCGCCACTGATTTTCTAACGGGCTTCACAGCATCTTTCTTGTACTTCCGGCGGCGAAGTTCGTTCTTTATTTCCAAAAGATATTTCTGGCGCACGGCTTCGAAATGAACCAGGTAAGGTATTCTGGGAATTCTGGAAACCCCTTTTATTTCTACGCGGGTTCCTCCTTTGATACTCACATTCACGTCCTGGCGCGCGGCACCGATACCGGTTCTCACCATGCCGGTGCTGCGGGTAACGCACCTGATCGATTGGGCCGCCTGGTATGCCTTGATCGGTGTAGTTAACTCCGGTTCTGTAACAACCTCGATAAGAGGCATTCCCAGCCGGTCCGTTTTATACACACGCCGGTGCCCCTTATCCTCTACTTCCCTGCAGGCATCTTCTTCCAGGCCCAATTGAACCACATGGACCGGTTCGCCGCCGACGGGGATTATGCCATCCAGACCCACAACCGTTGTGCGCTGAAATCCAGTTGGTATGCTGCCGTCCAGATATTGTTTGCGTGCAATGTGAATCTCGCTCACGATGTTGCATTCGAGAAGCATCGCGATCTCCAAAGCAATGGCGACTGCATCCTTGTTTATGTGAAAAGGAGGAGAATCATCCATCTCATATGTGCATACTGTTTTATTATTGAGCCGGTAAATAATATTCTTGCGTGTTCTGTATTCCATGAGCGCCGTTCCATCATATTCTCCCAGTTCCGAAAGCGTCGGGCGCATGTGGCGCAAAATCTCGGCATGAAATTCGTTGCTGTACATACCTGCCGGACAACGGCAAAACAGCTTCCTGTCGGTTAGAAGTTGTTGGTGCACTTCCAGGCCGGCTTTCAATCCGAGGGCTTCATAATATTCTTTATCTTGAAAGGGAAGATTACTGTATGGATCCATCTTGTATTCCCGCTTCGCTTCCAGCGTGCGGTGACGCAAGTTTCCGAGATATCACTCAAGGCGTCACCCGCGCTGGTTTGTCTACTGCTTGGACCGGGCCCGTCCTGTCATCGGCACCATTGCTATCTCAAATTCGCCGGCCCCGGTTGAGGCCGGAACATCATACCCAATTAATCAAATGTATTAAAGGTTAGAATTAAGCCGGCGCCGGCCATTTTATTGGACGCACACCATTAGTCCATAGAGTTTGACGGCCGGACCGGCCGGTGTTATTTTATAAATACCGAGATCCCCCCAAATTGAAAAGGAGTTTACATGCCTGGATCAGGATTCTTTTCCTTCCCGATTTATAAAATCATGAAAAATTCCGTTTTGCCTGCTGCATTGGCAACTGCGATGCTGGTTATCCAATGCAGTAAAACCGAGGCCCCCGAACTCCCGGCCGCCATAGAAATTCTGTCGGGTGATGATCAATATTATATGCATGGTTCCCAACTACCCGCCCCTCTGGTCGTATCGGCGCTGCAAACCAATGGATCTCCCTCCGTAGATGCTCTGATACGATTTTCGATAACCCAGGGCGGCGGCTTGGTATCGGCTTCCAGCGTACGCACGAATTCCAGCGGATCCGCCGCAGTTAACATGACACTTGGGCAAGCCAACGGTCTCAATTCAGTCAAAGCCGCATTGGACATCGACCCCGACAAATTCGTGGTTTTCAATGCAACTTCATCCGATTACTTCTGCAGGGAGGCGGACCCCACTCCTGTGGTTTCATTCGGGACGAGGGGAGATCTCTTCCTGGCAACATTCAAGTCGGCTATTTATTCATCGAGCTCCACCAATGCGGGAATAGTGCGCATCGCACCGTTCTTTCACGACGTTTCGGGATTCAAAGAATATCCAACCGACACATACATTACTACGGTATGGGATTTGGCTTTTTCTCCCCGCGGCGACCTCTACCTGTCAAAAAGCGGAGCTTTGGATGAGATTGACAAGATATCTCCCGGCGGAACTTCGGAACGATTTGCCTCGCTGGATGATCCCGACGGCGCGGAACTGACCTCCTACCCTCCAGGCTTGATCGCAGGATGCGATAAAAAGGGGCCTTTCTTGATCGGGTGCGAAGGAGAACTCACGCGTTTTACCGGGGCATTGTATCCGGCACGAACCATAAACAACGACGCCCTCGCCGTGAATCAAGTCACCGAAGACATCTACTTCATCTCCACAGAGGCTTCCGCGCTCCTGCATCTCCCGATTGATAACTTCTCTGCCAGCGGTCCGGTAGACACGGTAGCTCAGCTCACGGCTGAAGAAGCTGACAGCGCTTCGGGAATGGTTTGGAGCGATAACGGCTCCATATATATTATTGTAGACACCAACAATACGAAAGAGTGCATACAGGTAGATGCGTTGGGTATAAAGACCACGGTTTTCGATTTCTTCTCGCGCGGCCCGGGCGCACTGGCCGGCAAACAGGTTGATCTTGCTATCGACCGCAGCCTGGGCATT
Source organism: uncultured bacterium (assembly GCA_964654695.1). GTDB lineage: Bacteria > Krumholzibacteriota > Krumholzibacteriia > WVZY01 > WVZY01 > CAZZKJ01. The sequence continues at coordinate 2,824 of CAZZKJ010000040.1, read as the reverse complement.
ATTTATACCCTCGATACGCGCAACAATGCGCTGCTCGCATTCGACACCAATGCGCCCCAAAACGGGTTCGCGCCTCTCTTCAGTAGCGAAGATCTATCAACGACCGGTTATTTCGGAGAGAGGGTAGGATTAGCCGTTATACCTTGATCGACAGGCTTTAAGAACATTTTTTGCAGCGCCTTGCTTCTCACGATTTCCTCGGGCTGCGAATCAACGCTGGCTCCGCAGTTCGGATTCAAGTCCATCATAATAGGACAAGAGATCCGTCATGCCGCGGTCCCAATTGTAAAAGCGGTTTACGGCCCGCCGTCCATTTTCCCCCATTGCTCTTTTTTTGGCGCTGTCGGACGAGAGAGCAGCCAGCGCGTCGGCCATATCATTAACATCGCCGCTTTTTACTACTATTCCGCATCCCTCTTTTTCGACGATTCTTTTCAATGGAGCCGCATCACCCACGATTACCGGCTTTTTCAGAGCCATATAATGAAAAAGCTTGTGTGGAAGAGTCGAATCGGTATGCGGCGTGCTCACATGAGGCACTAGACCAACGGAGCAGCGGGATATCCTGCGCAGATAGCTGTCAAAATCCAACCAGCCAGGAAAAGCTATGCTGTCCTCCATGCCTAAAGAGCTTGCCAGTTCCGTGAGAGCTTCCCTCTCCGGACCGGTTCCGGCTATTACGAGTTCATATCCGGGCTGATTCTCCGCGAAACGAGCCCATGCCTTGATAAGTATATCCAGACCGCGATGGCGCGACAACCCTCCGGCGTAGATAAAGCTTTTTTCTTTTCCGCTGGGGGCCGCATCGAGCAGAGAGTCCGGAATCCTGTCAAGATCGGCTACGTTGGGCGTAATAATTATTTTTTCCGACGGCACACCCATTTCCTCGAGCCTGGCTTTGCTTTCCTCAACAACAACAACAACCCGAGCGGCCCGTTCGCATGCTTCAACCTCAACGGCATTGAAGGTGTACCGCGTGGCCAGAAGTTTCTCTATCGGCCTGCGGGGCACCGATGGAAGCATTCCGGCCCAATTCTCATGCATATCGAATAACACGGGTTTTCCAAGCCTTGCACCTGCAGTCAATGCAGTTTTTGCAAGCGGAAGATCGTGGACATGAAGAATATCGGCACCGAAAGCGCGCGCACGGCGAAGAATAAATCCATACCAGGCAGGATTGATATACGGAAGATTATTGAAAAGAGTATGGGCTTTTTTTAATACCGACGGCCATGGAGATAACCTCATCACCCGCACGTCTTCTATGGTTTCTTCGGCCGGAAGTCCCTTGCGGTTGAAACAGACCAGCGCAACCTCGTGACCGCTTCGAATCAAGTGCGCCGCCTCCTGCAGTACTCTCATGTCGGGAGGAAAATCTTCGCGCAGGATCATCAGGATTCTTAAGCCCATGGCAGGTACGCTCCGGTTCAGAAAGCCGGCATGAAAAAGATGCTGTTAAGAAAAAGCCTGGTTAATCCGTACCAGAACATCCTGAAATTAGGATCATCGAGATACAATACCACGTGCCCTTTACCCACCTTTTCCTCCGCCAGGTAGGGAGTCATGGCTATGAAATGTTCGTTTTCATCGGACACGAATCCCGATGCGCGGGCGTTTTCGATAAAATAACCGGCTGTATTGATTTTTTCCGCCGGTTCGAATGCTATTGAGTTTGTTTTTATAATTCTTATTTCGCTGTCATATCCGAACGACAAAGGATGGCTCTTGTCCAGCCTTACTTTGAAAATGGCTCCCGGGACTTTCGCCTTGTCGTGCTTTTTCTTTTTTTCTTCCAGAGTAAGAAGTTTCTCCCGCGGCCCGGCTGTACCATCTTTATCGGCGGCTTTTTTCTTTTTTTTCAGCTTTATTGATGAAAGACCCGCGCGATCGGCACACGCAAAAACGGCCCCTCCCCCGAGTCCGATGAAAACCCCTCCTTTCTTTACCCACGCCTTCAGGGTTTTTACATCGCTGCTGTCCAGGCGGGCCGTATAAGCTTTGCCCAGGCCTTTCTCTTCCTGGTCATCCGGAAGGATGATGACATCGAACTCACCCAGATCGATCTGTCTCAAAGCATTCAGTTCCACCACTGAATAGTCCAATCCGTATTCCCGATCCAAAAGAAACCAGGCCGCACCGAACGAAGTCTGGCTCGTTCCCTCCCCACCCACGAGTGCTACTTTGACTGGTTTTATAAACCGCATTCGGTTTGAGCCCAGGTCGATCCCATCTTGGGTTCGGCTGCTGGGCGCTGCGTAGATATCCAGTGAATACTTGGACGCCGTGCGCTCCATTACTATATCGAGCGAATCGCCGTTCTTGGCCCGCGGCAAAATAAGCGTTCCCGGTTCAAATCGCCGGCCGTCTAATGTGAACCCTTTGCCCGCTGCGCGCACATAGAATTTTTTGCCGAGAAGCTCGGCCAAAAGTTTCGGCGCTCCGTTACATTTCCAAGGAATAATGTAACCAAAACGCGGATTCCCTCCAAGAATGCCGCCTTCAATAACCGGAGCCCGAAGAAGTTTTCTTTTGGATCCCCGGCTCAAGTTCGGCGATGAATATGCTGTCACCCCATAGGCCAGCGGCAGGGACCAGGCCGTTATATCATAGAAAAACGTGTCCGGCAGATCCGTCTCGGGTTCCAGGAGCGCCTTGGCGAGCCGCCTCAACGGCTGCTTCAGGGGGATTACGAAAGTTCCGGGGGGAAGCTCTTTTATTCCGGTCTTCCGGTGTTCATAATCAGATAGGTTCGCCGTTTTTAGTTCCGATTCCGATTGGAAGACTTGAATACCGTGCTCGATCAGGAGCTGAGCCAGAACGGCCG
>CAZZKJ010000039.1:0-23755 GCA_964654695.1 uncultured bacterium | reverse complement strand
CCTCGTGCTCGTGAAAAACTGCGCGCGAGGGGGCCCCATCAGCGCCACCCGCGCTAATGTGCCTTCATCGTTCCTCCGGCGTGGCACTGTACGCATAAGTTTCTACGATAATCAAAGATCAGCAAAAACCCGAAATCCGATGAATGCGGGTCGTGACAACTTATGCATGTCAGCGGAGCGCCGTTTCTCGGATCCTCGAAATCGGGTCCCAGTGGATGGGCGTGGTTCTCGGCTCCTTCATGACAGTCAGAGCACACCTCTATTAATTTTTCGCTCCTTAGATCCGAAATATTCATTTTGTGAGAATCGTGACATACGGAGCATCCCTGTTCGAGCGCTCCGTGCTTATTTTTCCTTGTGAACTGCTTCCTGTCGTGACATTGAAAGCATGTGGATTTCTGATCATGCCGCTTCATCAAACTTTCGTAGCCGGCATGCGGCGAATGACAGGCCAGGCAGCTTTGGGCCTCTTGGTTTTCTGATTCCGTTTGACGGCCGGGATGGACGTCCGCAAAAACGCCGTCACCCCGGTCATGGCATTCCAGGCAAAGTGCATTATCCGGCGGTCCGGTCTTCATGGCTTCGTGGCAGGCCGAGCAGTCGCCCTCCGCCATTGGTGCATGGCGCGACGGCGGGATCAGTTTCGATCCGGCCGCTTTCATACTGTGAGGATCATGGCAGGATGTGCAACCCGTGCCTGTGAGGTCAATTGCGTCATGCGAAGCAGCCATACGTTTGCTCGAGAAGCTGTGACAGCTTTTGCACAATTTCTTCTCGGCTTTTTTCAGCAGGTGTTTTTCGGATGATGAGTGGGTGGTGTGGCAGCTCGAACATTTGCCCTGCTTGAACGGGGCATGAAGGGAGAGATCGTCCTTTCTGGCTTCCATCGATTCATGGCACATCGCGCACAGGGCCTCCTGGTTTTTGACGAGAAGTTTCTTGCCTTGAGGGTTATGCATTTTATGGCACTGCACGCAGTCGCCGTCTTCAACCGGCTTATGTTTTGTCGCCGCTTTAACACTGCCGGGACCAGGCTCTATCGTCTTCATGTGGCATTTCAAACACAAAGTGCGGGAATCTTTGAGCAGCGAACTGTTATTGGCCGCGTGCGGCGTATGACATGTCAAGCAGTCGACGCCTTTTTCATGCCGATGCCCGGTTTCGGAAGTTTTTTCATCATGGCACGATAAACAAAGATCCTGAGAAAAATCGGGAAGACCGAGCGAAGCGCGGCCGCCGGCCGCCGTGTTCTCCGCCGGCTCCGGATGGCACGTTTCGCATGATCCGTCTGCGAAAGGCTGATGGGCATAAGAATTCATCAATTTTTCCGACGGGGATGTGTGCGGATTATGACACGACGTACAGCGCGCTCTCGATATATCGAATCCTTTGTGCCCCTTTCCGGGAGCATTTTTGACGATTTCATGGCACTGCAAGCAGATTCCGGGTTCGGGTTCTTTCGTGAGTGCGGGGTTGGAACTCCCGTGGGGTGTATGGCATGCTTCGCAGTTGTTTTGTTTTACCGGTTGATGAACATTACCCTCGGCGAAATCTATCTTGGCCTGTTTATGACATCCATAGCACAGTTTTTCTCCCGGCCTGACCAGCAGCGAGTTGTTCACGGATCCATGGGAGTCATGGCAGTCCGAACACCGTCCATCGGCGGCCGGCTCGTGAAGAGAGACCTTTGCGGTGGGGCCGCCCGTTTTAAGTACGAGGTCCTCGAGGTCATGGCAGTTTGCGCATAGATCCTTCTCCGATGAGTCCAGGAGATTTTCTTCTTTTGAGCCGTGTGGTTTATGGCATGCCGTGCACTGGTCTTCAGCCGCCGGAGGATGAGATATCGGTGCCCGGGTGAGCTTCAATTGACCTCCGTGGCACTGCCCGCAGACGGTGTTGACGCCGGCGGCAAGAAGGGATTTATTCCGCGAATGATTTTTATGGCAGGCCGTGCAGGCCGTGGTTAAATAGGGCGGGTGGGTATTGGCGTGCTCTTCTTTGTCATGGCATGACAAGCACATGCCTTTTTCCGGAGATTTTAAAAGTGGCTCGTATGCTGATGCGTGTCCCTTATGGCACTCCGAGCATTCGATCATATCCAAAGCGGCATGGCGTGCTTCTCCGTCGGCTGCGGGAGCGAGTTTGTCTTTATGACATTTTGCGCAGAGCTCTTGAGGTTTTTCTGCGAGATGATTCCGTCCGCCGCCGCCGTGGGGAGCATGGCAATCGGCGCATTTCCCCTCGGCGAAAGGCTTATGCATGCTGCCTTTGAATTTGAGGCGCTCGGGCAGTTCTTCGTGGCATGTCCTGCACAGTTCGTCGTCACCGGCCGTCTGCAGATGGTCAAATTTGCTTTGGTGAGGTTCATGGCAGGTCAGGCATGCCGACGCGTTCCCATCGAGCTGTAAATGTCCTCCGGGACCTGTGAGGATATCAGCCGTTTCTCCATGGCAGTCGGCGCAAACACGGCTGGATCCGATATTTTTCCGATGGGTTATACGGCCGTTTTCAACTTCATGGCACGCATCGCAGCTTCCTTCGGCAAATGGAGTATGCGCGCTTGCGATCACGGGATTTTTCCCGGACGCCAGATGGGGATCGTGGCAACTGCTGCATGATACTTCGGTTATGGACGGAATGCCGTGCTTGGACTCGGCGTTCTTATGACATTTTGCGCAGAGTTCCTTTTCCTCTGCCAGCAAAAGGTTCTCCTGAGAAGAGGAATGAGGAGCATGGCACAGCGAACAATCTTTTTTCTTATAGGGTTCATGCGTGTCGCCGCGCTGCAGGTTTTCTTTGTGGTTCTCGTGGCAGGTCGCGCATATGGTCGGGTTTCCCTTGGATTTCCTCAGGAGTGATTTTTCTTTCGATGCATGGGGATCGTGACAAATCGTGCATCCTCCCTCTGAAAGAGCAGCGTGTACGTTATCTTTTTCTAATTCCTTGGCAACATTTTTATGGCAATCGAGACACAGTTCGGGCGCTTCCTTGACCAGGACGAGCTTCTGGGCAAAACCATGGCGTTTGTGGCAGGTCGCGCAGGATTTGGCCGCCGGCTTATGGGCTTTTTCCTTTTTGAGTCTGTTTTTTATATCCTTGTGGCAGTCCGTGCAGCTTTTTCTTTTGGCCGATGCGGTTTGGTTTATGCCGCCGGGCAGAAAAAATCCCGCCGTGATTCCCAGTATAAAAACCAGCGCGGCCGGTTTTGATAACTTTTTGATCAAACCGGTTTTAAATCGGCGTTTAACGCCTTGCGTCGCGCTCATTTGCTCCACTCCCTTCATTTCCCGAGAAATACACTTTCTGCCTGTAGACAAAAGACGTTACTCGAAAAGTCAAAAAAGATGTCCTCGCGTAATGAGGGGCGCCCGGGCCGAAAAAGGCCCACGTCTCCTCAACCGGATTACTGTTCTTATAAACACGGATTCGAAATGCCGGATTGACCGGTTCATCCGAGAGGGAGACAAATTCCATGCTGGAATCGATTATGGCGAAGTGGGGATAGAATTTCGTGGTCTTGAAGGAATATTCGGTATCGCCGACGTGCACTTTTTCGTTCAATTTTGTTTCCACCGTATCACTAAAGGCCGGATATAAACGGTTGCCGACTTCCATGGTGATCCGCGTGAGCGCGGGGCCGCATCCGGTTGCGGCAGCGCAATAAGAAAGAAGGACCAGCAGATAAAAGCCCGCAGCTCCTTTCAGCGGATGGAGACCGGTCCCTTGTGGTTTATTGCTCCTTTCGGTCATTTTGTTCGACTCCTTTCAAGGTTTCATCGTATCAATCATATCTTTGATTACAATTTGAGACATTTGTTCAAGAGTTTTAACCGTTCCCAAGCCGAATACAGTTTCGGAATCATCTCCCCTGCGCGAGTGCGTTGCGGTCCATATTATTCTTCCATCGAACGGATCGATCAGGCGCAAGCTCAAAGAGATTGAAGGGAAAGTTTCGGATCCCACCTGCGCGAGACTGAATTCGTGAATGGTGCCGATCAGGATATAAGAAGCGGCGAGTTTGCCGGCGATCGCTCTCGATGTCTCCAGCGAAAGCCTGTCGGTCAGCCGGATCCTTTTCTCGAGTATGAGATTCTCCACGGTGCCCGGGTCGATCAGAGACAAGTTTCCGGACTTGAGAATCTCCACAATTATTGAACTCATCAACAGGCCCGGAGCGTCCTGGTGCCTGCTGAGATTAACAAGCGGAAGCACGGCCAGCTTTTTGCCGGGACCAAACCCGGGGTTGCCGGCAAGATAAAACCTGGGACCGCCGCCGCATCCGCTTAGAACGACAGCGGCCAGGAGACTGATGATAATGATGTATTGCCGTCGACCTCCGGCCGCCGGCCGTGAAAAAAATGATGTTTTATTTTTAAAATCGGCCATAGCAATAATCCCGGCAGCAGTTATTCAATTTTTGCAACAAGATTCTTGCAGATTTTTTGAGCAAGTTCGCCCAACGTGTGAATTTCGCCAAATCCTATAATCGGCATCTTGGGACCGCCGCGCCTTGTCGACGTAGCCATCCAGATGACATTCCCGGTCTCGGTATCAACGAGGCGCGCTTCAACAGAGATTATTGGAAAAGTGCCGGATCCCGTGGAGGTCATCTCGTATTGCTTGACGGTTCCTTCGAACACGGCCTGGACTTTTGTTTTCTCTTTCACTTTTATTAAATCCTCAACGGTCAATCCGTCGGCGGGAGAGCGGACCCCGACGGTTTGCTCCAGGGATTTGGCGAATATTCCGTAGTCGATTACATCGAACATTTGCGAAGCCAAAAGAGCGGTTGTGAATTCTATGCTGAATTTCTCTCCTGCAAATCTGTCTCCTGTAATGCTCTTGAACGGTACGACCCCGACCTTTGTGTAGAAACTGATGTCGGCTTCCGGATGCAAGAAGACGGTCATACCCGGTCCGCATCCCGATGATTCAAACATCAAAACCGCCAACAAGACCGCCGTTAGGAATATTCGAGCCTCGGCCGGTTTAAGAATTCTCTTTGTTATCATTAATTTATTCATCGGTTTGCTCCTCTGCTGATTGCCGGGGCGGCATCAAAGCCTCGCGTCCGTGATCCATCAATAATTCTGCCTGTAACTAAAAGTCAAAAACCTGGTTGCGGGGCCGATCTCTCCCTCCTGCCTGGAATAATTGACCGACAGCACTCCGCTGCCGGCAAGCCAGAGCTGGTTTTGTATAGACAGCGTACTGCGGTTGTTTCTTATTTTATTTTGATTCGAATCCGGTTCCACGCCCGGTATCTCAACAGCATTCAAGCTGTACGAAATGTTGAAATTCGAACGGTTTCTCCACGTGATGCTCGAGTTGATAGTGAGGGAATTATTAGTTTGTTCTTTGCCCGATGTAATCAGCGACCGCTGGGCGTCCACGCCGATATGAAAACTTCTTGCCGGAAAATAAGTGGCCGTAAGGTTATATGTAGCGCGGTCGTTTTTTAAAAGTGAAAACCGCGGGCTGTATTTGTAGAAGAGCACGTTGGTTCTCAGCTGCAGGTTGCTGCGCGGCTTAGCCTGGATTTCCAGAGAGGAATTGGTCTGGTATCTGCCCTTTACTTGTTCTTTCACATCCCTTTGCGACACATTTAAGTCGGCGCGTGCGTTTATCCCTTTGAATATCTTCGATGTAATTGATACCAGGTAAATATTGGCGGGGATGGCCCCCCGGCTGCTTTCGATAATGAATCTTCGCGCGAACTGCGCCCTGGCCGAAGTTTTTGCGTTAACTTTTCCGGACAAGACCAGCTGCGCCGTGGCGTAGTCTGATATGGTTTCTAAAGTATCCTGGCGTGATTGTATGTAGTTCCTGGCGAGGTCCAGACGCAGCGGTGATTTGGGCAGAAAATTCAAATGGAAGGAATAAGTATTGTCAGTGCTCTTGGTGTCGATAGTGTTATCCGTGTTCAGCCATCTGGAGACCATCGATATAGATCCCGTGATATAATCTCGGTAGCGGCTCGAAGCCAGGGCCGTAACGGTGTGATTGGATACATCCTGCCTTGCGCCCGGTTTCTTGGTATTGGCGGTGAGAACGTACTCGTAGCCGGTGTTAACGCTCATCGCCCGGTACAGCGATTTTGTAAACCTGAAACGCGCGCCCGTGACCGTTGTCTTGTTTTCCGTCGTGTTCGTACTCTTGTCCACCCAACGGTTCAGGTCGATATCAATATATTTATAATTGTAGCTCATATCCGCCCGCATGCTCCGCGTGGTTCCCGCAAAGACGCCTTCGGTGAACAGACTCCTTTTTGCGTAATAAAGGCGAAGGCGCGGCAAAGAGGGAACGGTCAGATCAAGCGATAATTGTTGATCCGTAAGCTCCCGCGATGATTCGACTTCGAGAGGAGTAATTTTTTGCTTCGGTGAATAATGTATGCTGAAATTGTAATATAATCCGCTCAAATCCAGCGTTCCGTAATAACGCCTGGTAGTAAGGTCCTTTCTGATGTTTTGGTTGTTGTCGAAATACAGGGATAGCACCAGGTTGCTTTTTTCGAACAGCCTGTCCCTGATCGTCGCCTCCAGGTTTTGAGCCATATATTCGTTATCCAATCTTGTGCCTTTCACGCTCTGGTACGTAAAATACGCGCGCCCGTTCACGGTCGAGGCCTCCGCCCGGAGAACCGCAGCCGCCTGCAGCGCCGCCAGCGCAATCATGACGCACGAAACCAGGATGCAGCGATTTTGAACACGCATTATCAGCCATGGCCTTTTGGATGATGAACATTAAAGGATGTCGATGAAGAATAACTTTTCCCGTGACAATCCCCGCACGCCTTTGTGCCGGTTGTCTTATGGTCTTTCTTATCGGGCAGCGTGTTCATAATAATACCTTCTACTACCTGTGATCCCGGAACACCGTCCGCCGGAATATGGCATCCCAGGCAAAACCTGCGGTTTTGCGCCGGATCGTTCAGGGTGTCGGTCAGATTCGCCCATCCCGGGCGATCGTCGCTTATAAGAAAACCGTTTGCTCCACCGCCGTTATATCCCTCTGATCCATGGGGATTGTGGCAGTCGTAGCAGGGGAGTTTATCTCCTGCCCTGATATGGGACGGCCACGACAGAGCGATATCGTTGTCCATCCTGATTTGGTGTCCCGCTCTCCCGTCGCTGTTTATTGAAGAGTTGTAATAATCTTCTATAAGCCTGTTCGGCTGTTCCATTCCCGCCGGTCCTGCAGTTGAATGGCATCCGAAACAGAGCGCGTACCTTCCTGGAGCGCCGGGCTCATCGAAACCGCCTATGCCGCGGTAAGTTGCCGTGAGCATATCGAAAAGGTTCTCCGAACCGTGGGGATTATGGCAGTTGAAACAGCTTCCTTCCCCCGAAGAATCGCTGATCGGCATATCCGGGTCGCTTCTGTGCGGCGAAAAGTAATGAAAACCGCCCGCAATACCCGGGTTGCCGTAAATAATCGCGCCGGGCCAGCGGCTGCGGTTCTCGACGCCGTGGACCTTAATTCCGCCGGAGTTGTATTCGAAGTAGCCCGCGTCCGCGAAACCTTCGGGAATCCTGCTGTCTTCGGCCGCCGGGTAGTTCGTTGGTCTTTCCTTGTGGCAGGGCCCGATTCCGTTCGCCGTAAAGCAGAGCATGTTGGTATTCTCGGTAAACAGGGCTTTGGGAAATGGAGATTCTCCGGTTTCGAGCGCATGCATGTCATGGCACTGCTTGCAGCTGCCGGTTGCGGCCGAAGCCGGATTTATCCTGCTGACACCGTATACGGTATCCAAATGGGGGGAACTGCTGGTTTGAGCTCCGGCTGCTGCTGCATACATCATGAGGATGAAAAACAGAGCGGCGCTGCCCGTAGAACCGGTAGCGTCAGCAGCGGTAGTGGGTCCCTTTTTTAGCCGACAATCCATGACGCCTCCTCGTGCAAAGTAGCTTGAACATTTTTGAATTTTTATTAGAATGAACCTCTGGTATTGTTTTCATATTCAAATGTCCAATCATTGGGCGAGCCATCCGGTGAGAATCTCCGGATTCCCGCTGCTAGATGCGTCGCCGGCCTCAGAAGGGATCGGGGGGCGCTGGATTAATTTCCACGCCCCCCGTAAGAGGCATTTTTTAAAACAATAGAACATCAACCCTGCACGTGACACTGCTTGCAGAGGTCTTTTGCAACCGTTCCATCATCGCCTTCCTCCGTGACCGTACCCGTGCCGCTCATATAGATCAGACCGAAAGCATTCTGATTGCCATGAGCCTTATGGCAGGTCATGCACGAAGGAGTCGGGTCGACAGGGGCATCCCAGTCGCCTCCTGCCGCCATCACTTTGACCTTGTTGAGCTTGCCCGTATAAATGCCCAGGCTGGAATGTCCGCCGCCTACGGCTCCTATATTGGCATCGTTGGTCGGATGCCGGGTCCATGCCGTTCCGGTGGCCCCGCCGAGCTCCGTTCCGCCCTTGTCGCCATGAAAATTCGTATGGCAGCCTTTGCACCATTGTGCATAGGTTGATTTGGTCGGATATGGTTCGTTGAACCAAATGTTGCTGGTCGCGTAATGGGTTGTCATGGGACCGCCGGCAACCTGGTAAATATCGACCGTATCCGTCTGCGTTATCGTTGAGTACTCAACCAACGTGCCGGGATAAGGTGAATTACCCTGGTCGTATGCGAGGTTACGGTAGGCGTTGCCGGACGGGTGATATCCATGAGGTTGATGGCAGTCCACGCATTCCAGGCCTTCGGCATCGTTCCATGCCGGAGAGCTGCCGGGAGCCGTTGTCGTCGCGTCGAGCGTATGCCCGGTTGCTTCATTCCCGTCTCCCAGACGATTGAGAGTGCCGCCCTGCCTTACATAGGTATTGGTGTTTACTCCCAGAACGTCAGGCGCATAACTGGCTCCATTGTGACAGGTCAGGCACAAATCATTAACGTCGTTCCGCAGCAAATGCTCATAAGGGCCGCTTCCGCCCAGGCCCGTAACCGGACCCGTCCCATCCGCATTGTACCCATGAGATTGACTGTAGTGCATGACATGGCAGTCGGAGCAAACCAGCGTCGAGCCTGAATGATAATCGCCGGCCGAAACCGCGAAAGGCAAACAGACCACCAGGATCAACGCGCTCATTACACCGATTATTTGTTTCATCTTCGATTCACCTCCTCTCACTTTCCTTCAGTTAAAGGTTTCATTGAGACGCTTTTATAATCATCTTGCGGGCGAAATGAGCCCGCCAACTGAAAACACTGATAGCGTCCGCCCACTCTCTCAAGAACAAACAGCTTCTCTTCGCCGCCGACTGAGAGTCCCGATGGATAATTGAAAGCCCCCGGTTCATAACCCTTGCCTCCGACGAAAGTGATGAACTCGCCCTTGGCTGAAAAGCACGAGACAATTTGCCGCAGGGCATCCGCTATCCACAGGTTGCCGCCGGGCGTGACGGCAATAGCGGATGGAAATGAAAAATTATCGAACCCCGTATCGTGATGCCCGAAGCCCGACAGGTATTTGCCGTTGGTGTCGAAAACCTGGACCATAGTCTTAGATCCGGGGTCGAGGATATAGATCGTTCCATCCGAATCGACGGCAAGTCCCGATACGGCGGGATGCTCATCGCCAATTCGGTCGAGGGTTATTTCCCGGCGGATTCTCAAATCCGGGTCGATAACGGCGATCATTTTGTCTTCGCCGGATATGGACGCGTAGACTTCGCTTTCTGGACCAAGAGCGAGACAGTCGAACCTTTCACCCTGCCGGCGCGGATATATCCGTTTTATGGACGCGCCCTTATAATTGAGAATATCGATAAAAGCCGCAGATGCGTCGGTTAGAAATATCCGTCCTTTGTCATCCACCGCGATGCTTTTAGGCTCTCCCGGAATTTCATTTCCATTTTTGTTTACGTAATGTGCAAAACGATAGATCGGCATGCCGTTGGAATCACATATTACGACCTGGTGATTGCCGGTATCAGCGACATAGCATTCCTGTCCGGCCGTATCATAAAAAATCCCCAGGGGGCGGGAATATGCCGCGCCGACGCTGTAACCGGTGCTGGCATAAAGGAAGTCCACGGTTTGTGCGAAAAGTTCCCCCCGGGGAGTCAAACATGTGAACAAAATCACAAATATTGTTAAAAAAAACAGCCGTGCCGGGAGGGTCTGCGGGTTATTGAATTTTCCATTTTTCATATGTAATTATTCCCTGCGCACATGATGGTTTTCATCTGCTTCCCGGCCTGTAAAAGGCAACGACTATGCCACGGTTATAGCTGGTATTGCCCGGTGCAAGGTATAATGGAGGGGGTTATTATCAGATGTTTCGACAGATAGTTATAAATGCGAGTATCAAGAGTTTTTAAAGCCAAATAATCGGGCTGCATGCTCTTCTATTTTTTTTAGCCCAAAAAAATCCTTTTTACCCCGAAATATTCCCTACCGGCGGAGGGCTGGGGGCGGCGATGAATCCTATCGGTTGCGAATGTATTGAGGATCAGCTATCCGCTTTGGGAGGCAGAAGGGAAAACTTTTTCAAACGGTAGTGAACCTGATCCCGGTTCAATCCCAGCAGCCTCCCGGCCATAGCCTGGTTGCCGCCGGCGCGTTCCATGGCCTGTTTGACCAGGGAACACTCGACCTTCTCCAGGTCGATGCCGTCCCTGGGAAGGGAGAACGCGTCTTCAACAACGCCGGAGGCCATCCGGTAACGGTCCAATGGAAAATCCTCGGCTTCGAGGATACTGTTTCTGCTCAAAATCACGGCGCGTTCGACTACGTTTTTCAATTCACGCACGTTTCCCGGCCACGTGTATTCGCACAGCCTTTTTGCGGCTTTTCCGGACAGGCCCTTTACGTTCTTTCTGAAACCTTTGTTGAAAAAATCAATAAAATATTCTACCAGGGGTTCGATATCTTCGGTGCGGTCCCGCAAAGGAGGAATTACTATCTCCAGAACATTGAGCCTGTAAAAAAAATCCTCTCGGAACCGGCCTTCCCGCACGGCTTTTTTGAGATCGCGGTTCGTAGCGGCGATGATCCGTACATCGACACTTATGTCTTTAACTCCCCCGACGCGTATGAACTTCTTTTCTTCTAGAAAACGCAGAAGTTTCGCCTGCAGGGCCGGATCCAGGTCGCCGACTTCGTCGAGGAACACGGTTCCGCCGTTGGCCAGTTCCAGCAGCCCTTTCTTGCTGCTTTTCGCATCCGTGAATGCGCCTTTCTCGTATCCCATCAGTTCGCTTTCCAGCAGGTTGGCGGGAAGGGCGGTGCACGTAATATTGACGAATGGTTGCTTTGAGCGCTCGCTGTGATAATGAATCGCCTTGGCAAAAAGATCCTTGCCCGTACCGCTCTCCCCCTGAAGGAGAATTGTAGCCGGGTCGCTCTCTGCATAGCGTTTCATCAATTCAATGAGATCCAGTGTTTTCCTGCTGCGGGCAATCATCATGTTGGCGGCGCGTTCTTCCTTTTCCTTCGCGCGATAAAGCTTGGTTTCATCTCTCAGTGAAGCTTCCCTCAGAGTGCTTTGGATCACCACCACCATTTCGTCCATATCGAAAGGCTTAACAATATAGTTATTGGCTCCGAGCTTCATGGCTTCGACTATATCGTGGGCCGAGCCGCGGGCGGTTACCATTATTACGGGGATATCATCGCCGTCACTGCGGAATTTTTTTAATATTGCAAAGCCGTCGGTGTCGGGAAGCTGGTAATCCAGGAGAATGAGATCGAGAGAACATCTCGCGGTAAGTTTTGAGGCTTCTTCGCCGTCTTTAGCTTCAAAAACGTTGAAATTATTCTTTTCAAGTTTTTGCCTTATGGAACTCCGGATCAGGTCCTCGTCATCGACGACCAATATGTGAGGAGAATCTTTCATAGACTACGGCGAAATCAAATATGCCAGCGGGGAGGTCGAACGGGAGCATACCGGATTGCTATTACATAAGAATATCAGAATTATTAATTCAATTCAATTCAATAGACCCCGCTTCTATTATAAAGATACCCTCCGGAGGGTCCATAAGACCGCTTCCGGAGGGTTCACCCTTACCCTTTCATTATGCTGGTGCCGAAGGGGGGACTCGAACCCCCACGAGGTTGCCCTCACTGCGCCCTGAACGCAGCGCGTCTACCAATTCCACCACTTCGGCAACGGCGAATGAAAGAAGAAAGGAATGGCTGCGATGTTTCGATCCGCCGGCCAAGCCAAAGAAAAAAACCGGCGAATCGTCATCGATTACGAGAATATTCAATAATCGGGCTCCAGTCAACGCAATTATTCGGACCGGCCCAAAACGCGATTATGTAATATAATGTTATTATTGTCGTTACGCAATATCAGCAAAAATATTTATTGCGTGTGCTCAGAATGTGTCCTCTCTACCAATCTTGCTAAAAGTTTTAATTATAATATGTTATGGCAATATCCACTGCTGAGGCCCGGTCTTCCGAAAAATATGAAAGAAGAATATGCAAATATTACAATTTGTTTAATACTATATGCTTGCAAACGGCCGGGCCGCTTGTGATAATTCCATGAGCACTTTGACCCTCGGCGGTCTGGAGGAATCGAGATACCATGAAAATCATTGCGAAAAACAGAAAAGCCCTGCATGAATACACGATAATAGAGACAATCGAAGCGGGAATTGCGCTTATGGGTACCGAGGTCAAGTCCCTGAGGGAGGGGGGGGCCAATCTGCGGGATGCATATGCTGCCATCGATGCGGGCGAGGTCATCCTGAAGAATATGCACGTCAGCCGGTATTCGCATGATGCCGATGCGAATCTCAACCCCCGCAGGGACAGAAAACTGCTTCTCAAGCGCACGGAGATAAAGCGGCTGACAGGCAAGGTGATGGAAAAGGGGCTCACGCTGATTCCGTTGAAGATATATTTTAATGACAAGGGGAAAGCCAAGATCGAACTTGCCCTGGCCAAGGGCAAAAAGGTTTACGACAAAAGAAGAGACATCGCTGACAGAGATGCTAAAAGGGAGATCGAACGCGCATTCAAAGATAAAAAATAGTGATTTTTGTCCCCTCCTCATTTAGACTTCCGTCCTGAGAGATAATAATGAAAAAGCTAATCATGGCCATGCAGATTGTTTTTGTTTTTGCCGGATGTCTCGTCCGAACGGCCCCGGCGGGCGAAAAGGCAGCCGTTATCTATAATGACGGCCGAAGTCCCGATTCGTTCGAGCTGTTTAAAGCGGAAAAGGAAAGCGAAGAGCTGTATTTAAGAGCCAACGATATCGCCAGGCTTTTTCGCGCGACTCAGTTCTGGAATCCGTCCGCGCGGAAAGTCGTCTTCGGCATAGAGGATACTCGTTTTATCCTTACGGTCGACACTCGTGTCGTGCTCATGGATGGCGACATTATCATGCTTAGAAATCCCGTCCTGTATGATGCCGGCTTCGTGATGATCCCGATGGAATTCGTTCTCGAAATTGCTTCGCACCATACTCCATTGTCTTTTTCGTGGGACCGCGCATCCATGATTTTGCGGGTAGAAGGTGCGGGTTACAACATCGAAGAATTGTCTTTTACAACGACCGCCAACCGCTCCACAGCCTCGATCAGCCTGCAAGAACCGCTTCTCTATCATATGGATGCAAACACGCCCGGTCTCGTGCGTTTAAAAATCTATGGAGGCCGCGTGGATGCCGGACGTTTTCTGGTCAGAGAGCCCCACGGGCTTTTCAACGGGGCGAGGGCCGAACAGACCGAACGCGATGCTTATATATATTTCGATATCAAACGTTACACGACCAGGCTGCGTGTGGAAAAAAGCGATGATCCGCCGCGCATAACCGTTGTACTCGAAAAAGGCGATCTGCCTGAGATACCGGAGCCCGAATTTGCCGACAAGAAAATCCTCGAGGTCCTTGATGAAACTTCGACCGTCAAGCGGCGTATGAAAATCGAGAGAATTGCCCTGGATCCGGGCCACGGCGGCAAGGATTACGGCAAGATCGGCAAGTCGGGAACCCGCGAAAAGGACATCAACCTGATTCTCGCAAGGGCCATTGCGGACCTCATAGAGGATGATCTGGGCCTGGACGTTATTTTGACACGCGAAGACGACCGGCTCCTTTCTCTTACAAACAGAACGGAAATAGCGAACGAAGCGGGAGCCGATCTTTTTATCAGCGTACACTGCAACAGCTGGTTCGGACAGGAAATCGGCGGATTCGAAGCGTACTTTTTGTCGCCCGCCAGAACCGATTGGGATAAGGCCGTGGCGGCCTCGGAAAACCAGGCCGACGCCGATGCGGGCGGCGGCAAAGATAGCGATATAGATTTCATTTTATGGGACATGGTGCAAAATGAATTTATCAGCGAGAGCAGTCTGCTTGCCGAGATTATACAAAAAGAAATGAACGAAAGGCTCGATATCAGAAACCGGGGTGTTAAGCAGGCGAATTTCACGGTGCTCCAGGGTGCGAGAATGCCCGCCGTGCTCATTGAAACCGCATTCCTGTCCAATCCCCGCGAAGAGGAACTCCTCCAAGACCCCGCGTTCCAGAAAAAGATCGCTCAGGGTATTGTCGAAGCCATTAAAAAGTTCAAAGGACGGCACGTTTTCAGCCTGGGCAAATAACCGAAAGTGTCGGCATGCATAAAGATAATGATTCCAATCAGAACGATGTGGCTGCAGCAGGGGGGCTAAAGGGCCGGCATCTAATTGTTTTGATGGTAATCGCTGCAGCAGTTGTTGCCGGGTTTTATTACTTGGCGCAAAGACGCGCCGTGGGACCGAAACGGCCCGGCAAAGAAAAAGTCGTGCAGGTTCCGGAGGGGAGCCGCGCCGCCACTCTTTTTTTCGCCGACAGCGAGAACGAAGCTTTGATCGGTGAGACGCGCCAGGTGGCAATCGGGCGGGATTTCACCGAAGAAGTGAAGCAAATAATGGAAGCGCTTCTCGAAGGGCCCGAGTATGCAGGTGTAAGCGCTATTCCCGACGGCACCAGGATTCTCGATGTCTTTTACGATTCGGAAAGCAGAATCCTGTACCTCGATTTCAGCAGCGAACTCGTAGCGGGACATCCAGGAGGAAGTTCGGCTGAGTATTATACTATTGCTGCCATAATGCGCACCGCTTCCGAGAATTTCCCGGAGGTGAATGCCGTGCAGTTTTTGGTCGAAGGCCTGCAAATGGACACCATAGGCGGGCATCTCAATGCCCATAAGCCTTTCCTGGTCAAGGATTGGAGGTAATCGTCTTTATGCGCAGCGGGGCCATCGGAGTATTCGATTCGGGAATAGGCGGGCTGACGGTTATGAAGGAACTCATAGCCAGGCTGCCCAACGAGAGGTTTTTGTATTTCGGGGATACCGCCAGGGTTCCTTATGGAACCAAAAGCCCGGAAACCGTTTTGAGATTCTCCCGCGAGAATATATCTTTTCTCATCGAAAAGGGCGTGAAGCTGGTCGTCATTGCGTGCAACACCGCATCAGCAGAAGCGCTTCCCGGATTGAACGCCGAATTGAATGTGCCGGTCGTAGGCGTAATCGATCCCGGTATAAGAGCGGCTTTGAAAGCCACGAAGAGCTTGCGTATCGGGGTTATCGGTACGGCCGGAACAATAAGATCTGCTGCGTACCAAACGGGGATAAGCGCCCTCGAACCCAAAGCCGATGTTGTTGCCGTGCCGTGCCCCCTGCTCGTACCCCTGGCCGAAGAAGGATGGGTGGACAACGAGGCCGCGCGGTTGATCGCGCGCGAATACCTGCGCGCTTTCAAGGATGACGGTATCGATACGCTTGTTCTTGGGTGCACGCATTACCCTCTCCTCAAAGGAGTAATCGCCGAAGCCGTAGGCGGCGGCGTAACGCTGGTCGATTCGGCCGTTGAAACCGCCGGAGAGGTGTTCGATATACTCCAGCGCGGCGGTTTGTTCAACGACTCCGGCGGAGGCAGCTTTCGAATTTATTTAACGGACATATCACCGTCATTTCGTGAAGTCGGGGAAAGGTTTCTGGAGAGAAGCATTCCCGATATAGAATTGATATCCAATTGATCAAGGAGAATTCATGGCAAGAACAACCCGGGCCGCCGATGCGGCGCGCCCCGTAAAAATCATCCCCGGTTATTCCAGGAACGCCGAAGGATCGGCGCTGGTCGAAATGGGGAACACGCGCGTGCTGTGTACGGCCACCGTAGACGAGGGGGTGCCCAGGTTCCTGATGGGAAAAGGCTCTGGATGGGTTACGGCCGAATACGGAATGCTTCCGCGAAGCACCAACGAAAGAATGGCCAGGGAATCGGTGAGAGGACGGGGCGGGAGAACATACGAGATCCAACGCCTTATCGGCCGGAGTCTCAGGGCTTCGACGCAGCTGAATCTTCTGGGACTGGTGACAATCATCGTGGATTGCGATGTTATCGAGGCCGACGGCGGCACCAGGAGTGCGTCGATCACGGGCGGATGCGTAGCCCTGCACCAGGCTGCAGCCAGGCTCGGCCTGAAGGAACATCCCATGAATTTCATGCTCTCGGCGATAAGCGTTGGAATCGTGGACGGAGAAGTGCGCCTGGATCTGGATTACGGTGAAGATTCCAATGCCGATGTCGATCTGAACGTGGTAATGAGCGAGAGCGGTGCTTATGTCGAGGTTCAGGGGACCGCCGAAAAGGTTCCTTTCTCTCCCGATCAGCTGAATGCGATGCTGTCGCTCGCCGGCAAAGGATGCATGGAACTCATAGAACTCCAAAAAGAAGCGCTGGGGCTGCGGCGGTAATTATGGAAATCGTCCTGGCAACAAGAAATATCGACAAAGTCGGGGAGATAAAATCGATCCTTGCCGGACTCGATCTGCGCATTAAGACGCTTGATGATTATCCGGCTTTTCCGGAGGTTGAGGAGGACGGGGCCACATTTGAAGAAAATGCATTGAAAAAAGCCCGGGCGGTGAGGGAAGAAACGGGGCTTACGGCCCTTGCCGATGATTCCGGTCTGGAAGTGGAGGCTCTTGACGGCGCTCCGGGAATTTATTCGTCGCGTTTCGCCGGAGAGAATGTTACTTATAAGGACAATAATCTCAAACTTCTCGATATGATGAAATCCGTTCCGGCGGAGAAGCGGGCGGCCCGATTCCGATGCATAACGGCCGCAGCTTTATTGAATAATGAAGGTGCGGGGTTGTACAAGACCTTATCCGATTCGGCGGATAAATCTTTTGCGGCCGTTGATGAAGAGAGAAGTACTGTCGACGCTCTTGTAACGGAGGGGATTGTCTACGGCAGAATAGCCGGGGGCCTGCGGGGTGGGAGCGGATTTGGTTATGATCCTCTTTTCGAGGTGCCTTCGCTGGGACGCACGTTCGCCGAAATCGGCACGGAAGAGAAGAATAAAACCAGCCACCGTTTTCGGGCGCTCATCGAAATGCGGGAACTGCTGTTGAGATTATCTCTGGTCCGGGAATCACGGTGAACCGCCGGGGGTGTAAGTTATGATAATAGATATAAAAAATGTTTCAAAACATTACGACGGCATAAAGGCCGTCGACGGCATCTCTTTTTCCGTCGCCGAAGGATCGGTGTTCGGACTCCTCGGCCCCAACGGCGCCGGCAAAACCACTATCATACGGATGATAATGAAAATCATGTATCCCGACTCTGGGGAGATCGCCCTGTTCGGTTCGCCGATAGCACAGGTTAAAAAGGAACGCATCGGCTATTTGCCGGAAGAGCGCGGTCTGTACAGAAAGATGAAAGTGCTCGATATGCTCGTTTTCTTTGGCGAAATCAAATCCATGAACAAAAAAGATGCATCCCGTGAGGCGTCCGCATGGCTCGACCGCCTGGATTTGTCCAAATACGCGGGCAAAAAAGCGGAAGAACTGTCGAAAGGCATGCAGCAGAAAATCCAGTTCATAGCCACGGTTCTTCATAATCCCGAATTGATAATCCTTGACGAACCTTTCGCGGGGCTGGACCCGGTGAACACCAATATGCTGAAGGACATCATTCTTGATTTTCACCGCAGCGGCAAAACCGTAATATTCTCAACTCACATGATGGAACAGGTTGAAAGGATCTGCGACAATATCTGTCTTATCAACAAAGGGAAAAAAGTCCTGGAAGGGGCCCTGAATGAAGTGAAGAAAAGTTACGGCAAGAACAGCGTAACCATTGCTTTTAGCGGCGACGGGAATTTTTTGAAAGATCTCCCGGGAGTGGAAAACTGCAGCGATTACGGAAATGAAGTATTCTTGCGTCTCAAAGATGGTTCAAGCGCCGGCGATATTTTGAGGGAAGCATCGAAAAAACTGGATATCAAAAAATTCGAGGTCGCCGATCCGTCCATACATGATATTTTCATCGAACAGGTATCAGGTAAATGAGTAGGTACATTGAATGAAAGTGCTTAAGGTCATAAAAAGAGAGTATCTCGAGAACGTGCGCAAAAAGAGCTTTCTCATAAGTACGATTCTCGTTCCTATACTGCTTATAGCTTTTACGTTCGTTCCCATGCTCTCGACGTTCTTCGTTCCCAACGAGCAGATCTCGCTTGCGGTGCTGGATGCCACCGGCGAGATCGGCGCGGATTTCACGGCATCGCTTACGGATACGCTCGACGACGGCAGGCCCAAGTATGATGTTCGTGTGGTGGAGGGGGCGGGCGGGAATTCGGAGGATGCAAAAAAATCGCTTATATCCGATATCGAAAACGGCCTGCTCGATGTCGCCGTCGAAATCCCCGAGGACGTGTATTCGGAAGGCAAGTTCTACTATTATACCAAGGACGTCGGCAACGTTACGGTTCTAGAATTCATCGAAAGCCGCGTAAGTTCGTCGGTCTTGAAGAAGCGCCTGGGCCGTGCGGGCCTGGACTACGAACGCGTAAAAAATCTGACGAGGGAAGTCTCGCTCGAAATGCGAAGGGTGAGCAAATCCGGCGACGTTTCCAAAAAGAATTTTCTCGGAGAATGGGGGATCGTGTTTGCGTTCATAATGATCCTTTATATGACGGTTCTTACATGGGGGATGTCGATTCAAAGAAGCATCATAGAGGAAAAAAGCTCGCGCGTGATCGAGGTGCTGTTGAGCTCGGTCGAACCCAAGGATCTGTTTTTCGGAAAGATACTCGGCCTGGGGGCGGTCGGTTTCACGCAGATATTGATTTGGACGGTGACGACGCTGTCCATAGGCGCCTATATATATGTCGCCGCGGCCCAGCTTCTTGATTATGTGAGTCTTCCTCCCGTGGTTCTGGTGTACTTCCTTTTGTTTTTCATACTGGGATTTATTTTCTATTCTTCTGTTTTTGCATTGGTCGGGGCTATATGTTCAACCGAACAGGAGGCCCAGCAGCTGCAGGGTCTTCTGACGCTGCCGCTGATTCTGCCAATATTGGTGCTGATGATAATCATACAGAGTCCCAACAGTCTGATTGCGGTTATTCTGTCTATGATCCCGTTGTTCTCCCCGATGATCATGCTTGCCAGGATAGTGATACTCATGCCGGACTTCTGGCAGATCGCCCTCTGTATCGCCATACTTCTGGCATCCATTTATGGAGCCGTGTATTTCAGTTCGAGGGTGTTCAGGGTGGGGATACTCATGTACGGCAAGCGTCCCAATTTCAGGGAAATAATAAAGTGGTTCAAGTATGCTTAAACGGGTAATCCCGCGCTTTCTTTAGCAGAGTGCCGCGCGGACAGTCTCGTTGACATATCGATCCAGCGGCCATATCATTGCAGTTGATAGTCGGGGCGTGGCGCAGTCCGGTAGCGCACCTGCTTTGGGAGCAGGGGGTCGGAGGTTCAAATCCTCTCGCCCCGACCATTTTATTCAAGGAACCGATGGTTTTGTTAAAAGCAATCCCCCTATCAAAAACTTCAATATGATCTGCCCCATATAATTGCACTTCATTTCCGGCGCGGCGTGTATTTGTCAGGCTTAAGGCAGGAGATCAAGGCGACGGACTCTTAGCCCTGAATTCATCTACGGTTCTCTTTATTTGTTCCGCTGTGATTTTCGGATCAAGCGGTTTCAATATGAACCCGGCCGCGCCCAGATCCTTGGCCTTGGTTCGGGCCGAGGGATCGTCCTTGGCCGAATAGATGAACACCGGGATCTCGATATAATCCTTGGAATGCGTCATCTCTTTTAGAACCTCCCACCCGCTTTTTCCCGGCATCATGAGATCCAAAAGAACGCACTCCGGTTGCCACTGTTTCCAAACGATCATCCCCGATTCCCCGTCTATAGCCGTTTCAACACTGAATCCCGCTTTTTCCAATAGAAGCTTGGTGGCCTTCAGGATAAAGGGCATGTCGTCGATGACCAGCAGTTTGATTTTTTCGCTCACCGGTTCCTCACTCTATTACGGTTTTATCTATCTGGGGCAGCAGCACGGATACGGTTGTCCCCTGGTGTGCTGAACTTCGTATCCACAAAGTGCCGCCGTATGTGTCGATAATTTTTTTTACCATCGCCAGCCCGATTCCAAGGCCCGTTGCCTGCCTGGTCATGTAGTTTTCTACCTGCTCGAAACTGTTGAATATCTCCGATAATTTTTGCCGGGGAATGCCCGGGCCGCTGTCGGCGACTTCTACCAGCACCCAGCGCTTGTGCGGAGAAGGGTCGCGTTCGATCGCGCGTTCATCCATGGATGGAAGGTTTTTCAAGTCGAACTTGTCCGCCCTGATTGCAACTTCGGCGCCCTCGCCGGCGAATTTGATCGCGTTATCCAGCAGATGTCTTATCAAATCCTTGAGATGCTCCTCATCGCAAAAACAGGCCAGGCGGGGATCCGGCACCGCCAGGGAGAAGCTGATTCGGGAACTTTTTATTCTGGCTTCGAAGCGCTTCACGTACTGTTCGAGAAAGGAATAGATTATGATCGCTTCGGGCGTGGCCGGCGACTGGCCTTTGCTAAGCATTCCAAAGCGTATCAGGTCGGTAAGTATCAGATCGAAGTTCCTGCACTGCTCCTGCATGACCTTGACGCTGCTTTCCAGTTCCGGCGAAAGGGGACCGAATATCCCCTGAGCGGTAATGTCCAGGTATCCCTTTATGATCGTAAGCGGAGTGCGCAGTTCATGGGAAATAAGCGCGAGGAACTCGTCTTTCTTTTTTTCCAGCTCGTTCGTTCCGGATGCGTTTGCCAGTATCAAAGCCAGGAGAGAGGGTGTCGAACCGCTGCTTTCAATGGTTATGGATTTGATTGCGAATGTGCGTGATGCCGATTGAAACTCGTGTGTGTAGAACCCCCTCTCCCTGCATTTTTGAAGCGCCGAATCCACGATCGAATTCAGCTGAGGATCGTATATGCAGCCGGTAAGGAAGGCGCCTGCGGGGATGCTGCCGGTGATGCCGAGTATGTTCTTTGCGGCGTCATTTATGATAAGGAGCTGCCCATCACCGTCCAGGATGATTATTCCGTCGCCCATGTAATCCAGAACCTTCGCGAGGTCGGATGAGAATTCGGCGGGGATGCTGCCGGCTTTTTTTGTTTTACGCGGGCCGTTCGTGGGCGCTTTCGCGGCCGATGGTGTTTCGAGAGACGGTCCGGGGCTGCGGTTGTTTTTGCTATCGGTCATTCTGGTTCCTTTGCGGATATGCTTCGCATAGATCTATATGGGTCTTATCGGGATGCGGGTTATATCCCTTTAATCAAAACTGGTTAATTCTGTTGAAGATAACCGTAGGGGGAAAAAGCGGTTGAAACGGAGTTTTCGGAGTTGCAAAGATCGAGGCAACGAAGTACAGGCAAACTACATACAAAGCTGCATGCGGTGATTGTCTCGTCAAACAAAAAAAAGGCTCTTGGGGACCGGATAGAGTGCAAAGCCCCGGGTGAAGGAAAAGAATGCTCGAACACAAGGGATTTATTGCCGCTCAAACATCGGTTTAAGGAAAAGGACGTGTAAAGTCGTCCTTACCATTTTCTCAGGCGGATGCCGACGCCGCCGCGGGTTGATTGGGAATAAGCCACCCACACACCGCCTCTTTTGTCAATTACGACCGATGGGAAACGGCTGTCTCCGCCCCCCCTGCTGAGAATTTTTTCAGGCCGCCACATGCCTTTTTCGAAGACGCGCCCGACGATCTTCCACCTGCCGTCAACAAGCTGCGAGTAGGCGGTATATATGCGTCCCGCGTTGACCGCCACAGAGGGCGCGTTGCAGGGTCCGGCGCCCGAGCTGATTTTTTCCACGTCCCGCCACCCATCCTTTTCGTACCTGCGCATCATTATGGATTTCATAGCATCCCACGCGCATGCTGCGTTTCGCCCGTGCCATGCGATTGAAGGTGAAATATCCTTTATGTGCTTGTCTTTTCCCTTTGTTCCCAGAAATTCGATTCCGCCCGCCTTCGCGAAATCTCCCGAGAACCGCTGCACGAATACACTCGGACTCGCGGCGTCGAGAGTATTGCCTTCGAGCGTCGGGTGGTAGTCATAACTCCACGCGACCGCGATGCCGTCCCGGCTGGATGCGATATCCGGATCCGAATGATCGTCCATCTCCGGTTTTGGAGGGCTTACTTCGACCGCTTCCATCCACCGGCCGTTTTTTTTGCGGCTCATATATATGTTCCGGTCCGTCGTGGAGCCGTCTTTTTCTATCCACTTATAGAAGGCTACACAGGGATTTCCAAACGAATCCACCGCGATACGGGGGTGAAACGCGTCCGCCTTCGTGCGCGTCACTCGTTCGGCCTGCGACAGCTCGCCGCCCGAGAGCGAGGCCGCGTATATATCGTAGAGGCTGTCCGCGTTCGACGCCCAGGCCAGCCACACCCTGCCGTCGTCCGCAACGGCTATGTCCGAATCGTATTCATCCGATGGTCCCGATGTGATCTGGAAGCGTTTTTTCATGCGCCCGCGCTTGTAGATTTCGACGAAGATGTTGTTATCGCCGGTTTCATTCGATGTGAAAGCGATGTAAATGCTTCCATCCGGAGCCGCCGCCGTGCGCGGAAAATCCCGCCGGGTTTCCGGGAGTTTCGATGCGGTGCCCGGGGCGGGCGAATAGCAGATGCCCCCGCGGCAGAAGGCTCTGAATCTGTTTATCGAACTGCCCGCGGTATACGGAGTGTCCTCCGTTACTTTTTCCAGGGCTTTTTCGAGCACGCCGATCCCGCCTTCGGCCACGTATTCGTGCGCCGCTACTTTGCCGTCTTTATCGATGATGACAGCGTTCGGCCACGAAGTTGCGTTGAACGCGCGCATAACCGAGCCGTCGAAATCGACCGCGTGCGGGAAAGTGCTGCGGAAATGCTTAAGAAAATCGAGACCGATCAACTCGTTTTCCAGCGCCATGATTTTTATGAAACGCACTCCGCGGTATCCATATTCTTCATTCCACCGCTCGACCAGCGGCGCGGCCTTCTGGCAGCCGCTTCACCATGAAGTGCCGAAAATGAGTGCGACCGGCGCGCCCGCGAATGTGGAGCGGGTGTAAATCTCGCCGTAAATGCCCTGCAGGGCGAAATCCGGAGCGGTTTTGCCCGTCATGGCGTCCGGATAGGGTATGATCTTTCCGTCCGCGCCCGACGGCGCCGCCCAAAAGGAGCCGGCCAGCGCCAACAGGAGTAAGGAGAGCAGCTTTAAATGATTGTTCAATCGTATATTCATAAGGCCTCCAGAGTTTGCTTTTATTGAACATTAAATGTTGGGAGCGCTCGTGTCAAGAAGGAGGGCCGGCGGGCGCGGCTGCGACACCAATCGAGGACCCGGCCGCGTGCTATCAACGCAGGCCCGCGCTCAGTAGAGCGCTCGCCACCTGTGCGCTGCTTGCCCTGGCGGCAGCCTGCTCGCTCCACAC
>CAZZKJ010000038.1:0-23963 GCA_964654695.1 uncultured bacterium | reverse complement strand
TTACGTTTGCAAAGAGACAAAAAGAATTCCGCTGCGATCTGGAAATTTCAGATGGGGTTATACAATCGAAGCCGATGGCGATCCTTTTACTACATACTCAATCGATTATTCTCCTGAAGGTCCGATGCTCGGCGGCGGTCAATCGCGAATAAAATCCCGGAGAGAACAGGGGTGGGAGTCGAATGTCACCACGGTGACGGGAGGGCGCTTTGCGCGTGCGTATAGCAACGATCCGGGCGATGCTGCGGGGCCGCGCAAAATCGAAATCTTTATCGAGGACAGATTGGTAAAAACGATCGAGTTCAAATTAGGTAATCGTTAGCCGGCAATTCTCGCCGCAATTATAACTGCGGCCGCCGCTATTCCGGCCGCAGCTCCGAAACTTATCGCCGCCGCCCTCTCTCCTCCGCTGCGGCGCCAAACCGGCAGGGCAGCAACCGGCGACAGCCACAAAAGCATTCCGCTCGATAACGGCATATCGGCAAAGAAAAACGTTCCCGCCGCGTGGAAAAAGAAAATCAGGACGACAACAGGCAGGGCGCTCATCAGCATTAATTCCGTTCCCGAATCACGAAAAACCAAAGAAACCGCCAGCGCCGCCGCCAAAGCGGCAACCAGTATTCCTTGAAGTTGAGCTACAGCGGCGCTGTGAGATAGAATTATAACAATGCTTTCCGCTGTTCCCAGCACTACGAGATAAAGCGCCAACAATCGCGTCCGGGAGCTGCGGCCGAGATCATCGAGAACATTCCAAAAAATCATGGCTAATACGGTCAGAATAAACATGCGAACGGCGCTTTCGGGAACGCTCCATCGATAGGCGATAAAAGGGCGAAGAAGAAACCAGGCTGATGATGCAACAATACTTACACGCACAAACCAGTTCACCGGCGATCTGTTCTTGCCAACGGCATCAACGGCCGCCGGAATTAATGAAGCCGCTGCTATAAAAAAAAAGAGCTGCGTGGCTTCGACCGGCGGGAAAGCGGGCCGACCGAGAATTCCCGAGTATCCCGCGAAGTACCCCAGGGCAAGTCCCAGCGCTCCGCACCGGGAGTAGAGCAGCCCCGTACGTTTTCCCACCATCCGGGCAATCATAATTACTGCGGCCGATATCAAAGCCGGCAGAACAGCGGTATAAAAAACCATCTTAGCGAGCAAGCCATCACTCCTTGTTTCATCACCACGTTTGGAGACATTCAATTGCTGGAAAGCTCTTCAGCAGATTCATACGGAAGCGCCGGAATTTTTCTTCAATCGTTCGTATAATACCGCTGCGCCCACACCGACGAATAACGAAATAAACGGCAGAACGGGAATCATATATCTCAAAAGAGCAAGGATTGGAGAATACAGCAGGTTGAAATAGATAATTGTTCCCAATGCCAGCACGGCTTCGTAACTCATTTTTCGTTTTGCTATAAGAGTCCCAGCACCAAGTACCATAAGAATAAAGATAAGAGCGCTGAGAGGCTTTGTATATCTCGTCATCCTTCCTGTATCCGTCAAGTACCAAAACCTGAACAAGTTTCTCCCGGTTTTTGCCGCTTGATGCCATACATTCGCTTTCAGATGCTCGATGGCGAGTACTCTTAGTTTGTTTTCCCTATACAGATCCTCTTCCGGAGATAAATGGTAGGAAGGATAATAGTTATTTTTATCCCAATCGCCCACAGTAGCGCTGGCCCATTCTTGAAACTTAACAAGATCGTGAGAGTATGGATTAGCGTCAATGAATTCGCCGAGCCAATATCCCATCCACGTTGCCGTCTGAATTGTTGTTACGCTCCCGGTTAGCTTGTAGTTCCTGTGGAGCCATGGAGATAATGCAGCAACGGCGGCGAGTATCCATGCACAATAAGCGATTATCGCGCTCTTTTTGAAACGCTTGGCATATAAACCTATGAATATCCAAATCGGCGGCAAAAACAAAACCGTTTTCTTTGCAAGGATCGCAACTCCAAACGCCAGGCCGCTTGCCACCGCCAGCGGTAAAGAGGAATCTTCACCGGATCCGGAGCGAACAAATTTCAGAAAAAGAAACGCCGTCATCAATAAAACGAATGAAAAGAACACATCCGGCGAGAACTTGGCAACATGCCAGGCGGGAATAAGGAATATAGCGTAGAAAACACCTGAAAACCACGCGGCGGTCTTGCTGCGTGTTGCATCGAAGCAAAATTTCATGATTAAGAGCACAAGTATGGAATCTAAAATCAAATACAAAATTCTCATGATCAGAAGGTTATCGTTGCCGGCCACTTTCAAGATCACCAGGAAAAGCGGATAAATCGGCCCGCGGCAGATTGTGGGAAAGTCCCCGCCTTTAACCCAACTGAATCCATTGCCATCGAGAATATTTTGAGAGATTTGATCCCATTGATCCGTAACGTAATCCGGATTAAAAAAGGTCGGAGTCGAGTAGAGGAATCCCAGCAGGCCGATACGAAGCACAAGGGCAATTATGAAAATAATTAAATATTCTTTTTTTCTGAAACCCATGCTGTGAAGGCTATTAGGATCGACTTTTTATGTCAATTAAATTCGCCCGTTCTTTCAAGCCACTGCATATCATGGTTGCATATATTCTTCATGGTCCCGGTCATCCAAGCTTTCACTTTTCCGAAGACATCGATTTGGGATTTCGAAGATCAGAAAATGACAGGCCTTCAAAAAACATGAATGCCAAGCCCAGAAGCATAATGGGCACAAAAACGCTCGCGTGGTATATGATTGAAAAGCTGAGGGCTTCACTTTTTGTCACGGAAAATAACGCCAGCACGGTAACACACACAAATTGAATCGTCCCGATGAAGCCTGGAGCCGACGGAATCATAACCCCTATCCCCAACGCAACAAGAATAAGAAAAGATGCATACAACGGCAGCTTTATCCCGAAAGATATCAATAATATATGGATCAAGAACACATACGGAGCCCAAACGACGAACGTCAACAATAGAGAAGCAGCAATGCACCACGTGCTGTTCAGGATCTTCAATCCATCTATGAAGGATTTAAGGATACTTAAAACTCTTGCTGCAATTGTTTCAGGAAAAGGTTTGCAGACCACCGTAACAACTCTAATGAATCTTTTTGTCTGTACTTTTAGCAATATCAACGCGACCAAGGACACCAAGTAGATCGCAAGCGCAGCATATGCGGCATTTGCAAGCCATCCCGGCAATGATACCGCAAAGAACACAAGCACAAGCGCCAGAAGAAGCAGGAGCATTAAACCATCGAACAAACGTTCGACGACGATTGTTGCCAGAGAAGAGCTTTTGCTTATTTGTTCTTTCTGGCCTATGGTATTCGCCCTTACAATTTCTCCAAGCCTCACGGGCAGCAGATTGTTCGCCATCAATCCGATGGCGGTAGCTGACAAAAGGTTGATAATTCGTATCTTTTTGATGGGCAGCAGCAGGAATCTCCACCTGACAGCCCTGGCGATCACGCTTAGGAGACCCAGGATAGCGGCAGGAAGGAGAAAGATATAGTCGGCCTTTTCGAAGGCAATTTTAATCTCATGAAAATCCGCTTTACGAAACGCCAAAAAAAGAAACAGGGCGCCGATAATTATCCCAAGATAAACTTTCCAATTCATAATTTTAGAACTGTTTAAGAAATCCCTTTAGAACCAAACTGAAGAACCATGCCGGATACATACTTTTGCATTTCTTCGGTCAACTCGGGAAAAACGGGAAGAGCCAATGTATGCTTTGACGCCATTTCTGATTCCCGGAAATCACCCTGCTTGCAGCCCAGATTACTAAAACACTTTTGCATGTGCAGAGGTACGGGATAATAAATTTCTGTGGCAATTCCCTTCTCTTTCAGAAACCGTCTCAATTCGGCTTGCTCGCGAATTCGAATAACATATTGATTATAAATATGACGGTATCTCGGCATTTCCACAGGTGTAACGATATCTGTATTCTCAAATAATTGGTTATACAGTTCGGCGTGCTCGCGTCTCTTATCGCTCCAATGATCAAGATATTTCAGCTTTACTGAGAGAATCGCTGCCTGAATTGCATCCAGGCGGGAATTACAACCCACCAAGTCATGAAAATACTTTGGCCTGGCTCCGTGTGACCGCAGAATCCTGATTTTTTCCGCTAACTCCGGATCATTTGTTAAGATCATGCCGCCGTCCCCATACCCTCCAAGATTCTTGGAAGGAAAGAAACTCAAGCATCCCAACGTTCCCAGGGAACCGGCCATTCTACCCTTATATTTTGCTCCAATGGCCTGAGCGGCATCCTCTATCACCGGGATCTTATGCCGGCCTGCGATTTCCAGGATAGGTTTCATGTCGGCACACTGTCCGTACAGATGAACCGGTATTATTGCTTTCGTCTTCTTCGATATTTTTTCCTCAATTAAGTTGGAATTGATATTATACGTAACAGGATCGATATCGACAAAAACCGGCCTGGCTCCCAAACGCGAGATTGACCCTGCTGTTGCAAAAAATGTATAAGGCGTAGTAATTACTTCATCGTTGTTTTCTATGTCTAATGCCATCAAAGATATCAGCAGCGCATCGCTTCCCGATGCCAATCCGACGGCAAATTGAACATCACAATATCCAGCTATTTCATTTTCAAACTTTTGAACCGTCGGACCAAGGATGAATCTCTGCGAATCCAAAACGCCTTCGATCGCTGTGTTGATTTCATCTCTAATCGATGCATACTGCGCTTTTAGATCCAGTAATGGTATTTTCATCATGATGTTGCTTTCTTTTGTTTCCTGCCGCAAGTAACCGTTTGATTTTTGTGGAGCGTATATTCCAGACCACACTGCATGCAAGCTGTTTTCTGTTTATCCTGAAAGGCCAGCTTAGATCCACATTCGCACATCCAGCCCTTGATAGAAGCCGGGTTGCCGTACATCAGGGCATAATCGCCCACATCCTTAGTGACAACCGCGCCTGCTCCCACGAAGGCGCTGCGGCCAATCGTAACACCGCATAATATCGTTGCATTGGCTCCGATCGAAGCACCAGTTTTAATCAAAGTTTTTTTCAATTCATCCATTCGGGGGACTGCGCTTCGCGGGTTAAAAACATTTGTAAAAACCATCGAGGGGCCGCAAAATACATCATCCTCAAGAGTCACTCCCTTATAAATCGAAACGTTGTTTTGTATTTTGCAGTTATTTCCAATCGCTGCTTCCGGTCCGATTACTACGTTCTGGCCTATTTTGCATTTTTTGCCGATGGAAGAATTTTTCAAAACGTGAGAATAATGCCAGATTTGCGTGCCTTCGCCTATGTCCACGTTCTCATCTATATAAGATGACTCGTGAACAAAATATGATTTCCGGTCCGGTTTTTCCTCGTCATTCGAGCTGCGAATTATGCTTTTTGAATTCAATGACTTCTGAGACATCTCCAAAACCTTGAGGACTCTTAATCCCTCATAACCATCCGTTTTGGGAGCAAAATCGTTTTCTATGCAGTCCAAAAAATGCCGGCATTCTTTGGAAAGAGGCTCTTCCATGTTTACCCCGACGACCTCGGCAGCCGCCTTCGATGCCAGGGGCATGCGGTCGATCCATTCCACTTTATGGGGATAGAGAAACAATTTCTCCTTGCTAATATCGTCAAAGACAGCCATTTTTTTGTCTCCAACAACGATCAACTTTTGCTCCTTATAGGGATGCAGCCACGAAACAAACACATGCGCTTTGACACCGCTCGTAAAATCAAGATTGGACATTGTCACATCAACAACGTTTTCCTGGAGATAGCTCCCTCCGGTTGTATAAACAGACACGGGAAATTCATTCAGGAGAAACAGAATGATGGAAATATCATGAGGAGCAAAACTCCACAATATATTTTCTTCTGTTCGAATTTTCCCGATATTCAGACGGTTAGAATAAATATATTGAATTTTTCCCAACTCTCCCCGATCTATCAATTCCTTCAACTTCAACACGGCATTGTGATACTGAAGGATATGCCCGACCATTAGAACACGGCTCTTCTTATCAGCCAGATCAACGAGCTCTTCTCCTTCGGATACCTTCAGTGCCAGAGGTTTTTCAACAAATACGTGCTTGTCGGCAAGCAGCGCTTTTTTTACAATCCGGTAATGCGTAGCCGCGGGCGTGGCAACCACGACACCCTCGATTTCAGGATCATTGAACAGTTCATCTTCATTCTTTGGGCACCAAACCCCATCGTACGCAGATTTGACTTGCTTAATTATTTTTTTATCGGTGTCGAACACGCCCCGAAGAGCATCAATCTCAAACAACACCCTCACAAGATTGTGCCCCCAATAACCCGCGCCCAACACTCCTATAGTTTTCTTTATTTTCATTGCAAACAGTGCCTCCAGTATTATTAAACGTTCCGGTAATCAGACCCTTACTCAAGCCTCCAGTTCAATTGTTGTCGCATCGAATCGATCCACGACTGTCTGGGCTTCCGGCTCATAAAATGGTCGGCCGCTTCGATACCCATCTTCATGCTTGTATGTATATCATTGTTCAGGAATAGCCCCTGCCGTCCTATGGAATAGACATTTTCTTTGCCATTTATCCACTCCAGAACTGCGCTGAGGTTTCTATCGAATGTGAGATCATAAATAGGATATGCTTGTTCTACGCGCTTTACAAAGCCGCCTTTGATATCATCGGAAGAAACTGTTCCTAACCGAAGTAGATCTTCCCTGGCAACTTCAAGAAACTCTTCGTCGGACATCCCCCACCAATTGCCGTTTTCGTCGGTGCAGATTTCAAAACAAAGCATGGAACGGTCTTTTGGCGACATCTCGGGCGCAATATTTTTCTGCTCGCCGATTCTATTGAAAGTGAAGTCAGTATCGAGAAGGTAAACCATTATCTCGTTGGTAACATTTTCCCTGGCCACTTCCAAGTACGCCAGCATCAAGTGCCGGTAGATCAGTTTATGCGAAGCGTCCAGCACTTTGGGATCAACAGACCCTCCGCAATATTGAACAAAATCGTTCAATGGGATCGTATTGATGATCATTGAACATGGGATTTTCTCGGCGCCGTTTCTGCCTCTAACCATGACGGCGGCGGGGATATTATTATCGAAGATTATTTCGACCGGCTCGGTCTCCCTTAATATTCGTCCTCCCTCTTTGACGATTTTATCTCCCATCGCATCAAAGATTGTCCCAATTCCCATATGCGGATATGCATAAGAAGAATAGAGTATTTTTTGTTTGGCGCCCCCCCTGCCCAACGCTTCCTTTATAATATCCAAAAGGGTCATATCCGGAAGTTTCTGCTGCGCCAATTTCATGCTTAGCTGCGTGGTGGGCATACCCCACACTTTGCGAGAATAATTACCGAATGCCATATCATACATCGTTCGCCCATATCGTTTTATACCCCAATCTTCAAAAGAATTCTCCGGCATCTCGGAGAAACGGCTGCGGATTTTTGTCGCCAGATAATCCCACAACATCCTGGCCGTAAAAGCGGGCTCTAATCGAACAATCGCCTGGCCGAATCGCAGGGGGTAATCGAAATATTTTTTATGGAGCAGCAGCGAAGCCTTCATATTGATATTCTGATACCCTCCGGAAGAGTATTCCTGAAATAAAGTGTCCGCTTCATCATTTTTTAAGTGAAAAGTATGGGGCCCCAGATCAAGATGAAATTGGCCGTGCCGAATAGTCGTCGCCAGTCCTCCGAAATAAGGCTGTTTTTCAATAACAACAACTTTGTACCCTTTTCGAGCAAGCGTGACGGCGGCGGCTAAACCTGCGGATCCGGCCCCAAGGACAATAACAGGCGCCTCATTTTTGAATGTGTTCATCATATCTCAGATAGATGAGATCACCGGTTGGAATCAACAACGGGGATCGATTCAGGAGAGTCCATAACAATCGAGACTCATTTTATAAATTCTGATTTTCTTTGTTCCGGCTCTATTCACTGATTTAATCAATCTTTTTGCAAACATACATAAGCAGCGGCGAATAATCTTCAAGATTTTTCACCATCTGCGTTTTCCATAATTTAACCGCAAGCTCATTCATAGGATTATCAAAAGAAGGTTCTTTGGGCGCAATATTTGCAGGGTACAGAACTCGAGAAATTAGAAAGTAGTTCCCGAAATTCACACATTTGACTATTTCAAATTTTTCTTTCAGTTCTTGAACTAATTTTGCTTTTTCAAAAACTGTGTTGTGCCAGTGCAGTTCTATGGGGTTCAGAGCGAATTCGGCCCTGAGCGCATTCAGGTTATTCCATCCATCAACGGTGGATTCCAGCAGCAGCAGGCGCCCTCCCGTCACGAGAACATTATGAATCTGGGAAATAGCAAGGCATTGTTCTTCAAAAGATGTCAGATTGATCAGGCAGCGTGTTGAAATTACGGTATCGATCCGGCGGTCCATAAAAGATGACAGATTCAGAACATCCGCAACCAACGCATCGGCATTTTTAACACCGGAACGTGCAATTGTGTTTTCTGCTTCCCGAACCATGCTGCTGGCAAAATCAGTAAGAATGAGATGCTTTACGTTGGGAGCGAGCTGAATACCGGATGCGCCGTTACCTGCGCCTACATCCAATACTATATCATCGGGTTGGAGCTCGATTCTCAGCGCTTCGACCTCCAATCCGCGAAGGTGAAAATCCCTCATTGTTGCCTGGCTGCTCTTTTCAAGCCCCTTTTTTTCCCAGTATGCTTTTAAATTGTCTTTACCGGTCACGCGCAAATATCCTCCGTTTTGAGGTATTCCATCTCAGGTTTTGAGGCCGGCGAGCTCGTCAATATTTTCAGCTATCTTTTCCAGCGCTTTATACATATCCTCGATATCTTTTTCATTTCCAAGAAGAGAATTGTGCAAAAACCAGGCCGTGTCGCGGCACGCCTGTTCGGTCGCCGGCAGATCGACCGAGCCATAATCAATTGAAGCATAAATGTCGGAATACCAGGATTTGCTCCGGAATGATTTATTTATAAACGCCGGGCTGCGATAAAGCGGGAACTCGTAACCAAAAAGCAGGGGTATGCCTTCGGCATTGACAGCTTCGACAAGAAGCCGCTTCCCTCCCGCTTTTGCGATTAGTTCGGGTGAAAACCGTACGGGATAAAGATGGCGCGGGTGAATTTCCATCCTGGGATCGACGGCAGATGGGGTAACTCCTTCTACTTTGGCTAAATACTCGTCCAGCCGGCTGCCGTTTTTATTTCTTCTTTCGTTTTCTGCCGGCAGCCTGGCCAGCTGAGCTAATAAAACCGCCGCCTGAAATTCGGTGATCCTGTAATTTGATGTGATCATATAATGTTTGTACCACGGCTCTCCTTTGTGCCGCCCATACCAAATATACTCCCAACATTTTTCGATAAAATCAGTATCTTTGCTTATAATAGCCCCTCCTTCCTGGGCCGTCATATTCTTGCCGTACTGAAAACTAAAACCGGCGGCGGTTCCGTAATGCCCGGCGTAGCTGCCGTTCCATTTTGCGCCGTGAGCCTGGGCGGCATCCTCGATAACTACTAAACTATGTCTATCGGCAATCGCGTTGATTCTTTCCATATCAGAGAAATGACCGGCAAAGTGAACGGGTATTATGGCTTTGGTTCGAGAGGAAATCATACGTTCAATACTAGCAGGATCAATTTGGTATGTTTCCGGATCTATATCCGCAAAAACCGGAACGGCGCCCAATGATATCACCGCTCCGGCCGTACTTATGTAAGTAAAGGGAGGAACGATCACTTCGTCTCCGGCTTCGATCCCGGCTACGGCCAGCATAATCTCCAAGGCCTGTGAACAATTAGTACAAGCAACGGCGGCCGCGGCGTCATGATAGGCGGCGAATTTTTCCTCGAATTCGGTTATTTTGCCTATAGGCTTCC
The DNA here is from genome assembly GCA_964654695.1 of uncultured bacterium. Classification (GTDB taxonomy): domain Bacteria; phylum Krumholzibacteriota; class Krumholzibacteriia; order WVZY01; family WVZY01; genus CAZZKJ01. The sequence goes on along the minus strand of CAZZKJ010000038.1, from coordinate 14,098 downwards.
CCATTCCCTCTCGGGTGATGCGCATGACATCCAGAAGCTGCTTTTCTTCCTGCTTGCCGAAATTCGGCCAAACCGGCCGGTATGGCTCGCTCCTGACAGGTCTTCCACCTTGAATTGCAAGTTTCTTTAGGCTCATAATCGTTTATTCTTGAACATCCTTAGATTGTGACAGTGGTTTTAAGATTGAAGTTGATTGCGCATATAATCGGCAAATTTTCTCATACCCTCCGGCAGGCGTATTGCCGGCCTGAAATCAAACAATGTTTCCATGGCATTAGGAGATGCATAAAAAGTAGTGTATTCAGCGGCAGCGCCTTCGTGGAGCAATTTAATCTCCCGATCGAAGATATGCCCAACCTCGATTATCAGCTCGTTAATAGTAAGAGGATGTCCTGCGCACAAATCTATAATCATATTTCCTTTATCGCCCGCGGCAATTTTCATGAGTGCTTCTATAGCATCATCAATATACATGGCATCAATAAAATTCTTACCGTTGCCCATTATTTTGAATTCGTTTTTCCCTTCAATTACAAACGTGTTTATAAGATTGGTATATATCTTTCTGGCCGGTTCCATGGGTCCATATGCGCCGAAGAAACGAATACAAACAAAATTTTCAATACTATCGGTATTATTCCGGAAATATTCAATATAACGCTCCGATACCAGCTTGTTAACACTGTAGGGGATTGTGGGGTTAACACTGCATGAAGGATTTACCAGGCTTTTATAACCTTCATAAACCGCACCCGAGGACATAAATATGAATTTGCCGGCCTTGATATTCTGCAGCAGGTTTATTAGTGAATGAACATTGTATGACAAATCGGCAAACGGTTCCCGCCGGGAAAGTCCAATGTCCGAGTTGCCCATCACGTATAAACAAATGTCAAATTCATTTCCATTTTTTCCAAACACTGCTTTTACTTCGTCTAAGTTTCTCATTTCAACCTTGATTGGTTGAACATGAGTCAATCCGTTTCGGATTAGAAACTCAGGGAACTCCCCGGACGTGTTATAAGTTCCTGTGCATTCCCAGGCCGCAGGCGTACTGAGCAGAAAATTCTTTCCGATGAATCCCGACCCGCCTGCAACCAATACTTTCATCTGTCCTCCAAATGATCTTTATACCATGCAATAGATTTGACGAGGCCGTCTTCCAAATTTACTTTTGGAATATAACCCAACAGGGAGGATGCCTTGCAAATATCGGGGATTCTCATTTCCACTTCGGGGCCCGGATGAACTTTATAATTGATCTTGGATCGCGATTCGGTCATGGATATTATCGCGCGGGCCAGATTCAAGACCGTTATCGTGGCTTGAGGATTGCCAATGTTGAATATCTGATTGTGGGCATCGCTGTTATGCAAAGTGCTGTATAAGGCATCTACAAAATCCGTTACATAACACCACGACCGAATTTGAGTGCCTTCGTTGAAAACGGTAATCGGCTCATTCTTGAGGGCGCGGGTTACCATCTGCTCAATAGCGCCCTCCCCCACCTGCCTTGGACCGTAGATATTGAACGGTCGGACCGTAACTACTTCCAACCCAAATTCAGCTTCATAATTATGTGCAAAATGCTCAGCAGCTAATTTGCTTATTGCGTAAACCCATCTTTTTTCTCCCACGGGCCCGAGGGTAGTGGAATCGCTTTCTTTTCCTTTATACACAAAAGGTCCGTATACCTCGCTTGTAGAAAAATCAACAAATCTCTTCACTTTGTTTTTAACAGCCGCTTCCAGTGCATGGTATGTTCCAATAAAATTGACTTTTATTGTTCTAGTGGCTTTTTTGCCGACACTGAAAATGCCTGCTATCGCGGCTGCATGAACGCATATATCAGCGCCCTGCATCGTTTCTGAAAGAAGATCGAAATCCAGTACATCACCTTTTATAAACTCTATATTGGGATGCTCTTTCAGATCTGTATAATGAAAAGCATTCCTTAACAGGTTATCATAGATAACCACCTTGTTGTTATCGATCAACCTCTCGATCAAATGCGAAGCAATAAAGCCGGCTCCTCCGGTAATAAAGATTTTCTTATTTTTAATAACATCCATTTCTCATCCATTTCTGCGGTATATAGGCGCGCGCATCAACGCGGGCCGGGCGGTTAGAAGAAGGATACTTCTCGTAAATGGCTCCAAATCTGGAATTCAGAGGACCGAATAATAGCTAATGATACCATATTATGCCAAGGAATAGCAAGGATCTAAGTTACAGAGAGACCCCCGATTAGGAAGGGATGATTAATCAGATCATTTTTTTAAATGTCTCCTGGGCTGGAAGTTTCTGCGGCCGCGCGTGGGAAATTATGTAATTTCAAATCAAAAACTAATGCGGGGCGTCTAAATTACTTGCGCACGCCTTCGATGCTCAAGATTATGGTTACTTCATCTCCGACGCCTTCCAGCATGAATTTCATGCCGAAGTCGCTGCGCCTTATGACCAGAGTTCCTTCGTAGCCGCTCCGGTATCCCCCCCATGGATCCTTGCCCTTGCCAACGTGCGTCATCTCCATCTTGATCGGCTTTTTAACGCCGTGAAGCATCAAGTCGCCGGCGACTTCCAGGCGTTTTTCATCGATTTTTCTTACTCCGCTGCTCTTGAATGTGATCACAGGAAATGTTTTCGCATTGAAAAAATCGGGGCCCAGGATATGCCCGTTTCTTTTGGCATCGTGTGTATCAAGGCTTTCTACTTTTATTGTTACATCGGCGGAGCCGGCGCCTATATCTTCGTCATCGACGACGAGCGTGCCCGTTATTTCGTTGAAGCGTCCGTAAAAGTAGGAAATGCCAAGGTGATTTATTCGAAATATCACCGAGGAATGAACGGGATCTACCGCGTACGTTTCGGCGGCGGGGGTCCTCTGCGCGCCGGCAAGCAAAACCGCGGTTACGAGTATAAACACTGCGATCGTGGATTTGAGTGTCATGATTTTCTCCTTTTTCAGGTTTATCAAAATGTAATCTCTCGGGCCGCTTATATCAAGCGGAGAATTAAAATAATTCTTGCAAAAATGTGGGCGCTGTCATGCGCTTTTTTCCCCAAGTGATTATTCCGCGGAAGAGTGGCCCGGCCTGGTCCGGTCCATGAAATCACAAGCCACCTTGACCGAGCAAGAGATCGACGAATTAACGGCATACCTGCAAAGAGAAGCCGGGAAAACCGCCAATACCAGCGAATTCCTAAAGCCAGTTATAGACGGCTATTTATACACGGAATACTTTCAGACATCCAAGAGTGCAAAAAATTTTGATATTCATTATCTGGCTATATATTTTTCAGGCTGGGCCAATGACAAGATCAATTATTATGGCGAATTTGAATTAGAGCATGGCGGCACCGGCGGAAATAATACATTTGTTGAGCAAGCATACATCGACCTTGAGAGAAAGCCGTCAGTAGGGAAGCACATCAAGAAATAAGTAGGTGTAAACACGGCCTATATCCTCGACGCTTCCCGGAAAAGGCGAACGCTGCTGAAAAACTGATCTCCCTCTCTCAGCAGTTTACATCCCCCACAGGTTTTCTGTGTTCACCGGCTTACCCTGGAGTTTCAGGTAATAGAAAAGTGGGCCTTGTGTGATCTCAAATGATCCACCATCTGCAGCAGGCGCTGGCCGAGCACTATCTCGGTGGGATCCCACGGAACCGGAGACGGCTTGGTCGCAAGATCTTCAGGGCTGCACTTGGCAAGCATTTCGACGGCGGTTTTCTTGTCTTCGGCAAGGAGCTCTTTCGCCTCGGCCAGGCTTTCGACGGCCGGCATCTTTTCGGCCGGCGGCAGCATGTCTTCCATGGTCATGCTGCTTGGATCGAAATCCTCCGGAAATCCCCAATCACCGGTAACGGCGCCCTTGATCCCGGACCCGCAGCCATTCGATATGTGCTTTAGCAGCTGTCCCGTCGTCATCCAATTATTATCCGGCGCTGGCTTCCAATCGAGCTTGCCGCCGTCCACGAGGTCTAAAAGTTTTTCAGTTACTTTGTAAGTATGCGCTAATTCCCCTTCGAGCAGCCTGGTCCATATCATTTTTTTATCCTTTCGGTGATTCTGTTTCAGCTTCGCAAGTTTTCCTCAATAATTATATGTATTGTGGTACCCGCGGGCATCCTTCGTGGCCAATAATTTACTTACCTGATAATAACTAATCGGATGTATAATTAAAAATGGAAAAGGCGGGTTTTTTGTTTCTCTGAATTGACCGTGAAAGGGGTCTCGAGATGGACAAGAAGATCGTGCTCGGCAAAGACCGTATCCACCGATTTTATTATAACATAGCGCCCGACCTGCCCGTGCCGCCGTCGCCGCCGAGCCGGTTTCATGCCCGACCCTTACCAGCGGGAAAGCCGAGGGCATAATTCCCGCTCCCGAAGCAGCCCACGCGGTCGAACTCGCAATACGCGAAGCCGTGAAAGCGCACGAAGAAGAGCGGGAAAAAGTCATCCTTTTCAATCTCTCAGGCCGCGGACTTCTCGACTTGAGCGCGTACGAAGACTATCTCCACGGCAAACTGAAAGCGGAAGACGAAGAGATTCATCTCGATTGACAACCAACGCTTACCGGTTGCGAAAAAGCCGCCTTCCCGTTAATATCTGAAGAACCCTATATTAATGGAAGGAATAATCATGAGTGAAAAACCAGCAAATGCGTTCGGCGCGCGCGCCGAATTCGAAACCGGAAACGGCCCGGCCGTTATGTACCGTCTCGACCGCCTGGAAAAAGAAGGTATCGCCGAAGTAAGCCGGCTTCCCGTTTCCATCAAAATACTTCTCGAATCTCTGTTGAGAAACTGCGACGGCAAAACCATCACGGAAGCCGACATAGCAGCCCTGGCCGCATGGAAACCGGACAATCCCGGCGCCGGAGAACTGGCCTTCATGCCGGCCCGCGTGCTGCTTCAGGATTTTACCGGCGTGCCCGCGGTAGTCGACCTTGCCGCCCTGCGCTCGGCGATGCTGCGTATGGGCGGCGATGCCGAGCGCATAAACCCGCTGATACCGGTGGATCTCGTCATAGACCACTCCATCCAGGTAGATTTTTTTGGCTCCCCGGACGCTTTAGAGAAAAACGCCGAGCGCGAATTCGAAAGAAACCGCGAGCGCTACGAGCTGCTGCGCTGGGCACAGGGAGCGTTCAAAAACTTTCGCGTGGTCCCGCCCGACACCGGGATAGTCCACCAGGTGAACCTCGAATACCTCGCGTGCGTGGTTGAGACACGCCGGATCGGCGGCGATACCGCCGTATTTCCCGACAGTCTGGTCGGCACCGACTCCCACACGACAATGATAAACGGTCTCGGAGTACTCGGTTGGGGAGTGGGCGGGATCGAAGCGGAAGCGGTCATGCTCGGTCAGCCCTATTATATGCTTCCTCCGCAGGTGGTCGGTTTCAAACTAAAAGGCGGACTCGCCGAAGGCGCGACCGCGACCGATCTCGTGCTGACGGTAACTGAAATGCTTCGCAAAAAAGGCGTCGTCGGCAAATTCGTCGAATTCTTCGGCCCCGGTCTTTCGCGGCTGAGCCTGCCCGACCGTACGACCATCGCCAACATGTCTCCCGAATACGGAGCGACCATGGGATTCTTTCCGGTGGGACCGGCAACTTTGGACTACCTTCGCCTAACCGGGCGCGGCGATGAACTAGCGGTCATGGTCGAACGTTACACCAAGGAGCAGGGCCTTTTCGTCGAAGGCAAAACCTCCCGAACGAACGGAGCGCCGGAGCCGCGTTTCACCGACACACTCGAACTCGATATGGGCACGGTGGTTCCGAGCCTCGCCGGGCCCAAGCGCCCGCAGGACCGCATTCCTCTTGGAGAAATGAAACGTTCGTTCCATGCGGCGCTCCGCAATGTCTACGGCAGAAAAGAAAAAGTGAAAACCAAAGGCGAAGTTTCATCCCGGCCTCGCGACGGCTCAGTCGTGATCGCCGCCATCACGAGCTGCACCAACACTTCCAACCCGTCGGTCATGATCGGCGCCGGGCTTCTTGCCAAAAAAGCGGTCGAGCACGGACTCACCGTTCCCGAATATGTGAAGACCAGCCTCGCTCCGGGCTCACGGGTGGTTACGAGATATCTCGAAGCCTCCGGACTGATGCCGTACATGGAAAAGCTTCGCTTTCATGTAGTCGGCTACGGATGCACAACGTGCATCGGCAACAGCGGTCCCATTCCGCCGGCTGTCGCGCAGGCTATTAAAGAAGAGGATCTCGTCGCGGCCGCCGTCTTGAGCGGCAACCGCAACTTCGAAGGCCGCATCAATCCGCTGACCAGGGCCAACTACCTGGCCTCGCCTCCGCTGGTGATCGCTTATGCCCTCGCGGGGCGGGTCGATATTGATTTTCAAAACGAGCCGATCGGCATTGGCGCCGACGGCGCTTCCGTATTCCTCAAAGACATATGGCCGAGCCAGGAAGAGATAAGCAATGAAATAAAGCGTTCACTCGACGCGGACATGTTCCGGTCCCAGTATTCAAGCGTATTCGAAGGCAGCGGGCGGTGGCGGGAGATGCCGGTGCCCGTGGGCGACATATATAAATGGAATGACGAGTCAACTTATATTCAAGAACCTCCGTTTTTCATGGGACTTTCGCCCGAGGCGCCCTCCTTCGAAAACATACGCGGAGCAAGGGCGCTTGCTTTGCTGGGAGATTCGGTTACCACCGATCACATTTCTCCGGCCGGAGCGTTCGCAGCAGAAAGCCCGAGCGGCAGCTATCTGGTTTCGCGCGGGATCGAACCGCAGGATTTCAACTCGTTCGGGTCGCGGCGCGGCAACCATGAAGTGATGATGCGCGGGACATTCGGCAACATCCGCCTTCGCAACCTTCTCGCTCCCGGCACCGAGGGCGGAGTGACCATACACCTGCCGAGCGGCGAAGAGATGAGCATATATGACGCCGCCGTGCGCTATCAGAAAGACTCCGTACCGCTCGTAGTCATAGCCGGCAGGGAATACGGAACCGGCAGCTCACGAGACTGGGCGGCAAAGGGAACGCAGCTTCTCGGTGTCAAGGCGGTGCTGGCCGAATCCTACGAACGTATCCACAGGAGCAATCTCGTCGGCATGGGCGTACTGCCTCTCCAGTTCATGCCTGGAGAAAACCGCGAATCTCTCGGGCTGACGGGACGCGAGGTCTTCGATATCGAAGGTCTCGATGGCGGATTCGAACCGGGCGCGGAGCTTACGGTAAGAGTGCGGACCGATGTTGGCGGCGATGGAGACGGCACAAAAGAACGGACGCTCAAAATGACCGCCCGCATAGATACCGCCGTGGAAGTGACATACTATCAGAACGGCGGGATACTGCATACCGTTCTCAGGGATATGCTGCGTGAGGGTTAGGAAATAAGCGCCGGCCGGCGGTTCATCTGCTTTTGGTGCCGAACAAAAGCCCCAATCCCCTGCTCATAGGCTTGTGTTCGATTCCGTTCAGCCCGGCATCAACAAGCCATGAGGATATCTCTTTTAGGTTGAAGTTTCTTCCTGCCTTGGTGTTGACCAGCATGTTTACCGAGAAAATCGCCGCATCCGCCGGTTCGGTGAGTTCGTCGTTCATCACAAAATCCAAAATACACACGCGCCCTCCCGGATTAAGAGCGTCCACGCATCTTTTTACAAGGTTCTTATTCTCGTCGAAAGAATTGCTGTGAATCACAGCCGACATGAAAATCATGTCGTAACCAGAGCCTAAATCATCGGCGAAATAGTCTCCGGTCATTGTTTCAACCCTGCTGCCTGCCGGATGCATGTCCAGGAATTTCTTCGTTATCGGAACGACGTTCGGAAGATCGAAAACCACGGCTCTGGTGGAATCGTTTTTCTCCACGAAGGTTGCGGCGAATATTCCCGAGCCGCCCGCGAGATCGAGAAACCTCGATACGCCCGAGAAATCTATCAGTCCGCACGCCTCTTCCGCCTGCTGCCTGCCCCTGTCCTGCATGGCGCCGATAAAACTTTTGAGCCAGCCCGCATCCCTGTCCTTCACCGCACCCGAATGCTCTATATCGCCGCTTTTGACAATTTTCGTCAGCCCGCTCCAGCTTTCCCACAGGTGGTTTTGATGGGAGAGACCCTGCATATAATCCGGCTTGCCTTTGACTAGAAATCTTGACGAGGATTCGGTGTTGGAATACCTCCCGCCTCTTTTTATCATGAACCCGAGCGCCGTCAGAGCATCCATAAGAATCGCAGCCGCTCTGGGATCGATTCGCGCTTTTTTCGCAGTTTCATCCGCCGTTGCGCCGCCTTTATCTACGCATGTGAAAAGATCCACTTCAACAGCGGTGAGAATTATCCTGCCCGCTCTGAAAGCGGATACCATTTGCATAATTTCTTCGCGCGATTTACCCGATTGCTTCATGCGTCTTCCTCCCGGTTTATATTTATATCATATTTCTTATCACCGCTATTTAGCGAGACAATTCACTAAAGCCATAAAGCGCAAGCGGACATACATAAAGCCCTTTACTCAGACATCGGCATTACATATATATAACCATGATATATTATCATGCTTATTTCAAACGATCGTAACGATAATTCCAGGTATTTCCTCCTCAACTATAAAGGAGCCTCTCATGAAACCAACAGAGATACTCGTCAAAGAACACGATTCCATTCTCGCCATGATCGAAGTCATGAATGCCGTATGCCGTAAAATATCGGCCGGGGAAAAGGTCGATCCCGGTCATCTCAAACAGATTGTCGATTTTATCCGCTCTTACGCCGACCGTTTTCATCATGCCAAGGAGGAGGACCTTCTCTTCAAGTCCCTGGAAAAAACAGGCATACCCGCAGAAGGCGGGCCGATAGGAGTGATGCTTCAAGAGCACGAGACCGGCAGGGCTTTCGTCGGAAATATGGCCGATGCCATTGATGCCTGCCAGCAGAGAGACAGCGGATCGGCGGAGCGTTTCGCGGAAAACGCCCGGGGATACGGAGAACTGTTGACGCAGCACATAGAAAAAGAGAACACTGTGTTATATCCGATGGCCGACATGCACCTTTCCCCCGAAGAGCAGGACAGGCTTCTTCGCGAGTTCGCCCGTGTAGAGGAGGAACACGCCGGGGCGCCCGGACAAAAAGATTTCCACGCCGTGCTCGAAAAACTGAGGAAAGAGTATCTATAATGACATCCCGCACGCTCGGGTTTTCGATAACAGGACGTCTATGCATTCGTTGAATCGTCTTGTACGGCTCCCGGAAACCACCCCCGCGTAAGCAGGCATATTTTGACCAGCATCAGCATGACCGGCACTTCTATAAGCACTCCCACGACCGTGGCCAGCGCCGCTCCCGACGATAATCCAAAGAGCATTACGGCCGTCGCGATAGCAACTTCGAAATGATTTGATGCGCCGATCATCGCGGCGGGTGCGGCATCGCGGTAGCTAAGACGCAGGCCGCGCGCCGACACATACGTGATCCAGAAGATCAGGTTGGTTTGAATGAAAAGCGGGATCGCAATCCACAGTATCGTCAAGGGATTCGACAGGATTACATCGCCTTTGAATGAAAAAAGGAGAATGAGCGTAAAAAGCAGCGCGCTGATCGTGATCGGCGTCAGAAAGCGCAGGAATTTTTCTTTGAACCACAGTTCGCCTTTGGTTCCGATGATCCACCTGCGCGTAAGGTAACCGGCGGCGAGCGGAAGCGCCACGTAAATGGATATAGATAAGAGAAGCGCCTGCCAGGGTACGGGAAGACGGCCGACGCCGAGCAGAAATCCTCCCAGCGGGCCGTATAGAAACAGCATCGTCAGCGAATTGATTGCCACCATGAGCAGGGTCAGGCCGTCGTTTCCTTTTGCCAAAAATCCCCAGACCAGCACCATTGCCGTGCACGGCGCGATGCCCAGAAGTATGCATCCCGCGAGATAGCTCCGCCATAAGGGCACCTCCAGCATTTTGATCCCGTGGAGCAAAACGATCCTGCCGTCGCCGAAGGCGGCGCCAACATCGAGGTCGAAACCCAGGGGCATCTTAACGTGATCCATCGCATCCGGACCGATCAATCCTCGAAAGAGTGTTCCCAAGAAAACCAGGCTGACCGCGTACATGGTAAATGGTTTCACCCCCCAGTTCATAAAAAGCGTGAGTCCTACCGGCCTTAAGTTCTTCCCTGTTTTCAGCACCTCTTTGAAATCGATCTTGACCATGATGGGATACATCATAAAAAAGAGGCATACCGCGATCGGGATGGATACGACCGGCGCTTCGTTCACGTGCACCGCCAGGCCGTCGAGAAACCGGGCCAATTCCGGTGCCGTCTTTCCGAGAACGACGCCGATGGCTACGCAAAGGATCACCCACAAAGAAAGGTATTTTTCGAAAAAACTCATAATAGCGGTTTCATGCGGGGGTTTTGCAGATCTCTTCGAGATTTTTCTTTGTAATTGCTTTCAGCTTTTTCGCGTCGTCCTTGAGAACCGGATCGCCCGCCGTACATCGGTCTATCCATGACAGCGCGTTCTCGACCACGGGAGACGCGGCCTCGCGCGGGCGGGAATAATACGTCCACCTGCCGTCTCTTCTGCTGTCGAGGAGATAGGCCTGCTTAAGAATCGACAAGTGCTTCGATACGGTGGAGGGCGCCAGCCCCAGCAGCTCGACGATCTGGCAGACACACAATTCGCGGCCTTTTACGGAAACGAGGATGCGTACGCGGTTCTCGTCCGCAACCGCCCTGGCAATTGACGTGAATGCGCGGAGGGCATATTGGTTTCGTCTATTCGCCATGTGGCGAAATATACTATACGTCCGCTTCCCCGTCAAGAAAATCTTCGGATATTTCCAGCCGGACGGTTGAATTGGGATTGAATGAAGTTTGAGTCTGATTTATCGCGGTTTTTTGAGGGGTTCAGTTTATAATACCATCCAAATGGGATTTTCTATACGTGTATTCATATATGCCGGCGGTATGGCCTTATTGACGCTGCTTTTCTCGATCGGGTGCGGGCGCGATCATTCGCCCGCCGGCTCCTTCAAAACCATTTCGTGCACATCGAGCGCAAAGGAGCATCTGTTGAGATCAAAATTAGACGATGATGACGGTGACGGCAATCCCTTCGATGAGGACTTCCCCGCAATCAACGATGAAGATGACGACATCGCCGATCACACCTGGATCAAGGATGAAACCGGTCTGTATCATCTTTTCTTCCACAACGAGGGTCATGGATCCGGAAGCGCAATCGAGCACTACATTTCGACCGACCTCGAAAGTCTTCAGTATGCCGGCATCGCTCTAAGCCCCGACCCCGGCGCATGGGATTCCATGGCCCTTTGGGCGCCGCATGTCGTTCGTTATGAAAATACATATTACATGTTCTACACCGGTGTCGACGGCTTCGGTCCCGAGTCCAAACAGAGGATCGGCCTCGCGATTTCCAACGATCTCATGACCTGGACCCGTTTCCCGGTAAACCGGTGCGCCGGAACTTCCGGCGACGGCTGCATATACGAATGTGATGAACCCTGGACCACGTGGGGGGATTCATCCGGATCTTTCAACCGGCAGTGCCGCGACCCGTTCGTAATATGGGATCCCGATAACCAGAGATGGATTATGTTTGCAACCGCGAAGAGCACCAACGAGTACGGTGTGGTTACGGCCGCGTATTCGGCCGATCTTGTAAACTGGACCGGGGCCGGATTCATAGATGCAACGCGCAGGCTTTCGACGGGAACCGGCGCGCAGGCGACCGGCGGTCAATCCGAAAACCCGTTCGTGATGTCGCACCGGGGAACGCATTTTCTTCTTTTTACCGACTGGCGGGATCTGGAGGACAGTCTCGATGTCGCCGATCCGAGAACGATTACGCAGTATGCCACCGCGACGTCGCTCGCAGTCGATTCCTCGGGAAGCGCCAACTGGATTTACCGCGGGTACATTCCCGACCCCGGCGTCAATGCCATCGAGGTTCAGCGCATAGACCGGAGCAGGTGGATCATGAGTCAGAGCATTTCCAACGAGCGGTCCGGCCAGTGGGTGAACCGGCGCAAGCTGCGCTTGAAATGCGTTATATGGCAAGGGAACTTCTCGTTCGGAACGTCGAACGTGGAGTTCAGTACCGACAATATGATCGGCGCGGCCGGACCCACGGCTGCGAGAATCAACGGCAATTAGTCATTTCAAGAGCACCACTTTCCTGACGCTCTGCTTGCCTTCGGCCCTAAGAACCAGCAGATACACGCCGCTCGCAACCGGTTCTCCATTCTCATTCGTTCCATTCCAAATGATGCGATGCGGGCCCTTCTCGAAACCAACTCCATCGGCAAAGCTCTTAATCTTCCGGCCCTGCAAATCGACAACGAATACTGATGCCCTCATATTTCTACCCAGATAATACCGGATGATCGTAATAGGGTTGAAAGGATTAGGGTATATGGATTCTATCTTAAGAACATCGTCCGGCTGCGCGTACTTATCGCCGACCGCCGTATAATCCCGAAACTCATATACTCCAATATCGGGGGCCGCGCCAGCAAAAGGCTCTTCGATGCCGTTTATCCAAACCGCCGCTCCCGCATCGATCATCTGCGAAGCCGGCAATAGATTGACATCGGGTTTCACGCCGTATGCATCCCTGAAACCGGGATCGCGAGATTGAACGTGTCCACCTCCAGCGCGGAATAGTTGTATTGGATCGTATCATTGGCAAACGCGATGTTGTTCCTGTACACGAGCGAGTTGTCCCCCGGATCAACAAATACCGCGTAAGACGAGTCGACCGCGAAACCCTGGTTCCGGTTTCTCATGGAAACGTTATTGTAATACTCTATATGTCCGCACCCCGAATAGCAGAAGGACCCGACGTAATTATCATAGGACAGGTTTCTCGTGAAGAGCGCGTGATGCGAGTCCGAATTCACGGAGAAGCCGACATCGGTATTACGGGCAGCAGTATTATTTTCCAATGTGACGTGATGACTCAGGCTGTCCCCTTTCGGCCAATCCGACACATCGAACCCATGGGCCTGGTTGCCGCAGGCGCCGCTGTCTTTGGAATTATGCCGGCGGCGAAGACATTCGCCGCGTCAAAAAAGCAACAAACGGCTGTTATCAAAAACGCAATGATCATATTCACCTTTGACCGGACGGGTTTTTCATAAAGAACAACATGCAAAATACGCTAAACTCTCCGTACGGGCTTGCCAGCCTTGATGATGAGATTCCAACCCAGGCGATCTTCCGCCCGGCGGTATGCGCCGTCGGGAAGGATCATCCTCGACGGTGAAACGAAGCGCCCGCCGAACTTGAGATAATCGTCCATCCGATAGCAGGATATCGTCACGTCTTTGTACTTTTCAAACATATGAGCGGCTTCACGCCGGCTGTAGGCTTTCGTGAGCGGGCACATTCCAAAAGTTTCGCTGTGACGGCTGACAATTCCTTGCGCGGAATGACGGAGGAATTCTCCTTTGAGCACACCATAGAGAAACAGTTTGCGGACGTAATATTTGAAACCCTTGTGGTAGAGCATCACGATGGCGCGTCCGCCGGGCTTGAGAACACGATGAATCTCGTCAATTCCCTGCTGCGTCTCCTCCGAGTGATGAAGCACACCAAAAGAATATACGAGATCGAAAAAGTTATCCTCGAAGGGAATCTCCGTGAATGACGCCTGTTTGAAGGTTCCTGATAATTTATTGAGACTGAAACGGCGTTTCGTAAGTTCAACCGCCCGGTGGGTTAAGTCTATCCCGAAAACATCACTCCCGCCCCGGGCATATTGAAGTATGTCGGTTCCTAGTCCAACGCCTACCTCCAATACCTTTTCATCAGCATGATCATTGAACTCGGCAATACCGGGCAGATATCGGTATTTGAAAGGATCTCCATAACGCTCGGCTTCCACCTCGTTGAAGAACTCGGGGCTTGCGACGTTGGCGTTGGAGTGGGTCAACCCGGGCGAACGTGTTTCCCAATATTTTTGCACTTCTGTTAGTTCCGGCAAGGATAACCTCCTGACTGGTTTCGGATAACGTCAGTGTTATCGGCACCCGGGAACCGGAACTTTAGCGGGAGAAAAATTAAATGAATATTGTGGAAATATTTGCCGCAGGACCGG
>CAZZKJ010000037.1:0-24204 GCA_964654695.1 uncultured bacterium | reverse complement strand
AAGAATCATCAGCGTACTTCCAAAAGAAAGCACGGAGGCTGCCTCGCTTGCGGGCTCTCCGGAATTTTACGTGGTTTGTGCCGATGACCAATCCAGCATACGGGCGCTTGAAATCGCGAGAATATTAAGGAGAACAGGTGGTACGGTGGCCGACCTGTCCCTGCGTTCCATGAAAAAACAGATGCGAGGGGCTGAAAAAACCGGCGCCCGTTTTGCGGTGATCGTTCAGAATGACCCGCCGGGCAGCGTGCAGTGCAGGGATCTCGCCGCAAGAGAGCAGCAGGAGCTTCGCGATGACGAGTTGGAAACTTATTTGAAAAGAAAAATGCACAAAGTAAGGAGCGATTCTAATTGAGCCGCGAAATTACCCAGATTCCTTTTGAAAGAACCCATACGTGCGCCGGACTTACCGAAGAGGACGCAAACAAGAAAGTGCGGCTCATGGGATGGGTCGAGCGGGTGCGCGACCTCGGCGGGCTTCGCTTTATAAATTTAAGAGACCGGTCGGGCAGCGTACAACTGCTGGTGGATCCCCAAAAAGGCTCCCTGGACCATATTACCAAGAGCCTGCACATGGAGGACGTGGTGGCTTGCGAAGGCACCGTGCGTCTGCGTCCGGAAGATATGGCCAGAGGCAATGCCTCCACGGGTACTATCGAAATCGATATAGACCGGATCATTATTTTGAACAGGACCAAAGTGCCGCCTTTTACGATTACCGATTCGGTAAAAGCCAATGAGGATCTCAGGTTGAAATACCGCTACCTCGATTTGCGCAGGCGTCCACTCAAGAATAATCTTGTTTTGAGGCATAGAGTTGTGCTCGCGATACGGAATTTTCTCGACTCGAAGGGGTTTATGGAAATCGAAACCCCGCTGCTCGTTCGGTGTACGCCGGAGGGAGCGCGGGATTACCTCGTGCCCAGCCGACTTCAGCCTGGATCTTTTTTTGCGCTTCCGCAAAGTCCCCAGCTCTACAAGCAGATTCTAATGGTTGCAGGCTTCGATCGATATTTTCAGATGGCCCGATGCATGCGCGATGAAGATCTGCGGGCCGACAGGCAGCCGGAACATACGCAAATAGACATCGAGATGAGCTTTGTCAAGGAAAAGGACGTTTTCGAATTGGGCGAGGAGCTTATGAAAACTGTTTTCGAGCACGGTCGTTCGATCGATATCAAAACGCCTTTTCCGGTGTTATCCTACCGGGAGGCTCTTTTGCGCTTCGGTACGGATAAACCCGATCTCAGGCTCGGGATGGAGTTGAGCACACTCGATGACTGCTTCAAGGAGTCCGGTTTAAAGATCGCAAGGCAGGCTCTGGATTCCGGGGAGAGCGTACGGGGATTCTGCGTCAAGGGAGGGGCCGGCATTTCCGGGGGAACGGCGAAGGAACTCGATGCCCTGGCGGTCGAAGAGGGAGCGGGGGGGCTGATCAGGCTTAAAGTCGAGGAGCAGGGAATGAAAGGGCCGCTGGCCAAGTTTCTCCCGGACTCGGAGCAATCCAAATTGAAATCCCTGCTCGAAGCATCGCCGGGGGATCTGATTCTGGCGGTTATAGGAGAGGAAAACAAGGTTTCCAAGATATTGGGCAAGCTGCGAACGAGGTTGGGCTCCATCTTGGAACTCGAAGATAATTCCCGTTTCGAGTTCTTGTGGGTCAACGATTTTCCCCTTTTCGAATGGGATGAGGAAAAAAAGAATTATTCGCCGACCCATCACTTTTTTACAATGCCCAAGGACGAGGATATGGATTTGCTGGATGATGATCCCCTCGCCGTGAGAGGTAATTTGTATGATCTTGTCTGCAACGGCACCGAGCTCGCTTCCGGAAGCATAAGGATACATATACGCGGCCTGCAGGAGAAAGTAATGGGCATCGCGGGGGTAACGAATGAAGATGCCGCCCGGAGATTCGGATTTCTCCTGGATGCCCTGGAATTCGGCGCGCCCCCGCATGGGGGATTGGCTCCGGGGCTGGACAGGATCTTGATGATTTTGTCCGGATGCGATTCCATTAGGGACGTGATAGCGTTTCCAAAAACACAAAAAGCCTCATCATTGATGGACGAAGCGCCTTCTCCGGTAGACCCCGCACAGCTCGATGAACTCCATATAAAAATCATGGAATCCAGTGAAGATAAGATAAAAGACTAAACGTATTAATGTTTCCAGGATCATGGAAAATTAGAATAAACTTGACACCCGGTATCGTGATTGATATTTTATCGGGCGATACCCCACAGGTTTGCTGCTCTGCGGTTATTTAGCACGTCTTTATGCATGGATATTTCTGCGCAAATAGAAACTGATTGTCGGCTAATTTCAAGAGCCCGGGATGAAGAAGCGCAGATTCGACATAAGGGAACAATTACCGGCCCGGCAGGGACGCGGCAGCGGTCCTAGGGAAGTCCGGAGCAATGGATAGCTCATGTATGAAAGGAGGCTGCCCAAAATGAAAGGGAAAATAGTTTTTTTGACACTATTGGCCTTTCTAGTGCCTCTGTTGGCCGGTTGCAGCTCGCCGCCGCCGTGCACTGTCAGCCCTATAGAGATAGAAGAAACCAGGGAAGACACCAAGACGCTGGATAAAAGCCTGGCGGAGGCCCGTGAAAAAGCCAAGCAGCTTGAAACCAAGCTCCGAGAAAAAAGAAAAGAGTATAACCAGAAGAAAGACAAACCCGCCGAACTGCGAAAGAAAGTGGATGAATTAAAAAAAGGCAGCGGCAGGGATAAAGATAAGAAGGAGTAAAGCTACTCATGAAAACTGTCCTGATATCAGTTGGTTCGATCTTTTTGCTCCTGTGGTTTTTTTCATGTAGCGGGTCGAAGGGTTTGAAGAAAAATGTAGCGGAAGGGGAATACTACTCTGAAGATGAGTACGAAGAACTCTCAAAAGGCGATAAAGAAACATATTGCAGCGCACTCGGCAAAGAACTGGCCCTGTTGAAAAACAGCGCCCAGGAAAAGGAATCTAACCTTAGGGTCACTCAGGAGCGGATGAAAAAATTCAAAGAAGAGTTGGGCCCTATCGAATCAGATCTCTTGAGAATAGACTCCGATATCCGAACTCTCACCGACCAGATCGCTCAGTTGGAGGCCCTGCCCAAAACCTGGACCATTCAGCCGGGTGAATGCTTATGGACCATCGCAGGATACGACAATATTTATTCCGATCCAGTGAAATGGCCGCGGCTGTTCAGATCGAATATGGATGTAATCGATGATCCGGATTATATTTACCCCGATACCGTCCTTACGGTTTCCAGAGAATGGCCCAATTCGCATATCGTTTCTCAAGATGAGTGTTTGTGGCTGATTGCAGGCTACTGGGAGGTTTACGACAGTCCGCTGGAATGGACCAGGATTTTCGAGGCGAACCAGGACCAAATAAAAGACCCGGATGTTATTTCACCACAACAGGTTCTCTCCATCCCCCGTTAGAAAAATTTGCAAGTTAATCCTATTTGGCCTATTATTTGTATAGGTTCCCAGGAGAGTTTAATGAACAATTGATCATTCGATAAATAGCGCTCTCGGCCGGGATAATATGCCGCCCCGGCCCGGGATTTTCTTTTTAAGGGATTCTAATTAGAATCCCTTTAGTGCTAAAAGGTAAAGTCTTACAAGTCTTTGCAGTGGGCATAAAGCGGTTGTCTCAGTCGATATTTCAGGAGGAAAAAGCGGATTGGTTCAAAAGAAAAAGGTGCTGTCAATCGCCGGATTGGATCCTCTCAATCTTTTCGGTGATCGTGAAAAGAATTTGCTGATCATCGACGCGAAGTACCCGGGTGTGGCTGTTGTCAGGGGGGAAAAGATAATTCTCAAGGGGAAAGAAAAGGATGTGAACGAACTCACATCTTTCTTCGATGAATTGGCCCGATTGGCGGCAAATGATAAAATCATTACGGAAGGGGATATCGAGAACCTGCTCGGCAGTGACAGATACCGGCCAATGGGAAAAATCGATGATTCCGATGAAAAGGCCATCTTTATCACCAGCAGGGGCATGCCGATAAAGCCGAGGTCCGGCAACCAGCGGAAATATGCTAAAGCTATTGCAGAATATGACGTTGTGATAGCCGTTGGCCCGGCCGGCACGGGAAAAACCTTTTTGGCCGTTGCCAGCGCGGCAGCAGCCTTGAAAAAGAAAACGATCGATAGGATAATAATGGTCCGGCCGGTTGTGGAAGCAGGAGAGAGCCTGGGATTTCTTCCGGGAGATTTTCAGGCCAAACTCGACCCCTATGTCAGACCCATAGTTGATGCTCTTTATGACTTGATAGGCAGGGAGAAAACGATCAAATACCAGGAAAACGGCACGATAGAAATAGCTCCACTGGCTTACATGAGGGGCCGAACTTTGAACAATGCTTACGTAATACTTGATGAAGCTCAGAACACCACGCCCATGCAAATGAAGATGTTTCTCACACGCCTGGGGGTGAATGCAAAAGCGGTCGTTAACGGTGATTTGACGCAGATAGATCTGGATCCACCGTCGAACTCGGGGCTGATCGCCGCGAAAAAGATTTTAGCAGACGTAAGTGGTATCGCGTTCATTGATTTCGGAGCTGAAGATGTGGTCAGACACCGGCTGGTGCGGGGCATCATTGACGCCTTCGAGCGCAACGGCGGCCAGGCTAAAGAGTAATGCGAATGAATATGTCAATTTTCAAAATATTTAAAAGAAAACGGAACGTGTCGAGAAACGACAGGGTGGAGAAGTACGCCAATAATCATTCCTCGGGCAAGAACGAGCTTTACAGAGGCATGTTTCCCAGGCTCATTCTGGCCGCCTTGTTCATAATTGCCGCGGTGCTGCTGCTTCCGCCGGCTCAGCGGGCAGAGGAAGTGATTTTCAAAACCGGCGAAATCGCCGATCGGGAGGTTATTGCTCCCTTTGATTTTGAAGTCGGTTTGTCGGCCGAGGAATTGGAATTTGCCAAGGCCCAGGCCGCGGTGAGTGTTCCTCCGGTCTACGTTCGCGACCGGTCGGGCGAGGAAGAGCTTGGGATGGGCCTGTCGGCGCTCTTGGATTCACTGGCTGTGATCGTTCGTGAAGATACATTGAATCGGGTTCAAAAATTGGAAATCATAGGAACGCTGCTGCCTTATCTTCCTGATAACTCAACCAAGATCCTGCTGTCGGGATCAATACTAGCGAATATAGGCAAAGCCGTAAAAAACTATCAAAAAAGTCTTCTTGCCAGCGGCTTGATAGACAATTCAGGCCCTTTGAGGAGAAGCGAACAATCTATGATTGTCGTGCTCGACGGCGATAAAGAGAAACGGGTGTCCGTCAGGGATGTTAATGATCAGGGTCGCGTGGACCGATTGATAAGAGAAAAATCCCTCGCTATGTTCAAGAAAAGCAGAGACAAGGCCCAGGTGTTCTACGAACTGGTTCGAGCCTATACTCTGCCGAATTTGATTCTCAACATCGAAGAGACGCAAAGAAGAAGAAATTTTGCCATGGACGGCGTGCAGAAGTTTTTTAGAATTTCTAAAAATGAAAAAATTATCGGCAAACATGATAAAGTTACAAAAGAACAAGAAAATATTCTTAAGGCTCTTGAAAAAAGCAAGGCCGTTCAGAAGGCTGAGAAATCGCCTCTTACATTAATCGAGATGTATTCCGCCGAGATTCTCAGGCTCCTGCTTTTTACAATGTTGTTCGGCGGTTATCTGTTCATGTATCACCGCAAAATTTATAATGATCTCCTCAGGCTTACTTCCATTTTCGTAGTAATGCTTGTTTTTATGCTGTTGATGGCGGTGGTGGTCCGGTTCGAATTGAACCCGTTCCTGGTGCCGGTTGCGTTCGCTTCCCTGATGTTGACGGCGTTGTTCAATTTCAGGCTGGGACTGGTTATTACCGTCATGTCATGCGTGTTGATTGCGTTGATCACCGATTTTCCATATAACATGGGATTCGTTTCTTTGCTCTCAGGGGTGGCGGGCGCCCTGGGGCTGAAAAATCTTCGCGCAAGAAGTCATTTTTACAAAGTTTTTCTATATATCTCGCTTGCTTACGTGCTTGGTATTTTCAGCATAGAGCTGGGACATGCCGATAATTTTCAAACACTTTACTCCCACAGCTTCTGGGGGATAACCAATGCGTTATTTTCCAGCGTAGCGGTAATGTTCATTCTGCCGGTTTTCGAGAACATATTCAATTTGACCACCAGATTTACGCTCCTGGAACTCACGGATTTGAATAAACCTATTCTCAAGCGTTTGAATATGGAAGCCCACGGCACTTATCATCATTCTATGCTGATCGGCAATCTTGTGGATAACGTGGCTCAGGAAGTCGAAGCGGATCCGCTCAAAGCCAGAGTAATGGCATATTATCATGATATAGGCAAAATTTTTAAACCTGAGTATTATACGGAAAACCAGGAATCGGGATTCAGCAAACATGACAAGATTACTCCAAAGATGAGCAGCCTCGTGCTGCTGTCGCATGTTAAAGACGGCGAGGAATTGGCCAGAGAAGAAAAGCTCCCCGACCTGGTTATGGATGCCATCCGAGAGCACCACGGCACCACCGTTATGGCTTATTTCTATCAAAAAGCACTGGAAACGGATTCACACTCGAGTGTGAACCAGGATGATTTTCGTTATCCCGGTCCCAAGCCGCGAAGCAGGGAATCCGCGATCCTCATGCTTGCCGACAATGTGGAAGCTGCCTGCCGTTCGCTGAAGGACGCCACGCCTTCGCATATTAGAAACATGGTTATCAGGCTTATTGACAAGAGAGCTCAGGACGGAGAATTGGACAACAGCGGATTGACATTGAACGAACTAGCCAAGATCAAGGAAAAATTCATATCGCTGTTGGCCGGCATATATCATAAAAGAATCGCTTATCCCGGCCAGGAAGAAAAGGAGGCCGACAAGGGTGAAGCCGTCGTTAAGCCTCTTAGACAGTAAAGTGCAGTGGGTGGATGATGATCTGCAGGCTAAACTCAACCGGGTTTTCTCGACCGTGGGCTTCGATGATCGAACCGTGAATATAATTTTGATTAACGATTCTTATATTAAGGATATCAATAAGAAATTCAGGGGAAAAGACAAGGAAACCGATGTAATCTCTTTTTCGTATCTTCAGGAAGAATCCTTTCAAAAAGAAGATGATGTCTCAGGTGAGATTTATATTTCCTATGAAACACTGACAAGAGAAGCAAAAAGAAGGGAGGTGGATATCGGCCATCTTTTTTTGCGGACTGCAGTTCACGGGCTTCTGCACGTAATCGGATACGACCACGTTTCCAGCGCCGAAGCCGGTAAAATGGAAACGGAAGAGAAAAAAATTCTGTCGCAGCTCCTTGAAAAAGAAATAATAAACGGCCTTTTTTTATGAATGCAGATCCACTGCCCGCAGCTTTGGTGATGAATAGATGAGCTTGGAAATAAGCGTTACTCTTCTTATCCTCTCGATTATTGTCCTGGGTTGTTCCGCCGGAACTTATACAGCTCTGGAGGTCTTATCTTATGTTCACCCGGATAAAAAATCGGATGAAAAGTGGTGGAATTCAAGATACGTTAGAATCCTCAGCGGCAGACCCCTGGCATCGGCCCTCTTTCTCTGGCTTGCCCGGGGGCTTCTTTTGATATCAACCGCCGGTCTGGCCTTATATACTGCTTCAGCCCATTTATTTGCAGCCGCACCCGCGCACACGGTTCTTGTAATCTTGTTCGCCACGATAGCAGCCTATGTTCCGCTTGCGGTGTCGAGCCTGTTCGCGGTGCGCAACGCTCAGGGCATAATAGATATATCCAAACCGGTAGTTTATCCGTTTCTTCTATTGGCTGCCCCGTTAATTACATTTGTCGAAAGACTTGTCAGAGCCGTCGGGCCTGGAACCGCGGATGCCCTGGCATACCGGCTGAAACCCCTTGAGCAAAAGATAGCAATGTTCGGTAATGAGAACGGATACCTGGAGGAAGAAGAGCAAAAGCTCATGTCCAGCATTTTCGATTTTGGAGATACCAAGGTACGCGAAGTAATGGTGCCTCGAATAGATATCCTGGCCGTGAACGTAAGCACGAGCAAAGAAGAAGCGCTGAGAATAATCAATGAAGCAGGACATTCACGTATTCCCGTATATGATGAGACTATTGATAAGATTGTCGGCATAGTGTATACGAAAGATCTGCTTGGGAGAATAGTGGCGAATGAAGATTTTACGCTCGTGCAGATTACCAGAGGGGCTTTTTTCGTTCCCGAGAGCAAGAAAATCGATGAACTCCTGGCCGAGTTCAAGAAGCAGAAGAAACACATTGCCATAGCTGTGGATGAATATGGAGGAACGGCCGGCTTGATTACCATGGAAGATATCCTCGAAGAACTTGTGGGAGATATTCAGGATGAATTCGATTACGAGGAAGAGCTAATCAAGTTGGTTGATGATGATTCGGCGCTCTGCAACGCCAAGGTGCACATTGACGACTTGAGAGATAAATTGGGAATTGATCTTTCGGGAGGAGGATCCGACAGCCTGGGCGGATTTCTTTATGAAAAAATCGGCCGGGTTCCCAGAATCGGAGACAAGGTGGAAGAAGGGAAGTTCACTTTCGAGATTCATTCGGTCCTGCGTCAAAGGATCGATAAAGTGTTAATAAAGGGTCTGAGTTCGGACGGTAGAAGCACCGGCAGGACGGGTTAATATTTGCCCGACTGCGGTTTTGAAAAAGCAAAATCGCACGGCCGTAAAGAAACTGCGGAGGACCGGAGATGATCAAATTCTTGAGGAGGTATTTAATAACCGGCATACTGATACTGGCCCCAATCGGCATTACCGCTTATATTCTTTGGAAAGTCTTTATTTCGCTCGATAATCTCATCGATCCGCTTCAGGAAAGATATCCTATTATCGATATACCCGGCCTGGGTTTGATTGCCGTGATGGTGTTTATCATTGTAGTTGGTTTCCTGGCCGGAAACCTGATAGGAAGAAGAGTGATAGGATTCGGGGAAAAATCTCTGAATCATATCCCCCTCATTAGGGGTATATATACCACCATAAAAGAGATAAGCCAGGTGTTCCTGTCCGATAAAAGAACCGTTTTCAGGCGTGTTGTATTGATTCATTATCCTTACCGCGGGTGTTACGCCCTGGGTTTCATAACCAAGGAAGAACAAGGCTATATGAACAACGTAACCGGCGAAGATCTTACTAATGTTTTCCTGCCTACGTCTCCCAATCCAACATCCGGATACCTGCTCATGGTTCCCCAAAAGGACATAATCCCGGTGTCCTTGAGCGTCGAGGAAGGATTGAAACTGGTGATATCCGGAGGTGCGGTTTCTCCCCGCCTTCTTGACATGGACAAATCCCTCCAGCGGCCTGAGCGCAGTTAAATCGAGCTTGCCAAGAAAACATTTGTTAACTACGATTGCCATGCTCGCGTGGGTTGAACGATTCCTGTGTGGTTTCCAATGAAAGAAAAGCAATGATGGATAGCTTGGACGGGATAAACGTGTCTGAAATCAAGACAATGATTGAAGGCGGCCGCTCTGCGGCTTTGGATGAACTTCTGGAAACCCTGCATTCAGCAGATATCGCTGATCTCATGTTGGAGCTTGATGACCGGAGCAAGATTGCCCTGCTCAAAGCGCTGGGAAATGAAAAAGCCGCGGAAGTACTCAGCGAAATTGATGAAAAATCCGGACAGGATCTTTTAGCTCTGCTCTCGGACAATGAAGTCGTTTCGCTGCTGGAAGAAATGCCCTCAGATGACGCAGCGGATTTGATTGCTAATCTTCCCGAGGAAAAATCGGAACACATCGAATCGCTTCTTTCCGCCACGGATCGGGAGAAATTCCAGGAGCTGCTCGAGTTCGCAGAGGATACGGCCGGCGGAATAATGGAGGTCGAGAAACTCGCCGTTCGCGGGGGGTTCACAATCCAGGATGCCATCCGCCTGGTGCGGGAACAGGCGGAGGAGATAGAGAACATACAAAAGGTCTTCGTAGTAGATCAAAAAGGCGTGTTGATCGGATCGATTGACGTACTTGCGCTCCTTCTTCATGAACCGGGCAGGAGTGTCGCGGAGGTCATGGACAGGAATATAATAAGCGTTCCCGTGAGCATGGACCAGGAAGAAGTGGCCTCGCTTTTCAGCAAGTACGACGAGTTTACCCTGCCGGTGATAGACGATGAGGGCGTTCTCAAGGGCCGCATCACCGTTGACGATATCATAGATGTTATGGAAGAGGAAGCATCCGAAGATATTGCCAAGCTGGCTGGAACCGACGAAACCGAGATCGGAGAAAAATCGCCTATAAGAATATCTAGATCAAGACTGCCTTGGCTCATTGGTGGAATGTTCGGAGAGTTCATCAATGCCATATTGATCAGTCGTTTCGAAGTGCCTCTGCACACGGCCGTAACGCTCGTGTTTTTCATACCGCTGCTTATCGGTACGGCGGGTAATACGGGAAGCCAGGCGGCCGTGGTGGTTGTAAGGGAACTGGCTTTGAGGGAGATCGATCTGGGGCACACGTGGAGAAGAATTTTCAAGGAGCTCCAGGTCGCCCTATTGAACGGTTTCATACTTGGAGCGATACTTTTCACTTTTGTAAATCTGTGGAGGCACGAAACCGGCCTGGGAATATTGATGTGGGTGTCGCTTATGAGCGTCATATCCGTCGCAGCTTTTATGGGAGCTTCGGTTCCGCTTTTCCTAAACAAGTTGAAGATAGATCCGGCCATCGCCACGGGACCTTTTATCTCCGTATCCAACGATATAGTGGGATTGGCAATATACCTGGCCATGGCCACGCGCTACCTGTCGATGATTCAGAACTAGACCCCGCTAAACCGACCCCAGGCCCGGCGGCGGCCTTATTCATCAGGGTCCCTTGAAATAACATGCTGAAGAAAGACGAAGGAATTATCCTCAAATGTTCAAAGAGCGGGGGAAGCACACGTATAATAACTTTTCTGGGCGAAGAGAGCGGAAAAATCAGGCTCGTGGCCAAAGGGGCCTTAAAAAAAAACAGCCCCTTCTCGGGATCGCTTGAGGCCGGGAGCGCCGTCGAAGTGGTTTATTATTACAAGGGAGATCGGCATTATTATTACCTGAAAGAAATCACGGTCAAATCCTCATGCCGCGCGGAAGAAAAATCGCTTGAGACGATGGCTACCGTACTTGCCGTTCTGGAACTTCTCGACCAGGTATGCCATGAAGGCTGCCCGGCCGCCGAGCAGGCACGTCTGGCGGAGGATTTTATTGCATCGAATTTCGGCGGGGATTCCCTGTTGAAATTTCTGGTGTTCGAATTGAAGCTCCTTGATACGTTGGGGTTTCTTCCGGAATTCGATATCTGCTGTTTTTGCGGTGAGCGCATATCGCAGGGATTTTTCGATCCCGGGAGCGGTTCGAGCTGCTGCGCAAAAGACCGGTCTGCAGGCGGTGATAATCTCCTGGAGCTGAATGAAACCGTGCTGGGAGTTATCAGTGGGTCATTATCACGGTCTTTTTATGATCTCGAACCGGCGAGGGCCGATGCGGGGACGAGAAAAAACTTTGGATTGATTTTGCACTGGACGTATACTTATCATATTCACGGATACAAACTTCCTAATGCGCTCAAACTAATAAAGAAGGAATCATCATGACATGGGGCCGGTGATATTCGGCTTCCGATGCGTGCGCCTAGAAGAGGATGGCTCGACGAGAAGGAGCAGCAGAAATAAGTTGGCAAAGAGAAGCAGGAATATTTCCTATCAGGAACTCATCATAAAACTGCAGGAATTTTGGCGGCGGCAGGGATGCCTGCTCCTGCAGCCGTATAATTCGGAAGTCGGAGCGGGAACCCTGAATCCCGCCACATTCCTTCGGGTTCTGGGTCCGGAGCCCTGGAAGGCCGCTTACGTGGAGCCTTCAAAGAGACCTAAAGACGGGCGTTACGGAGAGAATCCAAACCGGGTGCAGCAGTTTTTGCAGTACCAGGTCATTTTGAAGCCTCCTCCGGCCGATGTGCTGGGTCTCTACATCGCCAGCCTTCGCGATCTTGGTATCGACCCGGAAGACCATGACATCAGGCTGGTTGAAGATGACTGGGAGGCTCCTACTCTGGGCGCGGCGGGACTGGGTTGGGAAATATGGCTCGACGGCATGGAAATCACCCAGTTTACTTATTTCCAGCAGGCCGGATCTCTCGACCTGGATCCGGTTTCCGCCGAAATAACTTATGGGCTGTTGCGAATATGCATGTACCTGCAGAACAAGGATTCGGTGATGGATATCGAATGGGGAGGGGGAATCACTTGGGGTGAACTCAATAAAACCGCCGAAGAAGAATTCTCGGTATTTCATTTCGAAAGCGCCGGCGCGGAATTCTACTTCGACCTTTTCGAGAAGCTCGAGAAGGAATCCGCCCGTCTGATAGCGGATTCGCTGGTGCTTCCTTGTTATGATTATGTGGTAAAGCTGTCCCACGTGTTTAACATACTCGATGCCCGCGGACTGGTAAGCGTCAATGAAAGAACCGGCTATATCGGCCGCATCCGCAGCCTGGCCCGGAAGGCCGCAGAAGCCTACCTTGCAAAGCGGGAGGAGCTGGGGTTTCCGCTGCTGAAAGAGGGTCGGGGCTTGTGAAAGACTTTGTTCTCGAAATCGGATGCGAAAATTTGCCCGCCTCTTATATACAACCGGCACTGATACAGATGGAACGCGAAATGGAACTGCTACTGCAGGATTCAAGACTGGATTGCTCGGCAATACGGACGGCGGGAACTCCCAGAAGGCTGGTGTTGTTTGTAAAGAAGCTCTCGGTGGTACAAAGAAAGACCAGCGAGGATATCACCGGTCCGCCTGCCTCCGCCGCGTTTGACGCGGGAGGCAACCCGACTTCCGCCGCCCTTGGTTTCGCCAGGTCGAAAAACCTGGCGCCGGGCAAACTCAAAATCATAAGTACAAAAAAAGGCGATTACGCAGGGTTCACGAGAAAACTCCCCAGCCGCACAGCGTCTGCGGTTCTGAGAGAAAGACTGCCCGGATTCATAGCCGGGCTCAAGTTTCCAAAAACAATGCGCTGGGAAAATGAAAGCTCCCGGTTCGCCAGACCGGTGAGATGGATTGTCTGCCTGCATGGAAGCTCTGTTGTCAAATTGCGTTTCGGCGGCGTCACGGCCGGAAGGAAAACATGCAAAGTTCCATGGCTGGACGGCAAAAAAATCGTCGTTAAAAGTGCGGCATCTTATACGGCGCATATGAAACGGCTCGGAATCATCGTAGAACAGACCGGGCGTCTCGAAAGACTGAAAACCCTTGCCGATAAGGCGGCGGCCAAAGCCGGTCTGAAACTGGTTGCAGATGATGAGCTGTTCGAAGAAATCTGTTTCATGCTCGAAAACCCGCGCGTTTTTATTGGCGAGTTTCCGCAAAAATTTATGGACCTGCCGCCGGAAGTTATCATCACGGCTATGAAAACCCACCAAAGATATTTTGCTTTGAGACAAAAGAGATCCAAAAAGCTGGCGGCGAGATTCCTGGCTTTTTATGATGGAGCCAAGAAAAGTGCTGCGCGTATAAGGAAAGGCAATGAAAAGGTACTGAACGCGCGTCTTGCCGATGCTCATTTCTATTGGCGGGCGGACATAGACCGGGGAATTGATAACCTGTCAAAAAAGCTCGAAAGCATGGTTTTCATAAAAGGCCTCGGCACCATCATGGATAAGAGCATCAGGATGAAGGCGATTATGGAATATATCCATAAGCGCGGGCCGTCGCCGGCCCTAAGCGCCGGGAGTCTGGGCAGGGCCGCGCTTCTCGCGAAGGCCGATCTTGCCAGCGAAATGATAAAGGACGGCAAAGAGTTTACGCTGCTGCAGGGTCTGATAGGCAGTCATTACGCCGGAGCCGCCGGAGAATCCGCCGAAGTAGTTCAAGCCATAAGCGAGCATTATATGCCCCGGACGGTGTCGGACCCCCTTCCTTCGAGTCCAGGGGGGATTTTATTGAGCATTTCCGATAAAATAGACAATATCTGCGGGTGCTTTCTCGCCGGATTCAAACCGACCGGGTCTCAGGATCCGTATGCGTTGAGAAGGCAGGCGGCCGCCCTGATAAGGATCCTGGAGGATCAATCCCTTATTTCTTTGGACGCGCTCATAAAAAAAAGCGTTTCCTTGTATAAAAGCGGAAACCTTCCCAGGGGGGCTGATTTTGAAAAAATCAGGGGGGGGATCGAAGATTTCTTCAGAACCAGGATTCGAGCCTATCTGGCCGAAAAGGGAATAGATTATGACATAGTCGATGCGGTGGTGCCGGTAGCCTGGATGACACCGAAAGAAAGCGTGAACAGGTGCGCGGCCATAAACGAAACCAGAAGTCTGCCGGCCTTCGAACTTCTTATCAGGGGAGTCAAAAGGGTCGGTAATATACTGCCTTCATCCAAGAAGCGCTATGGAGCGGACTTAGAAAGCATCAGCGCGGCTCTTGACGCGCCCGGAAAGCCGCATCGCGAAAAATCCTTCAAAACGGATCTTTTTCAAGAGGCCGAAGAGAGAAATCTTTATTCTCGTGTTCTTGAACGACTTCCGCAGCTCATGGAGTTCGACGAATCCGGCGATTTCAAAAGCATAATGACGGCCCTGTCCGGCCTGGCGGAAGCGATCGATGACTACTTCGATAAAGTCCTCGTTAATACCGACGACTGCGAACTCAAATCGAACCGGATAAATTTTTTGGCCTGCCTTTTTGCGGTGTTTTCCAGATATGCCGATTTTTCTTATATAGTAGAACCCGCATTGTCCGTCCGATGATAACCCGCTCTTTTAGCTCGTTTTTCCGCTGATTTACACTCTTGACAATAGAGCCCGTCCTATGGTATCCTATGGGCAGACCAGGGGCAAAGGGTTGTGATTTGCACTGCAAATCAACAAGATTTTTGGAAGCACACGCGGGTGTGCGAACAAAGCCGACCACCGTTGGAGCTAATCTGTTACTCGACTTTTTATTGTTCACTCAACGGTTTACAAAAGCATTTACCCTGGAACGGTTTTTCGAGGAGGTGAAATTGGCGTTTCAGAAAAGGTTGGTTACTTTGCCTCTCTGTCCACGTCTTTCTTTTTAGGAAGACTACTAAATTTGGTTTTCGCGTATTCACTTTTCCTTCTCAGCAACGACGGGGGGAATACGATGAAAAAAGTATTAATTGTTTCTTTTTGCATCCTGTTCGCGCTCACCTCTTTTGCAATGGCGCGCCCGGCTGCAAATGGAACCACCAGCCAGACTAGTATCCAGCAGTATAACAGCTCGAACGACCGCCCGTTAGACGGGCTTTTTTCGTCGGCTGTAATAGATACTTATATTGTGGCTGAGTATACTTTTGATGTTCTCGGCCTGTGCAATTCCGAAGGTTGGGTTCCTTATGATGGAACCGCACAGCCAGGCGTGATGTTTCACGTCGACAACTATAGGGTTATTACGGGAACCCAGTCACTGTGGTGCGGGCATAGAGCGGATGCTGTTAATACGCCCTGGTGCTCGTACTCGGCCCTGCCCGGATACGGCAACAGCTGGAACCAGTTTTTCACCAGTGTGCCTTTTCCGACATCTGGCAACGTGACTTTCGGTTTCCATGCCCGCTATGATTCAGAGCCCGGGTATGACTATTCGTACGTGGAGTATGTCGATACGAGCGGCGGCTGGGTCAATCTGTATACGTTCACTTATATTGATCCCGACACCCTGTGCTCTACCGTTATCAATTCCACCGAGCTGCCCGGAACGGCGCAGTTCCGTTTCCGTTTTGCATCCGACGGTGCATGGTCGGATGAAGACGGGCTGTGGAATACACAGGGCGCCATTATCGTTGATGATGTTAGCGTCACCGACGGTGTGGGCACTGTTGACTCCCAGACCTTCGAAACGGAAGCCCTTCAGGCTACGTCGACGAGTGACGGCGACTGGAATGGCACGATGGGTACTGGCTTCGGCGATTTTTCGGGATTGTTCCCCGGCTTGAACGTTGTTCAGCTGGATGACTGTTCCCGCGATATCACGTGTCTCTGGGGATTCTTCAACGGTTCCTCGGAGAATTACCAGTGCGGCGGCCACCCCGAGCAGCAGTCGGTGCCCAAGCACAACGCTCTCGGCCAGTACATAAGCAACGAAGTCTGGTCTCCGTGGCTGGATCTTACTGTTGGTAATACAGTGCCTGCAAGCGCGACAGATGCCGTTCTCGAATTCTACGTTTACAGGGATCTGCCGCTTGACAACCTGGTTTTCTATGTCTGGCACGTTCGTTCGAGGACAGGCTCCGGTGCCTGCCCGACGAGCTGGAGAGACAGGAACTTCGTCTACTACGGTCCTGGAACCGACTGGCTGCATATTTACCAGCCGGTTGGAGACTTGATGACAACGGGCGCGAAAGAAGTTCAAATAGCGCTCGGCGTCTCAGATATGTGCGTCTACTGGTGCGGTTATTACGGCACCGGCGCTTGTCACAGCGACTCTCCGCTGTTCGACAACGTCAGGTTCTTTATGACCACGAAGAGCGGTCCTGTGTTCTCAGTAAGAGATATCGATCTCTTCCAGGATTCATTCTCGGCTGATGGAACCACGACCGGAACTGTACAGATAGATATGGCGATCGACAGGATGCCTACGAGTTCGCCCAACATATATCCCGGTGACAGCGCCGTTATTACCGTCAGCGAGCCGACAGCCGGACTCGGAACCGGTGGAGCGGGCGGAAGAGCGGACGTTTATTGTTACGTAAGGTCATCAGGCGGCCAGACCGGTCAGGCCATGAGCGATGATGCCTCCAGGTACACGCTTATCGGCGGACCGACGGCCGGCGGTTTCTACCAGTTCCAGTGCGACACTTCTTATCAGGACGTAGCGATGACCAATCCTACTCCCGACAAGTTCTGCTTCGACTTGAACGACAACCTGTACGTTCCCGGCAACCGTATCGACTTCTACTTCTCGTCGACGGATGCCAACGTTCCCTCGAACACCAACTACTGGAGCCAGGGAACCGGAACAACCACGGTACAGGCTGATTGTGAAACCTATCCGATGGAAGTTCAGTGTCTTCCCACCGGAGGTTCCGACATTCTCTATGTCGATGACTTCAGCGGCCGCGGAGCCCAGCCGTATTTCGATACGGCGTTCCAGCTGATGGGTATCAACCCTGACCGTTACGATGTCAGAGGGCCTACATCAGAGGTAGCCAACGGTCCTGGTGCCAGAGCTGTTTCCGGTCAGGTTACAGATGTGTATCACAAGATCATCTGGAACTCCGGCGATCTCAGCACCGGTACGATTGGTGACGGCTCGGGCAGCCCCGAGAAGTCAAAAGACATGCAGCTTCTGGTCAACTTCCTGGATCAAAGCTCTATTTGGAATCCGGGACTATATATAAGCGGTGACGATATAGCTGAAGAAATGAAAACGCAGGGAACGTTTGCAACCCTGTTTGCGTTCATCAACTATAATCTCACGAACGGCGACCATATAGCGGAGGGTGCGGCTACTGCGGCACTGGTCGTAGGCTTTCCGCCTGCTACCATATTCCAGCATGCTGGACCACCGGTTGTAATTGACACGCTGGTTGCATTCGGCGGATGTCCGATCATCAACGATTTCGACGTCCTCGAGCCGACTGGTACGGCGATAACCCAGATGTACTACAATGATCTGAATCCTGTGACCGGTGCTGCCGTGATCAGCCAGGAAACGATCAACGCCCAGACCAAGACGGCGAGAGTGGTACTGGAAGGTTTCAGTTATCACTACATTCGAGACGACCAAGTTGCATACCCGAACGACCGGGTTGATCACTTGACCCACATTATTCGCTGGTTCGAGAACACGGTCAACCTAAGCACGGGTACGGGGCATACGCCTCTCTCGAACAGCCTGTCGCAGAACTATCCTAACCCGTTCAATCCGAGAACCACGATCAAGTTCTCCATCAAAGAGAGAGCCCACGTGAGTCTGAAGATCTACAACGTTGCGGGCCAACTGGTCAAAACGTTGAAGAACGGGGTTATGGGCCCGAATAGTTACACCGAAACCTGGAGAGGGCTGGACAACAGCAATCGTCCGGTTGCAAGCGGTGTATACTTCTACAAGCTGGTTACGAAGAACTTCAGTCAGAGCAAGAAAATGGTCTATCTGAAGTAGCTTTTCGAAACCGATAGTTTGTGTTGGTAAAAGGGGCCGGCTGAAGAGCCGGCCCCTTTTTTTGTCCCCGGTACCGGATCAAAAATCTCAGATTTTCATTGACACAACCGCTGCAAATTTCTTATATTCAAAGCACTTCGAAGCCAATCCTCTTTTAATCGCCCCACACTGATAAGGAGAGTCGAGAGAATGATATCCTCTAAGGGCGTTTTGTTGTGTTTAACGATATGCCTTTTTATAAGTCTGGCATCATGCCGCCGGAATCATCCTTCTTTGATCGACACCAATCAGCCGCCCGATACGGAGCTTTGGTACGCGCCGCCGGATTCGACTGATTATGAATACCTGGTTCACCTGTACTGGAGGGGTCTGGACAGGGACGGAGCGGTGGAAAAATATATATGGGTCATTACCGATACAATTAATGAAATCCCGGAAGAGCAGTGGAATCCTTCGCAAAGCCTGTTGGACTATCAAAACGGTCGTTTAACCGCGCAGACGGACTCGGTCTTCTCTTTTACCGCTTTCAAGAATATCGGAGGCGTGGGTCTCAAGAAAAACCTGCAGGCTTTTCACGTTGCTGCAATCGATGATAACGGCATAATTGATGAAACCCCCGCTGCGATCGAATTCGTTGCCACGATTGATAAGCTTCCGGAGATGACGTTTGCCACGGTATTAAAATGGGCCGCGACCGGGCCAGGCGGGTATATTCCCGCGGATACGGTTGCATTCGATCCGGCCAATCTTGATACCGTCGGAATGTACAAACCTTTTGCCATAATGTATGACGGCAAGACCATCAACGGCGAAATAAGAGAGTACAAGTGGTTCCCGATTTCCAATGTTGAGCTTGAAGGCGCGCATATATGGACGACGGATTTGACCGATAACTACCGGTTTTTCCTCAATGATCTCGGCGGCGACTTCCTTTCCAGCGGCGTATTCAGATTTGCCGCTCAATGTAAAGACGACGCCAATGCCGAATCGGTTGTCGACGCCGCCAGGTTTACGAAGGGTGTCTGTCAGGTCGTCGTAAATTTCGATCCCGATACGGAGATTTACAACATAATCAATATTTATAAATCCGGAGGCATAATTGATACTGCGGTCGTCGACTTTTCAGATGCTATCCCGGATACGGTGCCCTTCAGAAGCTGGATAACATTGTCCTATAATGGCTGGGACAGCCCCAATGATATTAAGACATGCACCGACGATATCAATAAATGTATCAGCTACCAGGTTCAATATCATGCTACATCCACCCGGTTTTATGAAATCAATTTTAATACCGGGCTCCTGCCTCCGGAAGGTGGGCAGGATACAAATCCCTGCAGCACTGTGGATTCAACCAGCATGAATATCGGCACCGTGGAGTACGATATAAGCGTGAGAAGTATGGATGAGAATGGAAGATTAGACGGCCGTCCTGAATCGGCGTTGGTGGGAGGTCAGCAGAGGACTGCGGTTGCGAGAATCGTCGGCAACTTCAATCCCACTTTGGATTCACTATATATCGAAGATCATTTGGGGCGGAAGGTGATGGACGGCGATACCCTCAAATGGAAGTGGGCGGAGATCCCTCCCCAGTTCGTGCCCGATGATACTTCCGCGGCCGGCGGACATTTTGAGCACGTGTTCACTTTTGCAATCAGGGGTTTTGGCCATGATCATCCCAAAGAATTGGATGGCTCGGGTGTCAAAACCTGGTATTACAGTTTTGCCAGCATAACCCCGCCGGGTATAGCAAAGAAGTTTGCACGGGCAACAAGTTGGGTTGCCGGTTCCGCCGTGAATGAGCTCAACGATCAGTTTACAGCGGTTTTTCCTCATGCTCTTACCGATATAAACGGACAGTGGGTATTCGAACATCCCCCGAACTGGATTGGCGTGAATTACGGCGGCACCAATAATGCGTTTTTATACGAAATGAGGCTCAAAGGCAGGGATACGGATCTTGGGGAGACTATAAGTGAGTATATATTCCTGAAAAGACGAAATCTCACTAATTTTATTTGCCCGCCGGATCCCAATGAGCCCATATCTGAAAGAAAATTACAGAATGACTACCCCACGGAACGTTTCGGAAGATGGACCGGAGAGGGATTTTTCCGGTTTTACTTTCAACTTGTACCTTAAATCAGGGGTTTGTAAATTGCCGGGTTAAGCGGCGTTTTGAATTCTTATCCGGCATTCAAAGGCAGGGATCATTTATGAAAATAAGAGCTTTTATAATATTAGCTGCATGCGTTCTTGTCGCCGCGTTCGGTTCCAGCTGTCTCGACCAGATATCCGGCGAAAGGTACGCCAATCAGTCGCCCGGGGTTTGGCTCGCCGCGGCTCCTCCCGAAGGATCCGTAAGCAGTTATCTCGTTCATATGTATTGGGGTGGCTGGGATTCAGACGGCGATGTGACGCATTTCCAGTATGCTATAACGGAGAATCCTCCGGAGGGATTGATTGTCAACGATGCCCTTCTGCAATCGTTCGACCGGGACAGCTTATGGAATAACCTGGTTGCGAAAGATTCATCATTCGTGTTCTCCGCTGATATCCCCGCGGACTCGGGCAGCACGGACTGGATAGCGGAGTTCAGGAGGACCCATACTTTTTTCTTGAGAGCGGTTGACGATGAGGGCGCTGTTACACCGAATAACAAGGTGGTTTACCGGTCGTTTACCGCCAGGACGCTCTCGCCTACGGTCAACATAAAAGTGCCTACGAGAACAAAGCAGGGCAGTCCCGCGATGGTTCCGCCTATAACTACCATGAGTTGGGGGGCCAGGGACTATATAGATGATATAAACCGCCAGCAGGATCCCGATTCCATCAGATGGATTTTGCTGCCGTATATTAACAACAGTTTTGATGAAACTTTGGAATATATAAGCAGGGCCGATGACAGTATTTGGACATCCGTCACACCCAGATGGCCGACAGGATGGATTCCCTATGATGCTCCGGGTGACAGCGGCAGATTCGCGGTGTCTCCCACCCTGGATATCGGACAGGACTACGTATTTGCAGTTCAGGCCAAAGATGAAGCCGGGGCGGTGACTCCCGTATTCGATGAAGCGCACAACGTTCGCCGGCTGCTTGCCGCATGGAGAACCACGGGGCCGACCCTGACCATGTTCAATCAATTTATCGGCAATGTGACCGGAGCCAGCATATCTACTCCGGTTTTGATAATTGATATGCCCGAGGGAATTCCCATGGATTTCAGCTGGGAGGCTACAGCCGAAGATTACGGGGGAATAGTAGTCGGTTACAGGTACGGCTGGGATATCGTAAATTTGAATGATGATGAGGATTGGGAAACGGATTTTACCCCGTTCATTGGCAGCAGGGCCTTTTCCCCAACCAGGACTTTCTTCTTCGGTACTCATACATTTTATGTTGAAGTAGTTGATAATTCAGGTTTGAAATCCCGCGTGGGAGTTCGTATAAATATCATTCCCTTCACAATGACCGAGGATCTTCTCTTCATCGATGATTATAACGACGGTGCGGGGATCATAGCGACCAAGGGCGCTTCTCCCAGCGATGAAGAGCATGACGCATTCTGGATGGGACTTCTCAACGATGTCGACAGATTCGATCCAATAAACGATGTCAAAGAAGTGAACAGAGGCACTGAAATCAAGATAACGAAGCTCGCTCAATACAAATCCGTGATTTGGGATGTCAACGGTTTCCATGGTTACACATCCCTGAACACCCCGACATTACTCTACAAACTGACGGCTTTTCGCAAGCCTTCCGAAACGGGCGGTGGGGGTGGTAAAGTATCCCCGAATCTCCTCGCCCTGTATATGGCCGCCGGCGGACACCTTCTTCTGTGCGGAACTCAGCCGATGACGATGAGCGTTAACCGGAGCAATTCTTATTTTCGGGTCGGAGCCAGGTATCCCCTGATATTATTGTATGAATCAGGCGGGGACCAGGACGGCAGCTACCGCGAAGGTCCTATCGGAGCGACTGCTTTCCCATATAAAGAATTCTGCATAGATGCCCTGGACGTAGCTTATACTTCGAGTGCTTACAGGGTGGAATTTTGCCCCGTTGACAAGCGGTTTCCCAGGCTGGATGGAGCAGATGAGATCGTCGGGGTCGACACGCAGTCTTATAACGGATATACTTTGCCGGCAAGTGTTCCTATGCATTCTATGGTCACACAGCCGGGTTTTTTCTTTGAAAAAGATGGTTATTATACGGAGATCTATAATCCCGGATATCTGAGTTTTTGCGATACGGCAGTGGTAACATATCCGCGCCGCCCCAGGCACTGCATGGAACCTATGTTCAGGCAGACAACCAAAAGCCCGGGCTCCGTTGTTGATAATGGTGTTGTAGGACTATGGAGCTCGGTGTTCGCCGATGTTATTCCTTTGAATGGAATACCGGCCAGGAGCGCTTTGTGGGGGTTTGAGCCGTACTTTTTCGATCATGGTAAAATGAAGCAGGCTTTGAACGTCGTGCTGTTCGGAGAGTGGCAGTTAAATCCTAAACAATAAGGATCAAGGAGGATCATGCAAGCGCACTGTAAGCCCTTGCGGGTTAAGGGGTTTTTATATTTTATTTTGGCACTGCTGATGATTCCGGGTTCCGTGTGGTCAGCCGCCGCCCAGGACTCTTTGCTGCTTTATAATCCGCAAAACATCGTCTTGGATTCTTTCAGGAGCGCCGCAGCCGGCCAATTCGTGGTTGCCGTCACCTTTGACGATATCCCCGACAGCTTGGGCGCGTTTATTGGCCAGCCGGATCTGTCGAACTGGAGTTTTGCAACCCCCGGCTCCCTGTTATCGGAGGTTCGATCCTTGGGCCACTATAATGGAAGCATAGACCGCACCGTTTCGTTTCGCGCCCTCGACCAGGGAGCGGTAGGTGACAGTTCTTCAATCAATATTTTGTACGAAATCAGGGGAGAGGAAATCTGGACGAATAAGATTAATGTTGGGACAGACTTCTACTCGCCTGGAGATTCCCTGCCGGTCTATTTTATAAACGGGGTTTCCGGCGACACCCTTGATTTGGGACTGAAGCTCAGCTTCTCAAGGGGAATCATCGACTCCAACGGCACTTTTCTGATCGGCCTCCAGGATTTCGAGGGATACCACGTTTGGAGAGGAACATACGATGGCGATGGGAATCTTTTTGATATATCGATTATTGGGGAGTTATCCAAGGAGGAAGCTTTTGACGGAGATTTTTGCGACTCATTGTACTTCGACGGGATACTTCCTGAACTGCGAAATACCGGCACCTACTTTTTCGACCCGGGAGTCGAATGTTTCACGAAGGGAAAACAGCAGAGGCTGGATCTGCAGCTGCAGGATAACCAGCTGTTTTGGCTCGATATCAATGCTTTTAACGGTTTCAAATATGGATATGCGGTTTCCACATTTGATCGGGGGTACGAGATCAATTCCGGCAGACAGGGGCTTTTCAAGATCGACAGTTTTGAACACTGTTTCTCTGATTCAATAAAAAGCACTTTGCCCTGCAATGATTTATTCGTCGAATACGATGTTCAAGTCAACAGCCGGGAAAACCTTAGAAAGACATATGTGGTCCCTAATCCGTTCAGAACTGGCGGCAGCGCTTTTACAACTCCTAATTATCAAAACTACCCCGATGGCGTTGTGAGATTCGTTAATGTTCCTACCGACTGCAGAATCCTGGTCTATTCCACTGCAGGCGATTTCGTATGGAAAACGGAGCATCACAGCTCATCCGGCAATATCGAATGGAATACGAAGAATGCAAAAGGGCGGGAAGTGACGTCGGGTATTTACATATACAAAATTGAGAACGAAAAAGGCGGATCGATTTTTGGAAAACTTGTCATAATCAGGTAAGCGTTCGATCATGTAATTTACCTCCGCCGGTTTCCATCGGCTTCTTCGATTAATCGGGGTGCATTGCGCGCCCGTTTTTAATTATGGCAGGTGCACGAGACTGAAATAAGACGGCATAAACCCGGCTGAATCCGTACGTATTGACATAGAGAGAGCGGGTTTGTAATATTAGGCGGGTTGTGCG
>CAZZKJ010000036.1:0-24320 GCA_964654695.1 uncultured bacterium | reverse complement strand
TATGCTTCCATTGCCGACATAGACACCATTGGATCCGGCGGCTCGTGGGAGAGCCGGGTGCCCGGTGGGGTAACTGACAATTTTTATTATATGCCCTATATTTCCAAGGAAGAAAATAAGCAGGATTACTATGAAGACCTGGGAAAATACAACTGGTTTATTTCCGGATGGGATGATTGGAACACAAATCCGGATCCGGTCACGTATTTCTTTTCCGAAGATACCGATAGGAGAACTGTTTACCGGAGCATGAGGGATAAGAGCAACAACCAGTTAACGAATGCGGACCGGTTTATTTACATCAGCATCGTTGCCAGGGTTTACTCGCTTGTGGAAACAATATTGCTCGTGAGGAACAGCGGGGAAGATGAGGCGAATCCGCAGCGAGATGGATTGGATTTCAAAGTGGAGCCCAAAGGACTTGGTTCAACCGTACTGTCTGTGGAGTATAAATTTTAATGTTTATGAATTGTCACAAAGCAGTCGGCGTTCTGGTATTTTCAATTACCGCTTTATTGAGCGCCGAATCCTCCGCTTTTTCAATCAAGACTCTGCCTCGGTCCGATAACCTGCGGGTTTCCGGAGATCGCTCCGCGCGCGTGATCGACGATGCCTTGTTGGACTCCTTCGAATCCTCTGACCGGGTTACAGCCAGGAAAGCAATTTTGTACTCCCTGCTGATGCCCGGGTTGGGACAGCATTATCTTGGCGAAAGAATTAAAGCAAAAACTTTTTTTATAGCCGAAGGAGCCATATGGGCCTCTTTTATAGTATTTCGCGCTCAAAAACATCTTCGCAGCGGGAGCGCCAAAGATTTTGCGGTTGTTTTTGCGGGTATCGACAGCAGGGATCACTCTGACGATTTTTTCAGGGAAATAGGAGATTATGATTCTTCCGATGACTATGAGCTTGTTATAAAAGACGAGGGCAGGGCGTACACTTATCCTAATTCGAATTACCTTACGCTCGAAGATTATTATATGCAAAACAGAATATCCGATTTTGAGCCGTGGTCATGGAGAAGTTCTCAGGACAGGAATCGATATTACAGGCTCCGGTGGGGAAGCAGGCTGGCTAACAGGAGATCGCTGTATTGCCTTGCCGCGGCGATGGCAAACAGGATCACCAGCGCGGTATTCGCTTTACGATCGGCTAGAGCGTACGGCAAGAACCCGACATCGGGGATGAATCCTTATCATATCAGGTTCGAATCCAATCCTGCTGCATACGGAAGAACCCAGTTCGCGCTTTCTCTCACTCGCGATTTCTAGTCCTGTATCCGGTCTTTTTCTTCCCAGGACGTCTTTGGCCGCCATGAAGATTATGGGTTTCATTTCGATAATTTCGATCCTCGCAGCGCTATGTCTGCAGGGATGCTCTGGTGCCGCCGAGAGCGTAACGCGTTTTGGAGCCGCTGAAAAAGGAACAAAACCTGCAGCGGCTTTCAGCCAGGCGGGCGATGTAGGGCTTGGGGAACCTCTTGCAGCCGCAGTTGATTTTCTGGGCAATATTTTTGTTGCCGACGGTATTCCCGGGAGGATAGTGCTTATGGGCGGAGGAAAAAACCGGGGGCTCGAGTTCCAGGCACCGCAGTCAAGCCCCGGATTTTACCCCTCCGATGTGAAGCTCCAGGGGTTTTTTATTTATGCCGTCGATGAAGTAAACCGGCGCATTCTGAGGTTCGATAAGGACGGCGCCTACAGAGACGTGCTTCTGAGTTTCGATGAGCTGGTGGCAGGCAAACGAACTTCTCCTTCCGGCATGGATGTTGATGCATCGGGACGCATCGCGGTTACGGATACGGAGAATCACCGTGTTTTGATATACGATACTTATCTTTCTCTCGAGCTGGTATTCGGCAGTTACGGTTCCTTTGCCGGTCAATTGAACTCGCCGGGCGGTGTCTCATTCGCTCAGGGAGATATTCTGGTGGTTGCGGACACCGGAAACCGGCGGATAGCAATTTTCGATGACGGTGGAAGATTCCTGCGAACCATACCCTCCGGCAAGATGAAAAATCCCATGCAGAAACCGCGCAGGGTGGTAATGGACGAAAGCGGCAGTTTGTTCGTGGCGGACCCGGCGGCGGGAAAGGTTTTTGTCTTCGGGACCGACGGATCGCTGATCGACGCGATTCGTCCCGAAGGGGGGAAAAAGTTTCGTCCGACGGATGTCGAATTGGATGCTTCCGGCCGCCTGTATGTTGCCGATGATGGAAGCAGGTCGGTGCTTGTTTTCAAGGTGATGCCGTATTAACGGGTTTCTCGCAAGATCAGCAATGGCTGCCTGCTGCACGGCCTTTTTTATGACGGTTGCGGTTCCGGCGGATTGTTCCCAAGCAGAAGAATTCAACTGGAAAACGTGGGGTGCCTCAATAGATTCCCTGACCGCGTCGAAGACGACCAGGGAAATGAAACTCCGGTCGTATTTTATCGCCGCCGGCAGTGAAAAAGTATTCCTGGATGGAAGACTGCTGCAAAACACCGAATATTTGATCGATTATAAAAGAGGCCGGATCATGCTCAATATGCCCCTGGATCCCGGCGATATGCTGCTCGTTAAATACACCCGCCTGCCTTTTATGTTCGAAAACGTATATTCTCTGAGAAAATTCGCCTATTCACCGGTCGAGAGTCCCGGCGGTCGAGTTGAAGTTCCAAGCGCTCCGTCCAGCAGCGGACGGAGATCGCGCGCAGCAAGTTTAAGGTTTGGAGGTATGAAATCCATAAGTTTTTCTATGGGATCCAACCGCGGGATTTCACTGGACCAGGCTTTCAAGGCGACCGTCGGCGGTAATATTACACCGTCCATTAAAGTTAAGGCCCTGCTGTCGGATGACAACCTGCCCATTCAGCCGGAAGGGAACACACAGGAACTCGAATACCTGGACAAGGCATTTGTTGAAATTTCCGGCAGCAAGGGCAGGGTATCTCTGGGAGACTTTACGCTAACGAATAACTTTTCCACTTTTTCACCGATTAGAAGAGAAGTCAAGGGGGCCTATGGAGAAGCTGAACTTAAAGGAAACAAGCTTTTTCTGGGAGGGTCATCAAGCAAGGGATTATTCAAATCCAAAGTCTTCCGCGGCATCGAAAAACTCCAGGGACCCTATGAGCTTTTGTCTCAGGGAAGGGTTACCGGCGAGGTTATTCTCGCAGGGTCGGAAAAAGTGTACCTCGATGGCGAGCTTCTCAAACGGGGCGAAAAGCGCGACTACACTATAGATTACGACAGGGGGACCGTTACGTTTACTCCCGGAAAGCTTGTTACGGCGGACAGTGAGATATCAGTGGATTTCGAAGTAACAAAAGAGAATTACGAAAGAACAGCAGTCCTGGCCGGGTTTAGCCGAAGCGCATTGCCTGGGGGAATCAGGATGGAAACAGTTTATGCGCGGGAAAAGGACGACGCCGGCAGTCCCAGGACTTTCACTCTTGATGAGGAATCCAGAGGATTTCTGGAACAGGCAGGCGATGACAGGGATAAAGCGATCGGCGGCGGTGTTGTCGCTGCGGATCCCGGCAAAGGCGACTACAAGATTGTACCGGAGGATCTGGCCAACGGAATTCCCGAGCATTTTGAATTCAGCGACTCCGGTGACTTCAATGTTATTTTCATGGAAGTTGATTTCGGGGCCGGCGTATATATTCTCGACGGCGTTTCCACCAAAGGAAAACCGGTGTACAGGTACGCGGGAACGGGTGCAGGCAGTTATGTCGTCGGCAGGAGAATTCCTCTGCCGGAATCGCATGAACTGGTTACGGCCAGAATTCTCAGGACCGGCGGACGGAAAATCGAGTTCGATATGGAATATAACTTCAGCAGATTTGACGCTAATATGCTGTCCGGGATCGGAGATGAGGATAATGACGGTGACGCCGCTGCGGCAAGGGTGCATGTTCGCGGTCCCGAGACCCGCCTGGGCAGGCTGTCTTTCGGTTCAGATATAAGCACGATAACGGGTAGGTTCAAAAGCTTCGACAGATCAAGGCCGTCGTATTTCTATCGTGACTGGAACCTGGAGAATGAAACTCTGCGCGGGCGCGAGGTCCTCAGCCTGATTAAAACCGCTTTTGAACGCGGGTCGACGTTCAAACTGGATTATGATTTCGGCAGCATAAACCGCCGGGTTTTTGCCGGCAGCCGCCATGAAGGCCGTTTTTCATACTCCCGTCCGGAAGCCGGTGCAATAAAAAGCCGTGTCTTCAATACTTCAATACGGGGTGGGGAAGAGAAGAGGAGCCGGCGCCGCAAAACCTGCAAAGCCGCCTGGAATTTTTGGAAAATAGTACCATCGGCATTGTTCGAATCGGAGAAATACCTGAAAGATGCGGTTTCCGACCCGGACAGCGGAATCGCTTATACGCTTTATAAAGCAGGAATCTCCGGCCGAAAGCGCGGAAAGATAACATGGCAAATGGGTTTTGAAAAAAGGATTACAGAGGAAATAACGGACACTCTGCCGGAATGGACAGAGACCCGGAAAAACCAAACGGTGACGCTGGGTCTCTCGTCCCGTGCATCCGCGCACATACAAGGTACGGTATATTACGTTCACAGGGTCAACGACAACCGTCTGTTTAACAGCAGGATTACTTCGGACCTTGCCAGGCTGAACGGCACACTGCAAAACCGG
The DNA here is from genome assembly GCA_964654695.1 of uncultured bacterium. Classification (GTDB taxonomy): domain Bacteria; phylum Krumholzibacteriota; class Krumholzibacteriia; order WVZY01; family WVZY01; genus CAZZKJ01. The sequence goes on along the minus strand of CAZZKJ010000036.1, from coordinate 19,684 downwards.
CGTGCGGGAATGAGGACAGACGTGGATTATCAAATCAGCCAGAACCAAACCAGAACCATGCAAAAAAGCGTCATCTTCGTAGGAGAAGGAAAGGGTGACTTCAATTCGCTCGGTGAACCTGTAGGCAAGGGAAGGGGAGATTACATGGTGGTTGCACTGGCCACGGCCGAATTAGTTCCCACGCATGAAGTGAACTTGACATGGAGGCTGTCGCTGGGAAAGGGAAAGTACTATGGAGCGGACGAAGCGAAAAACTTCTTCTCATGGCTCAAATGCAACATTTCACTAGATCAAAGTTTTAGCGTCACTGAAAAAACTACGTATGGAAAACCCTGGAAGGTATACCTCATGTTTCCATCGGTTTTGCAAAGAGATGCAAGCACCCTTTCCGGAGTGACCAACTTGAGACAGGACTGGTCATTTCTTGAATCCTACAAGAATTCCTCATTGACTCTCAAGTACCAGCGCACTGATGAAGAGGATAATCTTTTTCAAGGAACCAATGAGGAAAGGTTCTTTTCCGAGCAAGCTGTTAAGTTCGACCGGTCTTTATCGGGGATGTTTACCGCAACGCTGGAGGCGAAGCGCAGCATTCGCAGGAGGAGGGGACTCGGTTTATCCGAGAATACGGGCAGCATCTACGATGTTGAGACAATGTCGGTTGCCGGAACCGGTGGGATAAGATTCTCCGCAGGAAGCACGCTGGATTGTACTTTGGAATTCGCCAGAAGAAATGACGCGGTATCGATGTTCAAAGACAAGCTGGTTGCATTCAAGCCCAGCTTTGTCTACAGGGTTTTGAAGTATGCCAGCATTTATGGCCGATACGAGGTAACCAGAACCTTGGAAGACAAGGGATTAGGCGTAAAACCCATTTTCTTTTCGAGCGAGGGGGATGCGCATAAATGGAGTCTTACTTCCAACGTCCGTATTTCGAAATTAATCTCGCTCGTTTCCACTTATTTTGGACGGAGCGAGAAAGGCTTCCTGGGCAAAATGATTGTGGAGCACAACCTCAAGGTGGAGACACGTGCGTATTTTTAACAGTCATATCACGGCAATTCTTGCGGTATCCCTCCTGTCCTGTGCTCTTCTGAGGACCGGTGTTCATGCAGGAACATCAGTTGAAATCAGGGGTAACAGCTATATGTCTGTAGAGCAAATCAACGGAATGATCGGACATGTCCAAGAGCTAAATGCGGTGAGAAAAGCTCTTTATAAAGTTCAGCGCGAATATTTTTCGCAAGGCTTTCTTTTCGCGAAGTTATTTCTTGAAACCGGAGAGAACGGTGCGCAGGCAATCTTGACGGTCGACGAGGGCACGCAGGCGAGATTCGGAAATATTGCAATTAAAGGTTCAACTCATTTCAGGAAGAAGGAGATAGGAAAAATTCTCGGCATCGCCGCCGGGGAACCGTTCGATCAATATAAACTTGTTGCCGGAGTGAACCGCCTGATGCGCGCTCACGACGAAGCCGGATTCCCTTTTGTGCAGGTATGGGTGGATACGGCAGGATTCGATATTGCGGCAGGAAAGGTGAATTTGACGTTTTACATAATGGATGGAGGGCAGAAAAATCTGACAAAGATAAAATTTGAAGGTCTCTTGCGGACACGGGAGCAAGTAGTCCTGGGTTTGTCGGGGCTTGAGACAGGCGGCGCTTATAGCGCGAGTAGAATCGAAGCTGCGGTAAAAAAACTGAGAGCTTCGAATGCATTTGCAGACGTACAGGCCGTCGAAGTAATTCTATCACCGGATGGGCGCAGCGTGGAATCGGTAATAAAGGTGAAAGAATTAGTGCAGCCAAGCTCTTTTAATGCGGCCCTCGGTTATGCCGATCGCGAGGGAAATAATCCCAAGGTTTTGAGCGGTATCGCGGAACTGAAACTGGTCAATATGGGAGGAAGTCTCAAAGATCTGCATTTGAAATGGAGTAATGACGGAGCCGGCAGAACCGATATGACATTATCCTACATCGACAGGTTCTTCCGCGGGCGAGATATATCCGTGGGCGCGATCCTCAGGCAAACCGGCCTGGATACGATATACACCTGGCAATCGCTGGGTGTGGAAATCGGTCTCCCAATTGCCATGGCAGGAGCAATGCAGTTATCGCTGGGCGCCAAAGCAGATCGAAATGTATTCAGCACTGGAGAACTCCTTCGTTCCTGGCGAGGGCGCGGCTCGATCGGATTGACCTGGGCTCTGTTTTTGCGGGATGGGATCATGCTCAACGTAAAGGCGGGTTTTACTTATGCCAGGAAAAAAAGCTATCTCCGCGGCGAATCTGTCGGAATATTCCTATCGCAGTATATAATCAATACCGGGATTGAGCTCGAAATACCGGCCGGATTTGGTACGTTTTACAGCCGCTCGGTATACGCGGGATTAGAAAGCAGCGAACCGAGTGTCCCCCTGTCCGAGCAGTTCTATATGGGAGGCGCCGCTACTCTAAGGGGATATCGGGAGAACCAGTTTCACGGCAGACGGACCGCCTATACGCGTCTGGAGTTCCGTATAGGAAGCACGAGGTTCGAGCATCTCTACATGTTCGCCGACGGTGGTTATGTTTTGCAGCCAAAACCCATTTTGGATGGCGGATTAAAAGATGAGAGCTTGCTGCGTTCTGGGTTTGGCTTCGGTATTCGGACTCCTACCAGGGTGGGTAATGTGGATCTGAGCTTTGGAATAGGCGAAAAGCTGTCGCTGCGCCAGACCAAAGTACATGTCATAATGGGTTATAAATTTTAAAGCAATGGATAATTTTGCAGAAAAAATAAAGAACGCGTTTCGTAAGAGGCTTCCCGACCGGCTCGGTTCAGGTTTTGAAAGAAGGCTCGAGCAGGAGCAAATGGCATTGGCGGCAGGCCGTGCCATGTCCGCGGGAAAGATAGCGGTTGTCGAAGCCGGTACGGGACTGGGTAAAAGCCTGGCTTATTTAATACCTCTGCTGCTTCGATGCGGCGAAACGGGATTGAGAGCCCTGGTTAGCACTCACACACGCAATCTTCAGACGCAGTTGATAAAGAAGGATTTTCCTTTGGCTCTTGGGTCCGCGGGAATGACCGACGAGGGAGCGGTAATGATGGGGCGCCGCAATTACGCCTGCAAAAAAGCTGTTTACGCATTGCAAAGAAGCATTGGCGATAAAGAGGATGCCGCCGCGGATGCGCTCGACTGTATAGACCGCGACTCGGAGGGGATACTGGAAAACATCAGTGCTTTTGAAAAAATGGATTCAGCTGTTAGAACCCGTCTCAGGTGTCCGGCCAGCGATGATGTTTGCAAGGGCTGCACCGTTAAAGAAGACTGTTTCTTGATTCGCTCGCGCAGAAAAGCCTCGGAAAGCACGGTGGTTTTTATAAACCATGCTCTGCTCTTCACGCACCTATCGGCCGGAGGCATAGCTTTGGGACCGTTCGACTTGCTGGTAATAGACGAAGCCCATCATTTGCAGGAAGCCGCTATGAACTATCTCACGCTGGGATTCAACCGCCACGCCATTACGGGTGGCGACAGGAGCCTGCTGCCTCCGTTTTTTGATGAAACTCTGAATTATGCGCGGGGCATGGCGGCCGGAAATCACCCTGAAAGATCGCCGGATATAGAGAGAACCTGGAAGAAATTTGCCGCAGCGATAAATGAAACCCATGCATTGACTGAATTGTTTCTTCAGTTCATTTCCCGGGTCGCTCTGGAAAAAGGAGCGATATCAAAAGATACCGGGAAAAATTACGAATATGCTCGAAGCATTGTATACAAGCAGGGATCTTCCATCCTGGAAAGCGCTGAAGCGAGCGTCTCCGTTCTGAAAGAGAAAATGAATTCTCTGGTCCGCGGATTGGATGATATGCAGCGGCTGTTGGATAATAACGATGTGGATAATGAGGGCACTGCTGAGCAGATAATTGCCAATTACAAAAAAGCAGCACGCGAGCTCTATGAAACTTTTGATTTTATTACCGAGGCGGATGATGAGGATTATGTTTTCTTTATCAAGTGTTCTTCGACGGCAGAACCCGCCGAGCTGCTGGCTTCACCGGTGGATGTAAGCGCACAGTTGGGCTCGTTGCTGGAAGAATGCGCCTCCTCAGTGCTGCTGACTTCAGCCACGCTGGCCGTAGATGGAGATTTTTCATTTATACTGGAATCAACGGGATTGGCCGGAACAAGGCGGGTGGAGACGCACCTGTTCGACAGTCCCTTTGACATGAATGAACAGAGGACGGTACTGCTGGGCGCATACATGCCGGATCCGGCCTCCAGCTCTTTTCTGCAGGAAGCGGCCAAATTGGTAATCGAATTGTCGGAAGCGGTTTCAAAGAAAATACTGGTTTTATGCACTTCCCGGCGCCAGGTGGATTTTCTCAGCAAGCTTCTTGGAGATTATGGAAGCGGGTCAGGAAAAATTCTATTTCAAACCGAAGCATCCGGACGCGTGGCTCTGCTGGAGAATTTTAAGGAAACGGGGCCCAAAATACTGTTCGGGCTTTCATCTTTTTGGGAGGGAGTCGACCTGCCAGGTGAACTTCTGGAAATCGTTATGATACTTAAAATGCCGTTTTTAGTACCGTCGGACCCCCTGGTTAATGCGAGAGCGGAGAGATTGAAAAGGCTCGGTGAAAATCCATTCACAAAAATGTTTCTTCCAGACGCCGTCTTGAAGCTGAAGCAGGGCGCCGGCCGCTTGATTCGGACTGGCAGCGACCGCGGCGTAGTGATAATATTGGACTCGCGATTGGAAAAAAAGCCTTACGGCCGCGTAGCCATGCAGGCGTTATCGGATAATTACAATAAGTGCGTTAGCAGAAGAGGGCTGATAGCCGAAGCTGCGAAGGTTTTATGATCGACAAAGGAGATAAATCATGACGGTCGATTACATCAATATCAAGGACCGCTCTATACGAGCTCCCCGCGGTTCAAGACTCCAATGCAGGGGGTGGGCGCAGGAAGCGGCGCTGAGGATGCTTTGCAACAACCTGGACCCCGAAGTCGGCGAAGATCCGAAAAACCTGGTGGTATATGGAGGCAGCGGCAAGGCTGCACGCAGCTGGAAGGCATTCGAGACTATCGTAGAACATCTGCGTTCGCTCGAAAATGATGAAACGCTGCTCGTCCAATCTGGAAAGCCCGTCGGTGTCTTCAAAAGTCACGAGGGAGCCCCCAGGGTGCTGATAGCGAATTCGCTCCTGGTTCCTAAATGGGCAACATGGGAAAGCTTCAGGGAGCTGGAGTCCAAAGGGCTCACGATGTACGGTCAGATGACCGCAGGCAGCTGGATGTACATAGCCACGCAGGGCATTCTGCAAGGAACGTATGAAACATTCGCAGCCTGCGCCGGCCAGCATTTTGGTTCTTCACTCAGGGGCAAGCTTGTGCTTACGGCAGGATTGGGAGGGATGGGTGGAGCACAGCCTCTTGCCGTCACGATGAACGAAGGCGTCTGCCTGGCGGTGGAAGTCGATCCCGAGCGCATAGAAAAAAGACTAAAAACCAAATATCTGGATATTTGCGCGGAGAACCTGGATGATGCGCTCGCCAAAGCCAACGATGCCCGCAGAAGCGGGGAACCTTTATCAATAGGACTATTAGGAAACGCCGCAACTGTTTTCAGCGAAATCCTCGAGAGGGAAGCGGATATCGATATAGTGACGGATCAGACTTCCGCACACGACACTCTTAACGGGTATATACCCGAAGGTCTCACTCTTGCAGAAGCAGCGGAGCTTCGGCGCAAGAACCCCGACGATTATATAGCCAGTGCAGAAGCGTCGATTGCCCGTCATGTTGAAGCCATGGCAGGATTTCAAAAACGTGGTTCGATAGTTTTCGATTACGGGAACAACATCAGGGGGCAGGCCGAAAAAGCAGGATTTGCCGATGCTTTTTGCTTCCCCGGTTTCGTTCCGGCATATATCAGGCCTTTGTTTTGCGAGGGCAAGGGGCCATTTCGGTGGATAGCTCTGTCGGGCGATCCTGCTGATATTCACGTCACCGACGATCTGATCATGGAGCTTTTCCCTGAAAGAGAAGCGCTGATCCGATGGATACGCCTCGCCAGATCCAAAGTAGCCTTTCAGGGACTTCCAGCGCGCATTTGCTGGCTGGGCTATGGCGAGCGGGCCCGTTTCGGTATGGCTTTGAACGATCTGGTGAATAAGGGAAAGATTTCCGCACCGATAGTGATAGGCCGCGACCATCTCGACAGCGGATCTGTGGCCAGCCCCTACCGGGAAACAGAAGACATGATGGATGGAAGCGATGCCATAGCGGATTGGCCTATCCTCAATGCTCTTCTCAATGCCGTAAACGGAGCCGCCTGGGTAAGCGTTCATCACGGCGGTGGCGTGGGTATAGGGTTGTCGATTCATGCCGGGCTTGCCGTCCTGGCCGACGGCACCGGTGATGGAGCCCTCAAATTAGAGCGCTGCCTGACGGGTGACCCTGGCATAGGGATTGCAAGACATACAGATGCTGGCTATGCGATCGCAAAAGAAACCGCCGTCAAGCACGGTATAAAAATCCCGTTTCTTGAAAGCTGATCACCAGCAGTTGAAGTCACGACCGGCATCCACATTCGTACACGGATTTTGCTAGGAGCGGTTTTGAAACGGGAAGCAGATCTTCTTCTTATTAATTGTCGTCAACTATTATCCATGGCCGCCTCTGCGCCCGGCCCACGGCGGGGCGGAAATTTATCTGATGTGGGGCTAATAGAAAAAGGAGCCCTGGCATCTTTGAACGGCCGTCTAACAGCAGTCGGCTCCATGGATGATGTAATGAAAAGTGTCAGACCAACCGCAGGCTGCGTGGAAATAGATGCCGGTGGGACCGTAGTTATTCCGGGATTCGTGGATTGTCACACGCATGCGGTATTTGCCGGATACCGCGTTGAGGAATACGAATGGCGCTTGATGGGGACTCCATACGAGGAAATAGCCAAAAAAGGAGGGGGAATCGCAAAAAGCGTGTCCGATCTCAGGGCTATGGATCACGATGATTTGTATAAGATATCACTGAAGAGAATAAAACAGATTATGAATTATGGAACTACAACAATTGAAATAAAAAGCGGTTACGGCTTGGATTTAAAGAATGAAGTGAAGCAGCTCCGTGTGATCGAACGATTATCGCAAGCGCTTCCCATATCGGTTGCTTCCACATTTCTGGGAGCGCACGCAGTTCCGCTGGATTTTGCCGGCAGAAGAACGGAATACGTGGACCTCTTGGTGAATGAGATGATACCTCATGTGGCCCGCGAAGGCCTTGCCGAATTTATAGATGTTTTTTCCGAAAAAGGGGTGTTTGATACCGGTGAAGCGGAACGAATATTGCGGGCGGGCCAAGAGGCAGGTCTAAAAGCCAGATTGCATGCCGATGAACTTTTTGATACGAGTTCGGCAGAATTGGCCGTAAAACTGGATGCAGTGAGCGCAGATCACCTGACGAAAATGAGCGATGACGGTCTTGCCAAGATTGCATCATCGAGCACTATCGCTGTGCTTCTTCCGGGAACAAGTTTCGGATTGCCTTCTTTGGAATTTGCGCGGGCAAGAGAATTGATCGATTCGGGCGCTGCTGTTGCCCTGGCTACGGATTTCAATCCCGGCAGCTCGCCGAGCGAATCGATGCCGATGATGATGTCTATTGCATGTTCCTTCATGCGTATGTCTCCGGCGGAAGCCCTTGCGGCCTGCACATACAATCCGGCGTGTGTTTTAGGGCGCGAGGATGAAGTCGGAAGCCTGGAAACTGGAAAAAGAACGGATTTTATTATCCTGAAGGCCGCCGATTACAGGGAACTGCCTTATAGATTCGGCATCAACATTATCGAAAAAGTTTTTGCCGCGGGCAGGGACTGCAGCAGCGAAGCCCGCAGTCGAAACTAAACTATGGAGCTGAAGAGTTGTCGAAAACTAATGCTTTAAGGAAAAAAGCTCTGGAATATGTTCGCAAGAGGGATTGGCCGAAAGCTATCAAAGAATACAAGCGGCTGGCCGACCTTGATAAGAACAACCCCAATATTTTTAACGAACTCGGAGATCTCTACCTTAAAGTTGGCAACAAGCACGATGCTTTTGAAAGTTTCGATTCAGCAATCGAAGCTTATTCACGGGTTAGTCTGTTCAACAACGCTATAGCAGTATGCAAGAAAATACTCCGCCTTAGTCCCAACCGGCTGGAAGTGCTGTTTTCACTGGGGCGGCTGAGAAAAGCCCAGGGATTGGAAAAAGAAGCCGTTTCATATTTCAATTCCTATATGGATAAGCTTGTTTTCGATGTCAGCATGCAGCCTGCGGATCTCAAAGTCAAAGTCGAGAGTGTGTACAAAGAAATGGAAAGCAGCACTGAAATAGTCGAGAAGGTGGCCGACCTCCTGCTGAAATGGGAATTCAGGAAGGAGGGCATTGAGGCTCTGATGAAATTGCGCGGCTTGTACAGCAGCAACGGCGATGGTGAAAAGCGCAAAGAGGTAGAAGTAAAATTGAAAGTACTGGGGTGTGATGTTGAGGACGAACCGCAGGCTCCTGCAGGGGCAAAAGCGGAAACTGCAGTTTCTTACAAGGATAAATCCTCTCCGCACGGCGGAGCCACGGAGACTGCAGAGATACCCACAGGTTCAAGACCGGACGGAGACGGTGATGATTCCGAGGATGGCCCCGGGTTGGATTACGGCGAAATCAAGATAGATGATTCCGCAGCCACATCTGCGCCGCCTGATGCAATTGTTCCGCCGGCCCCCGGTAATGATCGTTCCGAGCCTTCCGGCCCCGCAAACAATGTTGAACCGGCTCCTTCCCGGGCAGAAACGGCGTGCGAACCCGGCAATGATTCAAAAGCCAAGGATAAATCCGATCGACCTGCAGCTTCAGAAAAAGGTATACACGTTTCCAAGATCGTGGACGAATTCAAATCTGAAATAAAAGATGCAATAGATGATGAAGATTATAGAAGTCATTATGATCTGGGAATGGCATACTTGGAAATGGATCTGCTTCCTGAAGCCATACACGAGTTTCAATTGGCCTCGAAGGCGGGGGGATTCCAGGTAAAGAGCCTGGAGATGATCGGACTTTGCTTCATGAAACAAAATCAGCCTGAATTAGCCATCAAGCAGCTTGAAAAAGGCTTGAGCCTGGTAAGCGGGAGGGACACGGATTCTCTGGGATTGATTTATACATTGGGTCTAGCCTATGAAATGATCGAAGATACGGAAAAGGCCAAGAATTATTTTGAAGATGTCTATGTAGTGGATGTTGCTTTCAGAGACGTCTCCGAGAAGATAAAGCATTACGCAAAGAACTCCTAATATCCTCGAAGTCTCAACGAATATTTCCCGAAATTCTGATTGACCCTCTCTGCCCGGAATCGTATAATTATAATATACTTAATGTGTTAGATCGCCAGGTTTAAGAAGAATGTTATATCCTTGCAAGCATTTCATATCTCTGCCCCGCGGGTCCTCCGGTTTCGCTGTTCCGGTTTTTCTCGTGATCGAAATTTGCATCCTCTCTCTTTGTCCAGCCACGCCATTCGCTGCTTATGAGCAGTCCGCCGGTTTACAGCCGATATGCGGAATCTCGCAGCCCGGCTCGTCCACAGGCGATATCATGCCGGGTTCATCTCAGTATGTCAGGCCTCCGGATGGACCTTATACGCTGGGATCAGCGCATTTCGTCATTCATTATTCGGACACGCTTCTCGGCGCATATGCACAGAGATCTCTGGACGCCGCCGAGAGATCATACCGCGTTCTCATAGATACGCTTGGTTTCGTCGTTCCTCCTTCGGATGGCGCGAACGGAGGGGACTCCAGAACGGATATATATATTATCTCCGCTTCCGGAGTTCCTTTCAGCGGGCTGACGGTGTGGGAAGATCTTGTACCTTCTCCTCCGTACACCGCCGGGGCGACGGGATTTTTTGAGGTTGTCGATACGCTTTTAGCCAATCTGGATATCGTTACCGCCCACGAGTATTTCCATGTCGTTCAGATTGGATATGATTACAGCGAGGATTTGACATTCCTCGAAATGATTTCCGTATGGGCGGAAGAGCGGGTTTACGACAGCCTCAACAGCTATCTTTCACGCCTGCCTGTTTTTTTCGCAACGCCTCAGAAGCCTTTGATGGATTGGCGTTACAGCAATGTACTTTGGGCCGTGTTCCTGACGGAGAATTTCGGAGATGGAATGCTGGTAAATGTGCTTGACCAATGCGGCCTTACGCCGGGGCCAAATTCGCTGAATGCGACCGACACCATGCTCGGAGCGGAGGGGACGATGTTGACCGATCAATTTGCCCGGTTTACCCTGTGGAATTATTTTACCGGCGCGCGCGACGACGGTTATCACTACAGTGAGGGAAGTTTATATCCTGATATATTATTTGAAAAAGATACCGAATGCCTTCCGCTGAACGGTTATTTGACCCATTTCAGGCCGGGGCCGCTGGCATGCAATTACCTTATGTTTCTGGGGGACCATAATACCGACACTCTTTCGCTCAGCATAAAGCTCAATCCCGATGCCGAATGGATAATAACCGTAACGAGGTTCATAGGAGGGGGGGCGGTTACTATTAATCATTATTATCCGACTACGGTGGGGTGGAGTCCGCACATGATCGCGGTGGAGGATTGGTTCGAATGTGATTCCTTGATGGTCATTACCAATGTTGTCAGTTGGACTGGAACCAGTTTCGAATATATCCTGTCGGCCTCACATAATCACCCGAATGCTCCAGCCAGTCCTTATATATTAGTGCTCGACCGGGACGGATGTGCAAGACCGTTTGATGGAATCAACGATGACTTTAATTATGCGCTGGGGGAAGAATACGCTTTCGGCAAAGCGCTTTCTGCAAATTCCATAAATTTCATCGTTTCGGATTCCCTGCCTGCGGACTTATCGCTTTGCGGTGCTATTTATATCATAGGCGGTTTCAATTTATCGGGTGCCAATCTAGTGAATGCTGAAATGCAGGCACTGATGGGCTTCATGGATAGAGGAGGAGATGTTTTTCTGGAAAGCTCGAGATTGGGCGAATGGCTGGATCCGCTGCAGGGTTCGCCGGATTCAACGCAGGTCGCTTTTTGGAGTTATTGGGGCTGTAATTTCCAACCCGGAGCATCTATGGTGGTGGGGAATGTGGATTCCTGGCGGACGGTTTCCTCGTCTCCGTTAAGTGGATTTGCATTTGCCTACGATAATGGAGGGGCGCCGGACGACTATGTTGGTTCTCTTTCTCCGCTGCCCCAAACAGATACACTCGTGGTGGATCAAAGTGGTGTGGTTCGCGGGACCGCCGCCCACGGCTCAGAGGGATCGGAGCGTATATACATGACCGTTATGCTGGGAGGCTCGGGATATCTGGGCGCTCAGCAGCGCGCGGATTTTATGCGCAGGGTACTCGATGTATTCGATACAATCGTTACCACTTTTTCCATAGCTTTTATGAATGTTGAAATAGAAGGCCCCGCCGTCCGCTTACATGGAGAACTTGTAGGCTACGAGGGACAAAGCTTGAAGATTGAGAGAATAAGGCGCGATGACTTGGAGGGAATTACATCCGTTCCATTCAATCTCCTTTTGTCGGGGAATAGAACCTCTATTACGGCCGCAGATGTTCCCGGACCCGGAGACTACACTTACAACCTGATCTCCATGGAAGCCGGCGGAGCGCGTCTCATTTGGCAGAGGGATATTACGACCGCCGGGGCCGCTCCAGCCTTGGTCCTGCTATCGGCTTCGCCAAATCCGTCAGTTAGAACGTTTAGTTTCATCGTGTCGTCTTCCGCCGCTCTGCAGGCCCGGGTAGCTGTCTATGATGTTGCCGGGCGATTGGTTTATGATAAGAATTCAGTACTCAGCGCCGGCATAAATAGCCTCGCATGGAAAGCCGAGGATTCGGCGGGCGGCCTCCTGCCGTCCGGTGTTTATTTCCTCCGGATCTCAGCAGGTAAATCGGCGTTTTCAAAGAAGCTCGTTGTGCTCCATTGAACAGCGGAAAAACTGCAAGTAATTTTGGTTGACGCGCATGCTGAGCTTATGTATGCTGTTGCCGGTTAAAACCAGCAGCGTTTTATAACATAATCTTGTTTCAGGTATCTTGATCGATTTAAAAGGGAAGCTGGTGAAAATCCAGCGCGGTCCCGCCACTGTAAACGGTGACTCAGTTTTGATCCACTCGCAAAAGCGGGGAAGGCACTGAGGAGCATGCCGTGAGCCAGGAGACCTGCCTGAAATCATGGAACCGCGATGGCTATCCGAGGAGAGGCCGGGTTTCCTCCCACCTTCTCTTTAGCCTTGGCAGCAAGGCTTTTGTTGTATCCACCTCGGACCGGCTTGTGATCGCAAAAAAGATATCATGAGAAAAAAAAGCATTCTTGCATGCATGCTGACCGCCCTAACGGTAGCCCTGGGCTATGCTCTGGCAGCTGTACCGAATATCGAACTCATGACTGTCAATGTATTTATCTCCGGGTTTCTTCTCGGGCGAAGGACGGGGAGCTTGGTCGGTATTGCCGCCATGACTTTTTACTCTCTTTTCAATCCCATGGGGGCATCGCTGCCTCCGCTCATGCTTGCTCAAATAGTGTCTTTTGGCAGCATCGGATTTGCCGGAGGGCTTCTGGCCCCCGCCATCGGCGGCATGGGTTCCCGTATGGCTTCACTGTTGGTCGCAGGCGCGGTCGGGTTTATCATAACCCTGATATATGATCTTTTGACCAGTATAGCTTCTTATTACGTGGTCGCCGGCATAAACAGCGGTCTTTGGCCTTTTGTAGCCGGCGGCATTCTGTTCATGGCGGCCCATCAGGTTTGGAATGCCGCAGTGTTCGCGTTGGCGCTTCCAACCGTCTTGAGAGTTTTAAAGCCCTTCAGAAATGAATTGATCGGGATAAGCTGATGTGCAAAACCGATGTCGATAAGCCGTCCGTTAAAGGAAGATATTTTCAATCGAGGATGGCGATGAATGGGACATTATTCCTGCTCCTTCTGCTCCTGGGTTTTTTTGCGTTTGCAGCCCGCGCAAACAATGATTCTGACGCGGGAACGCCCGCACCAGCGGATTCAATGGGCAGTGGTGTATGGACACGGAGCCCTTTCGATTCCGTTAGCAGGGAGAATTATCTTTCATATCATTCATTTTCCCTCGATAATTTCTTGGAAACGGAAACCTCTTTTCTTCTCAGCCGGCGGGGCCCGATAGGTGCCGATTCCAGACTGTCGAGATACGGAATGGGAGCGGGAAGGTGCAGCATATATCTCGATGGCATACCTTTCAATGATCCGCAGGGAGATTTCGCTCCCGTAGCGTTGGTACCGACGACTTCCATCGGCGCATTAGTCTACGGCCGGAAATATGAAGAAAGAAGCGCATCCATGGAAGGCGTCATCGACATTCCTTTCCCCGAAGCTCCCCGAAACAAGCCGTCCACGGAGATAAATCTCTCCAAAGGGAACAACGAGATAAAACAGCGCAGAGTTCGGTTCTCATCAGTGCAATCGCGTGCGGGCGTGGACTTCGCTTACGACGAACTTCTTAACGGTGGCTATGGTTTCAACTCGGAAAATCTTCAACCGGTAGCGGGCATGGGAAGTTTTACATCACGGATGTATACAATGCGGATTAGGGGAAAACTCTCCGCCGACAAGAAATATGTTTTTTCCTTCAGGCGTTTCAAGAGCTCTTTCCAGGGAGATTTAAGCGATCCCAAGGGTGCCCATATGAAAAATGGCCATTTAGCATCTATTGCTGCTGAGGTGAACGGAGTCGAATTGAGCGCATACGAACGCGAGTATGAGAATACCGCTGAGGATTCACTCAGCGACAACCGGACCATCGGAGCGGCGGCGGCTTGGAATTTTTCCAGTGCGCAGGGGCTTGGCATGCGTATGACAGCAGGTGTTGAGAATACGCTGGCTCATGAAGAAGTGGCGGGCTCTTATGCCGATCCGAGATTGAATACGGTTTTCCTGGGAACAGCTTTTCAGCATTCGGCGGGAAACTTGTCGACCAGTGCGGATCTTCATGCTTCCCGGCAGTTTTCTTATTCAACGGGATGGGGAGGGCGTCTCAACCTCTCCCGTTCAATTGGCCGCGATAAAACCATTACGGCGTTCGGTGCACGTTTATACAGGTTGCCCAGCCTGGCGGAATTATTTATTCCACTGCATACGAATCTTCATGCTGATTCCGTTTTTAGCGCCGGAAACGGCAAATTGAAGGGCGAGAATCTCATTGAAGTCGGTGCAATGTTTCGCGGATTGTTCCGGAGTTTTATGTGCGAGGTTAGCCTGAGTACATTGCGTGTCGGCGATGTAATCACTGCCATGCGGTCGGAGTCGAACGGACTGACATTAATCGAGCTTGTAAACGGCCCCTCCGAAAGCATGGGGATTCTGAGCGGCCGGGCGGTTTTCAAGGAAGACTATTACGGAGTTCATATGCTGCTGAGTGGAGGGGGGGTACTGACAAACGGCGATAAAGGACCTTTTCTCTCTTCCGCTCCCCACAGCAGGTTGTTTGCGAGGTTGTCTTTGGGTACGGATTTATTCAAGAGGTCAAGCTCGCTGGCTTTGGCTTTAGAGTACGCCCATTCCAGTGCTAAAACTTTTGTCGAGAGCGGCAGGGTGCCATCTTTCGATACGGCCAATATTAAGTTGGATATCAGTCTGCTGGACGCGCATTTCTATTTGCATTTTCTTAATCTTTTCAATAAGGGATACTATACCGAGTGGCCTTATCTCATGACCCCCAGGACGTTTGTCTATGGTATCCAGTGGAACATATTTGAATAACTGAAAGGAGCAGAAGTGAAAGTGTTAAAAACCGTTTTGCCTGCCGCAATTGTCATCTTGTCGGTGTATGCGGCTTCTTCCCGGTCTCAGATCGTCTATGAAGTCGATCCAATTGTTGTCACGGCTGATAAAATTTCTCAGAGAGCCAGGGACGCCTTGTCGAGTTTAACCGTTATTACCCGCAAGGAGATCGATGCGATTCATGCCGAAGACCTTGGAGAAGTCCTGCGGCTGGTTCCCGGTTTGCAGGTGCAGCAGTACGGTTCATACGGCAATCTTACCCAGCTCAGGCTCAGGGGAAGCGAAGCAAGCCATTTGCTGGTAATGGTGGACGGCATCGAAGTCAATGATCCGTTCTACGGGGGGTTTGATATAGCCCACGTAAGCGCCGACGAGATAGAAAGGGTGGAGGTCGTGCGGGGAACACAAACATCTTTGTACGGCGCCGATGCCATCGGCGGTGTCGTAAACGTTATTTTGAGAAACAGCAGGCGGAGAGAGCGCTTCCGCGTAACCGGCGAAGCGGGCGGGAACGGGCTTCGCCGCGTTGCGGCTGGAACGAGCGGTAACGGCTCGGCGGTTAATTATTCTTTGAACGTTTCGCACATCAGCAGTGACGGCCTGAATCCAAGGGATGCTTACAAGAACTCGAGCGCGAGCGCCGCAGCGAATATGCAGGTAGCCGATAACGCCACTCTTTCTATGGGGCTTCTGTTTACGGATTATTACAAATCCCTGCCCCTGTCGTATTATTTTGATATGAGTGATTATAATTATCACCAGTATATTGATCCCAATAATTCCCAGGAAGGCGAGCTTGTCAACGGGTATGCGAAAATCAAACAATTCTGGAAAAAGCGCCTGAAAACGGAAAT
The DNA here is from genome assembly GCA_964654695.1 of uncultured bacterium. GTDB lineage: Bacteria > Krumholzibacteriota > Krumholzibacteriia > WVZY01 > WVZY01 > CAZZKJ01. The sequence goes on along the minus strand of CAZZKJ010000036.1, from coordinate 4,001 downwards.
CCGCGGAGGAGTGAGCATAAACCGGCTGAGGAATTACAACGGATCGGATATCGATCCAAATTTTTCCGATACATCGCTGAACACGGATAAACTTGATGTTCTTGTTGACGAGCAGATAGTACTCAAAGAGGGGACGTTTCTAATACTGTCATGGCAGCACCAGAGCGAAAGAGCTTCCAGGCTCGATAATAGTTTTTATTCATCGTTTACATCGGTGGATAAAAGCGTAAATACGAACGCCGTTTCCGCCGCGTTGCATTCGCGGATCCACGGGCGTTTAAAACTGCTTTTGGGTGTAAGAAATGATAATCCTTCTCTTTTCGCTTCGAGAATATCTCCACAGGTAAAAGTTGCTTATACAGTCAGGAGTGTCGGGACCCGGGTTCGCGCGGGATGGAGCAGTGGATTCAGGGTGCCGACGCTGGGGGATCTCTATTTCCCCAACTACGGGAATCCGGATCTGAAGCCGGAGATCGCTCAAAACGCTGAGGCGGGATTAGATCAGCCGCTTGCTTTTTTATCTGGATTCCGCCTGGAAAATGCGGCCATCACCGCTGTTGCTTTTCAGCTCGATGTCAGTGATATGATCGCATACAACGATAAAACCTGGAAAACAGAAAATATTGCAGAAGCTCATTACAGCGGAATCGAATTGGAATATTCTTCACTGTTGGGTTCAAGAGGATTCTTGCGCTGCAATTATACTTTTCAAAAAGCGCGCAGCGCAAAGTTTGAAATCGAGGAACCCCTGGCCAGAAGACCGCGGAATTCTTTCAATTTATTCGCCGCGTTCATTCCAGTTTCCAATCTCGAATTATCCGCAGAATACAGCAGCATCGGAGAACAGCTGGCCGCGCTGACATTCATAACCCATGAAGGAGACCGGGTTCAGGCGGGGGAGCGGCTGGGATCTTACAATTACCTGAACCTGGGAGTCCGCTACTCGCTGGATGGGGGCATGCCTGTTGTCGGCGAAAGCAGCTTGTACCTGCGTCTGAAGAACGCCCTGGACGAGCGCTACGAGGAGATAAAAGGATATCCCGCTCCGGGCCGGACTGTGATTGCGGGCATGACTATAACGATGTAGCTTTTATCGAAGGCTGCCGGGGATGGGGAGGCTGAGGATGATCAGGAGAATAGCGGGCGCCGCCTTGGTAATAACGTATTTTTTCTTGGTTGAAATCCTGTCGTCCCTGCCCGGTAATGAGTCGGCAAAATCATCCCGATCCGTTGTCGCTCCCGGTGCTGCTTCGAACGGTGCGCCGCCCGCGGAGATAAAAAACCTCATATCCGACTTCGAAAGCCTTGATAAAACTCCAAATGACTTCTTGAAATTTCCACTGGCTTTTCTTTCCAGAGCGCCGCTCGACTCTCTAATCCTTCTAAAAGGCATTGGTCCGGTCCTTGCTGACAGGGTAATACAAGCGAGAACCGGCAAGGGGCCATTCACTTCCTGGAAAGATCTTCTTGAAATCAAGGGTATCGGTCCCAAAAAAATATCTAAATTCAAAGAGCTGTCGGAGGAGAACCAGCTCAGATATTAGGAGGTTCTCCCCGGCTTTTAGCGATTCGCATTTTGCATTACCGTATTGCAATGCGTTGGCGCTCTCTCGCAACGTACTGGATAGTATATTCGTTTATCATTGCAACCGCAGGGCTTTCTCGTGGCATAACTCTTGCGGAATTCGCTCAAGTTTATGAAGAAATAGTCGATTTTTGCTGATGTCCGCGCAAACAATGTATTTTATCCGCAGGGGGATTTGTGAAAGACAAAATCGCAAAAAAACTGGTCGACTCCAGCCTGATTTCCCAGGAACAGCTCACCAAAGCTCTCGATATCCAAAAAACAGAAGGCGGCAGCCTCAGCTATAATCTGGTCAAGTCAGGCGCCATTTCCGAAATGGCGTTCGCCGAATTCATGGGACAAATATACAACGTTCCTGCCGTCAACCTTGATGATGTGGAGATCGACGAAGATGCGGTCGCCTTGATTCCAAGCGAGGTCGCAGCCAAGTTCCAGGTCGTTCCAATCAAAAGAGCAGGACGGCATCTTACCGTCGCCATGTCCAATCCCGATAATATCTTCGCGATCGATGATATAAAGTTCATAACCGGTTTCGAAGTAAGCGCTGTAGTTTCAACAGAAACAGCGATCAAGAAAACCATAGACCGGCTTTATGACTCGGCGGATTCGCTGGCCAGCATCATGAAAGACATGGAAGAAGACTTCGAGATAGTGGAGGACGAGGATGAAGATATCGGACTCGAAGAAGTACAGTCGGCTGATTCGCCTGTTGTGAAACTTGTGAACAGCCTTATATCGGATGCAGTGGCAAAAAACGCAAGTGATATTCATGTAGAACCTTATGAGAAATCCCTCAGGGTTCGATACAGGATCGACGGGATGCTCCACGAGATGATGTCGCCTCCGTTCAAAATGAAGGGAGCCATTATTTCGAGGCTGAAAATCATGGCCGAACTGGATATCGCTGAAAAGCGCGTGCCGCAGGACGGAAGAATCAAGATTCGTATCGGCGTGAGACCAATCGACCTCCGCGTGAGTACCTTGCCTACTATATACGGCGAAAAAGTCGTGATGCGAATTCTGGATAAGAGCAACCTGCAGATCGACCTGTCAAAGCTTGGTTTTGAAGAGAATTCCTTGGCGAGGTTTTTGAATTGCATTGAAAGCCCATATGGAATGGTGCTGGTGACGGGCCCTACGGGATCGGGAAAGAGCACCACCCTCTACAGCGCTCTAAGCAAGATAAACAAGCCTCACTGCAATATCATGACAGCCGAAGACCCCGTAGAATACAACCTCGATGGAATCAATCAGGTAAACATGCACGAAGACATAGGCCTGACTTTCGCTGCGGCCTTGAGGGCGTTTCTGCGTCAGGACCCGAACATAGTAATGGTCGGCGAGATTCGTGATCTGGAAACAGCATCCATTGCAACCAAAGCCGCCCTCACGGGGCATTTGGTTCTCAGCACCCTGCATACCAACGATGCAGCCAGTTCCATGAACAGATTGGTTGATATGGGAATTGAACCGTTCCTGGTGGCGAGTTCAGTCATAATGATTGTCGCGCAGCGGCTTGTCAGGAAGCTTTGTCCCCAATGCAAACAGGAAGTAAAACTGCATGCTGAAACCCTGAAGGAACTGGGTATCGAGGAAACGCCCGAAGAATTGACTCTTTTCGAGGCCAAAGGCTGCGTGCACTGCAATGATACTGGCTATTCCGGCAGACAGGGTTTGTACGAAGTGATGCAGATAAGCGGCGCATTAAAAGAGATGATCGTGGAAAGGCGTTCCACAACGGATATTAAAAAGCAGGCAGTAAAAGAAGGTATGTTAACTCTTAGAGCGGATGGGCTCGGCAAATTCAAGATGGGACTCACGTCTCTGGAAGAAGTCCTTCGCGAGACAAGCGAACAATAAAAAGGCGGGAAAGAATGATTAATCTGAGAGAACTTCTTCAGGAAATGATAAACAAAAAAGCTTCAGACCTGCATATAACCGCCGGTGTGTCTCCGCAGTTCAGGGTCGATGGAGAGATCATCGGAACAGAACACGAGGTGCTGACCCCGGAAGATACGCTCAAGATTACTTACAGCATTCTGAATGAAGAGCAGCAAAAAAGATTCGAGAAAGAGCGCGAACTCGACTTTTCTTTCGGCGTCAAGGGGCTCAGCAGGTTCCGGGCGAACGTTTTCCTGCAAAGAGGCGTAACCAGCCTGGCCATAAGACAGATCCCATACGACATCCTCACTTTTAAAGATCTGGGGCTTCCTTCGATCGTGGAGAAACTTGCAGATAAGCAAAAAGGACTGGTCCTTGTAACGGGCCCAACCGGTAGCGGCAAATCCACAACGCTGGCCAGCATTATCGATAAAATAAATAAGGAGCGAAGCTGTCACATCATAACAATCGAGGATCCGATCGAATATATACATCAGCATAAGAAATCCATCGTGAACCAGCGTGAAGTAAGGGC